>CAJTGB010000005.1 GCA_910575835.1 Lachnospiraceae bacterium | reverse complement strand
GGCTGATCGTCCGCGGCTTGGTACAATTGGAAAGAATCACATTCAGAGCAGTTTTATCTTTTGTATAAAGCTGCTCTCTTTGTCTGCTCTGAATCTGATACTTTCCTTAAGAATTATAACAGAATTGACTATGGATATGTGCAGTGAATATCAGAAAAACTCTGTAGATGCCGATAATAGACGCTTCGTGCCGGATGAAGTATGTGAAACTGTGGAAGATGCTGAGAAAACTTTAAAATGGTTAATTGAATCATATTCTACCTCAAATGGACCATTTGTATATCCGATTATTACGAATGAAAACATAAATATTGGATACGTTCAGGCATGTCCATTGGGAGAAGAGTTTGAGATTGGATATCATATAGCAAAAAGTTATACAGGCAATGGATTTGCTACAGAAGCAGTAAAGGTGTTTTTACCAGTGATAATGGATATGCTTCAAATTCGTAAAATATACGGTATAGTTTTAGAAGAAAATATTGCCTCGCATAAAGTTTTAGAGAAGAATGGTTTTAAATTAGTTTTTAAAGGTATTGATAAATATCAGGGCGAAGACAGAGAGTTAAGAAAATATATTTTTGAAAGGTAATCTGGGGTTGGCGGGAATAAGAATATGTTAGAATAGAAAGACTGGATCTGAGTATTCAGGAGAAGCAGAAGGCTGTTGTAGGTAGGCTGTTTAAGGAGGCTTTATGAAAGGATTTAACCGACAAAATCAATTATTTTCCCTCTGTGGTTTGAACTGCGGGCTTTGTCCCATGTTTTTGAATAAAAACTGCCCTGGCTGCGGCGGCGGTGAAGGAAATCAGTCGTGCAAAATCGCGAAGTGCAGCATGGAGCATGACGGCGTCCAATACTGTTTCCAATGCAGTGAATACCCTTGCGAAAAATACGATCATATTGATGATTTTGATTCCTTTATAACACACCGAGGCCAAAGATCCGATATGGACAGGGCCAAACGATTCGGAATAGACGCTTATAATACAGAGCAGGCGGAAAAATCCCAAATTCTGGAAACTTTTTTGGTTAACTATAATGACGGCCGCAAAAAGACACTTTTTTGCGTAGCCGTCAACCTGTTGGAATTGCAAGAGCTGCAGACGGTATTGAAAGAAATTGATCGCAAACCTGATATGGAGGTACTGACGCTCAAAGAAAAAAGCACCTTCGTTGCCGGGTTATTGCAGGATGCAGCGGCAAAGAACGATATTGATCTGAAGCTGCACAAGAAAAAGAGATGATCTATAAATACTGTATACTTATCCAGGGATTAGAATGTTTTAAAAATAGTGGGAAAAGTAAAAGAGAAAGTCAGGGAGATGTCGCATTATGAAAGAACGTATAAGGAACCGTGTGCATGAATTGTACTGGAATGATGATATAAATTGTGCGAGGACAGCGCTTATTTGTCTGAGTGAATTATTTGAAACTGCTGTTGAACCGCAAACGATCTGGTCCGCGGTTGGACTGCATGGCGCCGGCGGTTATAGGGCACAGTGCGGTTTAGTTGAAGGAACACTTATGTTTTTAGGGATTTATCTTCATGTGGTGGGGAAAACAGAAGATGAAGTAGTGACTGCCTGTTATAATTTTGCATCTGCTTTTGAAAAAGCGTTTGGTTCATTGAGATGTTCTGAACTGCGCCCTGCTGGTTTTTCAGAAAATGATCCTCCGCATATGTGTGAAAAGCTCACTTGTAAGGGAATTGAATTTGCGTACCAATATATTTTAGAAGTTATAAAGTAATATTCCGAATAACTCACAGAGGGTGATAGCAAGATTTTTGAGGCGAGAGGCATTATGCTGTCAGATCTATCATCCAATACTGGAAAACAATTGATACGTTTTTAGATAAAAGGATTGTCGGAAAATTTTCCAACAATCCTCATAGCCTGCAGCGCTGCATCAGCGTTGGCTTGCGCCCCTCTTTTTACGCTGAACTTCAAATATATTTTGCATGATCTTATCCTGATCTTCTTCTGGAAGTTCTAAGAATTGACAGCCGTATTCAAGTTTTTGACCGTCTTTTTCTATAACCCGCAGCACTTGGCAAAACATTACAGATTCCGGCCTGTCTTCTATCAGCTTTACTTTCAGTAAAAATTTGTCTCCTTCATGGTAGTTGTATTCGGAGCTTATACGAGCTCCTCCAACGCTGATGTTCAGCAATGTGCAGGGCTTTTCACCCATCGCCAATCCGCTGAACATAGTGACGGTAGCATCAAGATCAGTGTCCAGACGAAAAAAGGCACGGTCATTTCCAATTCGGATTAATGACAATTCCTCAACCTGCCATATATGTCTTGGCATGGGTGTGATAATTCCTTCCATATGGACAGCCTTCCGTTCATGGTCGCTGTACCCGCGGATTCTTACATGGAGGGGTTCTTCGGACACTGGAAGTTCCGTTTCAGAATACTGATGCAGTTCTGCTTTGCTGCCGTGCACCCCCATAAGCTTTGCCACGAAAAGTATCTGGCCGGTATCTGTTGTCACTTCTACCCGCATACCGGAATATATTTCATGCTTTTCTGTTCCGTTTGCTTCTTTAGTTTCCTGAGGCGGCTGTTCCTTGGCTTTTTTGCCGAATAAGTTCAATAAACTCACGATGTCTCTCCTGTATAAAACGATTATTTGAACTCTGAATGTCGATCGGTTTCAAATAACAGTTCTGCTTGTTGATTATTTACGCATGAATTATATACTAATTCGTTTCTTTTGACAATACATTTTCAGTTTTCTTCTGAGTTAGGGAAATTCCTTGTGATGCCGCTTCAATAGGTGTATGATAGAGACAAGACGGTATAAGGAGGCAGGCGGATGACAGGAACGGGGCAATCAGAGATTATCATTATAGGGGCGGCGATCGTGGACGTGTTAGTCCGTCCGGCGAGTGAAGAGGTATTCCATACGGGATCTTACGGGGCTGAGGATATCCGTATGTCAGTTGGAGCGGATGCGTTGAATGAGGCGACCGTGCTTGCCCGTCTGGGGAAACGGGTGCGCCTTGTAACGGTGCTTGGGAATGATAGGACCGGAGCATATATTATCAGGCATTGTGAGGAGGAAGGGATCGAGCTTTCGGAAGGGAGCCTGCGAAATGATCTAGTGACAGGGATCAATGTGGTGCTTGTGGAAGAGGACGGCAGGCGTAATTTTCTGACCAATGACAGGGGAAGCCTTCGGAAGCTTTGTCTTGGAGATATCCATATGCCTTTTCCTGAGAGTGCGAAGATCGTCTGCTTTGCCAGTATATTTGTATTTCCGGGGATAGGAGCGAAGGAACTTCGAACGGTCTTTGCGCAGGCGAAGAAGCAGAATAAGATCGTATGTGCAGATATGACGAAATGCAAGAACGGCGAGACGGCGGAAGAGATGTCGGAAGCATTTGCCTATATAGATTATCTGCTTCCTAATGATGAAGAGGCAATGCTGTTAACCGGAAAAGAGACTGCTTCGGAGGCGGCAGACGTACTGCTTCATGCAGGCGCGGGCAATGTGATCATCAAGTGCGGCAAAGCGGGCTGTCTGGTGAAGAACCAGGAGGAATCCTATATGGTTCCGGCGAAGGAAGGAGTCAAATGTGTGGATACGACTGGGGCAGGAGACAGTTTTGCGGCGGGATTCTTATATGCGTTGTCAGAAGGGCGTACATTGAGGGAATGCGCAGAATATGCCAATGAGTGCGGTGCAAGGGCGGTCGGCGTCATGGGAGCGACGGAGTGGCTGTGAGAATATCAGAGAGAGGATATCAGGGAAAGGATATCAAAGAGAGGATATCGAATATATGAAGCAGATGGATATTAGCAGGGACTATTCGCATGAGATCATTATGCCAAACGAGGATATTCCGTTTAAGATGTTCCTTTTTGAGGGGAAAGACGGTAATTACATCCGTGAAAAGCACTGGCACAGATCGGTCGAGATCTTTGCGCTCTTCGAGGGAGACCTGGAATTCTATGTAAATGAGATTCGCTATTCTTTAAGGCCTGGGGAATTTATGTTGGTGAATTCCAACGAGATCCATTCGATCTTTTCGCCGAGAGAGAATCAGACCGTGGTATTGCAGATTCCGCTTACTACCTTTGAAAAATATTATACGGATGAGAAATTCATCTATTTTTCCCATAGTTCCAGGCTTCAGGATGAGGAAGTCATGCATCTGATCCGTGAAATGTACCATACATATATCGAAAAGCGGTGCGGATATGAGCTGAAGGTGCAGAGCCAGTTCTATATGCTGGTATATATCCTTGTGACAAAGTACCGTAAAACGGATGTGAATGAGGAAATGATCAGGAATAACCGGAAGCTGGACAGGCTGTCGGTGATCACCGGGTATATGAAAGAAAAATATAGAGAAGATATTTCGCTGGAGCGTCTGGCGGAGACATTCGGATACTCGCCGGCTTATCTGTCCAGAATGTTTCAGAAGTATGCGAGGACCAATTATAAGATATATCTGGATAATATCCGTTTGGAGCATGCGGTAAAAGAGTTGGTGAATACAAGGCTGCCGAT
The DNA here is from genome assembly GCA_910575835.1 of Lachnospiraceae bacterium. Taxonomy (GTDB): domain Bacteria; phylum Bacillota; class Clostridia; order Lachnospirales; family Lachnospiraceae; genus Sporofaciens. The sequence continues at coordinate 187,938 of CAJTGB010000005.1, read as the reverse complement.
CGGCGAGATCGCGTTTGGCAATGGATTCCCGAACAGCAGGGCGTTTGCGAAGGTATTCAGGAAGAGATATGGGATGCTGCCGAGCGAGTATAGGAAAACCTTGGGGACGTAATAAAGTTTGGATTTATCAGAGGTCTTTGATCTATTCAGTGAATTTCAATGAATTTAAAAAAAGACAAAAATATGCTATAAAAGGGCTAATTATTGAGTTGTATGCATGTAAAAAAGTTGATAAAATGACATTAACTAATTTGTAAACCAGTAATATGATGAAGGAGAGAAAGATATGGAGATTCAGAAAGTAACGGATGCTGCTTTTCGTGCATATGGGAAGGTCCTTGAAGGGTATGATTTTTCTGAACTGCTTAAGGTGATGGAGCAGCAGCCTTGTCCGATGGATGATGTGGTCTATGTGCCTTCTGCAGAAGCGTTAGAAGCAGTGCCGGCGGCGAAGGAGCTTGCGGTGCGTGCATACGGCGGACTGCCTATTCAGGTCGGATACTGCAACGGGTACAACAAGAAGCTTAATGCGGTAGAGTATCATCGTTCTTCGGAAGTGGATATTGCACAGAGCGATCTGATCCTTCTGCTTGGAAGGCAGCAGGATATCGAGGCAGATCATACTTATGATACCGCGAAGATCGAGGCGTTCTATATGCCGGCGGGGACGGCGGTGGAACTGTATGCGACGACGCTTCATTACGCGCCTTGCAGCGCAGGGGAAGAGGGGTTCCGTTGTGTGATCGTACTGCCGAAGGATACGAATCTGGAGCTTGATTTTGAGCCGCGCAAAGATGGAGAGGATAAGCTGATCACGGCTAAGAACAAGTGGCTGATCGCCCATGAGGATGCGAAGATCGCGGGAGCGTTCTGCGGGCTGAAGGGTGAGAATATAACATTATAAGACGGTCTGGAAGAATATATGTGAGACGCAGGAAACATATTAATTTAACATATTTAATTTAAGGAGGAACGATAATTATGAACAACATGCCAGAATTGAAGATCGGTGTAGTGGCGGTAAGCCGTGACTGTTTCCCGGAGAGCCTGTCTGTAACGAGAAGGGCGAACCTGATGAAAGCTTATACGGAGAAATATGGACAGGAAGGAATCTATGAATGTCCGGTTTGTATCGTAGAGAGCGAGATCCATATGGTACAGGCATTAGAGGATATCAAGGCGGCAGGATGCAACGCATTGGTCGTATATCTTGGCAACTTTGGACCGGAGATCTCAGAGACCCTGCTGGCAAAGCATTTCGAAGGACCGAAGATGTTTATTGCGGCAGCAGAGGAGCGCGGCGACAATCTGGTTCAGGGACGCGGCGACGCATACTGCGGTATGCTGAATGCAAGCTACAACCTGCAGCTTCGCAATATCAAGGCATATATCCCGGAATATCCGGTTGGAGACGCAGAGGAATGTGCAGATATGATTCATGAGTTCGCACCGATCGCAAGAGCGATCGTTGGATTAAGCGAGCTTAAGATCATCAGTTTCGGCCCAAGACCGCTGAATTTCCTTGCATGTAACGCACCGATCAAGCAGCTCTATAACCTGGGAGTTGAGATCGAGGAGAATTCAGAGCTTGACCTGTTTGAAGCATTTAACAAGCATGCGGGAGACGAGCGGATTCCGGCGATCGTAAAGGAGATGGAAGAAGAGCTCGGCGCAGGCAACAAGAAGCCGGAGATTCTTGAAAAGCTTGCCCAGTATGAACTGACGCTGAAGGATTGGATCGAGGCGCACAGGGGATACCGCAAATACGTTGCACTTGCAGGAAAGTGCTGGCCGGCGTTCCAGACACAGTTTGGTTTCGTTCCGTGTTATGTCAACAGCCGCCTGACCGCGCAGGGAATTCCGGTATCCTGTGAGGTGGATATCTACGGAGCTTTGAGCGAATTTATCGGAACGGTAGTGAGCAATGACGTAGTGACGCTTCTTGATATCAACAACTCTGTACCTAAGGATATGTACGAGGAGGATATTAAGGGCAAATATAATTATACACAGCAGGATACTTTCATGGGCTTCCACTGCGGCAATACTGCATCTAAGAAGCTGTCCTTCTGTGAGATGAAGTATCAGATGATCATGGCAAGAGCGCTGCCGGAGGAAGTAACGCAAGGGACGCTGGAGGGAGATATCGTTCCCGGAGATATCACGTTCTACCGTCTGCAGAGCACAGCGGATAACAAGCTCCGTGCATACATTGCGCATGGTGAAGTCCTCCCGGTTGCTACCCGGTCATTCGGAGGTATCGGTGTATTTGCGATCCCGGAGATGGGAAGATTCTACCGTCATGTTCTGATCGAGGGAGGCTACCCGCATCACGGCGCGGTTGCATTCGGACATCACGGCAAGGCTCTCTTCGAAGTATTTAAGTACATTGGCGTACCGGTAGAGGAGATCGGATACAACCAGCCGGCAGGCGTGAGATATCCTACCGAGAATCCGTGGAGGTAAAGAGAATGTTGTATATAGGTGTAGATTTGGGAACATCTGCGGTGAAGCTGCTGCTGATGGACAGCGAGGGAAAGATCCAGAAGATCGTATCCAGGGAATATCCGTTATATTTCCCGCACCCGGGCTGGTCAGAGCAGAAGCCTGAGGACTGGTTTGAACAGTCCATGGAAGGAATCAAGGAGCTGGTCAGCGAATGCGATAAGAGCCAGGTTGCGGGAATCAGTTTCGGCGGGCAGATGCATGGACTGGTAGCGCTTGATAAGGATGATCGCGTGATCCGCCCGGCGATCCTGTGGAATGACGGAAGAACCGGGGAGGAGACGGATTATCTGAATCAGGAGATCGGCAAGGATAAGTTGTCGGAGTATACGGCCAATATTGCGTTTGCAGGATTTACAGCGCCGAAGATTCTCTGGATGAAGAAGCATGAGCCGGAGAATTTTGCAAAGATCTGTAAGATCATGCTGCCGAAGGATTATCTGGCATACTGTCTGTCAGGATCATTCTGCACGGATGTATCCGATGCGTCCGGTATGCTTCTAATGGATGTGAAGAACCGCTGCTGGTCTAAAGAAATGATGGATATCTGCGGTATTACCGAAGAGCAGCTTCCGAAGCTCTATGAGAGTTATGAGGTGGTCGGAACCCTGAAACCGGAGATTGCAGAGAAGCTTTCATTATCCGCGGAGGTGAAAGTTATTGCCGGGGCAGGAGACAATGCGGCGGCGGCAGTGGGAACCGGCACAGTCGGCGACGGAATGTGTAATATTTCGCTGGGTACGTCTGGAACGATCTTCATTTCAAGCAAGACTTTCGGCGTAGATCAGTATAATGCACTGCATTCATTTGCGCATTCAGACGGGCACTATCATCTCATGGGCTGCATGTTAAGCGCGGCGTCCTGTAACAAATGGTGGAATGAGGATATCCTGAAGACGAATGATTTCGCGGCGGAACAGGCGAACATCACGAAGCTTGGAGAGAACCAAGTCTTCTATCTTCCGTATCTGATGGGAGAGCGTTCACCTCATAATAATCCGGATGCGAGGGCGATGTTCATCGGTATGTCCATGGATACGACAAGAGAGGATATGACCCAGGCGGTATTAGAAGGCGTGACATTCGGGCTTCGTGACTCACTGGAGGTTGCGAAGAGTCTTGGGATCAAGATCGAGCGGACGAAGATCTGCGGCGGCGGAGCGAAGAGTGCGCTGTGGAAGAAGATTCTTGCCAATATTATGAACCTTAAGGTAGATGTGATCGAGAGCGAGGAAGGACCTGCCCTTGGCGGCGCTATGCTTGCCGCGGTCGGATGCGGAGAGTACCCGGATGTGGAGACTGTCGCGAAGAAGGTCGTTAAGGTTGTGGATACGGTAGAGCCGGAGCCGGAGCTGGTAGCGAAGTATGAGGAGAGATATCAGAAGTTCAGGAAGATCTATCCTACGGTGAAGGAATTATTCTAGTACAGGGAATTATTCTGGTACAGCAGAAAAAGAGTTATTGGGAAAAGGATATCTCAATAGCTCTTTTTTGACAGCAATTTTTCATCGGTTTGCTATATATTCTTTTAAAAGCAACGTCAGCATTTTCTTTTCAAATGAGGATAATTGATGATAAAGTGTATCAAAATCCTTTGTCAGATACCGATCGTTATCGGAGTTTACCCCTTCTAATAGGAGTGTCATATCGCAACCCAGATACTCAGAGATCGACGCCAGCCGTTCAAGGCTGATCTTAGTGATTCCTCTTTCCATCTGACTGATATATCCAACAGATACATTCATATGTTCTGCAAAATGTTCTTGTGTAGTTCCCTTAGACAGACGTTGTGTCTTGATTCGTTCTCCCAAGATTTTGTAATCAATGGCCATCTTTTTCACCTGCTTTTGAACCATTATATTGTAAGTATGCACTATAATTAAAGAAACTAATAACTATATATTTAATTATTAGTATTGTATAATATGGGGAAAGGAGTTATAATAAAGCAAGAATAACTATATATTAAGTTATTGCTGTTTGTTTGAGGTAAAGTATATATGTGAGGATTAAGGAGAGTGGAAAATGCGAATGTGCAGAAAACAAGGAAAGAAGAGAATGATCTTCGTGCTGCTGTTGGCTCTGTTGATTTCAATGGTACGGCCGTTTGGCAGCTATGCTGACGAGCCGCGAGACGGTGCGGACGCCGTTGATGTGAATGTTGAGGAGTTAAGAGAAGATGGTTCAAATGCAGAGAAAAATGATTTGGACATGCCTAATTCAGATTCAAATGCAGAGGAAAATAATTTAGACATGCCAGACGCAGATTCAGACGGAGAAAATTCAGAGCAGCAGAAGGAGAGAGCGGGAGGATTTGAATCAGACGCCCCTGTGATTGAAGAGGTTGTATTTGAACAGAATCATACGACGGTGCCGGGTGATGCAAAGATATCATTGTCTGTATATGTGTACGATGCTTCTGAAATTAAGGATATTCGGGTAAATATAAGGGCAGAAGGTTCCGGGGATTCTCAATATATGGATTGGAGTAGAGGGAGCAGTGAAAAAGAATACGTCTGTACATATGAGCTTGACGGGAAGGTGTCAGGAAGAATATTAATAGACAGTATCATAGCGGTTGATGAACATGGCAATCAATCATCGGATTATGTTTCTGGTGAAGAATCGGAAAGATACTGGGTTGATATAGAGGAATCAGCGAGCGATACGATTCAAGTGAAGTCTTTTGAATTTTTGCAAAACGGAAAAACGGTGGATTTTTCTGCTTTTAGTGATATGTCTATGAAGCTTGAAATTCAGAAACCGATAGAAGAACAGAGTGTGTGGGTACGGTTTGGAATCGGCGGAAGGGGGAGATATTTTGAAGTAGAGCTTTCCGCATCGGATTTGGGAGCTTCACATAGTGTGTTTGACAAGCTGACCGGCTCATATGGATATAGTTACAGATTTTCCGGCGGGGAATATGAGCTGACCTTGCAGGAGATCTATGCAAAGCGGGGAGATTTTGAAGAGACGGTTCCGGTAATAATGGGTAATACAGAAGATTATAGCTTTATATTGAAGGTAGACGATAAAGATTTTGGGAAAAATAATTATCGGATTACTTCTGTTGATATGGATAAGGCCGGAGGAAATATAGAACCGGGGGAAGATATCAACATTGCTGTCGGTGCAAAAGCGGGTGAAGGGATAGAACTTCCGAGATGGGGTTCAGTAATTTTTCGTGCAGCGGCTTCTGATATCGATTCCAGTGAACGAAGAGTTGAGCTGGAATGGAATGAGCAGGATAGTAAATACCATGGAACGCTTCTGACTGAAGACTTGTATCCATGTGAGTGGTATGTCAGTGAGATCTTCATCGGAACTGCATATGACGATGAGACAGACGACAGTTCATACACGTATGAAGCAGATTATCCGCTTTATGTGCGTGTTTTTAGCGGGGATACATTCGTAGACCCGGAATTTGACGCAGAGATCCAGTTTATGGCATTGGATGAAAACGGCAAATATCATTCGATTGCTGTGATCAATAAGGAGAACGTGCAGCGCCGGCAGACATTGAAGGAGATCGGAGTGACATTTCCAGATATGGGTTCAGATTATCCAGGGTTAACCCAGGTTGGATGGATGAACGGAGAAGGTATGGAGATTACAGAGGATTCAAAGATCGTTGATCCATATTATAGAGTGTATGCAAAGTATGATAAAGGAGTCTTTGAAGTTTCCTATAAATATCCGAACAATAAAGGAGAATGGATTTTTAATCAATATAAGTCAATTATTTATGAGTATGGAACGACATATGGAGAGCTGATGAAGACCGCGCGCGAATTTATGCCGGAAGATATATTCGCGGATTATCCGTTTAGCGGGTGGGAAGATAGTGAAGAATGGATGTATGATGAAGATGAGATAGTCTCCGGCTGTCAAGGTGCTTTTTTGATATCGGACTTTGAGGGGATTATCGTATTAGACATTTACCGTAATTATTATGATCAGGAAGGACGGTCTCACCGTGGCAGCGAAAACTATATTGTGAAGAAGGGGACAAAAAACGAGGATGTAATAAAACAGTTGAATGCTTCAGACGCTCCGGCAGTATATAAAGGATTGCGGTTTAAAGAGTGGGATTCTTATGCATATCTGGGCAATTTTGGTACGGCGCAGAATGGAGAAGAGTACATTATGAATGCAGTCTATGAGAATTGCTTGGTGCGTTATATCATCAATGGTTCCAGACTGATCGGCGGCGATGATGAAGGGACTGTATTCTGTCAGGTAGCGGAAAAGGGAGAGACGGTTATGGCGCTGACGTCGTTTGAAGGCTTTGGGGAGATAACTTGGGATGCCGATACTACTCCGAACAAGACATTTGTTGTCAATGACCACATGACATTTTGGGGAAAAGCAGAGGATGCCTCTTCCACCGACCCGGACAAGCCGTCTAAGCCGTCCGGCGGATCAACATCAGGCTCAGGGAATAAACCGGGCGAAACGCCGGACTCTTATCTTCCGGACCGTGTGGTTGATTCGATCGTAAGAGCAGTGAATAACGCGAAGCAAGGCGAGAATATCAAGGTTAATATGGGAAGCAAAACCGTCATATCCAAAGAGATTCTGGAGGCGGCAAGAGGAAAAGATGTATCTGTAACCCTGGTGATGGAAGGATATAGCTGGACTGTTAACGGTAAGGATATTATGGCGGCTAACCTGCAGGATATCAATCTTAAAGTGATTAAGAATACAGAGCATATTCCAAATTCGACAGTAAAGGCACTTGCAGGCAATAATCCATGTATGCAGATTACGCTTGTACATGAAGGTGATTTTGGATTCAAGGCAACATTGACAATAGGTGTAGGAACAGAACATGCGGGTAAGTATGGGAATCTGTATTATCATGACAGCGCCGGGAAGATGGTCTTCACTAACGCCGGGAAGATCAATTCGGATGGAGATGTAAGTCTGGTATTCAGCCATGCTTCAGATTATTTGCTTGTGATGTCAGATAAAGAAATGTCTCAGGCTGATGTGCCGGGGAATTTGGCGCCGGGAACAGATTCCGGTCAAAATGGGAATGTATCTGTGGGGAATGCTGGCGGTAATGTTAGAAAAAGTGTAAAAACAGGCGATGATGCCAGTGTGTATTTGTGGCTGTTGTTATGCGCGGCCGCAATAGGAGTTATGGTATACGCATCCAGAAGAAAGGCGTATTAAATATCATAGAAAGGAAAATGAAATGTAATGAAGAAGGCAGTAAGTAAGAAAGGAAAATGTTTTAAGAGTTTGATTCTGACGGCTGCATTATTATGCACAGCCACTCAAACAGTTTTTGCAGGGGAGTTGGATAGTAATCTGGATAATGGCGTTATAGTTACGCCGGAAGGAACACCGGTTGAAACGCCGGATAATGAATCTCAGGCAGGCGGTGTAAAGGAGCTTCCGAGTCTGGCAGGTAGGAATTTTACATGTGAGAATGGAAGCGTGAGAATTCCTGTTATATGGGGGGATTATGCTGCAGAGGATGTGACGGTATTATTATCGCTGAGCGGCGGCAATCAGGTATTTGAGGCGGTATTGGAAGATGATACGGCAATCTTTTCAGATCTGGATTTAGAAGGCGGGGAGTATCAAATAGAAGTAAGATTCTATTTGATATCAGATGGCAGTTGGATTGGTACAAGAGGAGGTATGACATTAGAGGTTCCAGCGGAAATGGGCAGTCAGAAGTGGAAAGCAGAACAAAAGACGGCAAAATTTGACGGCAGTCAGGATATTACATTTTCATTCAAGAATGGAACAGGATCTTATGAGTTGCAGTCAATCAGTGAGTTGCAGTTCTTTGCTTGGCAGCAGTTGCAAGTAGATGATAAATATTATCATAATATCTCTGTTGGAAGCGAGCACTTTGCATACGATATGGAGGCTGGGACTCTGACACTGAGCAAAGAAGATCTTATATACGGCATTGGAGAGAGCGCCAAGATATGGGTGCAGGCAGGAAAAGATCTAAAAGATTATCCACAAACAGGTGATATAACGATTAATGCATTTGCTTTGTCTGACTCAGGGGAAACTGTACAGATTAGCAGTATAGAGGTTTATGATCCAGAGTACGGAGTGTATGGAGACAGTGCGTGGAAGATAGATATCAGCAGCTATGATCTGACAGGGGAAGGTAATGCTGATAAGAATACAGAATTTAACGTTGGTTCTGAACAGATTACCGTATCAGAAGGAACGGGTTCAGTGATTGGGAATAATGCTCTTACATACATAGAGAAGAATTATGCGGAACAATTGGCCAAGTTAGGGGATGATTATAAGGTATCTTCTAAATTGAATCTTACGGTTCAGGAAAGTTCGGCAGTACAGCAGGAAGTAAAGGATGGATTTCAGGCTAAATTAGGAAGTAAAGAAATTATTGGACAGTATTATGATATCAATATTCTGGCAGATGTATTGCAAAACGGGCAGAAGGTAGCAGGATTAGAGAATATATCTATCAATAAATTAGATCAAAAGATTACCATTAATCTCCAGATACCGGAAGCTCTCCGCAAAAGCGGACGTACCTATAAGATACTTCATTACAATAACAGTAATGAATCGGAATCAAAAGCGGAAGAACTGAAATCAGAAGTAAAGGATTGGGTTATTTCATTCGAGACAGACTCGTTCTCTCCATATGCGTTAGTATATAGCGATAGAACAGCATCATCCGGAACTGGTAAACCAAGTTTTTCTGACAAGGATGATAATCAGGATAACCAGGGAGGCCAGGGTAACCAGGGAGACGATTCCAATAGTCAGCCGGGGAATGGGAATCAGGGAAGTAACCAGAACAATTCATCAAAGGATCAGGGCGGTCAGAATAATGCCGATGGACAAACTGTAACTTCCCCAAAGACCGGAGATGAGGCAAATATAGTATTGTTTGTTACAATGATTTTGATGGCTTCTGTCTTCGTTGGAAGTGTCATGAGAAAGAAAAAGGCTTATAAATAATAAGAAAAGAAACGGAATTGAGGGATTCTCTTTTCCGTTTCTTTTTGGCTGCCCGCAATGTAATAAATGTTTCTAAGAATTATTATGTTAATTCAGATAAAAAGGGATTGTTCCGCTTTCTTGTGGAACCAGCAGCCAATGGATTTAAAGAATTATTGTGGCAGTCAAGAAGGTGTGAAAAAGTGCAGAAAACAATGCTCCCATGATGCGGCGTCCCTTATCTGTCACAAGATACTTTCGGGAATGGGGGATCTTCCGTATCAAGCCATGTGCACGGAGTTTAGACAGTGTGCGGCTCATTTTTCCACGCACCTTCTTCTCAGCATGGATTTTGGGGTGCAGAATGATCCGTATATCCTTATTTGTAAAGCCACGAATGAGATATTTCCCATCCGAAATTGTCTCAAACAACTGCATGGTTTTAGCGGAGGCTTTACCACTATAAAAAGAAAAGAAGAATCCCTCGACTGTACGCCATTACAGTCGGGGGATTCGTTCTTTGCCTACATGGAATTCGCCACATTTCTTTGCCTAGTGGCAGCATCAGCCGTTTCCCATAGTTTGTCAAACTTTATCATAATCCGTCGAACTCTTTCCCTTGACTTTCTTTTATTGATACTCTGCCTAAACGACTTCCTAATTGGCTTAAAATTTCATTTGATATAGTGTTTATACTATCTGCAAGGTCGGCAGCCATGATTTCACTGTGTCCGCTTTTCCCAATAAATATGGCTTCATCCCCGCAAGACACGCCCTTAATATCTGTCACATCTACCATTAACTGATCCATACAAACACGGCCGACAATGGCTGCTTTCTGCCCGTTTATCAGAGTAAATCCCTTATTTGACAATTCGCGGGGAATCCCATCTGCATATCCGACTGCAACAGTAGCAATCTGCATTTCTTTTCCAGCCTTATAAGTCAGACCATAACCGAGCGCTTCGCCTTTATGTAATCGCTTTACACACGCAATTCTGGCTTTTAATGATAAAACTGGTTTCAATTTTGTATTAGAAATAATTCTATCTTTCGGAGAGCTTAATACACCATAAAGTGCGATTCCTAATCGTGCATAGTCAAATTTCAAAGCGGGATAATTCAGTACGCCATAACTTCCTTGTATGTGCGTTTTAAAATGATGTATCCCTTTTCTATGCAGCGAGTTTATTACCATATTAAATTCCTCAATTTGTTTCAGAGTAATATCCCGTTCCGCATCACTAGCTCCATCTGACATACACAAATGGGAATATACACCTGTTATCTTCAGATTCTCAAACTCCCAGATTTTACAAATCTCCTTTATATTTTCGCTTCTTTCCCCTAAGCGATGCATACCCGTATCTATTCCTATGTGGACAAAGACTGCTTGTCCAAAGTCATTCAGCAGTTTTGCGTAGGGGTAATCAACTACGGTTTGTGTAAGCTTGTACTTCACCAAATCAGAAAACTGATTTGGCGAGGTATATCCCAAAATCAAAATCTGCCCTAAAATCCCTGCTTTTCTAAGCAGGGCCGCTTCATTTACTGATGCCACGCAAAAATCTTTAATTTCCAAATCCTGCAATGCTTTTGCAATAAGGACAGCACCATGTCCATAGGCATTTGCTTTAACGGCGGGCATAATCGCACACTTAGGAGAAAGTATTTTTCTGAATTGCCTTATATTGTAAGCCAGATTGTCCATATCCAGTTCAATCCACGCCCTACCTTTTTGATACATTTCTAACTCCCCTTTCAAAAAATATTTGAATAATAAACATAGCTGCCAATGACAATAGACAGACCGAAATATATTGGAAAAAGGAATTGTCCACAAGTATTTTTGTAAGTCCTGTCACTTTAGCGATTAACCGGTGGGCAACAATTACCGCAGGATGAATAATATACAGCACCATTGAGCCATTCCGTATCCAAGCGGGAGCTTTCCCAGAAATTTCAAGCAGTAATTGAAACAAAAAATACATCACTGGCAGCAAAAAGAAATACATACTATTATGCTTTTGGATATGGAAAGAATAAGTAATCCATCCCTCTAAAAGCATAAGTAACGATGCTAACGCAAGTCCCCATTTACATACCTGTTCCCCACAATGAAATTCGTCAACAGCCAGCAGCATACCGAGCAGGATATAAATTGGCGCAAAGAAAATACCGTTTCTTGTATAACTGCTGACATAGAAAATGCCAGTATATAACGTGCGTAGTAAAGGCACATTTTCTATAAGACCATAATAGGAATCACCAAATACTCCTATCACATAAGCAATGAGCGAAAAGTAAACTGCTGCCTGAACTGATTTTTTTGTCAGATACGCAAGAAGAACACACCCAATAATTGCGGCGGGAAAATACCACAAATGATAGAACGTGCCGTCAAAAAGAAGCTGCTTTATAAACTCCATGATAGATTTTGGCATATTCCCAGAATATATTGAAATAGGTATATAAACAGCAGTCACAATAAGGTACAGTCTTATATTTTTAACAAGGTATTTACGGAGAGCATATTTCTTTTTAAAATTGCTAAGCACATAGGGAGCTAATACAAAATATCCTGTCGTCATAAAGAAAAATGGAACAGCAATTCTGCCAATACAATAGGTAATTAAATAATCAATTCCCTCACTCCAGACTGACAATGGCGATATATGAATTGCAATCACCATGAAAGCAGCTATTAAGCGGAAATAATCTATTCCTGCAAATGTTTTATGACGCATAATATTCCCTCCATCTACTTAAAATAGCCCCTCCCTCGTTTGTACCCGAAATCATATACGGCGACATCTCCGATACATCAAGTTTTACAGAGTGACCGCCATCTAAAAAAACATACGAAATTTCGATTTTGTCCGCTTTAGAACTGTTATAAATATAAGGATGTCTTAAATCGGTAGTTTCCTTTAAAAAGCAAATGTATTCTTCTAAAGCCATATCCTTTTCTGCCATAATGCCAGAATGGGGATAACCCACATAGCGGAAATGCCACGGTTCTGCTCCAATACCCGTTATCTGTTCTTTCCCAGACACATACCTTTCAACAAAACCGAATCGGGGAGCGGTTGCTCTGAACTCCCCACAAATCCCCGTATATGGAAAATGCGGGCAGATAAAGTCAATCTGTTCCTTGTTCTCTGCAAGGTCTATGGCAAGTCCTGTCTGATGCTCGCTATGTCTGGGCGCTGCCACATATTTTTTTGTGAAATCAAGACCGCTTTCAGCTAACGTATCATTCCATATTTTTTCCTGTTCTTCCTGTGTGCGGAAACCGCTTACAGCTACAATTTCATTTTTGCAATGAATTTTTGCTAATATTAGCTGTAATAAATTAGCCGCCTGCTCATTCATTTGTATTTCTGGCTGTTCTTTAATTGCTGGCTGCATATCTTCCATGCACGGGAACTTCATAAGCGGATAATCTGGCGTTACAAGTATTAAGTTCCCATGATATGTGTTGTCTTTTGTCAATTCAATCTGTGTCACTTCGATACCCCCATTTCAATCAAGCGTTCGATTACTTCATCAAATGGCAGACCTGCTTCTTTTAACATATTGGGATAACGGCTATGCTCCGTAAAGCCGGGGATTGTGTTTACTTCATTAAAATAAATTTCCCCTGCGGGAGTCAAAAACATATCCACCCTTGCAAAACAGCAGCAATTTAATGCTTTATAAATTTCAAGAGCTGTTTCTTTGATTTCTTTTGCCTTTTGTGGAGAAATACGTGCAGGTACATGAATACTGGAAGTTTTCAATGTATATTTCTCTGTGTAATCAAAAAATCCATCCGACAATTCAATCTCATCAACCTCACCCACAATCAAATTGGAATCCTTGTTCCCCAAAACTGCACATCCAACCTCAAAACCATCAACCATTTCTTCCAGAATAACGGTAGAATCATGTAGGGAGGCACTTTCGATTGCTAAAATCAAATCCTGTTCATGTAAGACTTTTGAAATCCCAAACGATGAACCAGACCGTACAGGCTTTACGAATAAAGGATAGCCAAGCTCTAGGGCTTTTTTCTGAACCATTTCCTTTGAATAATTTGTCTTAACGATAAAAGACCGTGCAGCTTTTATTCCGCTCATTTGTACGATACGATGAGCCAGTTCTTTATCCATACACAAAGCGGAAGATAATAAACCACATCCGATAACAGGAATCCCCATCAAATCCAGAACACCTTGAATTGTTCCATCTTCCCCGTTCTTTCCATGTAAAACTGGCAATGCGGCATCGAATGAAATTATCTTTAAATGATGATTGTCCAAGTAACACAACCCGTGAACTGCTCTGTCAAAAGACGGGAATACTGGCGTACAGTTTTCTTCTGACTGCCAATTATCCTCCTTTATCTTTTCCAGTTCCCCTTGATACCAGTACCATTTGCCAGAGTGAGGGGCAATGCCTATTAAGATTGGTACATATTTCTTTGTGTCAATACACTTGATTACCGCATATGCCGACTGCAACGAAACAGCATATTCTGTGGAGCAGCCACCAAAAAAAACGGCAACTTTCTTTTGTTGATTCATTATGAAATCCTCCTTTTTCTATACTTCTTCTCATACAAAACAAATAGCTTCTATTCAGTATTCATTCTACTGAACAGAAGCTATCCATACTTTAATATTCAATTTTCTATTTCCTAAGAAAATGCTAAGAGAGTCTATATATTTTACTAATGTGTTACAGGTAAAGAGATACGGAAAGTTGTTGATTCGTTTTCACTTTCGGCAGTAATTTTACCTCCATGCAGTGTTATGATTTCTTTTGCAATCGCCAGCCCCAATCCTGCACCTCCCGTATTCGTCGAACGTGCTTCATCCATACGGAAAAACTTCTCAAAAATAGAATTTAACTTACCTGCGGGAATTGTCTTTCCTTTATTGCAAAAATAAATCCAAACATCCGTATCTGTGCTTTCAGCCCATATTTTAATTGTAGTATCTGGGTAACTGTAATAAATCGCATTTTTTAAAATGTTATTGAAAACTCTGGCTAACTTCATAGAATCCCCATAAACCGTTACATCTTCATCAACACATACCTCTGTTTGATTACCATGAGCATTTAACAGTGGGTAAAATTCATCTGTCATTTGAACCAACATATGACAGAGGTTTATAGATTCTTTTTCCAAATCAATTTGTTGCAGATTATATCGTGTTATATCAAAAAATTCGTTGATAAGCTTTTCTAAACGAAGTGCTTTGCTTAATGCAATATTTACATATTTTGTTTTTTGTTCTATCGGCATATCCTGTGCTTCATCCAATAATGCTAAATATCCAATAACAGAGGTAAGCGGTGTCTTTAAATCATGTGCAAGATAAGCAATCAAATCATTTTTTCTGCTTGCTTCTTCCTTTAACATTTGTTCATGCCGCTGCATCGTGGATTTTATTTCGGACATCTGAGCTGAAATTTCGGCATACTCTTTTGGGAAAATATCTATATTTCCTTTTTCTTCTATCATAAAATCATGCAGCATCACCGAAGTCGCAGTGATGGATTTTCTCACTTCCGCCTTTGCATGTAAATTTGCAACCGCAAAAGTAATTGCAATGCAGATAAGTACGATTATAATCAGAACTGTCAAGATAAAGACTTTCAGCTCCGACCACAAAGGCTCTGTAACAAGAATATCTTTTCCCACATCAGCAGAATAAACCTCGTGCGTATTCATGTACTTGGCCGTGAACCAATCCACAAAAAAGCCGTTCCAAACCTTATCTACCAGATAATACAATCCAAAACAAGCAGCAATGCCGAGGATACAAGCGCCAATTAGTGTAGCTGTCTTTGAAATCTTAATTTTCAATTTTGTATCCACACCCCCAGACTGTTTTTATATATTGTGGTTCTTCAAATGAATCTCCCATTTTCTCACGAAGATGCCGAATATGAACAGTAATGGTGTTATTGCTTTTACTGAAATATTCATCCCCCCATATTTGATGAAAAAGTTCCTCCGAGCTGACTACATTTCCTTTCTGCTGACACAAAATCCGTAATATAGAAAACTCCGTAGGCGTTAATGAAAGAGGCTTTTCATTTAAAGTACACTCATGCGTTTTCACATTTAGAACTAAACCAGAATGAATCAAAATATCTTCCTCTGGCTCATTTCCCACATTGTATTTTTTATATCTCCTTAGCCCAGCTTTCACACGGGCGACCAATTCTAAAGGCAAAAACGGTTTCGTAATATAATCGTCTGCCCCTAATGTTAATCCCGTTATTTTATCAATTTCCTCTCCCTTTGCCGTGAGCATTATCACTGGATAGCGATACTTCTCCCTTATCTTTTTGCATATTTGAAAACCGTTCATATCAGGCAGCATAACATCCAAAATTGCCAAATCAAGGGTTTCACTTTCAATACAAGCCATTGCATCTTTAGCGTTATAAAATTTATATACAGTAAAATTCTCATTTTCAAGATAAAGGGAAACAAGGTCTGCTATTTCCTGTTCATCATCTACAATCAGTATTTTATTCTCCATATCAGTCTATACCTTTCCATTTAGTTCATTTTACTAAATTGCACATAATTAATCCTGCACTTTCCAATAAGAAATTGTTAAGATTTTCCTAATCGCTGTATAGATTCAAGGTATCTCTGCGATTTCTCGGGGAACTCGGCATGAACCTAACAACGGCGTATTGGGACGTAAGCGATAAAAACAGAGCACACTCTAAAAAATCTTGCATTTCTCCCTAAAAGGTGGTAATATATAGAAGGTTTGAAAGACAAAGTATTACCAATACAGCTGCACCGCGCTGTTATGGAATGAGGAGAACAATCGAATATGACAGGTAAAGATCTATTAGAGACATTGCTTGAATCATTTCAAGCCAGCTACGATGTAGAGAGAGCCTGCGATATTAATGGGGATATCTATGAGGCATATGCCAGCTTCCGTGCTGCTAATGCCCGGTACGTCCTTGTTAAGAGCGCAGAGCTGTGGCGGGCGGAATGTTTTGAGCATGTCTTTTTTCGTATCAATAGAATGGAACTGACAGCGGAGACAGTAGATTTATTCGGCAGACAGGTTACAGATTACATCGAGCCAGAGCTAGTCCGGCATGGTGAAAAATGGCCGCCGGAGAATCACATGTACACCTACATGACCATGATATATATCTGTGAAAATGGAGTGTCAGAGGAAGCGGCAGGAAGAATCCGTTCCTTCCGGTATGTGAAGAATTATAAAATGTCAATTCGGGGATACAGTGAGGCAAGAATCCTGGTATTCGACCTGAAGAATCGTAAGCTGCTTGGGAACCGGGCGGCGAGAGAACTTGTGAAGGGCTATAAAAAGTCGGCAAAGTTCTGGCTTGATAGCATATAAATATACTATTATTTAAAAACTAAGGAGGAATGACGTATGAATGGTGTATTAGTATTAATTGCGGGCATTGCAATCCTTATCATTGCATATCTTACATATGGCAAATGGCTTGCAAAGCAGTGGGGGATCGACCCGTCCAGGGAGACGCCGTCCCATACGGAGGAGGACGGCATAGATTATGTCCCGGCGAAGGCTCCGGTGCTGATGGGACACCACTTCTCATCGATCGCAGGTGCGGGACCGATAAACGGACCGATCCAGGCGGCGGTATTCGGATGGGTTCCGGTATTTTTGTGGGTATTGATCGGCGGCATTTTCTTTGGTGCGGTGCATGATTTCGGCGCGCTATTTGCGTCCATCCGCAACAAGGGACAGTCGATCGGCGAAGTGATTGCCAGTACCATGGGTTCGAAGGCGAAGAAGCTCTTCATTATCTTCTCTTATCTGACATTGATCCTGGTAGTGGCGGCATTTGGTTCGATCGTAGCAAATACATTTATGGCGACCTATACGGAAAGCGGTGCGGTGGATTATGCGGCAAGTGCGGCAAATGCTACGACAGCGATGATTTCTATTCTGTTTATCATCATAGCAATCGCTTTTGGTTTTCTGGTATATCGGCGGAATGCCGGGCTTGCGGTTTCTACTGTGATCGGAGTTGCGGCGATCGTGGTCTGTATGGTGATCGGCTTAAACTGGCATCCGCTGTATCTGAGCAATACGGCATGGATGATCATCGTAGGAATCTATATCCTTGCTGCGTCGGTAGCGCCGGTATGGATCCTGCTGCAGCCAAGAGATTATCTTAGTTCATTTTTGCTGTATTTTATGATGATCGTAGCCGTAGTAGGGATCATTGGCTGCGGCTTCACAGGCGGCGCACATATGGATATTCCGGCTTTTGCAGGATTTAAAGATACGCTGGCGCCTACAGGGGCTTCTCTTGGATATATGTTCCCGGCATTATTTGTGACGATAGCCTGCGGAGCGATCTCAGGATTTCACTCACTGGTCGGATCCGGTACGACAGCGAAGCAGTTGAATAATGAGAAAGATGCACAGCCGATCGCATACGGCGGTATGCTGATCGAGTGTGCACTGGCTATCATTTCCCTGTGTGCAGTAGGGTATATCTGGGCAAATTATGCATCTGGAGAGACGGTGACGCCTACGGTTGTATTTGCGACCGGTATCTCGAAGATGCTTGGCACGATTCCGGGGCTTGCGGGAACGGAAGAGATCGCGTATACGCTGCTTGTGCTTACTGTGTCGGTCTTCTGCCTGACGTCCCTGGACACGGCGACTCGTCTGGCAAGATATATGTTCCAGGAATTCTGGCTGGAGCCCGGTGAGACCTATAAGGATGTGGCAGGATATAAGAGGGTGATGGCCAATCCATTTGTGGCAACACTGATCACGGTGGTTCTTGGTATCGGGCTTGGACTTACGGGCTATGCCAATATCTGGCCGTTGTTCGGTGCGGCGAACCAGCTCCTTGCAGCGCTGGGTCTCTTAGCGGTGGCGACCTGGCTTGGGAAGGCAGGAAAGAATAATAAGATGTTCCTGTTCCCGATGGCATTCATGCTTATCGTCACGATCACCTCTCTTGGATTCACGCTGAAGACGAATTTCGCTGGAATCCAGGCAGGAGGGGACGGCGTGACCTGGTGCTGTGTGCGTGCGGTTATCGCGGCGTTTCTGATCATACTGGCGGTGATCCTGGCAGTAGACGGAGTGAAGACCATGACAAAACAGAAGAAAGAGTCATAATGAAATGAGGGAGCAGCCGGATGATGCCGGTGCTCCCTTTTTCAGACTTCCTGCAGCGATCCAAAAGATCCGCTGAAGCTTAATCAAGATTAGAAAATACAGCAATACTTCGGTCCAGAATCCCTTTCATATAAGCAATCGCCGTACCGTAGTTTGTCATCGGTACATCGGCATCCGCAGCGCATTTCAGGCGATACTTCATCTCGCGCTCATTCAGGGTACATCCTCCGCAATGTATAATGAGGCGGTATTTGCCAAGCTCCAGAGGGAATTCCGTCCCGCTGGTGAATTCAAAATTAACGTCTTTCCCAGTATATTTTCGAATCCAGTTCGGAAGCTTCACGGTGCCGATATCATCGCACTGCCTGTGGTGGGTGCACCCTTCCGAGATCAGTATGGTATCACCCTCTTCCAGCCGATCCAGAGTTCTGGCGCCGTTTACGACTGAGTCAAGATTCCCCTTATATCTAGCGAACAGAATAGAAAATGAGGTCAGAGGAATCGTGTCCGGCACCTCGCAGGCAACCTGTTCAAAAGCCTGACTGTCGGTGATGACAAGGGCAGGTCTCTGGCCAAGAGAAGCCAGAGTATGTGAAAGCTCCGTATCCCTTGTGACGATAGAGACCGCCCCCGCATCCAGAATATCCCTGATGGTCTGTTGCTGAGGCAGGATCAGACGGCCCTTGGGCGCTGCTTTATCGATTGGAACGACCAGAACTACAAAATCAGAAGGCTTGATCAGATCACCGACAATCCTGCGTCCGGTATCACCGGAAGGAATCAGAGCGGCGATCTGTTCTTTCAGCTCGTGGATATTGGTCTGGGTCACGGTGCTGACCCACAGGGCAGGGGCCGTTGTATGGTCTGCCGTAGGATCTTCTGCTTCTATGTCTTTGGCGGTATGGGCAGCCAGGTCTGCCTTATTCATAACAATGATATAGGGGATGGATTTCCCTTTGATCCGTTCCAGAATGGAAATGTCCTCCGCTGTCATCCCAACCGTCCCGTCCACTACAAGAACCGCGATATCAGTCTTATTTAATACCTGATATGCCTTCTGGACTCTGAGGGCGCCGAGATCCCCTTCATCATCCAGACCGGGTGTATCAATCATTACCACCGGGCCGAGGGGAAGGAGTTCCATAGCTTTTAAGACCGGATCGGTGGTAGTGCCTCTGATATCGGAGACGATGGCAAGTTCCTGACCGGTTAAAGCATTGATAATACTGGACTTCCCGGCATTGCGCCTGCCGAAGATGCCGATGTGCAGGCGCTCGGCAGAGGGGGTGCTATTCAAACTCATGGTATAGAGTCTCCTTTCATTTTATCCAGGATATTTTCTAATGTTGTATCAGAATCGGAAATCTCTCCGATTATTCTCTCGTATCAATTTCAGATTATCAAGCACAACCGACCTTGCCTTCTCATTCGGTACATTCAGCACTTCCCGATCGATCAGCTTATCGCCGATTGCCTTCGTGGCGGGAGACGCATAGTCCATCAGATATTCTTCCAGGGTCATCAGTGCATTCGGATGGCAGCAGTTCTGAATCTGGCCGCTCTTGCACAGAGACATAAAACGGTCTCCTGTCCGTCCTTCCCTGTAACATGCGGTACAGAAGCTTGGAAGGTAGTCCATCTCCATCAGCCAGCGGACAACCTCGTCCAAAGTCCGGTTGTCGATGACGTCGAACTGTTCAGACTTCGCATCCTCCGGCTCTGGTTTACAGTATCCGCCCACACTGGTCTTAGAGCCGCCGCTGATCTGGGAAATGCCGAGATGAAGGACGCGCTCTCTCGTCTTCTGGCTCTCTCGTGTGGAAATGATCATGCCGGTGTAAGGCACCGCGATTCGGATACATGCCACGATCTTGGCGAAGGTATCGTCGTCGATTCCGTTGGTAAATGAGCTTGCATCGATATCGTCAGCATTGCGCAGGCGCGGTACGCTGATGGTGTGCGGTCCTACTCCGAAAGCGGCCTCCAGATGTTCAGCGTGCATCAGAAGTCCGGCAAATTCATAGCGGTATTTGTCCAGACCAAAGAGGACGCCAACGCCGACATCATCGATCCCGCCTTCCATAGCGCGGTCCATAGCGGTAGTGTGATAATCATAATCATGCTTTGGGCCGGTCGGATGGAGTTCAAGATAGCTTTCTTTATGATAAGTCTCCTGGAACAGGATGTAAGTGCCGATTCCTGCTTCTTTTAACAGACGGTAATTATCTACCGTAGTTGCGGCAATGTTGATATTTACCCGGCGGATTGCTCCGTTCTTATGCTTAATACCGTAGATAGTATTGATACAGTCCAGATAGTAGTCCATGGTATTATTTACCGGATCTTCGCCGGCTTCTAAGGCAAGGCGTTTATGCCCCATATCCTGCAGGGCGATCACTTCTTTTCGGATCTCTTCCTGAGTCAGCTTCTTTCTGGCAATATGTTTGTTCTTCATATGGTAGGGGCAGTAGGTACACCCGTTGATACAGTAGTTGGACAGATACAGCGGTGCAAAGAGCACAATGCGGTTGCCGTAGAAATCCTTCTTGATCTGCTCGGCAAGGCGGAAGATCTTCTGGTTCATTTCATCGTCCTCACAGGCGAGAAGGACGGATGCCTCCCGGTGGGATAAGCCCTTTCGAAGCGCCGCTTTCTCGATCAGAGATTCGATGAGCGCGGTATTATTCTTGTTCTCGTCTGCATAGGCAAGTGTGTCAAGAATCTCCTCATGGTTGATAAAGTCTTCCGGGTGTTTTGAGTTTACGTCGTACATAATTGATTCCTCCTAAAGTTTATATGATAATTTTCAATCCATTTGAAAATGATTTGCCAAGTTGAAAGCGATTTGCCAAGGAAGTGCGTTTTGCACATCAGGGATGAGGCGTATATCAGGGAATGGACAGTGCAGATTACAGATTCAGAGAATCTCCCCGTGCAGTGACCACATGATATCCGATGGATTCCATACGTTCTTCCAGATGCTTTCTGCACTCGGCAGCCTCGTCTCCGGTACAGATCTTGTTGTCGTACAGCAGATAATCCTTGCGGACACCGGCGGGCGACAGATTGGGCATGACGACATTAGCACCGGCAAGAATCCCAAGCTCACGTCCTTCGGGATGTATGGTTCCAAGGGCCGTAGTTGCCGGCAGCAGGACCTTCGGCAGCATAAGCCTTAAAAGCCCCAGCATGAACAGAGTCAGTTCCAGTGAGCCGGATTCCCAGGATGCAAACGGCGTGTCATGGTGTGAGATAAACGGGCCGATGCCGACCATCTGCGGGTTCAATTCTTTGATAAACAGCATATCCTCTGCCAGGTGTTCCGGCGTCTGGCAAGGAGATCCGACCATGAATCCGGTTCCCACCTGATAGCCGATCTCCTTAAGGTTCCACAGGCACTCCTGCCTGGCAGATGCGGTGAGGGACGGCGGATGGAGACGGGAATAATGCTCTGGATTATGTGTCTCATGCCGCAGAAGATATCGGTCGGCTCCGGCGTCGAAAAACCGCCGATAGCTGTCGAAGGACTTCTCTCCAATGGAAAGCGTGACGGCACAATCCGGGTAGAGACCTTTGATGTGTGTGATCAGGCTGACCATTTTTTCATCCGTATAATACGCATCCTCTCCGCCCTGCAGTACGAAGGTACGGAATCCCAATTCATATCCGGTCTGGCAGCAGGAGAGGATATCTTCTTCCGAGAGCCGGTAGCGTCTGGCGTGGGAGTTGCTCCTGCGGATGCCGCAGTAGAGACAGTCGTTTTTGCAGTAATTGGTGAATTCGATCAGTCCGCGGATATAGACGCCGTGTCCGTAATGGCGTTGCTGCTCTATCCTTGCCAGTGTGAAGAGATACTCTGCGAGATCAGGGGTGCGTCCGGTGATCAGGCGGATCCATTCGTCTTTCGTCAGTTGCCTGGTGTCGGTTAATTTGTCAATAAGATGCTTCAAATTATCTGGCATCGTAAAGTTGTCAGTGCTTCTCATATATCACCTCATGTCTTTGTTATCGATAGAAGGTTGATCATTCATCGGTGTTATCAGGATAAAAAAAGACCTGACACGTACTGGCGTCAGGTTCGAAAAGGGTAGAATACCCCTATATTTGATCATTCATGAATCGGAATCTGTGCGCCTTCTCACGCAGGTGTCACCCTTTGTGATTAGTACGGTTGTTGCTGCACATATTAGTGTGCTTCCTTATTATAATACGCAGAGAGAAAATATACAATGAAAGTTTATTTTTTCACATTACTGCACATTTATATCTGTACATATGCCTTTTCTTTGTGGCTAAATGTTCAGCAAGTCAGCAATATCTGAAAAGTTGATAAGCAAATCATCAAAAATGTTGACTTTGATAACAGAGTCAAAAGGATATTGAACGCTTACGATATTGTTCTCAAAGTAGTTCACAGTAATAACTTTTCTTCTGGGGTCAACGATCCAATATTCGCGGACTTCGTAATTCTTGTAATAGTAGAGCTTGCGGATATAGTCATCGGAAGGGTTGGCGGGAGAAACGATTTCAATGATGAAATCTGGCGCTCCATTACACCTTTTTTCATCCAGCTTATTCTTATCACAGACAACCATTATATCAGGCTGAACGATTATCAGAGGGCTATCAGATAACTTTACATCGAACGGAGCGCTGAATATACTGCAAGGCCCTTTTTTACGGAGTATATAGTTATTTATAACGGTAGAAAGCTGCATAGAAATTGACTGATGTATTTGTGAAGGACTGGCCATTTCATAGACAGTTCCATCGAAGACTTCCATTCTTTTTTCATCTGGAAGAGCCTCGTACTGTTCCAGTGTGATTACTTCCGGCTGAGGCTGTAATGCTGGCGGCATAATATACACTTCCTTTCTTGGATACTTTACAATATGTGTTCTTAATGGAAAATGTTTTATATTTCCTGTTACAAGACAGGCATCATCTGCTATACTTTCTCTTCAATACTTCAATCTTACAGCTATGTTTTTTTGTATTTTTATCGTAAGCGATACCAACACCCAGAACACGTCCAGTATATTTAGATGTTTGACCAAGTGTCCCTTCAAAGTTCAAAGCATATTTTTTCTGTTTTATCTGCTCAATCGCTTTTTCTGCCGTATGGCCGACCTTTAATTCCAGAATGATGCTGTCTGCGCTGTGATCCGTCTCCGGATAGAAGATGAAATCAACATATCCTATTCCTGCCTTATCCTCTCGCACGATCCGGTAATAATCTCTTGCAGCAAGATAGACAAGATTTATGAGCGCTGCCAGGTCGGCTTCATTGTTATAAGCCAGCAGAGGGATTTCTGTATTATGTGCAAACTCCAGAATATCAAGCATTGTTGTAATATCGCCGTCAAGAGTTGCCTTGAGCATTGCTTCGGATTTCTCGGCGAGTTTGTATACATATCCCAAAGAGGGTTCCTTCTTTAACATCTCTTCAAAACGCTGCATAAGCTCTTGGTTCGGAACGCTTACATAGCCTTTTTCATAATTAAGGAAACCATATACGACCATAGCGGAAAAGATCTCATTACGGGTTGCCAGGTTCATGGATGTCGCAGCATATTCCTGGATATTTGCCTGAACCGGAATTCCGGATATCATCAGCGCCAGATCCTTTCTTACGGCGGAAATGTTATGTTTTACATAGTAATAAATCTCATCATAAGGTCCGGAACTTGTCCAGTAATTCCCCAGATTGTTGTTGGTCAGTGCGGCGACAATGGAACGGGGATTATAGACCCGTTTCCCGCTTTTTGTATGATAACCGTTATACCACATCTGCAGTCCGGTCAGAGTGATATGGGGAGTGCTGGTTAGAGCCTGATACCTGGCAAAGAGCATATTGGCCTCTTCTTCTGTGAAACCGAAGTATTCACTGAATCTCTCTTCGGAAGCCATAGTGTATTCATAGAACATGTTTAATTCGGAGCCGCTGGAATATTTGGCAATCGGAAGTATACCAGTCATATATGCAAGTTCTACATAAGGTTGGTCTTTTAACAGATTGCTCAGGAAATCAATGTAGTTGGCCTTGTCTTTTTCTGTCACAAAATCTCTGTGAAAAATAAAATCCCATTCGTCTAACACAAAGATAAATTTTGTGTCCTCATCCTCTGATTCGAGAATATCGTTCAAGACATCCCATACGGCGTCGTCTTCAGTAGATTCAACGGCTGGATAAGCTACTTTTAGGTCGCGCAGCAGGCGTTTGCTGATTCGGTCTATATATTGCTGATAGGATGTACAGTTTGCAGGGAGAGAATTCAGGGCCATATAGATCACATTGTGCTGGTTAATGTGTGAAAGATACCATTCCCGGGAACTTACAGCCAGATGGTCAAAAACCGGACGTGTATTCCTGCCTTTTCCCAGGTAAGCCGCGATCATACTGGCTATCATGGACTTGCCAAAGCGGCGGGGTCTGGTAACACAAATGTATTTGTTACTCTTTCCCTTGAGAGGTACAGCTGTATTCAATGCAGTATTCGTAAGCGCCGTCTGCTCAATGACAGGAATCAGTTCGTCGAACATTGCCGTCTTATCAACAAAGTATGTGGCCTGAGATTCGTCTTTGTAAAGAAATGCTGCCTTTTTACTGTTTAGATATGAACTCATAATTATTTTACTCCTGTTGGTCTTTGCCCTTTATTTATTATATTTATGATGGAGAATAATATCAAGAGTTATTATGGAATTTCGATTTATTCATAGCCGGCAAAGAATTTCACATTGAATCTATAGTCCAAAGTTGTTATACTGTCCACAAGGAGGATATTGGCGGGATGATGAAGAAGCTACCGATAGGGATTGAATATTTTAAGGACTTCAAGAGAGATAATTTCTACTATATCGATAAGACAGGTTTTATCTGTGACCTCGTGAATACAAGAGGAAGTGTCAACCTATTCACAAGGCCCCGGCGGTTTGGGAAGAGCCTGAATATGGATATGCTGAAGAGCTTTTTCGAGATTGGAATGGATCCGGCGCTTTTTGACGGTCTGGAGATTTCGAAGGAGACTGAGATCTGTGAGCGGTATATGGGGCAATATCCGGTTATCTCTATCAGCCTTAAGGATGTTGAAGGTATAGATTTTCGGACTGCATACGATATGCTGGGAAGTATAATTGGTGAAGAGGCAAGGAGGTTGGATTTTCTTCTGACGAGTGACAAGCTGACACAGATTGATAAGAATAAGCTGAATGGTCTGATGGAGGAAAATTTTGAGAAAGCAGTCAATCTTCATAGGAGTTTGAGATTACTAACAGAATTGCTTTTCAAGCATTATAGTATTCCGGTCATTGTCCTGATCGACGAATATGACGTACCCTTGGATAAAGCATATCAAGACGGCTTTTATTCCGAGATGGTGAGGTTGGTCCGATCTATATTCAGTCAGGCATTTAAGACGAATCCTAATCTCTATTTTGCTGTTATCACAGGATGTTTGAGGATTGCGAAAGAGAGTATTTTTACAGGATTGAATAATTTTAAAGTCAGAACAATATCCGATATGGAGTTTGCAGAATACTTTGGCTTTACAGATTGCGAAGTGAGAGATATGCTTTCTTATTATGGAATTGAGAAGTCTTTTGATGAGATAAAGGAATGGTATGATGGATATCATTTTGGAGAAGCGGATATGTATTGTCCATGGGATGTGATCAACCAGTGTGACAAGCTCCGGGTATGGTCAGACGCTCCGATGGAGGCGCATTGGGCGAACAGCAGCAGTAACGCGATCGTACAGGACATTCTTGCAGACGCGACAGAAACAACGAAACGTCAGATGGAAGATTCTGATCAATTACGAGGAGATCAATAGGAATGATGAAGGTTACACATGATTTTGCCCCTGTCTTTAACGAGGAATCGCGCGTCCTGATGCTTGGAACCATGCCGTCCCCTAAGTCGCGGGAGACAGGCTTCTACTACGGCCATCCGCGCAACCGTTTCTGGAAGGTAGTGTCGGATGTGTGCGGGGAGGAGCTTCCGGTTGCACGGGAGGACAAGATCGCGTTTGCGCTTCGCAATAAGATCGCGGTGTGGGACGTGCTGGCGGGATGTGAGATCGAAGGTGCGGACGACAGCAGTATCCGCAATCCGGTGCCGAATGATATGAGCCGGATATTGGAATATGCGGATATTCGGGCGATCTTCACGACCGGAACCAAGGCGGCGCAGTTATACAAGAGGTACTGTTATCCGAAGACGGGGATGGAGGCGTTTGTACTGCCGTCTACAAGTCCGGCGAACTGCCGGGTGACCTATGAGGAGCTTTACCGGGCATATTCTGGAATCTGTAAGTATTTAACGTAGATATTGCCGTTTGAATTTAGGACTGTCTTAATTCTCCGGATCCAGATGTTATTTGCCTGCCGGAATCATAGAGAGAAGAGCGGCGGAAAGGAATGTTTGATATATGGAAAATCTGATATTCAGCCTGAACGCGACGGTTCCCATATTCTTGATGATGGTTCTGGGATATGTGCTGCATGAGATCGGATGGATGGACGATGAATTTGCATCGAAGCTGAACCGGTTCGTGTTCAAAGTGCCGCTGCCGCTCCTGCTGTTTGGAGATCTGGCAACGGTAGACTTTGATAGAGTGTGGAATGTGAAGTTCGTGCTGTTTTGTTTTGGCGCGACGGTGGTCAGTATAGCAATATCCGCCGGAATATCATGTCTGTGGAAGGACCGGTCGCTGAGGGGCGAATTTATCCAGGCGTCTTACCGGAGCAGCGCGGCGATCCTTGGGATCGCGTTTATCCAGAATATCTATGGGACGGCGGGCATGGCGCCGCTTATGATCATCGGCAGCGTACCTCTCTATAATATCATTGCGGTATTGGTCCTCACACTTTTTAAACCTGGACAGAGCGGTCTGGATAATGGAGTGATAAGGAAGACCTTGAAAGGTGTCGTGACCAATCCGATCATTCTGGGAATTGCGGCCGGGCTTATCTGGTCGCTGCTTCGGCTTCCTATGCCGAAGATCATGGGTAAGCTTGTGTCGGAGGTCGCAGGGGTGACGACCCCGTTGGGGCTGATGGCGATGGGGGCGGCATTCGATCTTCGCAAAGCGTTTGCCAGGGTCGGGCCTGCGGCTACGGCGGCATTTATCAAGCTGGTAGGCTTCTGCGCGCTGTTTCTTCCGGCAGCGGTGCGGCTTGGATTCCGTCAGGAAGAATTAGTGGCGATCCTGGTGATGCTCGGTTCGGCGACCACGGTGACCTGCTTCGTGATGGCGAAGAATATGGGGCATGAGGGTGTGCTGTCTTCCAGTGCGGTGATGCTGACAACTCTGTTCAGTGCATTTACATTGACAGGATGGCTATATATACTGAGAAGCCTTGGGCTGGTATAGTCGTCCTCTATCCCTGCCGGTATGGGTTGGCATAGTCTCTTTCTATCCCAGCCGGTACGGCCCGGACAGAACCTCGCGCGCTACATAGAGGGTGCGGTCAGGATGTGTTTTGATCGTCCATTTTACCAGTGATATCTGAAGCTGTTCGATTTCCATGCAGGTAATACATCTTGGATGTACGCAGCTTCCGGTATTGCAGTACGAGACTGTTTCATCCAGCATAGGGCGGTGTGTGTGCCCTGTGATCAGGATGCAGTCGTTCTTCCCTGCCCAGTCGGTCAGGATACGTTCCACCTTTTTCTTCTTCATATTGTTCTTAGCGGCGCTGGTGGGGTCCAGGAAGCCGGCTGATTCCAACGGTTTCCAGATATACCTGACCAGAAACCGGGAGGTGCGCCACAGCACGCTGTTGAAAAAATCAGCCTGGTGGCCGTGAGTCAGGCAGATATCCCGTCCCCATGCCGTATTCTTCAGGACGGCGCCGGAATAGAAGACAATGCCCGGGAACAGGTCTCTTTCCTGGCAAGTGCTGCAGGGGTAGTAGGAGCAGTATTTGCCGGTGAACTGTCTCTTGCGTTTGACGATATCGTGATTTCCGTACAGCATGATCAGCCGGCCGTCTGCATAGAACCTGGACAGCAGCCAGAAGGTGTTGTTATGGATTTCCTTTATCGTCTTGAAAGAACGGTTCTCCCACAGCTCGTCGCCGTCGCCCAGTTCAATATAGGTAAAACCGCAGTTGTAATAATGCTGCAAGGCTGCGAAGTACAGGTTTTGATTTTTCAGGAAGTTGTCATTATTCGTGCCGCATCCCCTGTGACAATCGCTGAATAAGACGTAGCGGGAGGAATGGCAGAGCGGAAATGCAGGAGCATGCGCGAAGGCAGCCGTAAGCCGCCTGTCAGCAGTCATGCCGGTGCCTCCTTTTGCTGCGGCGGTATTTCAGACGGCGCGGACGGCGGGATGTCCGTATGCGTAGCATGTGCCGGAATGCGAACGGCAGGTATTCGTACAGATATAATAACTTATCCAATGTCAGGCAGAAATGCTTTGTAACGCGGCAGTACAGCTTAAGGAATATCCGGTTCTTCCACTGGGAATACGCGGCCCGGATGGAGTGCGGGCGCCGGGGCTGTCTTGTGTGCGGTACGCATAGGTCGAAGCAGACCTGCTGATGGTCGATACAGATGTCTTCAGGCTTGTAATTGCGGTCGATGAGCCCTCTTACGAATGCGACCTGCATTTCGGTGGAAGGGAAGGTGATCGATACCTTCATGAATAGCTCGTCAGGTTCGCTGTATTCCCCCATACGGAACCCGGTCAGCCACCAGTGCCTTTGTGCTGTTCGGAAGACAGGCATCATCCCGCGGTACAGCGTATATTCAAAGAACGGGAGATCTTTGTCCGGGACGGTATGGAAGAGCGCGGAGCGTCTCTGGTTTCGCGGAACGAGGGAGTCTGCTTTGTAGATCCCGATCTCGGCGCCGGTATTGATCCCGTACTGTCCTTTCCACAGTTCGATGAGCCATGTACAATCCCTGTAATCGAAGTAAATGGTCTCGCAGTCGAGCACCATGCCGAAGGCGGCGGCGTGCCGGTCGTAGAGCCAGCAGTATCCCAGATCTCTCTGCCAGGCGTCTTTTAAGGAGGTAAAGATGTCCTGAGATAAGAGATATTTGAAACCAAAAGGCTGTGTAAGTCTGTTCAGCTTTTTTAGCTTCTCCTGAACAGGCATGCAGCAGAGTTTTCTGGTGATCGCTTTCCTGCGCCACGTCATCAGGAGTGCACAGATGATGAGCAAAAGCAGGATGCAAGGAAAAATAAGATACATAATTATCGTCCTTCTGTCATAGTTATATTAGTTACTGCATTGTATGCGGACAGATTCGGGATGTGAGGAAAAGAAGCGGTAAAAATAATGCAAAAAGATGAAGCCGGCAGATTGTAAACGGCAGATATTCCAAGTATAATAGAGGAAGATACATGTCAAAATAAAAAAGGAAGAGGAAAAGAAAATGGGAAGTATATTTGACATTTTAGGACCGGTCATGGTAGGGCCGTCCAGCTCACACACAGCGGGTGCGGCGCGGATCGGGATGATCGCCAGACAGCTTTTCGGCAGACAACCGGAGAAAGCGGCCGTATATCTGCACGGATCATTTGCAGCTACGGGGAAAGGACATGGAACGGACAAGGCGCTGATTGCGGGTCTTCTGGGTATGAAGCCGGACGATATGAGGATTCCGAACAGTTTTGAGGCCGCGAAGGAGGCGGGAATGGAATTTACCATTGAGCCGAAGGATATCAAGGAGGCTCATCCGAACACAGCGCAGATCATCATGGAAGCCGAAGGTGTGAATACCATGAAGATCCAGGCTTATTCGATCGGAGGCGGACGGATCAGAGTATGCAAGCTGGACGGGATTGATGTGAATTTCAGCGGGGAGAGCAACACTTTGATCATACGCAACGCGGACGAGCCGGGGCGGATCAAGGAAGTGGCAACGGCGCTCAGCGATGCGCAGATCAATATTGCAACCATGCAGGTATTCAGGGATAAGCGCGGCGGCTACGCGGTCATGGTAGTCGAGACAGACCAGATCGTGCCGAAGGAGGCGATGGAAGCGCTGGAGAGCAAGAAGGGGATCATCCGTGTCAAATTCCTGCTCGCGAATTGATATCCGGTGAGAACATAGCGATAGAAAGGATAAGAGAAAGAATTAAAGAGAGAATTAAAGAAAGAATTAGTGAAAGAAAGGATATAGAAGCATATGTCATATCAGTCAATGGAAGAAGCACAGTCAAGGTGCGAGAAGGAAGGGATCGGGTTCTGGAAGGCAGTGCAGCTTGAGGATGCCGGAGAGCGCGGCGTTACGGAAGAAGATTCCTGGAAAGAGATGAAGCGTATGTGGCAGGCGATGCAGGACGGTCTGGACGCCTATGACCCGGAGCTGATGTCCAGAAGCAGGATGGTAGGAAAAGAAGGCGGCCTGGTAGACGCATACAGGGAGGCGGGCGATACCCTGTGCGGAGATTTTATGGCAAAGGTAATGTCCAATGCACTTAAGATGGGATGTAACAATGCCTGTATGAAGCGTATCGTCGCGGCTCCGACGGCAGGTGCATGCGGCGTGCTGCCGGCAGTCCTTGTGACATATTACAGGGAATATGATGTTCCTGAGGAGAAGATGATCGAAGCAATGTACGTGGCGGCAGGTATCGGGCAGATCATTGCGAACCGCGCATACCTTGCGGGCGCGTCGGGCGGATGCCAGGCTGAGGTCGGTTCGGGTTCAGGTATGGCGGCGGCGGCGATCTGCCATGTTAAGGGCGGAAGTACCGCTCAGATCGGGGATGCCTGTGCGATGGCGCTTAAGAATCTCATGGGATTGGTGTGCGATCCGGTAGGCGGACTGGTAGAGGTTCCCTGTGTAAAGAGGAATGTAGGCGGAGCATTTAACGCAGTTGCGGCAGCAGATATGGCGCTTGCCGGAATTGTGAGCCAGATACCGGTAGATCAGGTGATCGATGCAATGAAGGAAGTCGGCGACAAGATGGATGTAAGCCTCCGTGAGACGGGGATCGGCGGTGTGGCCGGAAGCCCAAGGGCAGCAGAGGTTGTAGCGGGAATGAACGATTAGGTAGAATAATATGACTTTGGAAGAGATTCGGGCAGAGATAGACAAGCTTGACAATGAGATAAAAGAATTATTTGTAAAGCGTATGGAATGCGCGAAGCATGTGGCAGAGGTGAAGTCCGCCTCAGGCGGCGATGTGTATGCGCCCGCACGGGAACGGGAGATTCTTGAATGCCGTTCTTCGGATATTGATGCAGAGATCCGTGAGGAATACACCGCTTTTCAGAAGCATCTCATGAGCGTCTGCAGAAGATATGAATACGGTTTGTTAGACCGTATGCAGGAACAGGTCACAGCAGATGCATTAGAAGAAGCCGGACTTACGGCAGATACAGAGCATAGCGGTATAGTGATCGGTTTTAGCTGCAGCTTAGAGGAGAGCGATCTGAATCTCTTCGTGAATATGGCGAAGCTGAACCGGGTAGGGATCCAGGAGATGCAGTTGGAGATTAAGGACGGAAGACAGCAGATTACCATGACTCTTAGCGGCAATGTGAAGAACGGGGGTATGAAGCGTCTGCTCTGTCAGATCGGAAAGGAAGCGGAGGATTTCAGGATAATCAGACTGGAACATATCTTATAGCCAAGGGAGAGATCGCCGAGATCTCTCCCTGTTATGATTCTGATAATCTGCCGGGAACCGTCTCCTTCTCGGTGGTTTTGCGTCTGAAGAGCACCGGGGTGACAACCTTATGGATCGGCGCCTCAAGAGGTACGGGGCGCCTTTTTTTGCGCTCATTCATCTGTTCGACCAGGAGATCTACGGCTTCAAAAGCGATTTTATCGATCTGCTGTCCGACTGTGCTGATAGGGATGACTGCTTCCCGGGAGATCGGAGAATTGTCGAAGCCGACCAGGAAGAAATCTTCCGGGAATCTCCCGTATCTTCTTACGAGCAGATTCACAAGTACATTGGCCTGTGTATCATTGGAGATGAACAGGCCTTTTTTTTGTCCTGAATATCTCTGTAAAATATCATCGAGGATGTCTGTCAGATAATGTTCAATGGATTCATAAGTATTTCCCATTTCCTTCAGGAGCAATTCATTCTGAATCCGGTTCTCCTTGCAGAAGTCCAGGAATCCTTCCATACGCCCGTAGGCGGGAACCTCTGGGTTAGCGGGAGAATTAATGTAGTTGATATGGATGAGGATATCGCATCTGTGGCTTGCAAGCAGTCCGGCGGCCTGGTAGCCGCCCATATAATTGTCGGTGTTTACGCTGCATACATATTTGTCTTCCCTCTCGATGGTCACGATGGGAATTCCGAGCCTGGACAGCTCCAGGGAAGGGATCGTATGGCTTAAGATGATCAGGCCTTCGATCTTATAGGCAAGCAGTTCGCGGATATACCGGCGTTCCGTCTCTTCCTGGCCGTTCCCGACAAATACCAGGAATTTGTAACCGAAGGTCTCATAGGTGGCGAGTATCTGGTTCAGCATCTCGGAATAATAGTGCAGAAACAGGTTGGGAATAATGATGCCGACAAATTCGGTCTTCCCGTTAGCAAGGATGCGGGCGACTTTATTTTCTTTATAATCGAGATCGACGAGGGCTTTCGCGATGATCTCCTGGTTTTCAAGGGTCAGTGAATCTGGATTATTAAAATACCGTGATATCGTAGTCTTGGAAAAATGTGTGTATTCTGCAATGTCGCTGAATGTTATGTTTTTTTTCTGTTTCATAATTACTTAGATGTCCTCTTTCTGTTATTACTGTCAGTATATTCAGTATAGCAAAAGCGGAAGGAGCGTACAATGAGTAATCGGTCAAGTAACCGGTTTTGTGAAAGGTGTACAATTCAGAAACATAAGATTTGGACGGTATTCACAAAGTTGATTTTTAGGATTGACGAATGTCAATGACGGTGCTATGATAACCCTAAAAGTAACCGGTTACTTTACCGGTTATACGAGGTAAATATTACAAAACAGGAGGAATGAGTCATGAGAAAGAAATTGGTGACAAAGGCTGTCCCGCCGGTGCTGGCGGCGGTGCTGCTGACGACCATGCTGACGGGCTGCCGCTTTGGGTTCGCCAGCGATCCGGACGATCCCAACGAGGAGGAGAAGGAAGTGCCGATCGATACGTCGGTGGATACATTCGAGTACGATTCGTCCTTAAGCGGAACCAATATCACGCTTCTGAATTCCAAGGCTGAGATCCAGGTGGCATTGGAGAAGATGGGAGCTGAGTATGAGAAGAAATCCGGCGTCCACGTGGAGGTTATGCCGGTTACGGACGGAGATTCTCCGTATACGAAGGTGGTAAGCCTCTATAATTCCGGGACGCCGCCGACAGCGTCGATCCTGGACACGACGGATGTGATCGCACTTGCTGAAGAGAAGGCGGCCGACCTTACGGAAGAACCGTGGGTTGAGGAGGCGGAAGGATATATTACTGAGGTGAACGGCAAGGTATACAGTTTTCCGCTTTGTATCGAAGGAAGGGGCATCATTTACAACAAGGCGGTGATCGAGGAGACGCTTGGCGAGAGCTTTGACGCGGATTCCGTTACGACCCAGGCGGATTTCTTGAAGCTTCTTGACCGTCTGGTGGACGCGGGGATGGAGAAGCCGGTATCTATGGCGAAGGAAGACTGGTCGCTCGGCGCCCATCAGCTCCAGTACATCTATGAGACATACGAGGGAACCAGCGAAGGGGCGCAGGAAGTGATCGAGAAGATCAAAGCGGGTAAGCTTGACCTTGCATCCTATGACAGGCTGTCAGAGTTCCTTGATACATTCGATATATTGAAGAAATACAACGTGGCGAAGGGAGATCCTCTCGGAGCGGACTATGATGAGATGGCGATCGACCTGGCGGACGGAAAGACCGCATTCTGGTTCAACGGGAACTGGGCATGGCCGAACATCTCAGAGGCCGGCGCCGAAGAAGAGGATGAATATGGATTCCTGCCGTATTTCCTGAACGACGACGAGGATGATTTTGTGAATCAGCAGATCCAGGCGTCTCCGTCCAAGCAGGTGATGCTGGACGGGCAGATCGCGACAGAGAAGGAGCAGAAGGCTGCGAAGGAATTCTTGAACTGGATCGTGTTCAGCGAGATCGGACAGCAGATGCTTGTTAAGACCTGCAATATCATCCCGCCGTTTCAGAATAACCCATATGAACCAAGCGATCCGCTGAGCGCGGACATATACCAGAAGGTCCATGAAGGAAAGGCATTCAATGCATCCGCGATCGTGCCGAACGATCATTGGGCGGTATTAGGAGCGGCAATGCAGAAGTACCTTGTGGATAGAAGCGACAGGGAAGAGCTTACAGAGTCTATTCAGGAATACTGGGATGAGCAGGAATAGGAGGAGCGGAATATGAGATCAAAAAATAACGGGAAGGATTTCTGCATGTTTGCATTGCCAGGGATGTTTTGCTTCTTTGCAGTTGTCATTATACCCTTTGTATATGGTGTCTATCTGACACTTACAGACTGGAACGGTGTATCGAAGGTTAAGAATTTTATCGGCCTTAAGAATTTCGGCGGTGTGATGCAGGACGGGCAATTCTGGACGTCGCTGCTCCTTACCTTCAAGTATGTGATCTTCGTGGTATTGATCGTGAATGTACTGGCGTTTGCCATTGCCTATCTTCTTACGAGAGGGATCAAGGGACAGAATTTCTTCCGTGCGGGATTTTTCACACCGAACCTGATCGGCGGTATCGTGCTTGGTTATATCTGGCAGTTTGTATTTTCACGGGTATTTGTCAATATCGGGGAGAGTACGGGCTGGAAGCTGTTCGAGGTCTCCTGGCTGTCTGATCCGACCAATGCGTTCATCGCGCTGGTGGTCGTATCTGTGTGGCAGCTGTCCGGTTATATGATCCTGATCTATGTGGCGGGCTTCATGGGGCTGAGCGAGGATGTGATGGAGGCGGCGAGCATCGACGGGGCGTCAGGCTTCGTCAAGCTTAAGAATATCATCATGCCGCTTATGATGTCTTCGATCACGATCTGCCTGTTCCTGACCCTGTCCCGTGCGTTCATGGTATATGATGTGAACCTGTCATTGACCGCAGGCGCGCCTTATGGAACAACGGAGATGGCGGCGATGCATGTGTATGAGAAGGCGTTCACGTCAAGGCAGTTCGGTGTAGGCCAGGCGGAGGCGCTGATCCTATTTATCATCGTTGCGGTGATCAGCGGTCTTCAAGTTTACTTAACGAAGAAACAGGAGGTGGAAGCATAATGAAACAGACAACAGTCGGCGGTACGAAGAGAAAAGTGATGAATGCGCTTGCAATGGCGGGGCTGGTCATTATCTTCATAGCATATATGTTCCCGTTTATCATGGTAGTGATCAATTCTCTGAAGCAGAAGAGAGATATCATTAAGAGTCCGTTTTCATGGCTGTTCACTATAAAGGGACTGTCCTTTGATAACTTTGTTAAGGCATTTACACAGATGGATTTCATCAATGCTTTTAAGAATTCGCTGCTTGTGACCGTATCGGCAACGGTACTTGTGACGCTGTTTGCGGCAATGCTTGCATACTATATTGTTCGTCATAATAACGGGATCTCGAAGCTTACATTTGCCCTTATGGTAGCGTCCATGATCATTCCTTTCCAGGCGATCATGATCCCGCTTGTCAGTATCTACGGCGGAACGCTGAATATATTGAACCACAGGCTTACGTTGATATTTATGCATACCGGATTCTCGATGGCGATGTCTGTGTTCATGTTCCATGGGTTTATCAAAGGCAATGTGCCCATGGCGCTTGAGGAGGCCGCGTATATTGACGGCTGTACCCATTCCCAGACATTTTTCAAGATCGTGCTGCCGCTCTTGAAGCCGATCATATCCACGATGGTGATTCTGAATTCACTGGCATTCTGGAATGATTTCCTGCTTCCGTCTCTGGTGCTGACGGATAAGAAGCTTCTGACTCTGCCGCTGTCTACCTATAGCTTCTACGGGACCTATTCGGCGGATTACGGAACCAT
The DNA here is from genome assembly GCA_910575835.1 of Lachnospiraceae bacterium. Lineage (GTDB taxonomy): Bacteria > Bacillota > Clostridia > Lachnospirales > Lachnospiraceae > Sporofaciens. The sequence goes on along the minus strand of CAJTGB010000005.1, from coordinate 151,338 downwards.
TATGGCGGGACTTCTGCTGTGCGTCGTGCCGATCCTGATTCTGTATGTGGTACTTCAGAAGCAGATTATCGGAGGCGTGGTTGCCGGTGCGGTAAAATAAATACGATACACACAAGGCTGTTGGATAAAAGGAGATTCCTGTTATACAACAGCCTTGTTGCTATTCACAGCCTTTTCTCAAAAGTACGGGGGAATAGGATGGGCTTGTAGGATGAGCAGTAAGAAGGTATAATGGTCATATAAAAATATATGGGAGTCCGGCTGTCAACGGCTGTCCTGTATGAAGATAATTAGTAGAAGAGGTTGCGTTTTATGAGGAGAGATATTGTACATTTGAGAGCGCCGGGGAATTGGATGAACGATCCGAACGGTTTTATATATTATAAGGGGAGATACCATCTGTTTTATCAGTATTTTCCGTATGCGCCGGTGTGGGGGACCATGCATTGGGGGCATGCGGTGAGCGAAGATCTGATACATTGGGAGCATCTGGGGATCGCGCTGTTTCCGACGAAGGCTTATGATCAGAACGGCGTGTTCTCGGGGAGCGCCATTGAGAAGGACGGGGAACTGTATCTGTATTATTCGGCGGTCAGGTATCTTGAGACGGATGAGGAGGATATTCACGTTGCGCCCGGGGATCATTATGAGACCAGCCAGGCGATGATCGTGTCAAAGGACGGATATCATTTTGACAACTGGAAGGACAAGAAGAAGATCATCCCTGTGATCATGGATGAGGAGATCGCGAACCGCGCACACACAAGAGATCCCAAGGTGTGGAAGGACGGGGAGCATTATTATATGATCCTTGGAAGCACCTATGAGGAGCAGGGCGGACGTGTGCTGTTCTACCGCAGCAGGGACGCCAGGGAATGGGAATATGTAAGCCAGTGCCGCAGCGGGCAGTTCGGGAAGATATTGGAATGCCCGGATCTGTTCAGTGCCGGCGGTGAATCTGTATTCGTGGGTTCGCCGATGTATGTGTCGGAGGATGGATTGGAATATGCCCATCAGGCCATGTGCGCGCTTGCGGATTATGACGCGTCAGCCTGTGAGCTGAAGCTTAGGCAGGAGATGAGACTGATCGATTACGGCATGGATCTGTACGCGCCGCAGACCAATGTAGATAAGGACGGCAGAAGGGTAATGATCGCCTGGATGCGGATGCCCCAAGCGGTGGGAGAGAAGCAAAACGCACCGGGTCAGGACACAGATTGCCAGCCGGGAGGGAGGTCGCCAAAGGAGATTCCCTGGCGCGGCATGATGTGTCTGCCGAGAGTGGTAGAGGTACAGGACGGACATATCTTCTTTCGGGTACATCAGGAGGCGGAGCGATATTTTTCAGATAGGTTAGACGCTCTGCCAGACGGGATCGATACCTCTGGCAGTGATATAGCGGTTGAGGCGTACTGCGGGGAATTCCGTTGTATGCCGTACCGGCTTGGGACTGTTTTGGAGGAAGGGCAGGAGCTTGATATCGGCGGTTACCGGATCTGGATCGAGGATGACAGGGTGAAGGCGGACAGAAGCAAGGTGTTCGGCGGGATAGAAGGATATCGTCTTGCAGGGAGCACTCCGAAGCTGGGCGGCAGATATGAACTGGATATATTCGTGGATCATTATCTGATCGAAACGTTTGTCAACGGCGGACAGTATGTGCTCAGCCATGTGGTGTACGGGCTGCAGATGAGAGATAGGACTGGAGATTGAAGATGGGGATTGGGAACAGAGCAGCAAGAACGCTGCTGTATGAAGAAGTGGTAAAAGACTTGTATCAGATGATCGATGACGAGCATCTAAAGCCCGGCGACAAGATGCCGCCGGAGCGGGAGCTGATGGAACAGCTTGATGTCAGCAGGAACGTGCTGAGGGAAGCCTTCCGCGTACTGGAGAGCAGAGGAGTCATTGTATCGCATCAGGGGAAGGGAAGGTTCTTAAGGAAGCAGTCGCAGCTAATAGGGAGTACAGACAGTCTCAGCAAGAATCTGGAGCGCTGTTCCATGATAGAGGCTTATGAGGTTCGGCAGCCTCTTGAAGTGAGAGGGGTGGAGCTGATCATCCGCAATGCTTCGGAAAGGGATATCGAAGACCTGGAGAATGCATACAGAGCGCTTGAAAAGCGTTTTCAGGAGACGGGAAGGACAGAGGGAGAGTTCAAGCTGCACAAATTATACGCTGCGAAGACGGGCAGCGTGTTCATGACGCAGACGTTGGAAATCGTGTTAAACGCGATTTTCGATATGATGTACGGGAAATTTTCCGATATTTTGGAGAAGGTTTCCGGGGAAGAAGAGCTGAAGTCACACCGCCGGATCATTCAGGCGATCCGAGACAGGGACAAAGAGCGTGCCGGAAGGCTGATGTATGAACATCTTCAGGATTCGATCGATTGTCTGAAACAATAAGTTGAAAATGACAAAAGATATTGACGGATCAACAGGGGTAGTTTATAAATAACTTAGAGACTAAGCGACTAAGCATCTAAGTTGTAAGTTAAGTGAATCAGACGTATGAGCAGAGAGGAGCGATATGATGGAGAGAGTAAAGTGGCCGGAAGGCAAGAGAAGCGCGGTCATGTTCAGTTTTGATCTGGACGGGGATGTTATCTGGCGGAACATGTCGGCGGACGAGCCGAACGCCGGGAAGCTGATACGCGCCCGTTCTATCGGGCAGTACGGGCCGAACCGCTGTGTGGATATGATACTTGACCTGCTGGACAAGTACAAGGTGAAGGCGACATTCTATGTACCGGGCTTCGTAGCAGAGCATAATCGGGAAGTGGTCCGCAGGATCGCGGATGCCGGGCATGAGATCGGGAATCATGGATATACCCATGAGCGGTTTGTGGAGAAGACGGTAGAAGAGCAGAGGGAGATTATCGAGAAAACCCAGCGGATCATCAAGGAGATTACGGGAAAGAAGCCGGAAGGCTTCCGTACCCCGTCGGGAGACTGGCATGTGCGTACTCCGTATATCTTGTCGGAGATGGGATTCGCCTATTCCAGTTCCATGCGCGGTGATGACAAGCCATATTATACGGTTCTTGACGGAGAGGAGTCAGACCTGGTTGAGATCCCTTCCAAATGGGAACTGGACGATTATGTGGCGCAGGCGTACAGCGTATATCCGGCGGAGCCGTCAGGTCTTGACCGGATCAGCTGCTACAGGAATGTGCAGGATAACGATATCCGTGAATTCAGGGGATATTATGATATGGGGCTTTGTATCGTATTCCTGATGCATCCCCAGATATCGGGAGCGCCGGGAAGGATTCTTGTACTGGAAGAGGTTCTTAGGGAAATAACGTCGCATGAGGATGTATGGATAGCGACCGGCAGTGAGATCGCAAAATATTGGAAACAGGCATATCCAAGGAAGAATCAGCAGAATCATGAACCGAAAAGCAGAAGGAATACGCCTGACGGCGGAGGAAAGGAGGCATAGAATATGTACGCAAAAGGTATGAAGCTGCCGGAAGGCAAAAAGTGCGCGGCATTTATAACGGTGAATCTTTCGGCAGAGTTTTTCTGGCTCTCTCTGGATGAGAAAGCTGCAGATATGCCGAAGACCCTTTCTCTTGGGCAGTACGGGATGACCCACGGGCTTCCGAGACTTCTTGACTTGTTCGATGAATTTCAGATCAAGGCTACGTTCTTCGTGCCGGGAAGGACGGCAGAAGTCTATCCGAAAGCGGTCAAAGAGGTAGTGGACAGAGGGCATGAGATCGCCTGCCACGGTTATGAGTATGAGAATTTTTCTCTTCTTAGTTATGGCGAACAGAGAGAACGGATCGTCAAGGCGGCAAAGGCTATTGAAGAAGCATGCGGAAAGAAGCCGGAAGGGTTCCGTGCGCCGCTCGGAGACCTGATGCTTGAGACCCTTAATATTGCAAGAGAATGCGGGATGGTATATTCAAGCGATCTATTTGACGACGACAGGCCGTATTTTATGAAGGTCAGCGAAGAGGGGGACGAGATACTTCAGATCCCGATGCAGTGGGCTAATTTTGATCTTCCGTATTTTGCGTTCAATTACAGGCCGGCGTTCCCGGCCGGACAGGGGCGTATCGCTAATTACAGCAATGTCCTCTCCAACTGGAAGGATGAATTCACAGGACACTATCATCACAACCTCTGCTACACCATGCAGTTAGATCCGCAGACGGCCGGAAGCCCGGGGCGGACGGCTCTGATAAGAGAATTTCTGCAGTTTATGACAGGGCATGAGGGCGTATGGTTCGCAACAGGCAGAGAGATCTATGATCATTGCATGGAAAACAGAATGAGATAACGGTAAAGGAATGTAGAGTAAGAGGATAAGAGGAGATATAATATGCAGAAAATATTTGATATAGTAGACAGCTGGTTTATTGCAATGGCTCCGGTTACAGACTTTTTGTGGAGCTTCCCGACGAATCTTGAATGGTATTCGGGAATTCCTGTTATAGGCAATTTCCCGTTTGCCATTATATTGCTGGTTGGGATGGGGATCTTCTTCACATGGAAGACAAGAGGCGTTCAGTTCCGGTTTTTTAAGGCGGGTATTAAGAGCCTGACGAAGAAAAAGAAAGGCGACGTGGGTGTAAGCCCGCTGGCTTCGTTTCTGTTAAGCACGGCGATGCGCGTAGGACCCGGCAATCTGACGGGAGTTACGGGAGCCGTGGCAGTCGGCGGCCCGGGAGCTATATTCTGGATGTGGATATCCGCGTTATTCGGGATGGCGAGTTCATTCATCGAAGCTACGCTGTCGCAGATCTTCAAAGAAAAAGACGGGGACGAATATGTGGGAGGCCTTCCCTATTACGGGCAGAAGCTATTGGGGAATAAGAAAGGCGTAGGAGTCTTGCTAGCCGTGGCGTTTATCGCTTATGCGATGTCGAGTATTCCGATTCAGACCTTCCATGTATTTACAGCTACAGGAAAAGCGGTGGAGACATTGACCGGGGCTGAAACCAACAGAACTTCTCCGCTGTATTATGTAATTGCTGTGATTCTGATCGTGGGTATTGCAGGGGTAGTCTTCGGAGGGATAAAGAGAGTTACCGCTATCACAGATAAGATGGTTCCGGTCATGGCAGTGATCTACGGCGGAATCATTCTCATCCTGGTTATCCTTAACATTCAGTATTTTCCGTCGTTTATGCAGGCGATCGTTATCGGCGCGTTTAAACCGCAGGCAGTTTTTGGCGGAGGATTCGGCGTCGTGCTGTCCCAGGGTATTAAGAGAGGGCTGCTTTCTAATGAGGCCGGCCAGGGTACGATTACGATGTCGGCGGCAGTTGCGGAGCAGGATCATCCTTGTTCACAGGGATTTATACAGGCGATCGGCGTTTTTCTGGATACGATCGTTATCTGTACGCTTACCGGATATGTGGTATGCGGGGCGCACCTCTGGGACAATGCAGCCTATGACTGGGAAGCCCTGAAGTCTTCTACTATTGATGTATTTCTTCAGTCTACCCAGGCTCTAGTGCCGGGAACGGCAGGCGATTCCATAGTAGCGTTTATCGTCTGTATCTGTTATGCGTTGTTTGCATTTACTACCTTATTGGGGCTTGTGTCTTTTGCAGTTATCGCCGGAACAAGGATTACGAAATCAGCAAAGTGTACCAACCTGGTCCGCGCGCTCGGGTCTCTGATATTTGTTCCGATCGGTGTATTGTGCGTTCTCTCGGGACAGGAGTTAGATAATCTCTGGAATGTTACGGACTTTATCAATATCGCGCTTGTATTTGTGAATGCGCCGGTCATCCTCATTGGGGCGAAATATGTCTATGCGGCCTTGAAGGATTATAGCAGAACAGGCGGAGAACGGTTCGTTTCATCCGAAATAGGGGTGGAAAATGAGGTTTGGAGTAAATTTTCGATACATTAGAGGCAGATTATGTGTTAAAATATTCTTGTAAGAAATCGGCAGATCATAGGGAGGAATTATTATGACAGAAGAAATGATCAAAGAAATCAAGAATATCCAGCAGCGTTTGGTGAATAAAGAGATGGAAGGGGAAGACTGGGAGGAGAAGATGGAGATGATCCGGAAGCTGGAGGAAGTGAACACCTACCTTAAGGATGCGTTGGGGCGCGGGATCGAATTTTAAGTGATGCTGATATGGCGCGTTTCGATCAGTAAGCCGGAAGATTAAGCGATGCGGATAAGGAGTGTTTCGATCAGTAAGCCGGGAGATTAGTAAGCCGGAAGATCAGGATGGATAAGAAAGGCGGGATAATTTTGCGAGTTGCAACAGACATTGGCGGAACATTTACGGACCTGGTTGCCGTAGATGACAAGGGCAGGACGGTTCTGGCCAAGAGCCACACGACGCCGCCGAATTTTGAAGAGGGCGTTATCAATGTAATGAAGAAGAGCGGGATACAGCCGGAAGAGATTACGGATTTTATCCACGGGACAACGACGATCATTAACGCGCTGACCGAGCGCAAGGGAGCGAAGACGGGGCTGATCACGACGAAGGGATTCAGGGATGTATTGGAGATCGCAAGATGCAACCGCCCGGATCTGTTCAATATGGTATTTGCGAAGCCAAGACCATTTATCCCGAGATATCTGAGGAAGGAAGTGCGCGGACGCGTGAACTTCGAGGGAAAGATCCTGACGGAGCTTGAAGAAGAGGATATCAGGGCTGCAGTAGAGTTCTTCAAGAAGGAAGGGGCAGAAGCAATCGCGGTATGCTATATCAATTCTTATGCAAATGATATACATGAGCGCAGGACGGTTGAGCTTATAAGGGAGCTGTGGCCTGAGGTCTTCGTGACTTCCTCGGTTGAAGTTACGAGAGAGTGGCGGGAGTATGAGAGGACTTCTACGGTCGCGCTTAACTCCTATGTTATGCCGGTCGCGTCTTCTTATATTGACCGTCTGGACGGCAGGATCAAGGAGATCGGGTGTGACGCCAAGGAATATATCATGCAGTCCAACGGCGGAACGACCACGTTTGAACAGGCGAAGAGAACTCCGATCAATATGGTGGAGTCAGGGCCGGTCGCAGGCGTGTATGGGTCTGCGATTCTCGGCAAGGTGATCGGGGAGAAGAACATTATAGCCTTTGACGTGGGCGGAACGACGGCGAAGTGTTCTCTGATTGACGGCGGCGAGGTGAAGGTGACGACGGAGTATCGGATTGAGCGGACTGAGAGCTATGCGGGATATCCGATCATGGCTCCGGTCGTGGATATCGTTGAGATCGGCAACGGAGGCGGCTCGATCGCATGGATCGATGAGGCCGGGTCTCTGAAGGTGGGGCCTCAGTCGGCAGGGGCGCTGCCGGGACCGGTTGCCTACGGCATCGGCGGAACGGAACCGACGACAACGGATGCCTGCCTGGTGACAGGGCGGCTTTCGCCGGAGAATTTTGACAATGAAGTAGATCTTGATGCAGTGAAGGCAGCGATACAGGAGAAGGTAGGAGATGCCTTCGGCATGAATGTAGAAGAGGCGGCCATGAGCATCCTGCGCGTCGCGGAGGCGAACATGTTCAATGCGTTAAAGCTGATCTCCGTGAGAAGGGGATATGATCCGAGAGATTTCACCATGGTTGCGTTCGGCGGCGGCGGGCCGATGCACTGTGCGTATCTGGCCAAAGAACTGAATATCCGCAAGGTCGTTGTACCGATCGCAGCGCCGGTATTCTCTGCGTGGGGCATGCTGATGACAGATGTACGCCATGATTATATCCAGACCAATATCCGGCGGATGAACGAGGTCAGCTCCGAAGAACTGAATCAGATGTGGGACGGCCTGCTTCGGGAAGCGCATGAGCAGTTTGCGAAGGAGGGTGTGGACAAGAATCAGATCATCTTCCGCTTCATAGCGGACATGCGCTATATGGGACAGGAGCACACGGTAAAGGTGAAGGTGCCTCCGGTGCCGTGGACGGATGAGGTGAAGGAAGAGATCGTGAACAGGTTCCATGATACCCACGAGCATTTCTATACCTTCCGTCTGCCGGATACACCGACAGAGATCGTGAATCTTCATCTGGTTGCCTACGGCCGTCTGATGAAGCCGAGCCTTGCGCCGATCGAACCGCAGCAGGGACCGGCCGAGGAAGCGTTAAAAGAGACCCGAAAGGTATATTTTACGGACGAGGGATGGCTCGATACGCCGATCTACGAGCGGGAGAAGTTAGGAAGCGGCGCGGTGCTAGAAGGGCCTGTAATCGTAGAGGAGACGGCGGCGTCTACGGTTGCGGCGAAGGGGCAGCGGCTTAAGGTAGATACATACGGCAATCTGATCATTGAAACGGAGGTGCAGGAATAATGGCAGAGATAAAAGTGAATCCGGTGACCTTAGATATAGTAAAAGATTCTCTAATCGCGGTCAGCAACGAGGTGTTCTACGCATTTGCCAGGACCTCCATGAGTCCGATCATCTATGAGACCCTGGACTATGCCAGCGGTATCGCGGATGCCAAAGGACAGCTTCTGACACAGGGAAACGGAGCGTGCGGATTCATCGGCCTGATCGCACCGATGATACAGGAGATCATTGCGAAATACGGCAAAGACAATATGCATCCGGGCGATGTGTTCCTGATCAACGATCCGTATATGGGCGGAGGAACCCATCTGTCGGATATCGGGATGGTCATGCCCGTATTCTACGGGGATGAGCTGCTCGCATTTGTTGGAAATAAAGCGCACTGGTCGGATATCGGCGGCATGGCGGCAGGTTCATTTACCACGGATTCTTCGGAGGTATATCAGGAGGGGTTAAGATTCTCCGGCGTGAAGCTTCTTAATCGGGGAGATATCTGTACGCCTCTGTTGGAAATGATCAAGAGCAACGTGCGTTTCCCTGAGACCTCGGAGGGTGATATGTGGGGGCAGATCGCGTCTCTTCGGACGGGGTATAAGCGGATCGGCGAGCTGTGCGAGAAGTATTCCCTGGAGGTCGTGAAGGAATCTATGGAACGCTTATTACGGCAGGGCGCGATGATCGCGTATAACCGTATTAAGGAGCTTCCCAAGGGAAGCTGGGAGATGGAAGAGTACATGGACGACGACGGGCACGGCAATCTGGTGAAGCTGAAGGTGAAGGTTACCATAACGGAGGATGAATTCATCGCTGATTTCACAGGCAGCAGCCCGCAGGTGGCAAGCCCGATCAATACTGGATACAGTTCCCTGTGTGCCGGGGTGAAGGTGATCTACATGTCGATCTTAGGCCCGGCGCTTGCGGTAAACGACGGTGTATTTGAGCCGATGCGGATCCTGGCAGAGGATGGATCGGTCCTTCGCTGCCATGCACCTGCCCCGACGTCCTGTTATTTTGAGAGTATGATCTATTCTTCCGATATCGTATGGAAGGCTCTTGCGCCGGTATTCCCGGAGGCATTGGGAGCGGGGCATATGTTATCCGTATGTTCGGTGGTTCTTGCGGGAACGAAGCAGGGCAGCGGGGAACCGTTCCTGATCGTAGAGCCGACCGGAGGCGGATGGGGCGCAAGCGACGGCAAAGACGGAGAAGTGGGACAGTTCTGTGTCGGCGACGGTGAGACTTACAATGTGCCGGTTGAGATGGCGGAGAACCGCTACGGAATCATGATCGATGAGTACAGCCTGCATACGGACGGCGCCGGAGCAGGGAAATACCGCGGAGGAAGCGGCGCGGTACGGACTTACCGTGCGATGACGGACGGGCAGCTCTTCACGGCGTCCTTTGGAAGGAATAAGTTCCCGGCATGGGGAGCGGCAGGCGGCAAGGACGGCTCTTATAATTACTTTGAATTCCATAAGGCGGACGGCAGTATGGAAGGCCCGATGGGGATCGTGGCCCGAAAGGTGATGAACCGGGATGATACGGTCCGTATGGTGACCTGCACCGGAGGCGGATACGGGGATCCGATGGAACGGGATCCTGAAAGCGTGGCATGGGATGTAAAGAATGAGTATATTTCTGTGAGACAGGCAGAAGAAGATTACGGAGTAGTCGTGGACCCGGAGACGTATGAAGTAAAAGAGGTCAGGCGTTGAAGGCGGGAGATCAGATGATCCGCTGAAGGACAGAGCTGCGCGGTAGGCGCGGCTCTGTTTTTGAGTATGACGGGCATGCCCGTGTTCTGTGGTGAAAGTCCACTGAGGCGTAGCTACCGACGAACTTTATAGCGACTCCCAAGGTTTGCATCGTGAGGTGCAGGCGAGAAGAAGGGATAGCAAAATCGTAGCCCTACGGACAGAAACCCGATAACAAGGCGTTTATGGAGGGTGAGTTAGCTCAAGATAACAAAGCCCAAAAGGTAGCCGTAACCCATAGGCGTAAATCGGGAGGGTAGACGAGGAAAGAGCACGGACTTATCCCGTGAGGTCTCACAGGCGGTTCCATTTGCCGTAGTAACAACGAACTGTGAGAAGTCAGCAGAAGCCATAGTAGGTGAAAGCCGAAGGGCTGAACAATGTAACCGTGCAGACGAATGTATGTACCTGTGGATATCCGACAGCGGAAGTAGGTGAAACGTATACGAGCCGTAAACGCACAACATAGGAGTTACCGCAGGGAGCGGAAAGGAGCGAAGCACACAGAGTATGTCAGAGTTGTTGGAAAAGATACTGGACAAGAAGAACATGAATGAAGCGTATAAGAAAGTCTGCGCCAATAAAGGGGCAGGCGGCGTTGACGGCATGGAGACCCGGGAACTTGACGGATATATCCGCGAGAAGTGGGACAGTATCAGAGAGCAGATTAGGAAAAGAAGTTACGAACCCCAACCAGTCAGACGGGTAGAAATACCCAAACCGGACGGAAGCAAAAGGAAACTCGGGATACCGACGGTCATGGACAGGGTAATCCAGCAGGGGATAGCGCAAGTAATCAGCCCAATGTGCGAGCCATTGTTTTCGGACAGTAGTTACGGATTCCGCCCAAACAGAAGTTGTGAAATGGCAGTCAGGGAAATGCTTGTATTTTTAAACGAAGGATATGAGTGGATAGTGGACATTGACTTGGAGAAATTCTTTGACAGCGTACCACAGGACAGGTTGATGAGCCTTATACACAACATCATAAATGACGGGGACACGGAATCATTGATACGAAAATATCTGAAAGCAGGAGTGATGGTACAGGGCAGACATGAAAAAACAGACAGGGGAACGCCGCAAGGCGGGAATCTGTCGCCGCTGCTGTCAAACATCATGCTGAATGAACTGGATAAAGAGTTGGAGAAACGGGGGCTGCGATTCGTGAGGTACGCAGATGACTGTATCATAGCAGTCAGAAGGGAAGCAAGTGCCAAACGGGTGATGTATTCCATAACAGAATGGATAGAGAGAAAACTTGGACTAAAAGTAAATGCAGAAAAGACGCATATCACGAGGCCAGGAAAACTCAAATATCTGGGATTCGGATTTTATAAAGATACAAAATCAAAAGAATGGAAATGCAGACCACATAAAGATTCCGTGAAGAAATTCAAGAGGGAACTAAAGGGACTGACAAGCAGAAAACAGTCAATGGCATTTGCGGAAAGGGTGCAGAAGCTCAACTGGGTAATCAGAGGGTGGATAAACTACTTTGCATTAGGCTCAATGAAAACGGCAATGAATGACATAGACGCCCATTTGCGTACACGGCTGAGGGTAATCATTTGGAAACAATGGAAAGTACCGAAAAAGAGACAATGGGGATTGCAGAAACTCGGGATAGGAAAAGACCTTGCAAGAGCGACGGCATACTGCGGAGACCGCTACCAATGGGTAGTGACGAAAACGTGTGTGGTAAGGGCAATCTCAAAAGAAAAGCTGTCACAGGCAGGACTTGTCAGTTGCTACGATTATTACCTGGAACGTCATGCTTTGAAGTTATGTTGAACCGCCGTATGCCGAACGGCACGTACTGGTGGTGTGAGAGGGGGATTAAATTCCCCCTACTCGATCATATGAGTGGAAGAAATAACCTTCTTAGAAAGTTTTTAGAACTTCTATCTTACAGTCATGAGTTTTTATTGCTTTGTCATAGGTGATTCCTACTGCAAGGATCCGTCCGGTATATTCATTTTTTTCTGCCAGCTTTCCGCTGAATCTAAGGGCATATCCCCGATCTTTGATCTGTTGGATCGCCTCGGCGGGTGTATGGTTCACCTTCAGTTCTATTATGATGCAGTCGTCTTTTGGAGTCTTAGGATAGAAGATAAAATCTACATAACCGATGCCGGCTTTGTCTTCTCTTTCGATCCTATAAGTATCCCGTGCGGAGAGGTATATCAGATTTACAACCGCCGTCAGGTCAGTTTCGTTATTGTAGCTAAGAAGCGGGATTTCTGTATTATGGGCGTATTCCAGTATTTCAAGCATTGTATCAGTATCTCCCGCAAGAGTAGCGAGGAGCATTCGGTCGGATTCCTTCGCCAGACGGTGAACATACCCTAAGGAAGGTTCTTTTAACAGCGTGGTCTCGAATTGATCCATCAATTCCTTATTCGGAATAAATACCTTGCCATTTTCACTGGTTAAAAAACCGTAAACGACCATTGCGGAGAGGATTTCTTCTTTTGTTGTGAGATTCATGGAAACTGCGGCATATTCCCGAACCTTTGCGGGTACGGCTTCTTTGGATATCATGAGTACAAGTGCGTCTCGGACATCATCGATATTCTTGCTGATGTAATAGAAGATCTCATCATACGGGCCGGAACTTGTCCAGTAATTTCCAAGATTATTATTTGTCAGCGCCGCAGTAACGGAACGGGGATTGTATATATGTCTCCCAGCCTTGGTGTGATAACCGTCGTACCACAGTCTCAGCCCTTCACGGGTAACCCTTGCATTCCTGGTACGGGTAATATATTTTTGGTACAGGGCATCTACTTCTGTCTCTGTGAATCCGAAGTATTCACAGTATTTTTCTTCAGTCGCCATGGTGTATTCCAGGAACATATTCAATTCTGAACCGCTTGAATACTTGGCAATTGGGAGAATTCCTGTCATATAAGCCAATTCCACATAGGGCTGATCTTTGAGGAGATTACTTAAGAAGCTGAGATACTCATGCTTATCATTCTCCGTCAGGAAATCTCTGTGAAATACAAAATCCCATTCATCCAGAACAAAGATGAATTTTACTTCTCTTTCTAATTCATAGATATTGTTGAAAACATCCCACAGTGCATCTTCGGTATCAATGCAAGCATTCGGGAACTCATGAGCTAAGTCGTTCATGATCCGTCTCTTGATACGGGAAATATATTGACGGTAGGTACTGCATTCGTCAGGGCATTCGCTAAGAGTGATGTAGATCACATTATGTTGATTCAAGTGTTCCTCATACTGTCTGCATGTACTTATCTCTAAGCCGCCAAAAATTTTGCGGCTGTCAAATCCTTTTTCGAAAAATGCAGCGATCATGCTTGCCGCAACCGTTTTTCCAAAACGTCTGGGCCTTGTAATACAGATATATTTGCTGCTTTGTCCAGTCTGTTCGTCGCTTTGAGAGCATACAATGTCACCGTTTCCCAGAAGGGGGAACAGTTCTTTGAGCATCATAGTTTTATCTGTAAAATAATCTGATCTTACAATCTCAAGATAATTATTCCTTGGGCGTCTGCTGTTCAGGTAAAGTCCCATGTATATATCCTCCTTCTGCTATTCTCAAAACCCCGGTTAGATGTGATGTTTATCAGATTCCCGGCGGTGTTGTATTCAGTATATCCTTTTGGGGAAACAGAATCAAGTGCTGACTTTTATACAGATTGATATTTTACAGTTCTTATGATAGAGTAAATCCATACAGGTCATAGTGCTCTGTATGGTTCCGTCAAATATTCCAGACTGATGAAGGGAGAATCTTACATGGAGTTTAAGATTGGCGTCGGCAAAATGCAGGAAAATGATTGACAAGCCTGTCGAAAAGTGATATAAATGCACTATGTGAATAAACAGACTTGATAGAGGCGCGGGTTTCATCAGTATGTCAAAGCGATAGTTTGGGAGACTGTTTTGGCAGAAAGGGGAGACCGCCGAAGGAGTGTAAGATAAGGAACGGCAGTTAACCGTTCTTTGGAGATCCCAGACTGCACTCCTGGGACGCAGGCAGAATATGCTGCGGACTGTCACATCAGTGGAGCGCTATCATAGGTATAAGATTATACAGAGCAATAGGTATTGTTATGCCATGAACGCGCCCGGTAAAGTGTTGTTCATGGCTTTTTATATGCAGTAAAGGCGGGGAACGGTACAGAGGTATTCTGTGCGGATTCTAAGAAGGGAAAGAGAGGAAGTTTTAACAATGAAAGGAAAGAAAAGAGTAATCTTAAGTGTATTTACGCTTCTGTGTATTCTTGCCTGCAGTTCTATAACGGTGTTTGCGGCAGAGGAAGCAGAGTATGTGCCGAAGATGTATGCGTCATTCTGGGCGCTGATACCTCCGGTGGTGGCGATTGCGCTGGCGTTGGTCACGAAGGAAGTGTATAGTTCGTTATTTGTCGGAATCCTGATCGGAGGGCTGTTCTATTCAGGCTTTACGTTTGAGACTACGATCACCCATGTATTCCAGGACGGTATCGTGGGCGTGCTGTCGGACAGCTACAATGTAGGTATTCTGGTATTTTTGGTAGTGCTCGGAGTCATGGTCTGCCTGATGAACAAGGCGGGCGGTTCCGCGGCATTCGGACGCTGGGCGAGCGTACACATTAAGAGCCGTGCAGGCGCGCAGCTTGCGACGATCCTCTTGGGTGTGCTGATCTTTATTGACGATTATTTTAACTGTCTGACGGTGGGAAGCGTGATGCGTCCGGTGACGGATAAGCATAACATTTCCCGGGCGAAGCTGTCTTATCTGATCGACGCAACGGCGGCTCCGATATGTATTATCGCGCCGATCTCTTCCTGGGCGGCGGCAGTGACCGGGTTCGTAGAGGGTGAGGATGGTTTTTCTATATTCATCCGTGCGATTCCGTTTAACTATTATGCGATACTGACGATCGTGATGATGGTGACGATCGTTATTATGAAGATTGATTACGGCCCGATGAAGCTGCATGAGACGAATGCGTTAAGCGGCGATCTCTATACGACTCCGGACAGACCGTATGCCAATGCGGAGGAAGACGTAGACGAGAGTAAGGGAACGGTGGTCGATCTGGTATTTCCGATCGTTGTGCTGATCGTCTGCTGTGTGATCGGGATGATCTATACAGGCGGATTCTTCGGAGGCGCCGGATTTGTGGAAGCCTTTTCCAACAGTGACGCGTCCGTAGGCCTGATGCTTGGAAGCTTCTTTGCACTCGTAATTACGATCGTGTTCTATGCGGTAAGGAAGGTGCTTAAGTTCAGTGAATCCATGGCGTGTGTTCCTGACGGGTTCAAGGCCATGGTTCCGGCGATACTGATCCTGACATTTGCATGGACGCTGAAGGCGATGACGGACAGCCTCGGCGCGGCAGAGTATGTGGCCGGTATGATGGAATCTGCGTCAGACGGGCTGGTGAACCTGCTTCCGGCGATCATTTTCCTGGTCGGCTGTTTCCTTGCGTTTGCAACGGGTACGTCATGGGGAACCTTCGGAATCTTGATCCCGATCGTTGTAAATGTATTTGCGGGAACCAATGAGACGATGATGATCATGTCCATCTCCGCATGTATGGCGGGTGCGGTATGCGGCGATCACTGCTCGCCGATCTCTGATACCACGATCATGGCGTCCGCGGGCGCACAGTGTAATCATGTTAACCATGTGACAACACAGCTGCCATATGCGGTTACGGTTGCGGCGGTATCATTTGTAACCTATCTGCTCGCCGGATTTGTGAAGAATGCGTTTATCTGTCTTCCGATCGGAATCGTTCTGATGGTTGGAACGCTGATTATGATTCAGAAGATTACTGCAGAATAGTAAAAATATTATTATAAGGGGCTGCCGGAGAATACTCACGGCAGCCCCGTTTTTGCAGACGTTCTGCTAATCGATCGGAACCTCTGCTGCAATCACGGCTTTCTCGCGCGCCTTCGCAAGGTCGACGGCGCCGTTCTCATTATCCAAACGGCTTTTTTCGATTTCAAGGTCGGCGTCCATATCGTCAAATACAAAGATGTGCAGTGCAGATATCTTCTTGCCGTCCACGGCGGCTACGGTCTTGCCGTTTCCGGCGGGATTGGAGAAGAGCAGTTGTCCGTCCTGATTGCAGATGACGGTGCTCCAGAACGGATACGTCTGTCCGGCCTGCATGGCGTATTCTTCGTAGCTTATGCCGGGATCTTCGGTTCCGCCTGTCTTTTCCGCCATCACTTCTTCGTATTCTTCCCGTGTGACTTCTCGTTTGACGGAAGGGACATCCACATAGGACACGACCTGATACGGAGAGACGAATACCTTCTTAAGGGTATAGCCGTTCCCTTCCTTATTGACAGGATATTCTTTGACCGATTCCGTGTCTATACTGAATGGAATATCAAAGTCCCACTGCCCGTCGATCCGGTGCGATTCTGAGATATCTTCCGCATCTGCCATCGTCGTATCATCCCACCCGATACTGGACAGGCACAGGCTTAGTTCCCCGTTCTCAGACTTATAATCCGGCAGGTTGAGTTTCAGCATGCCTACAAATGTGTGGTCGTCGATTACTTTGCCTTCCAGATTATCATTCGACAGGGCGTTCGGTTCGCTGTCTTCGGAGAGATTCCATTCGCCTCTGAGATACATCATGGCAGCCGTGCCGTCCCCGTCGCCGATATAATGTCCCGGTATATTCAGAAGGCCGCCCTGTTCTGCTTCGATCTGTGCGGTCAGGAACACGGACAGTCCGTCGCAGTATATCTCTGAGGCGGTAACCGTGATTCCCCCGTCGGATACTTCGATGCCGGGAGCCGCTATGGGGTTCCCGTCTTCGTCTTTGCCGGCCGTCTCTGCGAGAATCCCGGCTTTCTCGCTGTAATCTCCTGAAAATGGGATCTCATGCTCTACTTCTTCGAATATCTTCCCGATAAACGGAATCTTAGCCGCCAGTGCGGGATTAGAATAACACAGCGTGATGCCGGCTGTCATGGTCAATGCCGCGGCTGCTGCGGCATATTTGAAGGTTTTTTTGCCCGGTGCGTGATCTTTTTCATGATCCGGGAGAGTGTCAAGTGCATAGTCTAATTTTTCCCATATACGATTCGGCACTTTGTTATCGCTGCCGATTTTGTTCATCATATCTTCAAGCCTTGTCATAATACATCTCCTTCTGCTTCATATTTTTTCCGGTCAGCTTATAGATGACTGCCGGCGGTTTCTCTTTTGCATACTGCTTCTCCATTCGGTCACGGGCCGTTGCAAGACGGCCGCTTACCGTCTTCTCATTTATATCAAGGATCTGGGCGATCTCCCGGATCTTGAAGCCTTCCACATAATACAGGATCGTGACGGTGCGGTATTTCTCGTCCAGGCATTGGAGGAATTCCTTCCACTCTACGGCCGAATAGCTGTCTTCGGCGCTTCCTGCTTCCGGCAGAACGACTTCTGAGATCATGCGGCTTCTTTGTCTGTATATCTGATTACAATGGTTGATGAGGATCCGTATCAGCCATGTTTTAAAGTATTTATCCTTTTTCAATGTTCCGATCTTCTCCCAGCATGTCAGGGCAGTTTCCTGGATGGCGTCGGCGGTGTCCTCATCGTTTTTTAATATTGCTTTTGCTATCTTGTACATACTGGGGGTATGAAGCTTCATTAATTGACTGAAAGCGTCTTTGTCGTGTTTTTTTGCCTGTCGAACAAGTATATCCATAGTGCTCCTTTCTGAAAGTTCCGGACCTTTCTTTTTATTTTACACTTATTAGATGGCCGGGAGGGTATTTTTCCTTGAAAAAATTCCACCTGTACGGGAGATTTCTCTTGTAGACTAATGAAAAATTGGATAGAATGTGTAGTAGAACGTATCGCAAACGTAAATCGAAAGGAGAATGAGAATAGCAGATGAGTATCAGAGACTTGAAGACGTATGAGATATTGAAAGAAGAGGATTTGACCGGAATCCAGGCGAAGGGATATCTGCTCCGTCACAAGAAGAGCAGGGCCAGGGTTCTTTTGATAGAGAAGGATGACAATAACAAGGTGTTCAGTATCGGGTTCCGCACCCCGCCGGGAGACAGCACGGGAGTTCCGCATATCATGGAACACTCCGTCTTATGCGGTTCTAAGAATTTCCCGGCCAAGGATCCGTTCGTTGAGCTGGTGAAGGGATCGCTCAACACCTTTTTGAATGCCATGACCTATCCTGATAAGACGGTATATCCGGTGGCAAGCTGCAACGACAAGGATTTCCAGAACCTGATGCATGTGTATATGGATGCGGTCCTCTATCCGAATATCTATGCCCACGAGGAGATCTTCCGCCAGGAGGGGTGGAGCTATAAGCTGGATTCTGCTAAGGACAAGCTCCAATATAACGGCGTTGTCTACAATGAGATGAAGGGAGCGTTCTCTTCCCCGGAGGGTGTGCTCGACCGGGTGATCCTTAACACGCTGTTCCCGGATACCTCCTATGCCAATGAATCGGGAGGCGATCCTGAGGCGATCCCGAACCTTACCTACGAGCAGTTTTTAGATTTTCACAGGCAATATTATCATCCGTCTAACAGCTACATTTACCTGTACGGGGATATGGATATGGAGGAGAAGCTTGCGTGGCTTGACAGGGAGTATCTAAGTGCCTTTGACGCCAGGACGGTGGATTCCGAGATCCGGTATCAGGAGCCTTTTGGGGAAATGCTGGAGAAGACGTTTGCCTATTCGATAGCAAGCGAGGAATCGGAGGTTGATAATACCTATCTTTCCTACAATAAGGTGATCGGCACCAGTCTTGATAAGGAGCTGTATCTGGCGTTCCAGATCTTGGATTACGCGCTGCTGTCTGCACCGGGGGCGCCGCTTAAGAAGGCTCTTACGGATGCGGGGATCGGGAAGGATATCATGGGCTCTTATGATAACGGGATCTATCAGCCGATCTTCTCTGTGATCTCGAAGAATGCCAATGAGGAGCAGAAGCAGGAATTTGTAGAGCTGATCGAGTCGGTGCTGTCTGATATTGTGAAGAACGGGATCGACAGGAAGGCTCTGGAAGCGGGGCTTAATTATCATGAATTCCGTTACCGCGAGGCCGACTTCGGCAATTATCCCAAGGGGCTGATGTATGGTCTGCAGATGATGGACAGCTGGCTCTATGATGAAGAGAAGCCGTTCATCCATGTGGAAGCTCTTGATACATTCGAATTTCTGAAAAAGCAGGTGGGAACCGGATATTATGAAGAGCTGATTCAGAAATACATTCTGGATAACACGCATGGTGCTGTCGTGATCGTCAATCCTGAGAAGGGGCGCACGGCAAGGATGGACGCGGAGCTTGACGCGAAGCTTCAGGCTTACAAGGCAAGCCTGACGGCGGACGAGGTGGAAGAGCTGGTGAAGAAGACCGCCGCTTTGGAGGAATACCAGTCCGAACCTGAGAAGGAAGAGGACTTAGAGCGGATTCCGGTGCTCAGAAGAGAGGACATTTCAAGGGAGATCGAGCCGATCGTGAACGAGGAGCTTAGGCTTGCAGACGTTCCGGTGATCTTCCATGAGATCGAGACCAACGGGATCGGCTATGTGAGCGTGCTCTTTGACATTTCCGGGGTCAGAGAGGAGCTGCTTCCTTATGTGGGGATCCTGCAGTCGGCGCTGGGGATCATTGACACGGAGAATTACGGCTACGGAGAGCTGTTTAATGAGATCAATATGCATACCGGCGGGATCGGGACGTCTCTGGAGCTGTACACGGATGTGACCAATATCCGGGAGAAAGCGTTCAAGGCTACATTCGAGATCAAAGGAAAGTCACTGTACGGGAAGCTTGCGGTCGTATTTGCTATGATGAGCGAGATCCTCACGGCGTCTAGGCTGTCGGATACGAAGAGACTGAAGGAGATACTTGCAATGCTCAAATCAAGGCTTCTGATGCGGTTCCAGTCCTCCGGCCATACCACGGCCGCCCTGCGCGCGATGTCCTACGCTTCCCCGTCTGCGAAGCTTAAGGATATGACCAACGGTATAGAGTTCTATCAGACGGTTTCGCGTATCGAGGAGAACTTTGACGAAGAAAAAGAGCATCTGACAGAAGTCCTTGAAGGTCTGGCGAAGCAGTTGTTTTGCCCGGACAATATGATGATCAGCTACACTGCCTCAAGAGAAGGCCTTGAAGGGATAGAAGGGTTCATCGGGGAGATGAAGAACCGCTTATACCAGGGGAAGACAGAAGAAGAAGCTTGTGTCATCCACTGCGAGAAGAAGAACGAGGGCTTCAAGACGGCGTCCAAGGTGCAGTATGTGGCAAGGACCGGGAACTTCATCGACTATGGAGCTTCCTACACCGGCGCGCTGCAGATCTTGAAGGTGATCTTAAGCTATGATTACCTGTGGCAGAATATCCGTGTCAAAGGCGGGGCATACGGCTGCATGAGCAACTTCAACAGGATCGGGGAGGGGTATTTTGTATCTTACCGCGACCCGAATCTTAGCCGGACGGTGGAGGTGTATGAAGGCGTCGTGGATTATCTTGAGAACTTTACCGTCAGCGAGCGCGATATGACGAAGTATATCATCGGAACCATGAGCAATATCGATCAGCCTATGACTCCGGCGATCAAGGGCGAACGTTCCATGAACCTCTATATGAATAAGGTGAGCGCAGATATGATCCGGGAGGAGAGAAGTCAGATATTGGACGCGGGGCAGGAGGATATCCGCGCACTCGCACGCGTGGCAAAGGCCGTGCTTAAGGCGGATCAGTTCTGTGTGATCGGCAGCGAGGAGAAGATAGAAGAGAATAGAGATATGTTCGGGACGGTGACAAGATTCTAGTAAATTGTCTGAACGGATACGGAACATGCACAAGAAGAGAACAGGAGAAAGAATGAAAAAGGATTATAAATCTGGTTTTGTAACTTTGATCGGCCGTCCCAACGTGGGGAAATCCACCCTTATGAATTATCTGATCGGCCAGAAGATCGCGATCACTTCCAATAAGCCGCAGACCACCCGCAACCGGATCCAGACGGTGCTGACCCTTGAAGAGGGGCAGATCGTGTTCGTGGATACACCGGGGATCCACAAGGCCAAGAACAAGCTCGGAGAGTATATGGTAAATGTTGCCGAGCGGACCTTGAACGAGGTGGATGTGGTGCTATGGCTCGTAGAACCGACGACCTTCATAGGAGCCGGCGAGCAGCATATCGCGAGGCAGCTTAAGAAGGTGAAGACTCCGGTGGTGCTTGTGATCAACAAGATTGACAGTGTGAAGCGGGAGGAAGTATTTCCGTCGATCGCGGCTTACAAGGATATCTATGATTTTGCGGAGATTGTTCCGGTCTCTGCGAGAAACGGGGATAATACGGATGAATTACTTAAGGTCGTGATGAAATATCTCCCCTATGGGCCGCAGTTTTATGATGAAGAGACCGTTACAGACCAGCCGGAGCGTCAGATCGTGGCGGAGCTGATCCGGGAGAAGGCGCTTCACTGTCTGGAGGATGAGATCCCTCACGGGATCGCGGTGGCGATCGACCGCATGAAGACGAAGAATAAAGTCATGCATATCGACGCGACGATCATCTGCGAGCGGGATTCGCACAAGGGGATAATTATTGGCAAACAAGGAAATATGTTGAAAAAGATCGGCAGCACCGCTAGGTATGAGATTGAAAGGATGCTGGAAATGCAGGTAAATCTCAAGCTTTGGGTCAAAGTGAAGAAGGATTGGCGGGACAGTGAATTCCTGATGAAAAATTTTGGATATCGGGAAGAAGAATAAAAAGACGCGTCTGTGGGGGAACCTAATTCTAACCGGCAGGATATCTGTACAAAAGATATCCTGCGTAATAACAGAGGATGAGGTGACAACATGGAAGAAGAGTATTGGCAGCGTTTTCTTGCGTCGGGAAAGATCATAGATTATCTGTATTATAAAGGCATGGGAATCTGTAAGCAGATCATAGACGGTTATACCCAGGGAGTTTCCGGCCAAACGGGGACTAACGGCGGATGCGGGCAGATTCAGGGCTTTGGAAAGTATGAAGGCAGGGATTGCGGTGAATCAGATTACAGTGACGGGTATGGTGCTTGCGGCGGCGCCGGTTGGTGAATACGACAGACGCATAGTGATACTGACGAAGGAGAGAGGGAAGATCGCGGCATTTGCAAGGGGGGCGAGGAAGCCCAACAGCGCATTGGTCGGAGTGACGAGCCCGTTTTCTTTCGGAGAATTTACCGTATATGAGGGGCGGACATCTTATACATTGGTGTCGGCCTCTATTTCCAATTATTTTCAGGAGCTTCGTCTGGATGTGGAAGGCGCTTATTATGGTTTTTATTTTCTTGAATTCGCCGCATATTATGCCCGGGAGGCCAATGACGAGACGGAGCTTCTTAAGCTTCTGTACCAGACGCTTAAGGCTTTGGTGAACCCAAAGATCCCGAACCGGCTGATCCGCTGTATATATGAACTGAGGGGGATCGCGGTGAATGGGGAAGGCCCTCAGGTGTTCGAGTGTGTCTGCTGCAGAGATACTGAGCGGGAGAAGGTATTCAGCGTCGGGAGGGGCGGTCTGGTGTGCGGCCGGTGCCGGGAGAAGTGTGAGGACGGCCGGGAGCTTCTGGCTTCCACCCTCTATACGCTTCAATATATCATCTCCTCGCCGATTGGGAAGCTCTATACATTCGTGGTGAAGGACGAGGTTCTTAAGGAGCTGGAGGAGGTCGTGACGGATTATCTCGCGCGATATCTCGGAAAACGATTCAAATCACTGGAAATCCTGGAAACAATTATGCAATAATACTTGAAAAGACGAGGGGGTGCAGGTATAATAAGTAACAATTATACACTTTAAGCACCGGGGGACAGGGTGTACCGTGATACGTGCCTCAGGGCGGAGTATAAGATCATATATAGAAGGTGAGGAAGAGATATGGTAGAAAAGACAATGGACAAGATCGTAGCGTTGGCCAAAACCAGGGGGTTCGTGTATCCAGGGTCAGAGATCTATGGAGGGCTTGCCAATACATGGGATTACGGTAATCTTGGGGTGGAACTTAAGAATAATGTCAAGAAGGCATGGTGGCAGAAGTTCGTACAAGAGTCTCCGTATAATGTAGGCGTGGACTGTGCGATCCTGATGAATCCTCAGACCTGGGTGGCAAGCGGACACCTCGGCGGATTCAGTGATCCTCTTATGGATTGTAAGGAGTGCCATGAGCGTTTTCGTGCGGACAAGATGATTGAAGATTATGCTCATGAGAACGGTATTGATATCGGGGACAGCATTGACGGATGGAGCCATGAGCAGATGGAGGCTTATATCAGGGAGCACGAGATTCCGTGTCCGACCTGCGGCAAGCATAATTTCACAGAGATCCGCGAGTTCAACCTGATGTTCAAGACCTTCCAGGGAGTAACGGAGGACGCTAAGAGCGTTGTATACTTACGTCCTGAGACTGCCCAGGGTATTTTTGTAAACTTTAAGAATGTGCAGCGTACTTCCAGGAAGAAGATTCCGTTCGGTATCTGCCAGGTCGGCAAGTCATTCCGTAACGAGATCACGCCCGGTAACTTTACCTTCCGTACCAGAGAGTTTGAGCAGATGGAGTTAGAGTTCTTCTGCGAGCCGGATACAGACCTTGAATGGTTTGCATATTGGAAGCAGTTCTGTCTCGACTGGCTTAAGGCGCTGGGGCTTAAGGAAGAAGAGGTTCGCTACCGTGATCATTCGCCGGAAGAATTGAGCCACTACAGCAAGGCGACTACCGACGTGGAATTCCTGTTCCCATTCGGCTGGGGCGAGCTGTGGGGAATTGCTGACAGGACAGATTTTGACCTGACACAGCACCAGAATACTTCCAAGCAGGATATGTCATATTTTGATGATGAGAAGAAGATCAAATATATTCCGTATGTTATCGAGCCTTCACTTGGAGCGGACCGTATGGTTCTCGCATTCCTGTGCAGCGCATATGACGAGGAAGAGCTGGAAGGCGGCGATATGAGAACCGTCCTTCGTTTCCATCCGGCGCTTGCACCGGTTAAGATCGGTGTGCTGCCGCTGTCCAAGAAGCTGAATGAAGGGGCTGAGAAGGTATACGCACAGCTTTCTAAGAAGTATAACTGCGAGTATGACGAGCGCGGCAATATCGGTAAGCGCTACCGCCGTCAGGATGAGATCGGAACACCGTTTTGTGTGACTTATGATTTCGATTCTGAGGAGGACGGCGCAGTAACGGTTCGTGACCGCGACTCCATGGAGCAGGAGAGAGTGAAGATCGACGAGCTTGACGCTTATTTTGCTAAGAAATTCGAGTGGTAATTATAAAGGGACGCAGTAAGAATTTACTGCGTCCCGTATCTTATGTTTTATCTTATTTCGCATAGTTCTCTGGATGTAACCGTCTGTCTCTGTACTCGGCACATGCGGTATAGAGAACGTCTGTTGAAGAGTTCAATCCTGTCTCGCAGGAATCCTGGATAACTCCGACAATAAAACCTACGCCTACGACCTGCATGGCAACATCGTTAGATATACCGAAGAGGCTGCATGCCATCGGAATGAGAAGCAGGGATCCTCCAGCAACACCGGATGCACCGGCAGCACTTGCTGCGGACAATATACAGAGGATCAATGCGGTCGGGAAATCAACGGAGATTCCCATAGTGTGTGCGGCTGCCAATGCCATGATAGAGATCGTGATGGCGGCGCCTGCCATATTGATGGTGGCTCCCAGCGGAATCGATACGGAATAGGTGTTCTCATCCAGCCCAAGATCTTCGCATAATTCCATATTGACCGGAATATTCGCCGCAGAGCTTCGTGTGAAGAACGCGGTGATGAAGCTGTCCTTTAAGCAGCGGAATACCAATGGGAATGGATTCTGCCTGGTACATAAGAATGTCACGATCGGATTCAGAACCAATGCGACAAACGCCATTGTGCCTACCAGTACGAGGATCAGCCGGCCGTAGCTTAACAGTACGCCTAATCCCTGCTCAGAGATGGTTGTGAAGATCAGGCCCATGATACCGAACGGCGCACAGCTTATGATCCATTTTACAGCGGTGGCGACTGCATCGGAGATGTTCTCTAACGCCTGCTTCGTGCCGTCGTTCGCCTTCTTCAGGGCAATACCGAAGATACATGCCCAGGCAAGGATCCCGATATAGTTGGCCTTTACAATGGAATCCACCGGATTGGCTACTACGTTCATTAACAGGTTCGTCAATACTTCCGTAACTCCGCTCGGCGGTGTGATATCACTTGCGGCAGCGCTCTCGGAGAATGACAGCGTAATTGGGAAGAGATAGCTTGCAAGTACGGCGGAGAGCGCGGACAGCAGGTTACCCAGCAGGTAGAGGACAACGATAAACTTCATATTCGTCTTCTGGCCTTCCCCCATGTGGCACAGAGCGCTCATAACAAGGAAGAATACCAGGATCGGAGCTACCCCCTTCAATGCTCCGACGAACAAGTTGCCCAGAATCGAGATTGCTGATGCCTGTGGAACGACCAGGCCGAGAATGATACCTATGCATAAGCCGCAGATAATGCGCTTAACAAGGCTGATGCTGTTCCATTTGCTGATTGCGTTTTTCATGTTTTGCTTCCTTTTACCTTTCTTTCTTTTCAAAAAATTTTGTTCCCCGATTTATTGATATACGCCATATCAATAATAACAATATAGATATTATAAAGAATAATTGTGGATTTGTAAATAGTATATTTGTCTATTGTGACGAAAATGACTTTTTTACATGTGAAATAATTGACATTATAAACAAAAACTTACAAAATTACGTTGAATAAGGATTAGAAGAATGATATAATAACAGCAGATTAATATCACTGCTTAAGAAGCGGTAGAAGTAGGAGGGATACAGAAGTGAGCGATAGAAATGACGGATTGATGTGGGCGCTTGTGAAGGAAAAACCAGAAGAAGGGCTCTGGATGAAGCGTGTGCCGATACCGGAGGTGGGACCGAACGACGTTAAGATCAAGATCAGGAAGACGGCGATCTGCGGGACAGACGTTCACATCTATCAATGGAATGATTGGGCGCAGCATACGATTCCGGTCGGACTGACAGCCGGACATGAGTATGTGGGCGAAGTAGTGGAAGTAGGAGCAGGCGTGAGAGGATTTAAGTGCGGCGACCTGGTATCCGGCGAAGGGCATATTACCTGCGGAAAGTGCCGGAACTGTCTTGAAGGGCATAAGGAGAACTGTAAGGATGCGAAGGGCGTGGGAGTCAACCGCAACGGTGCGTTCGCAGAATATCTTGTTATCCCTGCATGCAATGTGTGGCCGTGTAATCCGGCGATACCGGAAGAGATGTACGCGATCTTTGATCCGTTTGGGAATGCTACTCATACGGCGCTGTCTTATGATATGCTCGGGGAAGACGTGCTGGTGGCCGGAGCCGGTCCAATCGGATGTATGGCTGCAGCGATCGCGAAGTTTTCAGGGGCAAGGCATGTGGTAGTGACGGATATGAATCCGTACAGACTGGAGCTGGCCGAGAAGCTTGGGGCGACCAGGACGGTGAATCTGAAGGAGGAGAAGCTTTCAGAGGTAATGAAAGAGATCGGAATGACAGAAGGATTCGACGTGGGTCTCGAGATGTCAGGATCACAGGCAGGACTGCACGATATGATCCACAACATGAAGCACGGCGGCAATATTGCGCTTCTTGGACTGCAGCGCACAGACGCCACTGTGGATCTGGAGACGGTGATCTTCAACGGCCTGAATATCCGCGGTATCTACGGAAGAAAGGTGTGGGATACCTGGTATAAGATGTCTACGATGATCCAGGCAGGTCTGGATATCTCTCCGATCATCACCCATCATTTTGAGATCAAGGATTATGAGAAGGGATTTGAAGCGATGATCTCAGGACAGTCAGGCAAGGTGATCCTTGACTGGGCGCATGTGAATGATTAGTCAAAACAGGATATTTTAATGAAAGAGAGGAAATAATATACACGATGGCACGTAAAGACGATATTTTGAGCATTTATACAAAGGAAGTGGAAGGAATCAAGGAAGCCGGCCTGTTCAAGGGCGAAGCGCCGTTTGTATCGCCTCAGGGCGCGCGGGTGAAGATGGAGGATGGAAGAGAGCTGCTCTGCATGTGTGCGAACAATTATCTCGGACTTGGCGACAATCCCCGTCTGATCGAGGCGGCGAAGAGAACCTATGATGAGAAGGGCTATGGGGTAGCTTCCGTACGGTTTATCTGCGGGACGCAGGATATCCATAAGAGACTTGAAAAGAAGATATCGGATTTCCTCGGAACGGATGATACCATACTGTATTCTTCCTGCTTCGACGCGAACGGAGGGTTATTTGAGACTATTCTGACAGCGGACGATGCGGTAATAAGCGACGAACTGAATCATGCGTCGATCATTGACGGCGTCCGCTTATGCAAGGCAAAACGTTTCCGCTATAAGAATAACGATATGGATGACCTGGAGGAGAAGTTAAAAGAAGCAGACGAAGCCGGCGCCAGGATCAAGCTGATCGCCACAGACGGCGTGTTCTCTATGGACGGGATCATCTGTAATCTGAAGGGCGTATGCGATCTGGCGGACAAATACAATGCGTTAGTAATGGTGGACGACAGCCATGCAGTCGGATTCGTAGGCAAGACCGGACGCGGAACTCCGGAGCACTGCGGCGTTCAGGGACGTGTTGATATCATCACAGGAACCCTTGGCAAGGCTCTTGGCGGGGCATCCGGCGGATATACGTCAGGGCGTAAGGAGATCATAGACCTGCTGCGTCAGAGGAGCCGTCCGTATCTGTTCTCTAATTCTCTTGCACCGGCGATCGCGGGCGCAAGCATTGAATTGTTTGATATGCTGGATGAGAGTACCGAGCTTAGGGATCATTTGGAGGAAGTAACGGCTTATTACCGCAAGGAGCTGGTAGACGGCGGTTTCGATGTGATCCCGGGAACCCACCCTTGTGTGCCGGTTATGCTGTATGATGAGAAGAAAGCTGCCGAATTTGCGAAGAGAATGATGGAGAAGGGCGTGTATGTAGTGGCATTCTCTTATCCGGTCGTTCCGAAGGGGAAGGCAAGGATCCGTACACAGGTATGTGCGAGCCATACGAAAGAGGATATTGATTTTATAGTAAAGTGTTTTAAAGAAGTAAGAGACGAGATGTAATCAGAGAGGACGTAGTAAAATTCAGTTTTTGCTACGTCCCCTCATTGTCAAGTCTGGAAGTATTTGGTACAATTATTTTAGTTTTGAGAAGGAGGAACAAGCCATGAACAGAGAAAATATATGGAAATCATACGCTGCGCCTGCCCGTGAGGAGCTTGAGCGTATCAATGACGAGTACAAGGCGTGCCTGGATGCGGGCAAGACGGAGCGCGAGTGTGTGCAGATCACGGTGGACAGGATCGAGAAGAAGGGATACCGGAATCTGGAGGCTGCAGTTAAGGAAGGAAGCCCGTTAAAGCCGGGCGATAAGGTGTACGCGGTGTGTATGGGCAAGGCCATTGCTGCGTTCCATATCGGAAAGAAGCCGATTGAGGAAGGAATGAATATCCTGGGGGCGCATATTGATTCCCCGCGTATTGACATCAAGCAGAATCCGTTATATGAGAATGAGGAGTTCGCTTATCTGGATACCCATTATTACGGCGGGATCAAGAAGTACCAGTGGGTTGCGATTCCGCTTGCGCTGCACGGCGTTATCGCGAAGAAGGACGGAACGGTAGTTGAAGTGAATATCGGCGAGAAGGATGATGATCCGGTGTTCGTCATCACGGATCTGCTGGTTCATCTTGCGGCGAAGCAGATGGATAAGAAGGCGAATGAAGTGATCGAGGGCGAGAAGCTGGATATCCTCTTCGGAAGCTGTCCGCTTGAACAGGATAAGGAGCTGGACAAAGAAGAGAAGGAAGCCGTGAAGTCTAATGTATTGAAGATCCTTAAGGATTATTTTGATATGGAAGAGGATGATTTCGCATCGGCAGAGCTGGAGATCGTTCCGGCAGGAAGGGCGAGAGACTGCGGAATCGACAGGAGCATGGTGCTGGCATACGGACAGGACGACAGGGTATGCGCGTTCACGTCTTTGTTCGCGCTTCTGGATGTGGAAGAGGTAGAGAAGACAGCCTGCTGTATCCTGGTGGACAAGGAAGAGATCGGAAGCGTAGGAGCGACCGGTATGCACTCCCGCTTCTTCGAGAATGCGGTCGCTGAGATGATCGCTTTGCAGGGAAGTGAATCAGAATTAAAGGTAAGGCGTGCACTGCAGAATTCTAAGATGCTTTCCTCCGATGTGAGCGCGGCGTTTGACCCGATGTTCGCGGAAGCGTTTGAGAAGCGCAGCACCGCTTTCTTCGGAAAGGGACTGGTGTTTAATAAATTCACCGGAAGCAGGGGCAAAAATGGTTCTAATGACGCGAATGCCGAGTACCTGGCGCAGATCAGAAAGGCGATGGAGGAGCATCAGGTAGCGTATCAGTTCGCGGAGCTTGGCAAGGTAGATGTAGGCGGAGGCGGAACGATTGCCTATATTATGGCGAACTATGGAATGGAAGTTATCGACAGCGGTGTTCCGGTGCTGAGTATGCATGCGCCGTGGGAGGTTACCAGCAAGGCGGATGTGTATGAGGCTTACAGGGGCTATAAGGCGTTCCTGCTTTCTATATAAAGAACTGCAGCTGGCGTCTGATGTATTAGTACGGCTTGCGCTTGGCGGCGGACAGTATGCCGGATTTGTGCAGCTTAACGGAGCAGATTGGCGGCGGACAAAAAGGAGGATACAAAGTGAGCAGACCGATCAAGGTTGCAATCGCCGGATTAGGCAACCGTGGAAGGGATAATTATGCCAAGTGCGCGAAGCTTCATCCTGATAAGATGGAGATCGCTGCTGTGGCGGATATTGATCCGAAGAAGGTAGAGCTGGTGGCAGAGGAGTACCATTTGCCGAAGGAGGCATGCTTTGCCAGTGCGGAGGAGATGTTAAAGCAGGAGAAGCTTGCAGATGTTATGATCATCGCGACGCAGGACCGTCAGCATGTGGGCCATGCTGTAGCGGCGCTTGAAAAGGGTTATCATCTGCTGCTTGAAAAGCCGGTTTCGCCGGAAGCAGACGAGTGCCGGCGGCTTGCGGATACGGCAAAGCGCTGCGGGCGTAAGGTGGTGGTATGCCATGTGCTCAGGTACACGCCCATTTACCAGAAGGTGAAAGAGCTTCTGGATGAGGGTGTGATCGGGGATGTGGTGTCGATCATGGCGTCCGAGAATGTAGGATGGTATCACCAGGCGCATAGCTTTGTGCGCGGGAACTGGGCCAATTCGAAGGAAACAAGCCCGATGATCCTGCAGAAATGCTGTCACGATATGGATCTGTATCTCTGGCTTGCGGATAAGAAATGCGAATCTCTGACTTCATATGGGGATACTTACCTCTTCAAGAAGGAGAATGCGCCAAAGGGCTGCGCCGCGCGGTGCTTGGACGGCTGCGGCGTGAAGGAAGACTGTCCCTTTGACGCGGAGAAGATCTACCTGGATAACGAAGAGACCGGGTACCGCCGGGGGAACAGGCAGTGGCCGTTAGAAGTGCTGGTTCCGTCCGGTCCGACAGAGGAGAAGATCATGGACGCGCTGCGTGAAGGGAGATATGGACGGTGCGTATATCACTGTGATAACGACGTGGTAGATCACCAGGTAGTGAATCTAAGGATGACCGACGGGACAACGATGAGCTTTACAATGTGTGCATTTACACCGGAGATATCCAGATATGCCAGATTCATGGGAACTAAGGGTGAGATACGTGTAAATATGACAGGCAGGCTCAAGGACTGTGAGATCAGCATCCGCAGATTCAAAAGCGAGATGCCCGTGGAGACTGTTAATGTAGAAGATCTTGCGGATGATTTCTCAGGGCACGGCGGCGGAGATGAGCGCATGCTGGTGGAATTCCTGGATGTGATCAGCGGGGAGAAGGAAGAGAGCTCTTATGTGACTTCTCTTGACCGGTCGCTGGAGAGCCATTACTGCGCGCTGGCGGCAGAGTATTCCAGAACCCACGGCGGGTGTCCGGTGAAGCTTGCGGATTTTGCATAACAGTTCAGGCAGGTCTGTGTACTTGCCGTCTTGTTACGGTTTTGCTTAGGCATAATTAATATATGTGCGTCTCTTGACATTGGAATGGATTTCTGTCAGTATGGAGGCGCACATTTTGATGATTATGGGAGGTGCGGATGAGTATAAAAAATACAGAAAAAAGCACAAAAGAAGAAGATATCGTGAAAGCTGCCTGGGGAACGATGACTCTGGGCAAGAAGCTTGAATATCTGTGGATGTACTATAAGGGATGGCTTGCCGGCGCGCTGTGTCTGGTTCTGGCGGTCAGTGTCGGTGTGACGATGTATAAAGGCATGCATACCACCGTTCTTCTGAACGCGGTCGTGATCGGCGGCGATGATCTGAAGGCTGAATGGCTTATGGAATCCTTCGCCCAATATGCAGAGATCGGGGAGAAGGACGGGGTCGTACAGATCCGTACCAATATACCTGACGACGGCGGAGGAATGATGAGCACGACGGCGCTGACGACCTTGATGGGGGCGGACGCAATAGACGTGCTGGTCTGTCCGGCGGACGTCTATGAAGACTACGACGGTCATGACGGCTTTTTTAATATGAAGGAGATCCTGGGGGAAAAGGCAGAGGAATACGGGGATGCCGTGCTTGAAAACGGAGTGCGTCTAAAGGCCGGCAACATTCTGGAAAAGGAACAGATGACCGCTTATGAGGAGATCTATGTGGCGATTCCTGTCAACAGTCAGAATCCAGAGACGGCGGTGAAGTTTGTGGAATATCTTCTGCAGTGAGCGCTTTTAAAATATCATGGAAATACTTGACGAATACTGGTAAAACCAGTAAAATATTATGTGCGACTTAGAAAAATATATAGTTTTTAGGAGGTCATGACAATGGCAAAATGGGTTTATATGTTCACAGAGGGTAATGCAACCATGAGAAACCTTCTTGGTGGTAAGGGAGCGAACCTTGCTGAGATGACAAGCTTAGGCCTTCCGGTGCCACAGGGCTTTACGATAACAACTGAAGCCTGCACACAGTACTATGAGGACGGAAGAACGATCAATGATGAGATCATGGAACAGATCATGGAAGCTGTTACCAAGATGGAAGCTATTACAGAGAAGAAATTCGGCGATAAAGAGAATCCGCTTCTTGTTTCCGTACGTTCCGGTGCAAGGGCATCTATGCCTGGTATGATGGATACGATCCTGAACCTTGGTCTGAATGAGGACGTTGTTGAGGTGCTGGCAGACAGATCCGGCAATCCGCGTTGGGCTTGGGACTGCTACAGAAGATTTATCCAGATGTACTCTGATGTAGTTATGGAAGTTGGAAAGAAGTATTTCGAAGAACTGATCGACAAGATGAAAGAAGAGAAGGGTGTTAAGCAGGACGTTGAGCTTACCGCAGAAGATCTGAAGGCACTTGCAGGACAGTTCAAGGCAGAATATAAGGAAAAGATCGGCGAGGATTTCCCGGCAGACCCGAAGGAGCAGTTAGTAGGCGCTATCAAGGCCGTATTCCGTTCATGGGACAACCCGAGAGCCAATGTTTACCGTCGTGACAATGATATCCCGTATTCATGGGGAACCGCTGTAAACGTACAGTCTATGGCATTTGGTAACATGGGTGACGACTGCGGTACAGGCGTTGCATTTACCCGTGATCCGGCTACAGGAGAGAACGGTCTGTTCGGTGAGTTCTTGACTAATGCGCAGGGCGAGGACGTTGTTGCAGGTGTCCGTACACCTATGCACATCTCCGAGATGGAACAGAAGTTCCCGGAAGCATTCGTTCAGTTCAAGCAGGTATGCGAGACTCTCGAGAAGCACTACAGAGATATGCAGGATATGGAATTTACAGTTGAGCATGGTAAGCTTTATATGCTGCAGACACGTAACGGTAAGAGAACTGCTCAGGCAGCTCTTAAGATCGCATGTGACCTTGTAGACGAAGGTATGAGAACAGAGGAAGAGGCTGTTGCCATGATCGATCCTCGTAACTTAGATACGCTCCTTCACCCACAGTTTGATACAGCCGCTCTGAAGGCTGCTACACCGATGGGCAAGGGACTTGGAGCTTCACCTGGTGCTGCCTGCGGTAAGGTCGTATTCACGGCAGACGACGCTGTAGAGTGGGCTGCAAGAGGAGAGAAGGTAGTTCTTGTACGTCTTGAGACATCACCTGAGGATATCACAGGTATGAAGTCCTCTCAGGGTATCCTGACAGTACGCGGCGGTATGACCAGCCATGCAGCCGTTGTTGCGCGCGGAATGGGTACATGCTGTGTATCTGGATGCGGCGATATCGCTATGGATGAAGAGAATAAGAAGTTTACACTGGCAGGAAAGGAATTCCATGAAGGAGACGCTATCTCTATCGATGGTACAACAGGTAACATCTACGAGGGAATCATTCCTACCGTTGACGCTCAGATCGCAGGTGAGTTCGGAAGAATCATGGCATGGGCAGATAAATACAGAACAATGAAGGTTCGTACCAACGCAGACACACCGGCAGACGCTAAGAAGGCATGTGAGCTCGGTGCAGAAGGTATCGGCCTTTGCCGTACAGAGCATATGTTCTTCGAGGAAGACAGAATTGCTGCATTCCGTGAGATGATCTGTGCGGATACAGTTGAGGAGAGAGAAGAAGCGCTTGAGAAGATTCTGCCTTATCAGCAGGGAGACTTCGAGGCTCTCTACGAGGCTCTGGAAGGCAATCCGGTTACGATCCGTTTCCTCGATCCGCCGCTTCATGAGTTCGTTCCTACAGACGAGGAAGATATCAAGAAGCTTGCTGATGCTCAGGGCAAAGCTGTAGAAGATATCAAGACACTGATCGAAGGCCTGCATGAGTTCAACCCGATGATGGGTCACCGCGGATGCCGTCTGTCTGTTACTTATCCTGAGATTGCCAAGATGCAGACGAAGGCTGTTATCCGTGCGGCGATCAATGTTAAGAAGGCTCATCCAGACTGGACGATCAAGCCGGAGATCATGATTCCGCTTATCGGAGAGATCAAAGAGTTAAAATATGTTAAGAAGTTTGTTGTTGAGACAGCGGATGCTGAGATCGCAGCTTCCGGTATCGAGCTTGAATATGAAGTTGGAACGATGATCGAGATTCCTAGAGCAGCTCTTACTGCTGATGAGATTGCGAAGGAAGCTGACTTCTTCTGCTTCGGTACGAATGACCTGACACAGATGACTTACGGTTTCTCACGTGATGACGCAGGCAAGTTCCTGGATGCTTACTATGATGCGAAGATTTTAGAGAACGATCCGTTTGCGAAGCTTGACCAGATCGGTGTAGGTAAGCTTATGGAGACATCTATCAAGTTAGGCAAGCCGGTGAATCCGAAGCTTCACATCGGTATCTGCGGCGAGCACGGCGGAGATCCAAGCTCTGTAGAGTTCTGCAATAAGATCGGTTTGGATTATGTATCCTGTTCACCGTTCCGTGTACCGATCGCAAGACTGGCAGCAGCACAGGCGGCTATATCACAAAGATAGGCGAAAACCATTCTGGACTTTTACCATAAGTTTTGAGGAAGCACAGGCTTTCCGCAGGGCGAATGGTGGCTATCTTAGAAAAAATCAATGGGAAGATTTGACCGTTGATGTTTATATCTAAATAATCATAAGCGTATCATTAGAAATAGTGGTACGCTTATTTTTTGACCCAATTTGCAGCTTTGAACATTCTGCTATCCGTCTATATAATTAAATCAAAAAAGGTTGGTGTTGATTATGAGAGAAAAGAAAAATCATTTATATGTGGATAGTGAGGAACGGAGTATTTTGTTACATAGCCTTGTGGAATTGAAGAATCAGCTCATACAGCAGGGCAGATATACAGATTGCGTTGACGAACTTATTTTTAAGGTTATCCATGCACCTATTAAAAAATTAAGAGTAGAACTGGCAGGGGGAAGTGATGTACGATAAGGATTTTAAAGAACTGGTGAAGATAGCAGTAGAGAAATTAAAAGACGAATCTGTATTGAAACTGTTACAGACTGATGCCAGTTATCAAAAAGATAGTAAGGACGAGGGATATGCGGAGGATGCTTTTAACCAGCTTGATTTGACGGAGGAACAGAGGGAAGTTTGTCAACATCTTATAGATTGCAGGGAAAAGCAGGATTTTGAATACGGAACTCATGCGTATATTGCAGGGCTGATAGATGCGTTTCATATTATGGCGGTATTGTTTCCAGAGAAATGGGATACAGAGAGAATAAGGGAAGCCATATCATGTAAGAGCAGATAAGGCAGAGAATAAAACAGAATAGATTTTTACATAGCCGATTGGTGTAGTTTTACGAAACAGCCAGTCGGCTTTTTTTATTGCCATAAATCCTTTACATAGCCACCTTGACAAAGTGGCTAAATCTATGCGAAAGGAGGACGCACCCTATGTCAAATTGCAAAGTAATCGCTTTAACCAACCAGAAAGGCGGCGTTGGAAAGACCACTACGGCGGTCAATCTGGGCGTGGCTCTGGCACAGCAGGGTAAGAAAGTCCTGCTCATTGATGCCGACGCACAGGCAAATTTAACCATGTCGCTCGGTTACAGCAGACCAGACGACTTGCCCGACACGCTCTCCACCATCATGCAGGACATCATTGATGATAAACCCGCCGATGTTTCCAGAAGCATCCTGCACCATGACGAGGGCGTTGACCTGCTCCCATCTAACATTGAGCTGTCGGGGCTGGAAGTAAGGCTGATTAACGCCATAAGCCGTGAAAGCGTACTGAAAACCTGCATCAACGAGGTAAAAAAGAGTTATGATACTGTCCTCATTGATTGTATGCCGAGCTTGGGTATGCTGACAATCAATGCGCTTGCGGCTGCTGACAGCGTGGTTATCCCGACACAGCCCCATTATCTTTCCGCCAAAGGCTTAGAGCTGTTGCTTCGCTCCGTGTCGAAAGTGAAACGGCAGATCAACCCGCACCTGCGGATTGACGGCATCCTTATGACGATGGTAATGCCACGCACGAACATCTCTAAGGAAATCACGGCAACGGTGAAAAGTGCCTACGGGCAGAGAATTAAAGTTTTTGATGCCCAGATACCCCACTCTATCCGTGCGGTTGAAGCCACCGCAGAGGGAAAAAGCATTTTTGCCTACGACAAGGGCGGCAAGGTAGCCGCAGCCTATGAACAGTTTGCAAAGGAGGTGGCAGAGATTGGCGAGAAACAGAGAAAGCAAAATCGAGCTGACCGCATACGATGACCTCTTTGAAACAGACGAGAGCCGAGCAGAAGCGAATCTAAGCAAGATAAGGGAGATACCCATTTCCGAAATTGATGAGTTCCCAGACCACCCATTCAAGGTTTTGATGAATGAGGATATGGAACAGCTTGTTGAAAGTGTCAGTCGGAGCGGCGTAATGACCCCTGCCACAGTTCGGCAGAAAGAGGACGGACGGTACGAGCTTATCAGCGGTCACAGGCGGAAAAAGGCTTGCGAGCTTGCAGGGCTTGAAACTCTGAAATGTGAGGTTAAGGAGCTGACCCATGATGAAGCGATTATTGTCATGGTTGAGAGTAATCTCCAAAGGACTACTATCTTGCCGAGTGAGAAAGCCTTTGCATATAAGATGCGGCTTGAAGCGATGAAAAGACAGGCAGGCAGACCCACAAAAGATAATTATTCCCCAGTGGGTAATAATTTTGGATTTGCTACTTCAAGTGATGAACTTGCCGAGAAAGTCGGGGAAAGTAAAAATCAGATTTTTCGCTATATCCGTCTGACCGAGCTTGTACCCGAAATCCTGCAAATGGTTGATGAACGCCAGATTGCTTTCCGCCCTGCGGTGGAAATCTCCTATCTGTCCGAGGAACAGCAATACACGCTTTTAGAAGCGATGGGCTACAACGATGCCACGCCCTCTCTTGCACAGGCTATCAAGATGAAAAAGTTCATGCAGGAGGGGAAGCTCACGGATGAGGTTATCCAGAGCATCATGCAGGAGGAAAAGCCGAACCAGAAAGAGAAGCCCGCCTTTAAGGACGAGCGGATAACCAAGCTCATACCGAAATCCATCCCCAGAGGGCAGGAAACGGATTTTGTCATAAAGGCGTTGGAGTTCTACAACCGCCACTTACAGCGGAGCAAGGCTCACGAGAGGTAAGGCAGGAAACATGGGAATTTTTGAAGTGGACACCGAGGGGGAAGTCTGCCCTTTGGGAAACAGAAAAAATTTTTTGACTTCCCCCTCTCCGCACCTCTCCCCCTAGATACTGCCAGTAACTATCCGAGAAAAGAACTATTAAAGGCTGTCCAGAGGGGCAGCTTTTTCTGTCAGAAAATCAATGAGCAACTATCAACAAGAGAACGAACAGGAGGTAATGAATGAAGATTCGTAAATTATTTCAAAGGGCTGCGGCGTTTGCTTTGGCTGCGGTTACGGCACTGTCCGCAGTCCCTGCAACGACAGCGTTTGCGGCGGGCGACATCGGCACGATTAGCTTTACTCACACCTACGACGGCGCAGGGAACGCAATCAGATATAATTCCAGTGCGAACATCGGCGGTCATACCGCAGGAGGTACGGGCGAATATAAGTACCGTATGTATGTGGACGGGGAAACGGCGTTCTGCCTTCAGCCGGGCGTACCCTTAAAAACAGGGAATACACTGGCAAAGGCGTCTTCCAACACATGGAACGCCCTCTCCGCAGACCAGAAAAAGGCGGTGGGGCTTGCCCTGCTCTACGGCTATCAGGGGAACAGCGGGAACCTGTCTGGAAGTGACGACGAGAAATGGCTTGCCACCCAGACCCTTGTGTGGGAGTTCGTCACGGGATGCCGCAACTCTGCAAGCCCGTACAGCCAGACAAGCGCAACCGTTTACAGCCTGCACTTTGGCTCGAACTATGCAAACAGCGGGGCGAGGGCGGCTTACGACCAGATTGTGTCATTCATGACAAGGCACAGCACGATTCCGAGTTTTATGTCGGCGGGCAAAAAGGACATTACAAAGGAGCTTGCCTATAAGGACGGCAAATACAGCCTTACGCTGACCGACAGCAACGGCGTGTTGTCCGAATATTCCTTTACCAGCTCCGACAGCAATGTAAAGGTGTCCAAGTCTGGGAACAAGCTCACCATCACGTCAAAAAAGGCGATTGATGGCAAGGCGAGGATTACAGCAACGAGAAATAACACGCCGACGGTCAGCAGCGGGGCGAAGATGATTGCCTACGGCGACCCGAACCTGCAGGATGTCATTACGGGCGTGGAGAACGTGGACACCATGACGGCATATATCAACGTGGAAACGCCGACAGGGACGGTCGCATTAAAAAAGACTTCCGAGGACGGCGTTGTTGCGGGGATTTCCTTTACCATCAAGGGCGACGGCTTCAACAAGACCGTAAAGACAGATAAAGACGGAAATATCACGGTGGAGGGCTTATTCCCTGGCACTTACACCGTCACGGAACAGTCCATCGACCGCTACGAGCCGCAGAAAACACAGACCGTGACGATTATCGGCGGGAAAACCTCTACGGTCACGTTCAGCAATACCTTGAAGCGTGGAAGCCTTGAGGTTGTGAAAACATCCGAGGACAATCTTGTGGATGGCGTGAAGTTCCACCTTTACGGCACTTCTTTAAGCGGATTGGCGGTTGATGAATACGCCGTGACCGATAAGAATGGATTGGCGAAGTTTGAGAACGTCCTTATCAGCGGCAGCACGCCGTACACCCTTGAGGAAGTGGACACGGCTATCCGTTACGTTGTCCCTGCATCCCAGACCGCCCCGATTGAGTGGAAAAAGGTCACGAAACGCAGCTTTACCAACATCTTAAAGAAATTCAACGTCACGGTATTAAAGACCGACGTGGAAACGGGGAAGAAGCCGCAGGGCGACGCCACACTTGCAGGTGCGGTTTACGGCATCTATAAGGGCGAGGAATTAGTTGACACTTACACCACCGATGAAAACGGGCAGTTCACAACGAAATATTATATCTGCGGAAATGATTGGAGCGTCCGTGAGATTGCCCCGTCCGAGGGCTATCTGTTAGATACTACAACCCACCATGTAGGCGCAGAGCCAGAGCTTTACACCGTGGAATATAATTCTGCCAAGAATGATGTAAACGAGCAGGTAATCAAGGGCAATATCGCCATCATCAAGCACACCGACAACGGCGAAACCCAGATTGAAACGCCAGAGGAGGGGGCTGTTTTTGAGGTATATTTGAAATCCGCAGGCAGCTTCGATGCGGCGGAGGAAACCGAGCGTGACACATTGATATGTGACGAGAACGGCTTTGCCCAGACAAAGGATATGCCGTATGGCATCTATACCGTACACCAGACCTCTGGATGGGACGGTCGGGAGCTGATGAAAGACTTTGACGTGTTCATCTGCAAGGACAGCCAGACCTACCGCTACCTTATCAATAACGCCAATTTTGAAAGCTATATCAAGATTGTGAAAAAGGATATAGAAACGGGCAAGGTCATCCCCTATGCAGGTGCAGGATTCCAGATTTACGACCCAGAGGGAAACCTTGTAACAATGAAATTCACTTATCCAGAAGTGACGGAGATTGACACGTTCTACACCACGGCGGACGGCGGGCTTATCACGCCGCAGACCTTAGAGTACGGCAAGGGTTATTCCCTCGTTGAAGTGCAAGCCCCATACGGTTATGTCCTCGACTCCGAGCCAGTCTATTTTGACGTGGAGCAGGAAAACTCCGAGATTGAGGGCGGCGTCACCATTGTAAAGGTGGAACGCTCCAACATGGCGCAGAAAGGGAAAATCACGGTAGGAAAATCTGGCGAGGTATTCAGCAGGGTATCGGGAAACAAGGGGCTGTACCAGCCGATTTTTGCAGTAGACAGCCTTGAGGGAGCGGTCTATGAGATTAGCGCAGCCGAGGACATCATCACAACCGATGGCACAGTTAGAGCCGAGAAAGGCGAAGTCGTGGACACGCTTACCACAGGGGAAGATGGCACAGCGGAATCCAAAGAGCTTTATCTCGGAAAGTATGAGGTAAAGGAAGTGACCGCCCCATATGGAATGGTGCTGAATGATGAAATCCATGCCGTGGAGCTTGTGTATGCAGGGCAGGAAATCGAAGTGACGGAAACAGGCACAAAGTTTTACAACGAGCGTCAGCGTGTGGAAATTGACGTAATCAAGAGCCTTGAGGTTGACGAAGCATACGGCGTAGGCAGCAACGGTGAAATCAAAGACGTTACGTTCGGTCTGTATGCAGCCGAGGAGCTGACCGCCGCAGACGGCACAACAATCCCTGCCGATGGATTGATTGAGGTAATTTTCCTTGACGAGAACGGTCACGGAAAAGCAATCAGCGACTTGCCGATGGGCAGCTATTATGTGCAGGAAATCAGCACAAACGCCGCTTACCTTGTCAGCGATGAGAAGTACCCTGTTGATTTTGAATATGCAGGGCAGGAAACCGCCGTTGTGAACATTACGGCAAACGAGGGCGAAGCCATTGAAAATGAACTGATTTACGGTTCTGTCAGCGGCAAAAAGTCCAATGAGGACGGTGAGGATTTAGGCGGTGCTTTAATCGGCATCTTTAAGATGGGGACAACGGAATATACAAAGGAAAATGCGATTGCGACTGCCACATCCGAGGATGACGGCAGTTTTTCTTTTGCCGAAGTTCCGTTTGGCACATGGGTTATCCGTGAAATCGAAAGCCCGAAAGGATATGTACTCTCAGAGGAAGAAATCAGCGT
This sequence comes from Lachnospiraceae bacterium, assembly GCA_910575835.1. Lineage (GTDB taxonomy): Bacteria > Bacillota > Clostridia > Lachnospirales > Lachnospiraceae > Sporofaciens. Next base: position 110,493 of record CAJTGB010000005.1, on the reverse strand, counting down.
AACTATCAGTGAGGTTGATGAAGTTGTGGAGATTGAGCTTGTAAATTATTTTATCAAAGGCAATCTCTCCCTGACGAAAGTAGACAAGGACTACCCAGACAACAAGCTCACAGGTGCGGTATTCGAGGTTTACTCTGATACAAACGAAGATGGAAAACTGGACAAGAAAGACGTGCTGCTCGGCGAGATGGGCGAGGTAGAGAAAGGCGTTTACCAGATGAACGACCTGCGGTACGGCAAGTATCTTGTCCGTGAGAAAACCGCCCCGACAGGCTTCGTACTGGATGAGAACGTCTATCCCGTATCCATTGAGGAAAACGGCAAGACCTACAACGTGGAGAATGAAGCGGGCAAGGGCTTCTTAAATGAAGCCCAGAAAGGCTCGCTGAAAATCGTCAAGACATCTTCTGACGGCAAGGTGGAGGGCTTCTCTTTCCGTGTGATTGGAAAAGATTATGACCAGACATTCAAGACGGACAAAAACGGTGAAATCGTCATTGACGGCTTGCGTATCGGCGAATACACCGTGTCCGAGGTCAGCGACAAGGCATCTTCTGGCTATATCCTGCCCGCCGACCAGAAAGTGACCATCAAGACGGATGAAACGGCAACCGTAACCATGCACAACGAGCTGCGTGACACCCCGAAAACAGGCGACGACTTTAATCTCGGCTTGTGGGTAAGCCTTGCGGCGGCATTTACAGTCGGTGCGGGAATCTTCGGATTTGCAGGCTACCAGTGCGGAAGAAAGAAAAAGGAGGACTAAGCAGGATGAGGGGAAAAACCATTATCGCCATTGTGCTTGTGGCGTTTATCGGCGGTGCGGCTGCGTGGCTGCATCTCCGCAGGAAATAGTTTGAGAAATATTTTACTGATGTGGATTGGGGCGGTTTTCAGCGACCGTCCTCTTTCCATGAATGGAGGTAATTATGGACAGTCTGAAAACCATTGAGGGCAAAGTCAGAATCGTCCTGCAAGAGAATGAGGACGCCAGAAATGACGACATGGTGCTGTACCTTGCCCTCTGCAACTTTTATCTGAAAGATGCGGGAGCTATGCCGCTTGCAGAAATAATGACAAGGCATAAGGAGCTTGGCTTGCCGAGCTTTGAGAGCGTGGGCAGGACACGCCGCAAATTGCAGGAGAAATGCCCCGAACTTTTAGGGAGCGTGCGGATGCAGAAAATCAGAGCCAAAGGGGAAAAGGCATACCGCAGATATGCCAAAGAATCTTGAAGTGAATAAAAAATTTAAAGAGAGGAGGAACGCCTATGGACGGTGGAACACGCTCCAATCAGGGCTATGAAATCATAGAGGGCTGCACTATCGGGAACACGGAGCTTGTCATCGGGCATCACCCGAAAGCCCCGAACCCTTATGTATGCTGGTACTGCAAGGGCGGCGACAACTACTATTGGGGCTGCTACTGCAACACCCTTGAAGCGGCGAGGGAAAAGCTGAACGAACGCTACCAGTCGGAGTGCCAGATGCCATACAACCAACAGCCCGATAAAAAGGCGAAGCAACACGATGACCGAGAGCGGTAAGGAAAAGAAATATGACTGCACGGACTGTCCTTACCCCCGATATAAGGACAGCCGTGTTATCTTCTGCGACGTCTGCATCCGAAAGGTTTTAGACTGGCAGAGGGAGAAAAAGCAGGGAAAGGAGAAGCAAGATGGAGAACGAAGAAAAACGGATGATTAGCTCCTATGAGGTCACGCAGAGCATCCACATCGGAAAAAAGGAAGTCGTGTTCGGCATAGATGAGAAAGAGGAATACCCGTATCTTGTCTGCTGCTGCACTTACGATAACCCGCTGTCCGCAGAATGGGTGACGGATGCGGTCGGCTCTGACGATTATCTGGAAGCCATGCAGATGTTTACCGACAGGGTGCAGGAACAGATAGGGATTGTGCGGGCAGAGCAGGAACAGTTCAAGTTTGACATGACCCCGTTTACCATAGACGACTGCATCCCAGACGATAAGTGCGGCAGCATTGTGGACAAGGTCGTTGTCATCAATGCCGAGGTCAACCGCCATGAATATCGGCATTCTGCCTACCAGCTTGTACTGGCAGACGGCGGTCACGGCGCATTGGGCGGCAGGGGGCAGGCGGTGTTCGGCACTTCCCTTGCGGACGGAAAGCACGCCCGATGGGAACGGTGCGACGTGCTTGGGGAAATCAAGCCAGAGAAGATGCCCGTCTGGGCAAAGGAAGCTCTTGCAAAAATCCAATCGCAGGAAAAGGCGAAAAAATCAAAGAGCAGGGAGGAACGCTGATGGAGATACGGGCTTTGACGCAATCCGAACAGAAATACACCTATGCCCAGAGTATGCAGCTTGAGGGACAGACGGGATGTATCGGTCATCTCCGAGGTGATTTTAACACTTCTGGATATGGCTTTCATACCACTTGGTTTGATACCAGAAAACAGTGGAAAACGGACGAGTTTAAGACAGGTCTGGACGATGTTATCAATACCCTGCGTGAAGATAAGGGGCTTCTGCACAGCCGCTATGACATGGCGGCATTTGCGAGGGAAAATCCCGAAAGCGCATTTCAGGGCAGCTACTGTACCGAGTACGGCTTCCGTGCGGATACCGACAAGCACGCTTTCCTGCTCCGCTGCAACCCGACAAAGGGCGACTATAACTTTTACTGCTATTGCTATGTGAAAGAATGGCTCGATAGGCATATATCCAGAGCGGAACAGGGAATCCGCTTTATAGACCCCCATTACAAAGAGCTGTTCCGCATCCCAGACGGCGGGAAAATTATCATCACTTATGATTGGGGAGAAAAGGCGGAAAAGACCTGCCGTTTCATTGACGCATGCCATACCGAGGTGGACAGCAACCTCTACCACATCTGCGAGTTTGCCGAGCGCATGGAGAAAAACGGGGCAACGTATGAGCCGAAGCCGCAGGAGCCGCCGTCCGCACAGAAAGCCCCGAAGCACAAAGACCATGAACGATAGGAGGAAAGGAACATGGCAGTCAACCAGAAAGCCGTTAAGGTTTTAAATAAGATATTTGAAGCAGGCTTTACCGAAGAAAAAGCCATTGCCGCCATGACGATGGACGACATTCTCTCCATGCAGGGCATCACGGTGGCGGACATCACGCTCATCAACGAGCTGCAAAAGAGCATCAAGGGGAACAAGGTCATCTCTTTTCTGGGAGGTGGGACGGAGTGAACGCAGCAAGGCAGGTCTGCATGACGGACGGCAAAGGCAGGACGCTTTTCTCTGTCCCCGATGGCGGCATCATCCGTATGCTTTACGGGAACGGAGAGGATTATTTTGCCGTCTGCCGCTATCTGGATGAAACCCATGCAGAGATTGACGGCGTAAGGTACGCCGTTCGGGAGTTTGCAGGGAGGATGGAACGAAACAAAATCAGCTATGCCCTTGCCTAAAGGCGGACATGGACAACGAGGAGGATTGATATTTTTATGGAACAGACTGTTTTATCGGGCGGTGGTAAGGAATGAGTATCGAGCTAATCAACCGCATCACAGTAAAGAAAGACGGCGTGTATGTTTCTTCCCACAGCTCCAACGACAACTCGTCGTACCATTCATGGAGGTGCAAGGGCTTGTCGGAAATCTACGATGCCGAGGGGCAGAAAGGGCTTGACCGTGCGGTCATCCGTATGCTCTACGAGTATGCCGAGCTTCGTGGGACGCATAAGAGCCTTTCCCGTTACCGCTACGCAAAGGACGCCCCCGCCGCCCATGCCATTTATCAGAAATATATGGACAAGATAGACGACCGTTACGGGCAGATGGACGAAGCCGACCAGAACAGCGTCTGGTACAAGCCCACGGAAAAGGCAAAGGAGTACCGAGCCTATGAGCGGGACATGCGGGACAAGATGTATTCCGAAATCGCCGAGCGGTGCGGGGAATACGACAGGAAACAGAAAAACAAAGAAATGGAACGATAAGGAGGTGTGAGCCTATGGCTGCAAAGTACCAGCTTATTACGGAGCTGTACCGCCGCACGGGGATGGCGGTCGTAAAAAACCCGCAGGCTTGGCAGGGCTTTTTATCCTCTGCCTGCCACAATTACAAGTGCCGCTTTGACGAGCAGCTCTTGATTTACGCCCAACGCCCCGACGCAACCGCCGTAGCCGAGATTGGCACATGGAACAGGCTTTTTAAAAGATGGGTAAATAAGGACAGCAAAGGCATAGCGGTCTTTGACCCGAAAGGGCGCAGGAACACGCTGAAATACTATTTTGACGTTTCCGACACCCATGAGGGCTACTACGGCAGCCGAGCCGTCCCGATATGGCAGATGGATAAGCGGTACGAGCAGCCCGTCATGGAGCGGCTTGCGGACAGGTTCGGCGGCACGGAGGGCGGCGACCTTGCCACGTTTTTAATTCAGACGGCGGAGAACGCCGTGGAGGATAATCTGCCCGATTACCTCTCACAGCTAAAGGACTGCACGAAAGACAGCTTTTTGGAGGAACTGGACGACTATAGTATAGAAGTGATTTACAGACGGCTTGCCGCAAACAGCGTCGCCTATATGCTGTTGAGCCGCTGCGGTCTGGATGCGGACGGGTATTTTGAGCGTGAGGACTTTGCGGAGATTACAAATTTCAACACGCCCCAGACGCTGAACGCCGTCGGCATCGCTACGAGCGACATTTCCGAGATGGCGTTGCGGGAAATCTCTGCGGCAGTCCGAAATGTGCAAATCGAAGCAAAACGGCAGAACCGCACATTTGCAAGGAGTATCGCAAGCCAGTATGATAAAGGCAGGAAACAACCCGAAAGGAGTGAAGATAATGAGCGAAATCACTTACACGAAGCAGGCGGACTACCTTATACCCGACCTGACATTACCGACAGAGCCAGAGCTTCCGCTTGGCAGGTACGCTTTGATGCACAGGGATTATCTGGAACAGCACAAAAGAGTGACCTATCTCAACCTGCTGACAGCGGGCAGGCTGAACGAACACCTTTACCAGACCGAGCAGACGGCGTTGCAGCGTCTGGAGTTTCTGACGAAGCAGCTCGCCAAAGAGCAGGGAGTGACGGAGGAGCTGAAAGAGAAAGCCCCGATGCAGTGGCTCGGCATGATGAACAGCATCCGCAGCCAAGCGGAGGAAGTGATACTGGAAGAACTAATTTTCAGTTAGAAACAACAGAGCCAGAGGGACAGACAGAAAAAGGCAGTGTTGCCAATGAGGAAGAAGTTGCCGCCAATCTCCCGACCGTAGACGAACAGATTGAAAAGATAGCTGAAGCAGAGGACGAAAAAGCCTCTGCTTTTGCCGTTTCACAGGAGGACATTGATGCCGTCCTTATAAAAGGGAACAGCGTTGCCAATGGGAAATACCGTATTTATCATCAGTTCCAGAAGCAGGAAGATAAAAAGAAGAACATTGATTTTCTGAAAAGGGAATACGGCACGGGCGGCTTTTTTGTTAATTTTTCAGACGGCACGGAGGGGTATGTGTGGTACAGCGGCAAGGGCATCTCCATTGACCGTGACGGCATTTCCACCGAACACGACCTTGTTTTGAGCTGGTCGAAAGCGGAAAAACGCCTACGGGAGCTTGTTAAGGATAACCGCTACCTCAATCCCAAAGAGAAAGACCACTATGCCGACTATCTGGAAAGCGTGTCTGCCCCGCAATATGAAATCGATACCCAGAGGAAACTGGCAAGGCAGCGTTTCATTGAGGAAAAAAGGGAGCTACCCCCTGCGGACAAGCGGGACACGCTCGCCCTGCGGCTCTCCGATTTTATCCATGACTTGGACGGCTATGAGAAAGATTTGTTGGGCGTGATTGGATGCAGTGATTTTGCGGATATGCCCGCCGACCTTATGGAACAGACATTGCAGCATCCCGACAACGTGCAGGAGCTTTTAGACTTTCTCTCGCTTGTGCAGAAAAAGACGACCAGCGTTTACAGCCGCAGCAATGCATGGCGTTTCTCGCAGGAGCTTACGGAGTTGTACCCTCTCCGCTACCTCTACCATGAGGGCGACGTGGTGTATATCGGGGCGGACAAATATGAGGTCATAGCCTTTGATGAGAACGCCGTGTCTTTACGAAATGCGGAGTTTCCGTTGTTCGGAAAGGAGTTCAGCCGAGCCGACTTTGAAGAAAAACTAAAGGAGAACCCTGCAAACGACCATCTGAAAACGGTCATTACCGAGAGCCAGAAAACAGAAACACTTGCCGAGGAAAAACCCGACAGCATTACCCTTTCAATCGGTTTCTCCGAGCATCCCGCCTTTTATGACAGGGAGCTGAACGACCGATTTACGGATTTGAGTTTCGCTCTGGGAAATAAACTGCTCGGCATTCTGGACGAAAAACAGCATCGGGAAAGGGAGAATGAGGATAACCATGTTGGCTGGTATCATAAGACCGATTTTGAAATCCATGCCGTCACCGGCGGCGAGGAATTTAACTATGAGGGGAGGTTTGACATCGGCGACGGCGAGGGGGATTTAATCGCCCATATCCGAAATTTTTATGAATATTCCCTCTCCCCCGACTGCCCGTTTATCCCAGAATGGAAACGGCAGGGGGAAGATTACTACCGAAAGAAAATGGAATCCCTGCGTCTGGGGCATGACGTGTTTATCCCGTTCTTAGAGAGGAACACCGAGCTGACCCCAGAGGATGAAAAGCAGCTTGGCGAGATAATGTCCTTTGAAAATGAATGGTTTGTATCTGCTGAAAAGGAAAAAACCTTTGCCACAGACAGGGAGATAGATATTCTGCATGATGTTCTCTCCCAGATGAAAATGGATGATATAGGGCTTTCTTACGAAGATGGAGTGATTGTTGCACGGAGTGCAGGCGATAAATGGCAGGGGGCAGGTTTCTATCACTTCTTAGTAGACGAAGCCATGAATTTTGACGGGAATGGCAATTTATCTGGAATGGAACTGGATGCAGATACGCTTGCCGACTTCAAGCGGCTTGCCGAGCATAATGGCGTGGAAATGCCCATGAGCCACAGCATACGGGACGAAGAAGAATTGCCCCATTACACGGTAGAGCAGACTTCTGACGCTTTTGCCGACCCGTTTATCATACGGAATAATGAAGCCCCAGAGGACAGTGCCGACCGATACTACGACGTAGGCGACATCTACCAGACCTTTGAAACCGAGGAAGAAGCACAGGAATACGCCGACACCTTAAACAGTGCAGAGCATATCACGGAGCTATTTGCAGCGAAAGATGCGGAGCGTGAGGAACAGCAGAAATCAGAGTCTGCCCCGTCTGGGACAGACAGAAAGCAGGATAATTCTGACCTTATCGGAAAGGAAATTTCCATTGACAACCGCCGCTACCTTATCGAGAGCATCGGGAAAATCAGCGGCGACGTTTCCATGCGTGACATCACATTTCAGAACAGCGTGGGCTTCCCGATAAACCGTGTGGAGAAAGGCGGCTATGTCCGCAGGATTTTAGAGCAGGCAGAAAAAGAACCACAGCCCGAAGAAAAATCAGAATCTCCCGCAAAGCCAACCACGGAAACCGTGGCGGAATACCCCGCCGTGGAGAACGGGCTTCCCTACGACATTGTGGTGGAGAAGATACGCTTTGATGAGCCAGAGCATGGGCAGCCGAGAAAAACGCCCGCCCCTGCCCTCTCTGCCGACCGCCGCAACTACCGCATTACCGATGATAATTTAGGCGTTGGCGGCGCAAAAGAGAAGTTCCGCAACAACATGTCCGCAATAAGGCTTCTCCACGACCTTCAGATAGAAAACCGCCTTGCCATGCCCGAAGAACAGGAAACCCTTGCAAAGTATGTCGGGTGGGGCGGTCTGTCGATGGCGTTTGATAGCAATAATGCGGCATGGGAGAACGAATATAAGGAATTAAAATCAGCTCTCTCCGACGAGGAATACCATGCCGCTATGGAATCCACGCTGACCGCATTTTATACGCCGCCTGTTGTCATCAAGGCAATGTACGAAGCACTTGACCGTCTGGGATTTTCACAGGGGAATATTTTAGAGCCGTCCTGCGGCACGGGAAATTTTTTAGGATTGCTGCCCGACAGCATGGAAAAATCAAAGCTGCACGGCATCGAGATTGACCCGTTATCGGGCAGGATTGCGAAACAGCTCTACCAGAAAGCCAGCATCGCCATTGAGGGATTTGAGGAAACAAAGCTCCCAGACAGCCATTTTGACGTGGTGCTTGGCAACATCCCGTTCGGGGAGTTCAAGGTCAACGACAGCCGCTACAATGCCCAGAAGTTCCTAATCCACGACTATTTTATCGCAAAGGCACTGGACAAAGTGCGCTCAGGCGGCGTTGTGATGTTCATCACCTCTAAGGGGACGATGGACAAAACAAGCCCAGAGGTGCGGAAGTATATCGCACGGAGAGCCGAGCTTTTAGGGGCGGTAAGGCTTCCCGACAACACGTTTCGGGCAAACGCAGGCACGGAGGTCACGAGCGACATCCTTATTTTACAGAAACGTGACCGCATAATAGAGATAGAGCCAGAGTGGGTACACCTCGACACAGACGAAAACGGCGTCACGATGAACAGCTACTTTGTCCAGCATCCAGAGATGGTGCTTGGCGAGATGAAGATGGAAAGCACAAGGTTCGGCATGGACAGTGCCTGCAAAGCCTACCCAGACGTGCCGCTTGCGGGGCTTCTCCATGAAGCCGTGCAGCGGATAAACGGCGAAATCACGGAGCAGGATGTTGGGATTGATGAAATTTCCGATGAGCGTGAGAAAGCCATCCCCGCCGACCCGAACGTGCGGAACTTCTCTTTTGCCCTCGTGGGCGGCAAGGTTTACTTCCGAGAGAATAATGAAATGACCCCCGCAAACGTGTCCATGACGGCAGAGAGCCGCATCAAGGGGCTGTTGGAAATCCGTGACTGCGTGAGGAAGCTCATCCAGTACCAGACCGACGACTGCCCAGAGGAAATGATAAAGACCGAGCAGGAAAACCTAAACCGATTATACGATGCCTTTACCAAAAAGTACGGTTTAATCAACAGCAGGGGGAACTACCTCGCTTTTGCGGCAGACGAGAGCTACTTCCTTTTATGCTCCCTGGAAGTGCTTGACGACGAGGGGAAATTCAAACGCAAGGCGGACATGTTCACGAAGCGGACGATAAAGCCCCACCGAGAAGTGACCTTTGTGGAAACCGCCAGCGAAGCCCTCGCCCTCTCCATCGGGGAGAAAGCCCGTGTCGATTTGGAGTATATGGCACGGCTTACTTGCAGGTCGGAGGAAGAAATCATCAAGGAATTGCAGGGAGTTATTTATAAAGTTCCATCTTCCGAGCCTGCAAGGTATGTGACCGCAGACGAGTATTTGTCGGGCAATGTGCGGGAGAAACTGAAAGTCGCAGAGATAGCGGCAAAGGCAGACCCAGAGCTTGCAGCCAACGTGGCAGCACTGGAAAAGGTCATCCCGAAAGACCTGCCCGCAAGCGAAATCTCCGTCCGTCTGGGTACGACGTGGATACCGCAGGAGGATATACAGAAGTTCATGGTGGAGCTTCTAACGCCGTCAAGCTATGCGGCGGGCAGGCTGCAAGTGCGCTACACGGCATATAACGGCGACTGGTTTATTGAGAATAAAAGTTCCGACGTGGGGAACGTCAAGGCGGACAGCACTTACGGCACGAAGCGGGCAAGTGCCTACCGCATCATGGAGGACACTTTGAATCTCCGTGACACCCGTATCTTTGACTATGTTTATGACGAACACAACAATAAGAAAGCGGTTCTGAACCATAAGGAAACCACGGCGGCGCAGGCAAAGCAGGAGGTGATAAAGCAGGCGTTTCAGGACTGGATTTGGAAAGACCCAGAGCGGAGAAACCGTCTTGTACGCTATTATAATGACACATTTAATTCTATCCGCCCCCGTGAATATGACGGAAGCCATATCACATTTGGCGGCATCAGCCCAGAGATTCAGCTAAGACCGCATCAAGTCAATGCGATTGCCCATATCCTTTACGGCGGCAACACGCTCCTTGCACACAAGGTAGGGGCGGGAAAAACCTTTGAGATGGTCGCCGCCGCACAGGAAAGCAAGCGGCTCGGCTTATGCCAGAAATCCATGTTTGTCGTGCCAAACCACCTTGTCGGGCAGTGGGCGTCGGAGTATTTAAGGCTCTATCCATCTGCCAACATCCTTGTCACGACCAAGCGGGATTTTGAAACGGGAAACCGAAAGAAGTTCTGCGGCAGGATTGCGACGGGGGCGTATGATGCGGTGATTATCGGGCATAGCCAGTTCGAGAAAATCCCCATCAGCGAGGAACGCCAGAGGGAACAGCTCATGCGCCAGCTTGACGATATAGAGATGGGGATAGACGATGTGCAGGCATCCCACGGGGAGCAGTTCACGGTCAAGCAGCTCATGAAAACGAGGAAAGCAATCAAGGCAAAGCTCGACAAGCTCAACGACACCAAGCGGAAAGACAGCGTGATAAACTTTGAGGAACTGGGCATAGACAGGCTCTTTATAGATGAGAGTCATTTTTACAAAAATCTTTACCTGTTTACAAAGATGCGGAACGTGGGCGGCATCGCCCAGACCGAAGCCCAGAAGTCGAGCGATTTGTTTATGAAATGCCGCTATCTGGACGAAATCACGGGCAGCCGTGGCGTGATTTTCGCAACGGGGACGCCCATCAGTAACTCAATGGTAGAAATGTATTCCGTGCAGAGGTATTTGCAGTATGACACGCTTGCGAGGAACGGATTGCAGCATTTTGACAGTTGGGCTTCCACGTTCGGAGAAACGGTTACGGCTCTGGAACTCGCCCCAGAGGGGACGAATTACCGAGCAAAGACGAGGTTTGCGAAGTTCTACAACCTGCCAGAGCTGATGCAGATGTTCCGTGAGGTTGCGGACATCCAGACCGCCGATATGCTAAAGCTCCCCGTGCCAAAGGTTAATTACCACAACATCAAGACCAAGCCGAGCCAAATCCAGACGGAAATGGTGGCGGGGCTTGCGAAGCGGGCAGAGAAAATCCGTGCAAGGATGGTAAAACCACAATTCGATAACATGCTCAAAGTGACAAACGACGGGCGGCAGCTTGCCCTAGACCAGAGATTGATTGACCCGATGCTGCCAGATGACCCGAACAGCAAAGTCAACGCCTGCGTGGAAAATATGTACCGCATCTGGGAGGAACACACTGACACAAAGGCGGCACAATTATTGTTCTGCGACCTCAGCACACCGAAAAATGACGGCATGTTCAACGTCTACGACGACATGAGGGAAAAATTGATACGGCGTGGCATCCCTGCGGAGCAGGTGCGTTTCATCCATGAAGCAAATACCGACGCACAGAAAAAAGAGCTGTTCGCAAAGGTAAGGAGCGGCGAGGTGCGTATATTGTTTGGCTCTACCCAGAAGATGGGTGCGGGTACAAACGTGCAGGACAGATTGATTGCCATTCATAACCTCGACTGCCCGTGGAAACCGTCGTGTTTAGAACAACGCCAAGGTCGTCTGGAACGTCAGGGCAATATGTTCCCAGAGGTTGAAGTTTACCGCTATGTGACGGAACAGACATTTGATGCGTACCTCTATCAGCTCGTCGAGGGAAAGCAGAAATTTATCAGCCAGATAATGACGAGCAAAAGCCCCGTCCGTTCTGCCGAGGATGTAGACGAAGTGGCTCTCTCCTTTGCGGAGGTAAAAATGCTGGCTACGGGCGACGAGCGTTTCAAGGAAAAAATGGATTTGGATATGCAGGTGGCGAAGCTGAAAGTCTTGAAGCAGAGCTATCTTTCCGAGCATTACGACCTTGAGGACAGGATACTGAAGCACTACCCGCAGGAGATTAAGGAGTATGAGGAACGCATTATTGGTTATGGAAATGATGCTAAGATTGCAAGCCAGCACAAGCCGCAGGGCGAGGACAAGTTCTGCCCGATGACCTTAAACGGCGTGACTTACAAAGAAAAGGCGGACGCAGGCGGGATGTTGCTTGCCATCTGCAAGGAAAACCCGCTGTCACAGCCGATAAAAATCGGCAGCTACCGTGGCTTTCAGATGGAGGTTTTCTATGATACCGTCAATGCCCACTATTGTCTGAACCTTTGCGGAATGAGGAAATATAAAGTAGATTTAGGAACGGATGCCCTCGGAAATCTTACTAGAATCGAGAATGAGATTGCCAAGCTCCCCGCCAGACTGGAAGCCGCCAAGACCAGAAAGGAGGAAACCACCGCACAGCTTGAAACCGCAAAAGAGGAAGTGAAGAAGCCGTTTGCCTTTGAAAATGAGCTGAAAGAAAAGACGGAGCGGCTGAACGCCCTCAATATCGAACTAAATCTGAATGAAAAAGACAAGTCTGTTATTGACGATGAGCCAGAGCAGAACGACGAGCAGCCAGAGAAGAAAAGTGCGGACAGGGAGCGTTAAATCCAGTTTGCACATTTGTACTGCTGATTTTGGGGTATTATAATAAGGACGATTAGTAAAATCGGAGGTGAGGAAGAATGTCGGATGCGTTCAGATTTGAAACCTTTGTAGACGCCCACAGCAATATCTTTAATGAATACCTCGGCTCTGTCATAGCGAAGCTGTCCAGAGAAAACGAGGAATACCGTGCCATAAGAGCCGAGATTGAGGGATTGTATGAGAAATATCCGAAAGTCTTAGGCGTGTTTGACACGGAAACAGCGGAGGAACTGACCGAGGAAGAATGTGCCGCACTGATTAAAGTGATGGAGCTTAGGAACAAACTTACGGACATGGAGATGCAGTCGGTCTATTTCCGTGGCTGCTATGACAGCGTGGGGTATCTGAAAAAGGCAGGGATTTTATAACGGACTGACCGAGAAAAAAGGCGGTGTTGGCGTGAGTGCTGATGCCGTCTTTTACATATGCAGTCATAAATTTGTTTATTATATGAGATTGCATAAATGTCTATGTGGTAGATTTTGCAACAAGGATATGATACAATCAGAAGAAAAAACGCAGATATGTATGAGGAGATTTATGAGAGAACAATTATTGCTTTTGATTAGAATTTCAAAGCCAGATTACAATAAAACTTTATATGAGGACTACAAATTATATATGAATCCGCAGATGGCATTTAAAAAGGATAATATGACAGCAGGTCAAAAAGACATAATGGAGGGAGCTATAACTAATATACCAAGCAAATTATTATATTCAACGGATGAAAAGAAAACATGGAAATTACTTGGTGATATTACGCTAATGCACAAAAATAATAATGCTTATATTTATTGTATGTATGGATTAAAATACGACGTTAAGTATTACAATGCCAAAAGTAATAAGTATTTTTATCCTATACCTTGGAGTTATATTGAACCATTATGGCAGGGTAATGGCACGGAAATGATAGTTATCATTAATACTTCCGAATTTATAAACAAATTTTTAAAAGCAGCAAAACAGAAAGGATTAGCACATTCTTATGGAAAAGTGCATTATGATTTAGAAGAAAAGTTGCAGGACAAGGAGTATCTTCATTTAGCTATGAATGATAGTTTTGAATCGGTTTATCATAAAATGGCTGATGGTTATGAATTACAGAAAGAGGTTCGATTTACCATTATATGTCCAGATAAACCAGACCATTATGAATTACAACTGGATAATGACCAGAAGTTGAAATTTACAACAATACCATTATCTTATGGAAAAAATATTGGTGTGGAGTTGTCGAATTTAGAGTTTGATGATACATTGGGACTTCCAGTAAGATTTTCATCTGACATTAAATATTATGAATCAGAATAGATATTTTTATATTTGAGAAGATTGAATATCTATACATAGCCGAGAGGTTTTCATTTACGAAAATCCCTCGGCTTATTTCATTTTCGGGAGGTGATTTTATTTATTGAGAAGTAACAGACCCTATGTGCAGATTGACCCAGACGTGCTTGAGCAGGCAAGGCAGATAGATTTGTTGTCTTATCTTAGAGTCTACGAGCCGAGCAACCTTGTCAAAGTCAAAGGCACGACGAACGTCTATTGTACCGCCGAGCATGACAGCCTAAAGATTTCCAACGGCAAATGGTACTGGTGGTCGAGGGGCTTTGGCGGCTATTCTGCCCTTGATTATCTGATGAAAGTCAAGGAATACGGCTTTGTGGAAGCCGTGGAAACCCTCACGGGGCAGACGATGGCGGACTGGAAGCCGCCGCCCCCTGCCGTGAAAAAAGACGAGCCAAAGGTGCTGCTCCTGCCGCCAAAGAATAAGGACTGCGGCAGAGTGACAGAGTATCTTTTCGGGCGTGGCATTGACTACCAGATTATCCAAGAGTGCATTGCCGAGGGGATTATTTTCGAGAGTGCCGACTACCACAACGCCGTTTTTATCGGGAAAGATGAAAGCGGAACACCAAAATACGCCGCCTGCCGTGGCACGATGGGGAGCTTCAAGCGGGACGCATCGGGCAGTGACAAGCGGTATTCGTTTCGACTTCTGGCAAAAGAGCCATGTGCTTCGGTACATTTATTCGAAGCTGCCATTGACTTACTCTCCTATGCCACTTATTTAAAATGTGAGGGCAGGGATTATAAAACGGAAAATCTTCTCTCCCTGTCGGGCGTATATCAGCCGAAGAAAGAGCTGAAAGAAAGCAAAATCCCCGTTGCCCTCACGACTTTTTTGAAAGCAAACCCGCAAATCAAGACCATATTTCTGCATCTGGATAAGGACAAAGCAGGTCGGCTATGTACCGCCGCATTAAAAGAATTGTTGCAGAAAGACTACCGAATCGTTGATGAACCGCCGCCAGCCGGCAAGGACTTCAACGATTTTTTAATGTCCTATCTGGGGATTGCAAGGCAGAAACCGAGCCGTGAAAGGAGGGATGCCCGCTGACTGAATAACGATTTTCTGTAAGAAATGACCGTAACCACAACAAAATTTCAGACCGAAAGGGAGGAAAGAACGATTGAAAAATTATGAAGTGACCCTTGTCGCCCACTATGCAAAGACCGTTTCCATCCATGCCGACAGCCCCGAACAGGCGGCGGAGAAGTTAAAAATTATCCTGTTTGACACCGACCTTGTGAGGTTTTCCGATGGGGATTTCGTCTGCGGCGAAGCCGAGATTAACGCTCCCTTAGAGGACGCAGGGGAAGAAAACGAATCCGAGGGAGAGGATTTTGAGGACGGCTGCTGTTCGGGCTGTCCGTGCTTCAGAACGGTATGTAAAGGATGCTGTCACGGGGGCGGGGATTAAAGACACGTCTTACCAAGCACTGAATTTGGTTATCCATCTGCCGATGGAAACAAAATTCGCTTGTTAGGGGAAAGCTCCCCTAATACCCCGTGGAAAAGACCGCCGCCAGAGTGCGGCAGGAAGAAAGGAGTTTTTAAGGATGAGAGATTTATTGTTCTTCGCCCTCGGCACAACGCTCGGAGGGATGTGCGGCGTGGCGTGTATGTGCGTGCTGCAGATTAACAGGCTCTCCGAGGGAAAGGGGGATTTGGATGCGGAAACGAAACGTGCAGATACTGTTCCGACTGACCGAGGAAGAAGCTGAATACCTCTGCTCCCTTGCGGAGCGGTCGGGACACTCCAGACAAGCCCTGCTCCAGTCGATGGTCATGGGCTACCGCCTGTGCGAGAAGCCAGACCCAGAGTTCTATAAAATCATGCGGGAGCTGTCAGCCATCGGCAACCGCATCAACCAGCTTGCGGCAAAGGCGAACGCCTTGAACTTTGTGGATACGCCGATGCTCTACGACGAAGCCAAGCGGTGGCGGGACTTCCGTCTGGACGTGGGCAGGTGCTACCTTGTTCCGAGGAAGACGTCTGGCTGATGGCGGTCTGCGAGATATGGGACGTAAAGGGCAGGCTCGACCATCCCATCGACTACGCCGAGAACCCAGAAAAGACCGCCAACCCAAAATACACGGATGCGGACTTGCAGGCGATGGGCGACGTGATGAAGTACGCCATCAACGGTGATAAGACCGAGCGTCAGTTTTTCGTCACGGGCGTAAACTGCGACCCTGCCACCGCAAGGGATGAGATGATGATGGCGAAAGCCCAATGGAACGACCAGAGCGAGATTGTCTGCTATCACGGCTTTCAGAGCTTCAAGCACGGCGAGGTCACGCCAGAGCAGGCACATGAGGTCGGCGTGAAGCTGGCGGAGAAAATGTGGGGCGGAAGGTTTCAAGTGATTGTGGCGACGCATCTGAATACGGACTGCCTGCACAACCACTTTGTCGTCAACTCCGTTTCTTATATTGACGGAAAGCATTACCACGACAACAAAAAGAACCTGCGTCTGCTCCGCCAGCGTTCGGATGAATTGTGCCGTGAGTATTCCTTATCGGTCATCGAACACCCAAGCGGCAGGAAGAAGCCCTATGTCCTCTGCCAAGCCGAGAAGAACGGCTTGCCTACAAGGGACAGCGTGGCACGGCAGGCGGTGGACGAAGCCATCTCAAAATCATTTACGCTGAAAGACTTTGACCGCCAGTTGTCGGAAATGGGATACCGCATCAATTTTGACCCCAACCGAAAATACTGGACGATTATCGGCAAAGGGTGGCAAAGACCAAAGCGGCTCCATAAGCTCGGCGACGACTACACCAATGAGCGGATAACGGAACGCATAAGGGAAAATTCCTATGCGGTCAAATTCCAGAACTTTTCCAAAGAACAGCCGCAGGTCAGAGTGCTAAAGGTAAAAGGCACATTAAAAAGTGCAAAGAAAATCGGCGGCTTGCGTGGGCTGTATCTCCACTACTGCTACAAGCTCGGCATCCTGCCGAAGAAGAAGCAACAGAACTATGCACGGCTTCACTATCTCCTAAAGGACGACTTGATGAAGATGGAAGCCATCACAAACGAAACAAGGCTGCTCTGCCGCAACCATATCGACACGGCAGAGCAGCTTTTGTCTTATAAAGGCTCTCTGGAATCCGAGATAAGTGAGCTGACCGAACAGCGAAAGGGGCTTTACTCCCAGAGCCGCAAAGCAAGCGGCAAAGATAAAGAAGCGGTCAAGGCTCGGCTGTCGGAAATCACGGGGCGCATGAAAACACTGCGTAAGGAGGTCAGATTATGCGAGGGAATCGAAGCCCGCAGCGACACCCTCAAGGAAAAATTAACTGTCATACGGGCAGACGAGAACAAAGAAAAAGGAAAGGAGCTGATGAAGCATGAACACAGGCGGCGAAGCGGCGGAGCAAATCGTAAGGATGAGCTTGGAGGGATTTGAGGTCGCAGCCAGAATCACGGGGGCGGGTGCGAAAAACATCGCCATCCTGCTCTACTCCATTTTAAAAGAGGAACAGAAAACCAAAGGAAAGGCAAGGCTCACAAATATGCTCCGCTCTGGGAAAGAATTAAAAGTCTTTACCGTAAAGAGCGGCGATTTGAAAAAATTCACGCAGGAAGCGAAGAAATATGGTGTACTCTACTGCGTCCTTGCAGACCGTAAGAACAAAGACCCCAATGCGGAGGTGGACGTGATTGCGAGAGCCGAGGACGCATCGAAAATCAGCCGCATCGTGGAGCGGTTCAGCCTTGCTTCCGTAGATACCGCTTCTATCGTGACCGAAGCGGAGAAATCGAAAGGGGCAAAGGGCAAAACGAAAGAAGAAAAGAATAAGCTGAAAGATGCCAAGACCGCAGATGTGAAAGACGCAGGGGCAGAGGACGGTCAGCCAGAGCCAGACGTCGGCGTGGAGGAAAAGGCGGAGAAAGACAAACTCATGGACGCCCTTATGGGAAAGCCCGTGCAGAAGGAGGAAAACGCCCCAAACCCCTCGGTGGCAAAGACAGAAAAATCCCCTCTGTCCGAGCCTACCTTAAAGCAGCAAAGGAAGCCCGCAGAGGGGGCTACTATGGCTAAGACGGAGAAGCCGTCAGTCAGGGAGGAACTGCGGAAAATCAAGGAGAGCCGCAAGGGGCAGGAAGCGGACGCTTCCCCGAATCTTGACAAAGAGAAATCCCCCGACAGGGCAAAAAAGCCGCCCGCTGGAAAGACGGAGCATAAGCAGCCCCAGAAGCGGAAACGGAAACCAAAATCGAAAGGAGCAAGATAAGCATGAGTATTTATGACGTATTCAGCGGCGGCGGCAGACCTTTTAACAAAGAGGAATGGGCTGCCGCAAAGCAGGAACAGCGGAAAGCAGCCTATGAGCTGATAGACACGACCTGCGAGAAAATGATGGCGGACGGCGTGGCGTTTCAGCAGTACCTTGACGTGCAGGGGCATTTTGACCGCTACTCCGTCAACAACGCCATCTTGGTGTCGGCACAGATGCCCGAAGCGACGCAGCTTAAAGATTACGGCAGTTGGAAACAGAGCCGTGCCTATGTGGACAAGGACGCACAGAAAATTACCATCCTTGAGCCGGGGAAAGAGTACGAGCGGGAGGACGGCTCAAAGGCGGTCGGCTACAACGCAAAAGTGGTCTACGACATTTCCCAGACCTCGGCAAAAGACAGGCAGCAGCCGCAGGAAGCCAAAACCATGCGGGAGCTTGTGTCGGCGATGATTGACGCAAGCCCCGTTTCCTTTGTGCCTGTCGATGACCTTGAGCTGCCTGCGTTTTACGACAGCGCACAGCAGACCATCTTCATCAAGACGGGATTGAATGAGGAACAGCTCTTTGTCAGCATGGCAAAGGAAGTGTCGGCGGCGGTCTTTGACTTCAAGCATAAGGAGAGCCGTGACGCTTCAGAGTTCAAGTCGTTCTGCGTCGCCTATATGGTAAGCTCCCGCTACGGCGTGGACACAAAGGGCTTTAATTTTGATAAACTCCCGAAAGAATTTGAGGGCATGGAAACGCAGGAATTTAAAGGGCAGCTCGGCTCGATGCGTGACGTACTCGGCGAAATCCAGTCGGATATGTATAAGAGCCTTGAAAAGAACAAGCCGCCCAAATCCAAAGGGCAGGAACGCTAATCGGAGGTGCAGACTATGAAAGAAGAACGCTATCACTTGGCGTTGGATAAATATGATAAGAATATCGTCCTTAACGCCCTCAACACCCTGCGGACGCAGCAGATACAGGAGGAACGCCCCACTGAGCCTGTTGACGAGCTGATAAGCAGGGTGGCATACGCCCCGACCAAGAAAGTAAAGGTCGCCCCGTGCAAGTGCCATGAAGAACGGTGACGATTATAAAGTGAGCCTAATCCTTTCTCTGTTTGGCATTATCCCTGTCGTATGGCTTGCCCTGCTGACTGCCCCTTATGTCAGCGGCGGCATCGTGGAGATAATCGGCAACCTGTCCGTGGCAATGGAGAACCCATTTTCCATAACGGTATGTGGGGACAGCGTAAGGACTGTCCTTATTTTTCTGCTTGCCTACGGCATGGGAATCGGCGTTTATTTCTCCACACGCAGGAACTACCGCAAGGGGGAGGAACACGGCTCTGCAAAATGGGGCAACGCAGGCACTCTCAATAAGAAATACCGAGATAAGGACGCATCGGAAAACAAGCTGCTGACCCAGAGCGTCTGCATCGGGCTTGACGGGAAGAAGCACAGGAGGAATCTGAATATCCTTGTGGTGGGCGGCTCTGGCGCAGGAAAGACCAGATTTTTTTGTAAGCCCAATGTCATGCAATGTAACACGTCAATGGTAATTTTAGACCCGAAAGGCGAGATTGTCCGTGACACGGGCGGGCTTCTGGAAAAGAAAGGCTATGAGGTGCGTGTGCTTGATTTAATCAATATGCACAAGAGCCACTGCTACAACCCGTTTGTATATTTAAGGAACGACAACGACGTGCAGCGGCTGGTAACAAATTTATTTAAGGCGACCACGCCGAAAGGAAGCCAGTCACAAGACCCGTTCTGGGACACGGCGGCGAGTATGCTGCTTCTGTCCCTCGTGTTCTATCTGAAATACGAAGCCCCGCCAGAGGAACAGAATTTCCCGATGGTGATGGAGCTATTGCGGGCGGGCGAGGTAAGGGAGGACGACGACGGCTATGTAAGCCCGCTTGACGAACTGTTTGACCGTCTTGAGATGGTAAACCCAGAGCATATCGCTTTGAAATACTACCGTGATTACCACAGCGGGAGTGCCAAGACGCTAAAGAGCATCCAGATAACCCTTGCCGCAAGGCTTGAGAAGTTCAATCTGGAAAGCCTTGCGGGATTGACCGCCACGGACGAATTGGATTTGCCGTCTTTGGGCGAGAAGAAAGTCGCACTGTTCGCACTAATACCAGACAACGACACCAGTTTCAATTTCCTTGTGTCGCTGTTATACACGCAGCTATTCCAACAGTTATTCTACCTCGCCGACCACAAGTACGGCGGGAGCCTGCCCGTCCACTGCCAGTTCATTATGGATGAATTTGCCAATGTTTCGCTGCCCGATGACTTTGACAAGATTTTGAGCGTCATGCGGTCAAGGGGCGTGTCCGTTTCGATTATCCTGCAAAATCTGGCACAGCTCAAAGCCCTGTTTGAGAAACAGTGGGAAAGCATCGTTGGCAATGCCGATGAGTTCCTCTATCTCGGCGGCAACGAGCAGAGTACCCATAAGTTTGTAAGTGAGCTTCTTGGAAAAGCCACGATAGACACGAACACCTACGGGAAAAGCTCTGGGCGGAGCGGCAACTATTCCACCAACTACCAGATTTCGGGGCGTGAGCTTTTAACCCCAGATGAGGTGCGTATGCTTGACAACCGCTACGCACTTCTTTTTGTGCGTGGGGAACGCCCCGTTATGGATTTGAAGTACGACATTTTGAAACACCCGAACGTGAAACTGACCGCCGACGGGGGGAAGCCGCCGTATCTCCACGGAGAGCCGACGCAGGCGGTCGCAACCCTTGTGTTTGACGATGCTTTGCTGATGGATGCAGAGAGCATGGAAACGGTCAGCACATCCTACGAACTTCTGTCCGATGAGGACTTGGAAGAAATATTCAATTTATAAGGAGGATTTACCCTATGAAACTTTTTCAGAAAAACGAGAAGAAAGCAACCCAGAAACTGCCGATGACAGGCAAGGTAAAAAGAGGTTTCCGCTTCTACTGCGTGGCGGTACTGGCTGCGGCTCTGATGCTTGGAACGTCCATGACCGCCTTTGCCGCAAATGACCCGATTGCCGTTGTCAACAACCTTTCCAATTTCATCTTCGGTCTGATACGGGCGGTCGGAATGATTATGCTCGGCTTCGGCATCGTGCAGGTCGGCTTGTCGCTGAAATCCCACGACCCGTCCCAGAGGGCGAACGGCTTCCTCACACTGGCGGGCGGCGTTGTGATTACCTTTGCGAAAGAGATTTTAACCCTTATCACGGGCTAATAAGAAACTAAGACAACAGACTGACACAAGACAGGGCAACGGGGCAGATCCGCTCTGCGGGACTTGCCCCGCTGCCCAATTTTAAGAACGGAGGTGGTCGAATGTCAGACAACTGGGTAGTCCAGAACTTGGAGAACGCCCTTGACACATGGAATGAAAAGTTAGCCGAGATATGGCAGCTCATCACCCAATCCCCAGAAACCTTTAAAGGCGGTGCGATATGGAAAGTCATCGTTGACATCCACGGGGCGTTGCAGGCGATAGGTCTTGCCCTGCTCGTGCTGTTCTTTGTCGTGGGCGTGATGCGTACCTGCGGCGACTTCGCAAGCGTGAAGAAGCCCGAACACGCCTTGAAGCTGTTCATCCGCTTTGCTCTTGCGAAAGGCGCGGTCACTTACGGCTTGGAGCTGATGATGGCTCTGTTTAAAATCGTGCAGGGCGTGATTTCCGCCATTATGAAAGCCGCAGGCTTCGGCTCGGCGCAGAAAACGGTTCTGCCGCAGGAGATTGTGACAGCCGTGGAGGACTGCGGCTTTTTCGAGAGCATCCCCTTATGGGCGGTCACGCTGATAGGAGGGCTGTTCATCACGGTGCTGTCGTTCATTATGATAATGTCGGTGTACGGCAGGTTTTTTAAGCTGTACCTTTATACCGCCATCGCCCCCGTGCCGCTGTCCTCGTTTGCGGGAGAGCCGAGCCAGAGCGTGGGGAAGAGCTTCATCAAAAGCTACTCCGCCGTCTGCCTAGAGGGGGCAATCATCGTGCTTGCCTGCATCATCTTCTCGGTGTTTGCGGCGTCCCCACCCGCAGTCAACCCCGATGCGGCGGCAGTCACGATGGTATGGGGCTATATCGGGGAATTGGTGTTCAATATGCTCGTCCTTGTCGGTGCGGTCAAGATGGCAGACCGTGTGGTAAGGGAGATGATGGGCTTGTAATTATCCAACAGGAAAGGAAAATTGAAATGAAAAAAGAAACGAAATATTACCAGAATTATGATATTCATTTGTTAAATGGAGAAGTCATCGGGGCTTCCGAAGCCTATGACCTGCCTGCTGAAAAAGGACTGGTCGGAAAATTTGAAAAAGCGGACGATAACGAGATATTTGAAATCGGGGATGCCATTTCTGGATTTGCGTATATCCCGAAACGCAGTATCCTCTTTATTTCGACGGGGGATGTCAGGGAGGGGCGGTGCTGATATGGAAGTCAAGATAAATAAGGAAATCCGCAACTACACGGAATCCATGTTCTTCGGGCTGTCGATGCGGCAGTTCCTGTTTTCCGTGCTTGCCTGCGGCGTGGCGGTCGGCTTGTTCTTCCTGCTCCGTGGCAGGTTCGGGACGGAAACAGTAAGCTGGATGTGCATCTTGGGGGCTTCCCCTTTTGCGGTCATGGGATTTGTAAGGTACAACGGCATGACCGCCGAGCAGTTTGTGTGGGCGTGGATAAAGTCGCAGTTTCTGATGCCGAAGAAGATTTTATTTGTCCCAGAGAATTTATATTACGAAGCGGTGAAGCAGGCACTGGACGCACATGAGAAAGGATTGCCCGCCGTGCAGGAGAAGAAACGGAAAAAGGGGAAACGCAGAAAAAAAGAACAAAGACAGACGGGCGAAAGCAGCCCAAGAAATCAAGAAAGCGCAAGGAGGTAGATTATGATTAAGACGCTGAAAACGCTGTTCAAGCAGGACAGGGAGAAATTCATCGTGCCGAAGTCGGTGCAGGCGGTCATCCCGTTAAAGACCATGTGGGAGGACGGCATTTTCCTCGTGGGCAGGAACAAATACGCAAAGACATTTAAGTTTGAGGACATCAACTACGCCGTGGCAAGCCGTGAGGACAAGGAAGCGATGTTCCTCGAATACTCGGAGCTTCTTAACGCCCTCGATAGCGGGGCGACCACGAAAATCACGATAAACAATCGCAGGCTCAATAAAGCGGACTTTGAGCAGACCATCTTAATCCCGATGGCGGAGGACGATTTGGATAAATACCGCAAAGAGTATAACAAGATGCTGCTCGATAAAGCAACGGGGGCAAACTCCACCGTGCAGGATAAATATGTGACGGTTTCCGTCTGCAAGAAGAACATTGAGGAAGCGAGGAATTATTTTGCCCGTGTCGGTGCTGACCTTATCGGGCATTTTAACCGTTTAGGCTCGAAGTGTACGGAACTGGATGCTAACGACAAGCTGCGTATCTTCCATGATTTTTACCGCACGGGCGAGGAAACGGCGTTCTCCTTTGACATGGTGCAGACCATGCGGAAAGGACACGACTTCAAGGACTATATCTGCCCCGACTCCTTTGAGTTTGAGAAAGATTATTTTAAGATGGGCAACCGCTACGGGCGTGTGATATTCCTCAGAGAGTACGCCGCCTATATCAAGGACAGCATGGTGGCGGAGCTTTGCGAATTAAACCGTAACATGATGCTCTCTGTTGATGTTGTTCCTGTTCCCACAGACGAAGCCGTGCGGGAGGTGGAAAACCGTCTTTTAGGCGTGGAAACCAACATCACGAACTGGCAGAGGAAACAGAACCAGAACAACAATTTTTCCGCCGTCATCCCCTACGACTTGGAACAGCAGAGAAAGGAAAGCAAGGAATTTCTGGACGATTTGACGACCCGTGACCAGAGGATGATGTTTGCCGTGCTTACGATGGTGCATACCGCAGACACCAAAGAGCAGCTTGACAATGACACGGAAGCCCTGCTCACGACGGCAAGGAAGCATCTCTGCCAGTTTGCCGTGCTGAAGTACCAGCAGATGGACGGTCTGAACACCGCCCTGCCGTTCGGCGTGAGGAAAATAGATGCCCTGCGTACCCTCACCACGGAGAGCCTTGCGGTGTTTATTCCTTTCCGTGTGCAGGAAATCTACCATAAGGACGGCGTGTATTACGGGCAGAACGTCATTTCAAAGAACATGATTATCGCCAACCGCCGCCACCTTTTGAACGGAAATTCCTTTATCCTCGGCGTGTCTGGTGCGGGCAAATCCTTTACGGCAAAGGAGGAAATGACGAACATCATTCTGACCGACCCTAACGCCGATGTCTTGGTCATAGACCCCGAACGAGAGTACGCCCCTCTTGTAAAGGCGATGCAGGGCGAGGTTATCCACATCTCGGCGACGAGCGACAACCACATCAACGCAATGGACATGAACTCTGATTACGGCGACGGTGCGAACCCCGTCATCTTGAAGTCAGAGTTTATTTTATCCCTCTGCGAGCAGCTTATCGGCGGGGCAAGCCTTGGGGCAAAGCAGAAATCCATCATTGACCGCTGCACGGCGAGCGTCTACCGCCATTACCAGCAGGGCAACTATATGGGTACACCTCCGACCTTGCAGGACTTCCGTGAGGAGCTGTTAAAACAGGACGAGCCAGAAGCGCAGGAAATCGCCCTTGCGATTGAGCTGTTTACGGACGGCAGTTTGAATACCTTTGCCAAGCATACGAACGTGGACACCCACAGCCGCCTTATCTGCTACGACATCCTCGATTTGGGCAAGCAGTTACAGCCTATCGGTATGCTTGTCGTCCTCGACAGCATTTTAAACCGCATCACCCAGAACAGGGCGAAAGGCAGGAACACCTTTATTTTCATTGACGAGATTTATCTGCTCTTTCAGCATGAATACTCGGCTAACTTCCTCTTTACCCTCTGGAAGCGTGTGCGTAAGTACGGGGCGTACTGTACTGGAATTACGCAGAACGTGGACGACCTCTTGCAGAGCCATACGGCGAGGACGATGCTTGCCAACTCTGAATTTATCATCATGCTGAACCAAGCATCCACAGACCGTATTGAGCTTGCGAAGCTCCTTAACATCTCCGATTTACAGATGAGCTATATCACGAATGTTGGTGCGGGGCAGGGGTTACTCAAAGTCGGCAGCTCCCTTGTGCCGTTCGTTAATAAGTTCCCACGCAATACGGAGCTGTATAAGCTGATGACGACTAAATTTGGGGAGTGCTAAAAGGAGGGATTTTTATGTCAGAGATAAGATTCCGCAACGCAGCCCACCGTGATTTTTTTCTGGAAAGCATGATGAAATGCAGGGTAAACGACTGCTACCACAGGGCGTTTTTCTATGTGATGGGGATTGCGGGGGAAACAAGGCAGAACATCAACGCCATGTTCGATTTTAAGACGGACTGCATCAAGCCAGAGGGGATGCACGGCGGATGGCAGACAAGCGGCACGGTCAAGGTCTGCCACCTTGCTTTTAACCTCTGGAACGGTTACGCCGAGGAGGGGCGTGAGAAACTGTTTACGCCAGAAGAATTGTTCTGCTGCGAGTTCGCCCCGTATTTCATGGAGGGCATCAAGGCACGGTATCCCGAATATTGCAGGGACTTACCCACGCCCAAGAAGCAGGCGGAGCATACACGGTAACTGAAAATAAATGTCAAGGAATTACCCTGCGGGCATACGTCTATGCCCAAAAGCAGGGCAAGAACAAAGAAACACCCTGCGGGCATACCCCTATGCCCAGAAAGCAGGGCAGAATTAAGGAAAGGAATAGCCTATGAATCTGAAAAACTATAAATGTATTCTCTGTACCGCCGCCGCTGTTACCCTTTTGGGAGCGGCGGTTTTTTGCGGCTTTAAGATTTACAGCCATTACCAGCAGATAGACGAGCAGACGGAAGCCTTTGCGGAGATTGCCGAGGTTGTGGAGAACGCCGAGCCAGAGGAAGAACCGCCCAGAGATAAGGATATGCCCGTCAGCGAGGGCGAGGACATTCTTGCGAAATACAAAGAGCTGTATTTGCAGAATGAGGATATGGTCGGGTGGATTGCCATTGACGGAACAGGCATCAACTACCCCGTCATGCAGAGTAAAAACAATCCGAATTTCTATCTGAAGCACAGCTTTGAAAAGGAATACAGCGATTTGGGAGTGCCGTATATCCAAGAGGACTGCGACATCCCCACAAGCGACAATCTGGTTATTTACGGACACCACATCAAAGGCGGCAGGATGTTCGGGGCGTTGGAAGATTACAAATCCAAGAGCTTTTATGAGAAGCATAAGACCGTCCAGTTTGACACGCTCACGGAGCAGGCAGCGTATGAAATCATCGCCGTTTTTAAGACCGTGGCATACAGCTCGGAGGGCTACCGCTACTATGATTTTGTCAATGCGGAGAATGAAAAAGAGTTTGACGCCTATGTCGGGAAGTGTAAGGAGCTTGCCTTGTATGATACGGGTGTGACAGCCCAATACGGCGACAGGCTCATTACCCTCTCCACCTGCGAATACTCGGCACAGAACGGCAGGCTTGTCGTCGTGGCAAAAAAGGTAAATTGACATGACCGCAAATCTTCTGGGAAAGGAGGTCGGATTTTATGGCTGATATAAAGACCAGAGATGCGGTCAGAGGCACGATTAAGACGCTTGATAAGGCGGCTGTTGCAGGGGAACGCATGAAATCCGCTTACGCAAAGACAAAGGACAAGGCGGAGCAGGGATATTATGCAGAGGAAAATTCCCCCACGGAATATGCCGCCGACAAGGTTTCCCATGCTTCGGGGCGTATCAGGGACGAGGGCATCCACCAATTTAATAAGCAGGGGCAGAAAAACACCCAGATTACCAAAGAAAATATCGGTAAGGCAAAGGATAAAATTGCCGATTTTAAGGCAAAGCGGGCGAAGAAAGCCGCAGAGCAGAAAACAATGCGGAATAAGGCAGAACAAAACGCCATGCGTACAATGGGACAGGACGGCTTGCAGGAAATACAAGGGACTGCAAGCCGTCCCGCTGTTTCCGCTGCTCCTGCCAAGACCGAAACGCCCCAGACGGCGGCAAACTCGCTGATAAAGACCAGACAGCAGGGAAAGCGGACGATAAAGACAACCGCCAGAAATGCGGAAAAAACCGTCAAGACCACAGCCAAAGGCACAGTCAAGGCGACGGAAAAAGGCGTGAAAACCGCAAAGGCGACATCCAAGACAGCGATTAAGACCACCGAGCAGACCGCAAAGGCGGCACAGAAAACGGCGAAAGCATCTGCCAAAGCCGCCCAGAAAGCGGCGCAGACGGCAAAAGTCACCGCAAAAGCGACAGCCGAAGCGACGAAAGCCACGGTCAAGGCTACCATTGCGGCGGTCAAGGCAATCATAGCGGGGACAAAAGCGTTGATTTCTGCCCTTATCGCGGGCGGCTGGATTGCCATTGTGATAATCATTATCGTCGTCCTGCTTGGGTGCGCCGTTTCCCTGTTCGGGGGCGGCAGCGACAGCACTTCCTATACCCCTGTCAGTGCGGAAGTGGAAGCCTACACGCCGCTGATACAGAAGTATGCGAAGCAGTACGGAATCCCCGAATATGTGGAGCTGATAAAGGCGGTGATGATGCAGGAATCTGGCGGCAAAGGCAGCGACCCGATGCAGGCGGCGGAGGGGAGTTTCAACAAGAAATACCCCCATGAGCCGAATGGTATTAAAGACCCCGAATATTCCATCGAGTGCGGCGTGCAGGAACTGAAAGCTGCACTTGTTTCAGCCGAGGTGGAGAACCCGATTGACATGGAGCGCATCAAGCTCGCCCTGCAGGGCTACAACTTTGGGAACGGGTATATCTCATGGGCAAAGACCAACTACGGCGGCTATTCCTATGCAAATGCGGTGGAATTTTCCGCAATGCAGGCACAGCGGCTCGGTTGGGAGAAGTACGGCGACACGCAGTACCCCGCCCATGTGTTACGCTACTACCCATACGGGCGGGCGTTTACAAGCGGTGGCAATCAAGCCATCGTAGAAGTGGCTCTGACGCAGCTTGGCAACGAGGGAGGTCAGCCTTATTGGAGCTGGTACGGCTTTGGCGGGCGTGTGGAATGGTGTGCATGTTTTGTGTCGTGGTGCGCCGACCAGTGCGGCTATCTGGAAAGCGGAATTGTGCCGAAATTCTCCCTCTGCTCGGACGGCGTGAACTGGTTCAAGGGCAAAGGACAGTGGAAGGACAAAAACTATGAGCCGCAGGCAGGCGACCTTATTTTCTTTGATTGGGGGAGCGACGGCTCAATCGACCATGTGGGAATCGTGGAGAAATGCGAGAATGGAACGGTTTATACCGTGGAGGGTAACTCTGGGGATGCCTGCAAACAGCAGAGCTATCCAGTCGGGAGCGGCTCAATATACGGCTACGGATGCCCAAACTATTAGTTGGGCGGAGCAAAAGGAAACCAGAGGTCAATCCTCTGGCTCTTTTGCTTTACATAGCCCGTTTACAGTTGCTTCAACAACGGACAGTTCTTTGTCATCCAGTCGGTCAAGCATAGCATCCAAACGTCTTCGGATAGAACTTTTCTTTGCTTTTTCCTCAGTATGTATATGTTCGTCAACTGATACATCAAACATTGTGATAAGTTGAAGGAATAGCTCTATGCTTGGATACTGCCCCTCATTTTCAACAGCTTGAAGATGTCTGGGATTATAATCAATAATCTCCGCAAGCTGTTCTCTGGTCACGCCTTGAGCTTTACGGGCTTTTTTGATTGCCAGTCCTAACGGTCTGAAATCAAAGTCAAAATCGTTGTTTCTTTTGTCCATTCGTTCACCACCTGTACTCTGAAAATTTTTACCCTTATATTTTACAGAGGTGTAGTATCCTATGAAACGATGTGAAATCTCTGGTTATAAGAGATTTTATCTCCTATTACAAGAGAGGAAAAATCCTATTTACATAATTGTTGCTATTTATATAAGCGGTTATAATAGATGTAAGTTAGCACATAAATGGATGTTCTTTCTAAAATTTCACATTCGCTCCATATTGGAGTGTTAAACTGAAAAAAGAGGTGATTAATATGGCGACATTACTTATTGTTGAAGATGACCGAAAAACAAATGAAGCGATTTGCGAGTATTTGAAATTAGCGGGACACAAATTAATTCCTGCATATGACGGGGAATCTGCGCTGCAATGTTTTAGCAATAGCAGGATTGACTTAATTGTACTTGACATTATGCTTCCAAAAATATCGGGACTTTCTGTTTTGCATGAAATCAGAGAAAAAAGTTCTGTCCCGATACTTATGCTAACAGCAATAGGGGACGAATATACACAAGTTTCCAGCTTTGACGGACAGGCAGATGACTATATCGTAAAACCCTTTTCCATGATTTTGTTAGGGCGGCGCATTACTGCACTTTTAAGAAGAAGCGGAAAGGGGATTTTGCCAGATACAATCGAATTTGGAAATGTAATTGTAGATTTTTTAGGTTATACAGCAAAAGATGACAATGGAAAAATCGACGTTACTCCAAAAGAGATTGACTTGCTGAAATTGTTTGTGGAGCATAAAGGACTGGTTCTGACCCGTTCCCAGATACTTGACGATTTATGGGGCGACAGCCATCCTATTATTGACAGGACAGTAGATACTTATATAAAAAACCTGCGAAAAAAACTGCATCTTGACTGCATTGTTACTGTAAAAGGAATTGGATATAAATATGAGGTGGACTAATATGGCACGAATAAAAATATTTCCTAAGACATTTTTATATACATTGAGTGTCTTGATATTTATTGTAATAACTGCACATGGCATCATGTATGTTCTTGCCCCACAAATATCTTTAGGACTTGTTGGCGAGAAAGGAATGGAACTGGACGGATTTTTAGTCAGTACGGACGTAGATGCCTCACAGTTTGTAACATTTACGATAAAACGTGCCCTGCCTGTTTCTGTTTCCTGTTGTATCGTGATTGCCATTGTCTGTGCTGCACTTTTTTCCAGAAGCATGACGCGAAATATTTGTCACTTATCAGAAACAGCGCAGCGCATGACAAAAATGGATAAGTCTGCGATATGTTCTGTTACTTCGGGAGATGAAATTGAAGATTTGGCAGGAAATATCAATAGTCTTTACAGGAGTTTGCTGAAAGCAATCCATAATCTTGAATTAGAAAAAAAGTATGTGCAGGAAAGCGAGAAATTGAAAATAGATTTTTTGCGTGCAGCTTCCCACGAATTAAAAACGCCTGTTACTGCTTTAAACGCCATTCTTGAAAATATGATACTTGGAGTAGGAAAATATCAAGACTATGACGTATATCTGCCAGAGTGCAAAGAAATAACAGAACAGCTTTCCGAGATGATACATGAAATTTTAGAAACATCCAAAATGAATATCATAAATGAAGAAAAACCGACCGAAATAAATTTGCCAGAACTGCTCACAAACCTTTGTGAGCCATATAAACTGATTGCCGTTGCAAACGAGATAAATTTTTCTGTCTGCCTGCCACAGCATTTTACAGTCAGTATACCCATTTCCTTATTTGAAAAGGCAGTTTCTAATATTCTTGCAAATGCAGTTGCATATACAGAAAGCGGGAAGCTGATTTCTGTTTCTATGGATGGCAGAAATCTTGTTGTTGAAAATGAATGTGTCCCTGTTCGGCAATCCGAAATCCCCCAGTTGTTTGAGCCATTTTACCGTCTTGATTATGCAAGAAGCAGAGAGCAAGGAGGAAATGGCTTAGGCTTGTATATTGTGGACACTATTTTTTCTGCACTTTCTATTCCATATACGTTTCAAGCGAAAGACAATCCGCAAAGAATGTGTTTTACTATATATTTATGATGAAAAACCCTCCGATGTTTCGGGGGATTTTTTTCTTCCGTTTATTTTTCACAGATATTCCATATACGTTCCATATAGGAATGTTATTTTAATATTGTGTTCAAAAAATAAAAAACGGAGGTATCAAAATGAATTTTTTAAAACGGGCAATGTTATATGTTACTCGAAAAAAAGGGAAAAGCATAGTGCTTTTTTGTATATTGCTTATTATGGCAACCTTTGTCTTGTCGGGATTGTCTATCGGGAAAGCTACAAAACAAGCACAGCAAAATCTGCGTCAAAGCCTTGGCGGTTCTTTTCATGTCTGGACGGACTACACAGATAATAACCCCTATCTGCATAAAGAATCGGACGAGGATGAAAGTGGAGGGACTGGATATATCATGTATTCCACAGAGCAGTTATCCTCTGATATGGTGAAAAATATCCGTGATATAGCAGGAGTGAAATATTGCGATGCATTTGATGAAACATTATTGGATTTTGAACAGTTGTCTTTTTTCAAGGGGACAATTCCTTTGGAGGAAGAATTAGGGAATAGCACGACTACGGTAAGTCTATGGCGTTCCGAAGAACACAATTTGTTTACAAATGGCGTTGTCAAACTAACGGAAGGCAGGCATATTACAGAAAAAGATACGGGGAAAGCAATTATTTGTAAAGATTTGGCTGATAAAAATGGCTTAGGGATAGGCGATATGCTGAAAACGAGGTCTATGGATGGGCGCAGCATGACGCTGGAAATCGTTGGATTGTTTACAGCAATGGAAACAGAAAAAATCGGCAAGAATATAGAGGGCTATAATAAAATACAGAATCGGGTGTTTATAGATATAGCGTCGGCAATTCTTATCGAGAACACCCCTGCTGTCCAGGGATTTTCAGAAGTTTCAATTACCATAAACGACCCAGAAGAAATGGATGAAATTATCGAAAAAGTGAAAAAGACGCCTGGATTTAAAGAGGATGGATTTACGATTGATACGGAAAATGAAACTTATGAAAATACGGCTTCCTCTCTGGAAAGTATGGATAAACTGGTGATAGGTCTGCTGATTGCGGCTATCCTTGTCAGCGTTGTAATCTTATCGCTTATTCTTACTCTATGGGGAAAATCACGTGTCCGTGAAACAGGTGTGTTCCTCTCGCTTGGCATAAAAAAGACAGACATTATAGGGCAATATCTGACAGAAGTATTGCTGATTGCAATCGTTGCTTTTGGGATTTCCTTTTTTACAAGTAATATGGTTTCAAACCGTATCGCCGATGTGCTTTTACAGCAGGATATACAGAATAAAATAGAAGAACCGAATGACGTGCAGCAAGATGACATTGTGATAGAATCGTTTGAAAGTACAGCATTAGGAGGTGTAGACAATATAGAATTGAGCGGTGCAGAAAATACAGATTATTTGGAAACGGATATTGAAGTTTCTGTAAGCATAGAAAATTTATTACAGTTATATCTTGTTGGATTTGTAATTATCATTGTATCTGTTATGATATCGTCTATTGCGGTCATGCGTTTGAAGCCGCGTGAAATTTTATCCCGCATGAGTTAGGAGGAGAAAAAGATGACAACGCTAATATGTGAAAACGTAACATATCAATATGAAAAAGGCTCAAAGGTCTTAGAACATATCACAACTCAATTTGAAACAGGAAAAATGTATGCGATACTTGGTGCATCTGGTTCTGGGAAAACGACCCTGTTATCATTGATAGGCGGTCTTGATATTCCACAGGAAGGAAAAATTATGTTTAATGGCAGGGATATATCGGAGATGGGACTTGAATCCCATAGGCGCAATCATGTTTCTGTCATATTCCAGAATTACAATCTTATTGATTATATGACTCCGATTGAAAACGTAAAATTGACCGCAAAACAGGACGCCCTGCCAATATTAAAGCAGCTTGGATTGACGGAGGATGAAGCAAAACGAAATGTAATGAAACTGTCGGGAGGACAGCAGCAGCGTGTGGCAATTGCCCGTACACTGGTATCGAATGCCCCTGTTATTTTAGCGGATGAACCAACGGGAAATTTAGACAAAGATACTGCCGCAGAAATTACGGGGATTTTGAAAAATTGCGCCCATCAGATGAATAAATGCGTAATTATTGTTACCCACTCCAACGACCTTGTAAAACAAGCAGATACCGTTTTTAAGTTAAAAAAAGGCAGGTTGCTTCAAATATGAAATACGAGTGGATATATTGCCCGATTTGCAAAAAAAAGACGCATAACAAATTTAGGGAAGATACTGTTTTGAAAAACTATCCGCTTTATTGTCCAAAATGTAAACGGGAAACGATAATTAACGCAAAAAATATGCAAGTATTTATCATCACAGAGCCAGACACATAGATGCAGAGCCGATGAATGTGTGGAATGAATGAAACCACAGTTTATCGGCTCTGCATTTTACTTAATTAAATGCAGATACGTCCACCAAATAAAAAAACGGCGATTTGGTGGGCGGTATTGCTATGCCCGAAAGACTTAACAAGCACTCTCCAAACCTGTTTTAAGTTTGGAGGGATTTTTATTGCCTGCAAATAGCAATTTCCAGTTATATATATCATATCGGAGATGGGTGGACAGCCTGTTAAAAAAATCCTTGTCAGTGCAAGGGGGCTTTTTATCCAAGAAGTAGAAGTCAAATCTCTACATATAAGAACTAATATATCTATAAACCGTAAAGGCACGACAGCCCTTACGGTTTTTCTTTTGTCGTTTTTTGTCGGAATACGCCGCAGGGCTGTTTCTGGCGTGGGATGCCGTTCTCCGCCTTTCAATCTGGATTTTCAAAAAAATTCAGATTGGAGGTAACGGATTATGGCGTACAACAAAGCCAGAGAAGAAAGAAAATGGCGAATATGGAAAGAAGCCGAGGAAAAGCAGCTTAGGAGCTTGGGTGTCAGCGAGGGCGATATTGAAAAGCTCCGTGTCCATGATTGGGCGATATTCAATTCCGACAGACGGTACTATGAGAAATTGCAGGATGCGGGTACATATCTTGAGGAAGTGGCAGAGGACACAGCACAGCCCGAAGTAAAAACGGTTGAGGAATTTTTGGACAGCATTGAAAATGCAGTGCTGTATCAAGAGCTGCATCAGTTGGACAAGCTCACTCTCCAAGCGTTGCTGATGAGGACGCAGGGCTTTTCAGTCACTGAAATTTCAGTGGAATTGAGTTTAAACAAGGAAGTCATTTACAAGCGTTTGAACAGGTTTAAGAAAAAAATTAAAAAACTTTTGGGATAGTGTCCAAAATCGCACTCTCCCATCGGCTACTGGGTGAGAGGGCAAAAATCTCTTGCCCAGTTTTCTTTTATATCGGAAACGGGATGGCTCTTTGACAACCGAATATCCATTCACCAAATACATTCTCTTTGTGGCTGTAATAAGCGTAAGCGTGTGCAGCGGTACGCCATGACCCGCCGAAAGACGGCAAGCGGAAAATATCGACTGAAAATATCGGGCAGCTCCCGATTTCGCCAAGACCCACAAAGAGGACAATGATACTCCCGTCCAGCCACAGTCCGAGCGGTAACCAATCCGCCGCAGGCAATGGGGGCGGCTCTGTCAGACCGACAGTTGGGGTGCAACTCCCGTGGCGTCAGTTCGCTGCTGACCGTTTGGTGATTTCCCTTGCGTAATCACGCATCAGCATTTTCGGGATGTCGGGGACAAATAGAAAATGCCTTTTATCATAAAGCCAGATGCAGGGCGGTCTATTGGAACAGGGCTTGTTTTATGCTCTCCCGACCTTAAATACTCCCTTGCATTTGGCTGTTACATAGGCAGGGTATTCCTGCCTAAATCCAGATGGAGGTTATAAAAAATATGGAAAAAACAATCAGGCGTGGCGACATCTACTACGCAGAGCTTAATCCCGTTGTCGGTTCGGAGCAGGGCGGCACACGACCCGTACTTATCATTTCCAATAATATAGGCAACAGGCACAGCCCGACAGTCATCATTGCCGCTATCACGGGCAGGACACAGACAAAGGCAAAATTGCCGACACACACCGAAGTAAAGAACTTTGAGGGACTTGACAGAGAATCTATTGTTTTGCTTGAACAAATTCGTACAATAGATAAAAAAAGATTAAAACAGTATATGGGCATGATGCCCGCTGAAGCGATGGCAAGAGTTGACAAGGCTCTTGCCATCAGCGTTTCCATTAAAGGAGGACATCGGAATGGATAAAATTGAGATTGATAAAGAGTATGTTGCTGCCATATTAATTGAGCTTCTCTTTGAAAAAGGGCTTGTAAACAAAGAAACATATATAAATGTCTACAAGCACTACAATTTGCACATTTCACAAGCGGCTTGATTTTTAGTACGATTATAAAAAACAAAGCAAGGAGGAATTCATTATGCAAAATATAGCAGCTAGGCATAATCCTTATATTTTTTTAGATAAGAACAGAGAGCGGACGGTTGTATATTATGGGCGAGTTTCAACAGAGCATGAAGCTCAACTTGCAGCTCTTGAAAATCAATTACAGTGGTACGATGACCAGACGGAACGGCACAGTAACTGGAATGTCCTTCAAAAATATATCGACGAGGGAATAACAGGGACACAAGCGAAAAAACGTCCCGCATTTTTAAGGATGCTTGAAGATGCAAGGGCAGGAAAGTTTGACCTAATTGTAACTCGTGAAGTCTGCCGTTTTGCAAGAAACACGGTTGATACTCTGGTAACAACAAGGGAGTTGAAAAATCTTGGAATTGAAGTCTATTTTGTGGAAGATAACATTTGGACAATGGATGGGGACGGAGAACTTAGACTTACGATAATGGCAACATTAGCACAAGAGGAAAGCCGTAAAGTTTCTGAACGTGTTCGGGCGGGGCAGAAAATCAGCCGTGAAAATGGTGTTTTATATGGAAATGGAAATATCATTGGTTATGACCGTGTAGGAAGCACTTATGTAATAAATGAGGAACAGGCAGAAACAGTAAGAATGATTTTTGATTTGTATTTACAAGGCGCAGGGCAGACCAAAATTGCAAAAGAACTCTGTCGTCTTGGGAGAAAGGATGGGCATGGGCAGGTGAGCTGGTCTGCATCAAAAATCGGACGCATCCTGCATAACGCCACATATAAAGGATATAATTGTTATCTGAAATCGTTCAGCAATAATTATCTGGAACAGAAGCGGATAAAGAATCTTGATGAAGAAACATATATGTATGTCAAGGGGGATTTTGAGCCGATTGTTTCAGAGGAAGTTTGGAATAAGTGCAGCGAAATACGCAAGGCACGGACAACAAAAATGATAGTAAACAAAGGTGAGAGAACATATGGAAAGAAATCTACACAAGATGTATGGCTTAGAAAGTTACGTTGCAGTTGTGGTTCAACATTCCGAAAAAACAAGTGGAGAACTAATAAGAGGGGAGATGAAGTTTTCGGGTATCAGTGCTATAATCAAGTCAATAATGGCAGCAAGGCTTTCCGAGAGAAGAATGGTCTTGATACAGAGGGCTATTGTGACATCCGTATGGTCGGTGATTGGAAATTGGAAATTATGGCTAAGAAGATTTTCGAGGGCATCTGGTCAGAGCAAGAACGTAAGAATGCAATCTTAGAGGTTTATAGGCTCTTGAATGAACATTATCAATCAGATACCAAGAACAATCAAGCCGCAGCTTCGGCGTTAGAGGGAAAAATAGCAAGGCTAAAAAATAAGATTGATAATCTTATCAGCATGAGGGCTGATGGGGAAATTACCAAAGAAGAATTTAAGTCGCTGAAAGATACGACCGAAGCGGAACTTAATAAATATATGGAAGAAAAGTCACGGATGAGTGAGCAATCTGATTGCGAGGGTGGCATGGAATTTGACATAGGGAAAATAGGAGCTGTACTTGGGGAAGTGTTAGACTTTTCCAAACCCAAACTTGATGACAGCATAATTGATAAATTTGTTTCACAAATTATTCCCGTAGATAATTGCAGGTATCGTTGGGATTTGAATTTCCTGCCGAATGAAACGCAATCACTTGTTTGCAAAGTTGAGGGCAGAAAAAATCATGCCAATGCAACTATTGAGGAGGGGAACGAAGATGAGGACGAAAGTCCTCGTACATATGTCTTAAGCATGGATTACAGCAACATAAGTGTGACAGCAAAAAACGCCTATCAAAGTTACGTTCTGCACAGGCGGCTATTGCACAGAAATAGGCGAAAACCATTCTGGACTTCTGTCATAAGTTTTGGGGAAGCACTGGTTTTCTTATAGCTAAATAATCATAAGCGTATCATTAGAAATAGTGGTACGCTTATTTTTTGTGATCTTATTTACACCTTTGAATATCACTGCCCTTATAATATAATGTGGTTAAGAAAGGAAAGCATATCATGCCAAGAGGCCTGCTCTAAAAGAGAAAATACAGCGAGGCCATTGTGGAATCGGAAGCCGCATACATGTAGAGGTGGTAATGCAAATGGATGGATTGAGGAACGGCTGCTGATAAAGGAGGAAAATGAGAAAAAGGGGTTTCTACTGCTGAAAAGCAGTATGGTGTACTGAGCCTGTAGAGTTCTATTTCCCTGCCTCGTGTGGAAAATTGTTTGAGTATACTTTGGAGGCATGGTACAATATAGAAAAGGAAGTGATAAGATTGAAAATGACAGAGACAAATTGGGAGAGTCTGGATATCTCGAACGACTTCTTGTTTGGAAAAGTTATGCAGAATCCCGATTTATGTAAGGAGTTATTACGAAGGATACTGCCATATTTAAATATAGAACGTATAGAATATCCAGAATTGCAGAAGAGTATCAAAGAAGGGGCGGAGTCAAGAGGCATCAGGCTTGATGTATATATCAAGGATGATAAAAATATTGTTTACAATGTTGAGATGCAAGCCAGCGATTCAAAGGAACTTTCCAAAAGAAGCAGATATTATCAGGGCATGGTAGATCTTCAGCTATTAGAAGCAGGTGATAAATCTTACATGAAGTTAAATAAGACATATATCATTTTTATCTGTACGTTTGATTTGTATGGGAAAGGAAGACATATCTATACATTCGAGAATATTTGTAAAGAAGATTACAACTTATCTATGGGTGATGAGGCAACAAAAATCTTTTTGAATTCTGACAGTGATATGGATGATGTGGGTAAAGAACTACGTGCGTTTTTGGATTATGTGAAGGGTATTAAGGTTACTGATGACGATTTCATAGATAGACTGGAAGAAGCCGTTAAGAAGGCAAAAGCAAACAAGAAATGGAGGCGTGATTATATGACGATGGAGATGTTGGAACGTGTGAAATATGAAGAAGGAAGAGAAGAGGGAAGAAAGGAAGAGATGGAGAGAGGCATTACCGCTCTGGTATCTACGCTGAAAGATATGAATGTACCTATTCAGACGATACTGGAAAAAGTACAGGAAAAATTCAACCTAAGTTTGGAAACCGCTAAAAAGTATATTTAATAGCAACTCTCAAGCTATGAGGGTATCAGGCAGGGATTTTCCCTTCTGAACAGTTATTATTTAAATATGCACCAAATCCTCTCCCATGGATATACTATTGCAAAGGATAGATTCGGGAGAGGATTCATCTATGGAAGAAAAGAAGTGTCCGCTGACCAATACATGCAATTTTTCGGGAGGCAGGCCTATTATGGCAGATCTGCCGTATCCGCCGTTACAGGTGAAGGAAAGGAACCGGGCCTATGCAGACCTTCTCAGCGTAGATTACTGCGGTTCTGTATCGGAAATGTCCGCAATCACACAATATATCAATAATGAAAACCGTCTGTCCATTGAAATGTGCGGGACGGCGAAAACGCTTCTGGGTATTGCGATGGCGGAAATGATACATTTGCAGAAGTTAGGGGAGCTGATCTGCCTGCTGGGCGGTCAGGTGGATTTCACAGCGAAGATGAGAAACGGAAGGCGGAGGATGTGGACGCCGGAATATCTGAATATTCCGGGCAATGTCCAGAAGATGCTGATGGCAGATATAGAAGCGGAGAGGGCGGCGATCAGCCAGTACGAAGCGCATATGAGGGTGATAGAGGACTGTCATGTCAATGCGGTACTGGCAAGGATCATTCAGGATGAGGAATATCATATTATGCTGCTTAATATAATGCGCGGAAACTGTTAGATAGCCTCATATCTTCGGGCAGAGGGGCATGGAATGCCATTGCATCGCCGGTGATTGGATGTGCAAACGACAGCTTATGAGAATGTAGGGCCTGCCTGTTTATGTATTCCATATCCGGGTTATACAGGTAGTCTCCGATCAGCGGATAACCAAGGTATTTCATATGGATACGGATCTGATGGGTTCGGCCTGTTTCCAGGCATAAGGATACCAGGCTGTGCCCGTTCTGTTCATCCACAACCGCATAATGAGTAACTGCGGCTTCCCCGTGCTCGAAGTCTACGGTGCGTTCGATGATGGTTCCCGGTTTCCTTGCAAGGGGCGCGCTGATCGTACCGGACTGCGGGGTTAGATGCCCGCGCACGACGGCAAGATACTCCCGGTGGATCCTGCGCCGGCGGACCATATCGGAGAGGATGCTGCCGCTGACCAGATGCTTGGCAACAACGGTAAGGCCTGAGGTGTCGCGGTCCAGGCGGTTACAGCAGCGGAAGATAAAAGGCTTGCCCTGTTCGCGGTAGTACCAGGCGAGAGCATTGGCCATGGAATTCGTGTAATTGTTCATTGAAGGGTGGATCGGCATACCGGCAGGTTTGTTGATCACAACGATATCTTCATCCTCGTACACGATATCAAGAGGAAGGTTCGTTGGCGGAATCTTCCCGGAGCATTCGGTTTCGCAGATGCGTACACGGAGATGGTCGCCGGCGGCAAGAGTCTGGCGCATATAATAGTGAATGCCGTTAACAAGGATGCTCTCGGG
This sequence comes from Lachnospiraceae bacterium, assembly GCA_910575835.1. Lineage (GTDB taxonomy): Bacteria > Bacillota > Clostridia > Lachnospirales > Lachnospiraceae > Sporofaciens. Next base: position 70,668 of record CAJTGB010000005.1, on the reverse strand, counting down.
CATCCGTTTGATCTCTGTAAGATTCTGGCCGGAATAACCGCGCCGTCTTAAGTATTGTTCTACTCTTAGGCCGCTGCTGGCCTGGTCTATGGTGTAATCAATGATTCGATTCATGGTGATCCCCCCAACATACCCTAATTGTAACATATGAATCAGCATGTCCTGATTTATTATATCATGTTCTTTAAAAATTGAGGAGTATTAATCGGTCGGTATATCCTGAACGGCTCCGTCGCTGTTGGTATCGATGAATATAAGGCGGAAAATGTACTGATAATATGCCAAGTTGCGCAATTGATTAAGAGATAGTATAATGCAGATGATGTCTGTTAATTATTCGATAGAAAGATCAGGAGATGGGAAAATGGCAAAGTTAAGTACACTGTGTTATATAGAACGTGACAACAAATATCTGATGCTGCACAGGACGGTGAAGAAGAATGATGTCAATAAGGATAAGTGGATCGGCGTGGGAGGGCATTTTGAGGCAGATGAGAGTCCGGAGGAGTGTCTGCTGCGGGAAGTAAAGGAGGAGACAGGCTATACGCTTACTTCTTATCGGTACAGAGGGCTTGTGACCTTTGTATCGGGAAACGGTGTTACGGAGTATATGTCCTTGTTTACCGCGGATGGATTCGAGGGGAAGCCGATTCCCTGCGATGAGGGCGATCTTGAATGGGTGGATATAGATGAGATTGAGGATCTGAATATCTGGGAGGGGGACAAGATCTTTTTTGGTCTGTTGGCGGAAGAAAGGGCGTTTTTTTCTCTGAAGCTGGTGTACGATGGGCATGACGGGTTGGTTTATGCGGCGCTTGACGGGGTGCCGATGGAATTGCCTTATAGTATGAACTTGGATGGGAAGGAGAATAGTTAAATTGATTCAAATTGCAGTCTGTGAGGATGACAAGATACTCTTAGAACAATTGGCCGATCAGGTAAGAGAAGTATTAGAACGGCATTCGGTTCAATATCGTATGGAGCTATTTGGCAATGCCGGCGCTCTGCTTTCCCGAAGTGCATTTGACATACTTTTTCTGGATATTGAGATGGAGCCGATCAGCGGTCTTGAGGCAGCAAGAAAACTGCGCAGGCGCGGAGATGAGAGCCGATTGATTTTTATAACCGCATATCGGCGGTATGCAGTTGAGGCATATGACGTACAGGCATTTCATTATTTGGTAAAACCGGTGGAACCGGCGAAGCTGGAATCAGTGGTTATGAAACTTGTTTCGCTGCACAGGGAAGAACGTCAGAATGCTATTGCTATCCGGCAGGGTGCATCAGTACGCAGGGTACGGCTCGATGAGATTATATATCTGGAGGTTCTGGATAAGAAGATCTATCTGCATACAGGGGAGGAGGCGATTCCGTTTTATGGAAAACTGGATGAACTTACGCCGAAGTTCCCGGAAGTATTTTTTCGGTGTCATCGAAGCTACATTGTTAATCTGGGGCATGTCCAGTGTTATGATAAGGGAGCTATCACGCTGGATAATGAGGAAGAAATTCCATTGTCTAAGCGCAGACATAAAACGTTTGGAGTGGCTTTCCTGCATTATTTGAGAGAGAGCGGTGATGTGTTTTGAATATGCAGGCTTGGAATATAGGGTGGGGATTTCTCTTTACTTTATTACAATGCCGTTTTTTCATGAAGATGCTCGGCAGCAAGTATCGATGGACACCTTTTTGGTTTTATCTGGCAAGCTTGTTATATGGACAGATCAATATTGCATTAGCCCTGGCGGTTACGTCATGGGGCAGTTTTCTCTATAACGGAATCTGTGCTTTTGTGCTTAATTACATTCTTTTTCGCGGCAGCGTGATCAAAAAAGCTTTTTTTACATTATGGTTATATTGCGCCCATGCAGTCGTATTCAGTGCATTATTCTTGCCGGCTCATGCAGCGGCTATTGCAGGCGGGCGGGAAAGCTGCTCGGATATGGTGATCACTGGTATCGGAGTAGCGGCAAGCCTTGTGCAGATACTAATGATGGAGATATTAGAACACAAGCTACATGTTTTAAAGAATGATTTCAAGAATCAGGATGCCCTCTATCTGATGTATATCATTTTATTTATTTATGCGGCAGTCGAGATCATTACAGAATTGTATACTGGAATCAGGGGATGGACCAAGGAAGAAGCTGTGCTGACTGCCGGGCCTTGCTGCTTGGCAGTGCTGTGCGGAGCAGGACTGTATGTATACTGTGTGGTTATGCTGGAACAAAGGTTGTTAAAGAGATCTGCGGAGCAGCAGTACCAGATGCTTGGACAGCATCTTGAAGCTTCCAAGGAACAGTATGGACGGTTGGAACGGATTCAGCATGATACGAAGAATCATATGCTGTGTCTTAGAAGGCTTCTGGAGGATGAGAAGAATATAGAAGCGAAGCATTATCTGGCACAGTTATATGATCAGACATATCAAGGGGAAGCCAGGCTGCAGACGGGGTCTGTTTTTGCGGATGCCCTTTTGAACCCTAAGTATGATAAGGCGAAACAGCTTGGTATTGATATCTCAGTCTCTATGACAGTACCGGAAGAGGATGAGATGGCTTCAGTTGATTTATGCTGTCTGCTTGCGAATGCACTGGATAATGCGATTGAAGCGTGCCAGCGAAATGCCGGCAAAGATGATTCTTTGGGGTGGATCCGCATGCAGTCTAAACTGCACAAGAAATACTGGGTATTTGAAATCAGCAATAGTAATCATGTTCCTGCAGTCATATATAAGGGGAGTCTGCTGTCTTCCAAACGCAGACAGGGATGCGGTGTTGGGCTGCAGAATATTCGGAACATAGTAGAACGGTATGACGGAGTATTGGAACTGGAAAACGGGGAGTATTTTACATTGAGCGTTTTGATTCCGCGCAGTTCAGGTTTATTGGCTGATCGTAGGAAGATGGCAGGTCCGTTAGCGGTGAAAAAATGACCGTTTGCGGTATCGGAGTAAATCCATTGTGTAATATTGACGACAATTAAAGTGTTACATTAAGAATCAATCAAGGAGGGTTTATTATGACAATGCAGAATCTTACAATGGCTGGAAATACACTGATGCAGATGCAGGCAATGCAGTCTGCCAGTACCAAATTACAAGGTCGGGCAAACGTATTAAAATCAGAGTTAAAAACGGATAAGAATCCCAGTGAAAACAAGAAAGCGCAGGTTGAAGAACTGGAAAATAGAGCGCAGGATGTTATGGGGCAGTTGATGGAGCAGGCACAGAAGACCAATGAAAAGCTGAATCAGGATTCGAAGGATAAGAATAAGAAGGACGAAGAAGACAATGTAAAATTGAATCAGGCTTCACAGGATAAGAATAAGAAAGATGAAGAGGACAAGGAAGAGGTGCTGGTGAAGGATTCGGATCATGACAGCGGATATAGGTATACGAATACCGGTATGGCACAAGCTGAACCGTCTTCTCCCTTGAAGATTGATGTTACGGTGTAAGATCAGTGAACATTCTGCAAGGTAATGAGAACGTAATATCATTCACAATAAGAATTTTGTCCGTATAATTACAGTTAATTGCTTCATGCGGAGAACTGCAATTCAATGAAGAATGAAAAGGAGAGGACAAAATGAATAAAATGACAAGCGAGTGCTTTAGGCTGGGTATTCCCGATTATGTGACGATCGAGACAGAAGAAGGGAGCGCAGTTGTAAGTACCGCGAACAGAGAGGCAGGATGGAAAGGAACGAAAGTAGAGTTCACGGAAGCTTCCGGGTATGAAGAAGTAAGTATCACTTCTGTTGACGCAGTTAAAGGAGTGAAGGTAAGATGGTCTTATCAGTGGCCCGATAAGGTACGGTTTCTCGGGGATGCATGGGAGCGCGGATATGGAGATCTGGAATGGCGGGGAATGAGCGGCCGCCGAATCATGCCGTGGTATTTTCTTGCAGCCGTACCAGGTGAGACCATGTGCTTTGGAGTGATGGTGCAGCCTCGGGCCATGTGCTACTGGCAGGCGGATTCGGAAGGCGTTACGCTGTACCTGGATGTGCGCTGCGGCGGAAGAGGAGTATTGCTGGAAGGAAGGACGCTGCATGCAGCAAAGATCGTATGTGAAAAATATACTGAGAATACAGTGGATGAAGCAGTAGAAAGCCAATGCGGGGGATATAACTTCACCTACGAGTCAGCGAGAAGTTTCTGCATCCGTATGTGTCCGAATCCAATTCTGCCTGAATTTCCGGTGTATGGCAGCAACAACTGGTATTATGCGTACGGCAAAAGCAGTGAGGAAGAGATTCTGGCCGACACCAAGGAGCTTGTGAAGCTGACAAGAGGAGCTTCGAATCCGCCGTTCATGGTGATTGACGACTGTTGGCAGGAACATCACAGACTGGATGAGTATAACGGCGGGCCATGGAAGAAGGGGAATGCAAAGTTCCCGGATATGAGCGGAATCGCACAGAAGATGAAGAATATGGGAGTCCGTACAGGTATATGGGTTCGTTTTCTGCTGAATGAAGACGAGGTTATACCGGATGAATGGAGGCTCAGTCACAATCAGTGCTTAGACCCGTCTCATCCTGATGCACTCCGCTATATCACAGAAGACGCAGAGAGAATCTGCAAGTGGGGATTCCAGTTGATCAAGCATGATTTTTCAACGTTTGACCTTTTTGGGAAATGGGGATTCGAGATGAATCCGCTGGTAACGGAGGACGGCTGGCATTTCTATGACAGGCACAGAACCAGTGCGGAGATCGTGAAGGACTTTTACGAGGCAATTTACAATGCGGCAAAGCCGTATAATACTCTGATATTGGGATGCAACACGATTGGACATCTGGGAGCAGGGCTTATGCAGCTTAACCGTACGGGTGATGATACAAGCGGGCTGAACTGGGAACGCACCAGGTGCATGGGTGTCAATACACTGGCGTTCAGCCTTCCGCGGCACGGAACATTTTACCATATAGATGCAGACTGTGTGGGAATCACGGGTGATATTCCATGGGAACTGAACCGGCAGTGGGCGGATGCAGTTGTTAAGAGCGGGACTCCGCTTTTCATCTCTGCAAAACCAGGAGTTCTAAATGCATTAGAAGATGAAGAGCTGCATCAGATTATGCTGGAGGCATCCAGACAGGAACAGCATAGGATGCCGCTGGATTGGGAAGATACCGACTGTCCAAGAATATGGGGTGAAGGTCATGATGTCATGACATATCAGTGGTATGAGAAAAGCGGCCCTAAGCTTGGCAGTAAGACAGAAAAGTATTCGGCAAGCCTGCCGCTTGCCTGATGCCGGTTAAGCATCAGTGGTTCAGAAGATTTCCGTTAGAGGCGCATTTCAGGCGGTATTCCCGGGGTGTCATTCCGGTTTCTTTTTTAAAGGCTCTGGAAAATGCAAACGGATTCTGATAACCGCAGGACAGAGCGATATTTTCGATGGAAATATCAGTTTGCAGAAGCAGTTCCCGGGCATTTGCAATCTTTGCAGCAATCAGAAAAGTCTGTGGAGATGTATTCAGATGCCTTCGGAACAGCTCAAACAGATAGCTGCGGCTAATATGTAGATACTCGGCAACTTCATTGACTGTGATGTCGAGGACTGTACTGCGGTTAATATAGTCTACGGCGCGTGAGATGTAGAAGTTGTCCAGTGATTCAAGGTCGCTGTATGAAGCGTGAGACTGTTCTTCAAGCATTGCCATGATACGGTAGAGACAGCTCTGGATAAAGCAGTCGTTGGCAGGCGTAAGTTTCGGATGCTGCATCATCTCGAAGATGAGATCCTTGTATTTGAAAATATCGGACACCGGCAGAATAAGGGAGTCTTCTGTAAAATGACAGTGCTTCACAAGTGATTGGGCGAATTCCCCGTTAAAGCAGATCCAGACATAGGTCCAGGGATTAGAAGGTTCTGCCTTATAAAGGGTAACAACATCGGGAGGGATCAGGAAACATTGGTTTTTATCGATCAGGAAATGACGGTCGTTGATATAGTAATGACCCTGTCCTTCCAGAATAAAATGTATCATATAATACCGGCGTGCGGATGGACCATAGGATTGAGCAGGCTGGCATTTTTCATAGCCGCAGGAAACTAAGAACAGTTCCCGGGAATTTGTTTTCCTGTGCATTACAAGTTTATCGTCCATGGAGATCTCCTTTTTGAAACGCTGGTCCGCAGAGGGAACCGGAACATCTGATGATGTCCGGTCCACTTCGGAAGTTTCATGAAATATAGAATATTTTACCATTACTGTAAAATGAATGTAAAGCAAATCTCCTAATAATACTGCTTTTTAATACCTAATCATCAAAATCCCTTCTTTATACTCCGGCAATACCTCATACCCATCAGAATATTCATCCGGGTGATTCTCCAACCGATCCTGTTCCTGCATCACTCTCTCCTCGACCTTTTCCGGCGCGTCCTCAACCTTCTGTCCCTCTTCCCAGATTACAAGCTGTGTCCCGCCTTTTCCTTCGTAGCAGATAGAGAAGATTTCCCGAAGTTCATATTTCGGATCAAGTGCAGCGGGGTCTTCCATATACATGATATCTTTGAGCGGTACGGCGAAGGAACACTGATTGAAGCAAGGCTTCTCCAGAATATTTTCTTCAAATGAAGAGCACTTCTCAAAAGCTACCTTACTCTTGCCGTTCGAACGCTTCGCATCAGGTGAGAAGTAAGAAATACAGGAAGGAATCTGGAATGGAGTATCGCTTTCCAGGGTAAAATAAAGATTCCCGTCTTTTAATTGATACAGCTCCGTGACGCGGACGTCTTCTGTCTTGACGCGCCTGTCAAGTCCGGGGATTTTCCAATACAAGTTCTTGGAGATCACGGACACAACGATCAGAGCAATGATCATTACAAAGGAACACAGAGGGATAATCCTCGCAAGGGTCATCTGATTGGCAATCTTTTTAAAGATTTTGGTGTCGCTGGCAAGAGCGTCCTTAACGGCGGAATCAAATGCAGCGCTGTTTTGGCTGTGGGGGCCGGTATGTTTTGGCGATATGCTGACAGGAGGCAGCTCTTCGTCCATTGCTTCCAGATATTTGCGGCAGTCTTCACATTCCGGCAGATGTTCCTCTACCAGATCCATACTCTTTTCGCTGCATACATGATCTTTGTACAGAGGCAGCAGATCCCTGATAACATCACATGATATTTTACTCATAATTTTCATCTCCTTTTTAATTACTAACGCATTGTTAACCGCATATCTCAGTCAGAGATAAGCGCTTGTATCTTAAGCCTGGCTCTGTGGTAGGTGACTCTGGCCCAGCTTTCCTGTTTGCCGAAGATCTCGGCAATCTCTTTGAAGCTTAAGTCTCCAAGTACCCGCAGAGTAAAGACTTCCTTGTAAGGATCCTCCAGACAGTGGAGAAGCTTGTAGACGGAGAGCGCCTCGCCCTTTTGGATGCAGATATCTTCCACATTCGAGCTGTCGGGCATTTCTTCCAGTACATCGGAATGCACCGCCTTCTTCTTACGGGTGTAGGAGATGTAGAGATTCTTGGCGATCTGACAGAGCCAGGATTTGACGGAACAATTTCCGCGGAAATGTTTGATTTCCTTCAAGGCCTTGAAAAATGTTTCCTGCGTGATCTCTTCCGCAATGTGCGGATCCTTGCTCATCGAGAGGACGAACAGATACACATCCCTGAAAAATCGCTGGTACAGATCTTCAAAATCAATTTTCACTCCCGCCACCTCCTTTGATGTCAATTCGCGCGTCAAATTGAATATCTGCCCTTTAGACGCACAACCTACGGATTTCGTTACAAAAATTATGAGTTTTTTTATTCCCGCGAGCAACGAGCCAAGCGGGCATGCTTGCATGCACATTTGGCGGCTGCCGCGAGGTATTCGACTTTCTGCCATAGTAGCATATTTTCTGAGAAAAGAAGATTAAATTTTTCTAAATAAGTACAACTAGAAGTCGGAAATGGGTTATAATATTATAATTACTAAGAAGGAGGAGAAGCGATGGCAGTTATACACTTAACAAAGGATAATTTTAAAGAAGAGGTGTTGGAATCAAATGTACCGGTACTGGTTGACTTCTGGGCAACCTGGTGCGGACCGTGCCAGATGGTAGGCCCGGTGATCGAGGAGGTAGCAGGTGAGGTTACGGATGCGAAGATCTGCAAGGTTGATGTGGATGCGAACCCGGAGCTTGCGAAGGAGTATAGAGTGATGTCCATTCCGACATTGATGGTGTTCAAGAACGGGGAGGCTGTGAAGCGTGACGTGGGAGCAAAGCCGAAGGAAGCGATCCTGGATATGCTGAAATAACGCAGGTATATCCTGAATAGAAAGATAAGAAATAAAGATAAAATGTAAGAAGATATGATACGGGGCTGCCGCTTTGAAGGAGTGCAGAAGCCCCGTTTTCTATTGTTCAGTGCAGCCGGAATTTTACGTGAACGGCAGCGGTACGACATTGCTTGTATATAACTTCACAAGCTCTACGAGGATATCCACGACCTTGTCCATCCCCTCCACAGTGATATGTTCATAAGGGCCGTGATAAGCATGTCCGGCGGCTCCGAGGTTCGGACAAGGAAGGCCCATGAAGCTTAGCTGGCTGCCGTCTGTACCGCCCCGGATCGGGAGGATGAGCGGAGCGACGCCGGCATTCTCAGATGCGGTTGAGGCGTTGTCTACCAGATGCATGCAGTTGGTGATGATCTCGGCCATATTCCTGTACTGATCTGTAATGGTAAGGGTCACCGTACCTTCGCCCCATTTCTCGTTCAGATTCTTTTCGATCAATTGCAGAGTACGTTTTCTTGCTTCGAAGAAATCTTTATTGTGATCCCTGACGATATAGTTCAGATGCGCTTCGGCACATTCTCCTGACATACTTGTGAGGTGATAGAAGCCCTCGTAAGCTTCGGTTCCGCGTGGAGTCTCCATGCCGGGCAGGAGAGAGTTGATCTCCATAGCGATAAGGCTTGCGTTGATCATGGTGTCCTTAGAGGAGCCGGGATGGACATTGAAGCCCTTAACGTCGAACTGTGCTTTGCATGCGTTGAAGCTCTCGTACTGGATCTCGCCTTCTGTGCTGCCGTCGACGGTGTAGGCATAGTCCGCGCCGAACGCCTTCACGTCAAAATGAGAAGCTCCGCTTCCTACCTCTTCGTCCGGGGTAAATGCCACACAGAGCGGACCGTGAGGGATCCCTTCCTTCTGGATTATCTCTACCATGGTAAGGATCTCGGCGATGCCGGCTTTGTCATCGGCGCCGAGAACGGTGGTCCCGTCGGTGGTGATGAGTGTGCGTCCCTTTAACTCTCTGAGGTGGGGGAAATTGTCCGGGCTAAGTACAAGTCCGCTGTCTCCAAGCGGAAGGTCTTCTCCGTCATAATTCTCTGTAATGACAGGACGGATCTCATGATCGCAGAAGTCCGATACGGTGTCCATGTGGGCGATGAAGCCGATAGCAGGCTGCCCTTCGAGTCCGGCAGTTGCAGGCAGTTTGCCGTACAGATAACACTGGTCGCTCAGACGGACGTCAGAAAGCCCCAGTTCTTTCATCTCGGCTTCAAGCAGTCTTGCAAGATCGAACTGACACTCGGAGGAGGGAACCGTGGTGCTGTCTTCATTACTTGGCGTGCGGACTACAGCGTATTTTAACAATCGTTCATGTGCTTTCATAAATTATATACCTCTTTTCTGTGTTTTAAAAATATTCTAACATATGCCGCCGGTTTCTGCCAGAAAATTGATGCCGGCCTGTTACTATTCTATTACTATTCTATTGTGATTTCTGGTGTAGAAAAATAGTCCGAAGTATGGTACAATTTTTTTCGGTGAAAGTATGTGATGCTTTGGGGGCAGATGTTCATAAAGTATGTAGATGCGAAGATATAGAAATTTATCAGGTTTAAGAGAACCAGGAGGCGGTAAAGCGATGAGATTAACTCAGTTATTGGAACGGTTGGAATACGAAGTCAGCCAGGGAAGCGATGAGATCAGCGTGACCGAACTCATCAATGACTCCCGGCGGGTGACGGAAGGAAGCGTGTTCGTGTGCATCAGCGGCGCGGTTTCAGACGGGCATGCGTATGCCGGCGAGGTCGCGAAGAAGGGGGCGGCGGCTCTCGTGGTGGAGAAGGATGTGGAGGTTCCTGAGAATGTGACGGTGATCCGTGTGGCGGATACCAGGTATGCGCTGGCTCTGATGTCGGCGGCTTACTTCGGATATCCTGCCGAGAAGCTTAAGGTCATAGGTATCACCGGGACGAAGGGAAAGACCACGACGACATATATGGTGAAGTCTATCCTGGAGGGAGTCGGGCATAAGGTGGGGCTTATCGGTACCATCGAGGCGCTGATCGGCGAAAAGTCTGTCCCGGCTAACAACACGACGCCGGAGTCTTATACTATCCATCAGTATTTTGCGGAAATGGTTGAGGCAGGGTGCGACAGCGTGGTGATGGAGGTATCATCCCAGGGATTGATGCTCCACCGTACAGCGGGTATTCTGTTCGAGATCGGGATATTTACCAATCTGGGAGAGGATCATATCGGGCCGAACGAGCATAAGGATTTTGATGATTATAAACGGTGCAAGGGGATTCTGTTTACGCAGTGTCGGCTTGGGATCGCCAATATGGATGATCCCTGGTACGAGGATGTGTTCAGGAATGCGACGTGTAAGGTCGAGACGCTGGGATTCTCAGAAAAGGCGAATCTTAGAGCAACGGATATCGAGCACATTACGAAGCCGGGGTATCTGGGAGTCAGGTATCATGTCAGCGGCCTGATGGATTTCGATGTGGAGATCGATATACCGGGAGATTTCAGTGTGTATAATTCGCTGACGGCGATTGCCGTGTGCAGACATTTTGACGTGCCGAAGGAGAATATTAAGAAGGCCCTGAAGGTGGCGAAGGTGAGAGGAAGGATCGAGATGGTGAAGGTATCGGATGAGTTCACCATGATGATCGATTATGCCCACAATGCCATGAGTCTCGAGAGTCTTCTGCACACGCTCAGGGATTACAGACCGGAGCGTATCGTGACCATATTCGGGTGCGGCGGCAACCGTTCGAAGACCAGACGGTATGAGATGGGAGAGGTGTCGGGCCGTATGTCTGATTTTACGATCATTACATCGGATAATCCGCGTTTTGAAGAGCCGCAGGATATTATTGACGATATCATAATCGGAATCAGGAAGACTGACGGGGAGTACACCGCGATCTGCGACAGGAAAGAGGCGATCCGGTATGCTATCGAACACGGCAGGCCGGGAGATGTGATCGTTCTGGCGGGCAAGGGTCATGAGACTTATCAGGAGATCAAGGGTGTGAAGTACGATATGGATGACCGTATATTGATCCGGGATGTGCTAGAGGAATTGCATGTACGCTGATATCATTGTAGACATTACGCATGAGAAATTAGATAAAGTGTTCCAATACGGCATTCCTTCTGAACTGGAGGGGGTGCTTAAGGTTGGGACGGAGGTGATCGTTCCCTTTGGTATGGGAAACAGAGAGACCAGAGGTTATATCGTTGGATTTTCTGATGAAGCAGAGTATGATGAGACGAAGATCAAGGAAATCAGCCGTGCAGCAGAAGGCAGCGTGGCGATAGAGGCAAGGCTGGTGGCGCTGGCGGCATGGATGAAGGAATATTACGGCGGTACTATGATCCAGGCGTTGAAGACGGTGATTCCGATCAAGCGGCGGGAAAGAGCACGCAAGAAGAGATATATCCGGCTCCTTCTGGAGGAAGACGAGGGGAAGAGGCAGCTTGATCTGTATCTGCATAAGAATCAGAAGGCAAGAGCCAGACTTCTGGCAGCTCTTCTCGATCAGCCCAGGCAGGAGTATGATCTGCTGACTAAGAAGCTTAATGTGACCCGGACGGTGGTAAGGGCCCTTGAAGAGCAGAATATTGTCCTGGTGGAATCTGAACAGGTCTTCCGCAATCCCATCCGGCGTAAGCAGGAAGGGAGTCGGATTACGGATCATACGCAGGAACAGCAGCATGCGATAGACTGTTTCAGGGAAGACTATAGACGGGGAATACGCAGGACCTATCTGGTATACGGCGTGACGGGCAGCGGGAAGACGGAAGTATATATGGAGATGATAGGAGAAGTGCTGGAAGCGGGCGGTCAGGCGATCGTGCTGATCCCGGAGATCGCGCTTACTTATCAGACGGTAATGCGGTTCTACGGACGGTTCGGCGACCGGGTGTCGATCCTGAATTCCAGGATGACTCCGGGCGAGCGTTACGATCAGATGGAACGGGTGAAGGCTAACGAGGTCGATGTGATGATCGGGCCGCGTTCTGCGCTTTTTACACCGTTTCCAAGGCTGGGGCTTATTGTGATCGACGAAGAACATGAACCGACATATAAAAGCGAGCAGGTCCCGCGGTATCATGCCAGAGAGACGGCCATCAGACGGGCAGAGCTGGAGGGGGCAAGCGTTGTGCTGGGGTCGGCGACTCCGTCGCTTGAATCCTTCTATGCCTGTAAAAAAGGGGATTTTCAGATATTAGAACTAAAAAAGCGGGCGGGGCATAAGGAACTTCCGGAAGTTTTTGTAGAGGATATGCGCCGGGAGATGAAGGCGGGAAACCGTTCGATCTTAAGCGACCGGTTAAAGAAGCTGATAGAAGTCAGGCTTAAAAGGCATGAACAGATCATGCTGTTTCTGAACCGGAGAGGATACGCGGGATTTGTTTCTTGCAGGTCTTGCGGATATGTAGTAAAATGTCCTCATTGCGATGTGTCGCTGTCGGAGCATCGGAACGGGAAGTTAGTATGCCATTACTGCGGCCATGAGGAATTGAAGGTCACATGCTGTCCCTCCTGCGGATCGCCGTATATCGGCGGATTTAAGGCCGGCACCCAGCAGATCGAGGAGCTGGTGGCTCGGCAGTTCCCCGGCGCACGCATCCTGCGGATGGATATGGATACGACGAAGACTAAGGACGGGCATGAGAAGATCCTGGAAGCATTTGCAAGCGAAGAGGCGGATATACTGATCGGGACGCAGATGATCGTCAAGGGTCATGATTTCCCGAATGTGACGCTGGTGGGGATCCTGGCGGCAGATATGTCGCTGTATTCTAATGATTACCGCGCGGGAGAGCGGACGTTCCAGCTCCTAACCCAGGCGGCGGGGCGCGCCGGGCGCGGGAAGAGCAGGGGCGAGGTCGTGATACAGACTTATAGCCCGGAGCATTACGGCATTGAGATGGCTGCGGCACAGAATTACGAGGGATTCTATGATGCCGAGATGAGATACCGGGAGCTGATGGGATATCCGCCGGTGGAGAATCTGTTAGCAGTTCTGATGACGGGGCCTGAGGAGCCGCTGGTCGATACGGCGGCAGGATATCTGAAGGAATTTGCGCTGCGAGCCGGCAGGAACCGAGCGCTTAAGATCGTTGGGCCTGCAAGTCCGTATGTGGCGAAGGTAAATGATGTATACCGGCGCGTGCTTTATCTGAAGGGAGCCGATTTAAGACTGCTGATCGGGATGAAGGATAAGATGGAGCGGTATATAGAGATCAATGAGGGATTTAAGACTATGCGGATTCAGTTTGATTTTAATCCTGTGAATGTGTTTTAATATTTTTAATTTTATTTTTTATATTTAATTTAAATTTATAGATAAGACCGGGAGGAGAGCAGATTATGGCAATAAGAAAGATCCGTGAGCTTGGAGACGAGGTTCTCACGAAGACATGTAAAGAAGTAACGAAGATGACACTGAGGAACAGGATCCTCATCAGCGATATGCTGGATACCATGTACGAGGCACAGGGAGTCGGCCTTGCGGCTCCGCAGGTAGGTATTCTTAAGCGGATCGCCGTGGTTGACATCGGGGACGGGCCGATCGTACTGATCAATCCAGAGATACTGAACTCTGCCGGTGAGCAGACCGGCGAGGAGGGATGCTTAAGCGTTCCGGGGAAGGCGGGGACGGTGACCAGACCGGATTACGTGAAGATACGGACCTATACGGAGGATATGGATGTGATCGAGATCGAGGGGGAAGAGCTTCTTGCGAGGGCGCTCTGCCATGAGATCGATCATTTGGACGGGAAGATGTACGTGGACCTGGTAGAAGGCGGACTTCGCGACGTGGATTATGAGGAGGAGGAGTAGATGAAGGTCATATTCATGGGGACGCCGGACTTCTCGGTGGGGACGCTGGAAGCGCTGGTTAAAGCAGGTCACGAGATAGTGCTTGCGGTCACCCAGCCGGATAAGCCGAAGGGAAGAGGCGGCAAGATGCAGTATCCTCCGGTGAAAGAGACCGCGGTCCGGTACGGGATCCCGGTATTTCAGCCCAAGAAGGTGAGGACGCTTGAGAGTATTGAGGAATTGAGGAAATACAAGGCAGATATCATGGTCGTCATAGCATTCGGGCAGATCCTTCCTAAGGAGATCCTGGAGATGACGCCTTATGGATGTGTGAACGTCCATGCGTCGCTGCTTCCCAAGTACCGGGGGGCGGCTCCGATCCAGTGGGCCGTCATCAACGGCGAGAAGGTCTCCGGCGTGACGACGATGCAGATGGACGAGGGATTGGATACCGGTGATATGCTGCTGAAGACGGAGATTGTCCTGGAGGAGAAGGAGACGGGCGGCAGCCTTCATGATAAGCTGGCCGAAGCCGGAGCCAAGCTGTGCGTCAGGACATTGGAGGCGTTGGAGGCGAAGACCGTCACGGGGGAAGCCCAGAAAGAGAGTCCGACAGAGTACGCCAGAATGCTTGACAAGAGCCTGGGGAAGATCGACTGGAGCCGGGATGCGCAGTCTATCGAACGCCTGATCCGGGGACTTAATCCGTGGCCGAGCGCTTATACGGACTGGAACGGCAAGGTTATGAAGATCTGGGAGGCAGATGTTCTTGATACGGATACAGAAGAGGCGCCGGGGACGGTGACTGCGGTTTTGAAGGATGGATTCTGTGTGCAGACAGGAAGAGGCAGCCTGAAAGTACGTTCTCTTCAGATACCGGGGAAAAAGCGGATGGATGCGGAGGCGTTCCTCAGAGGGTATCAGGTAGATGCGGGGACGGTGCTTTCATAACTGCTGTATGGCATGAGGACCCCGCGCCATTCGCAAAATCGCAGCTAACGCTGCTTTGTCGCCGCTGCGCGTCTAATTTTGCTCATAAGAAGGCGCTCTCTGCATGAGCCATTATTCTGCTAAGTCCTTGTGCAAGCACAAACTTAGCAGAATAATGGCTCATGCGTGAACTGGGTGAAAAGATTAAGAATTGTTAAATTTATATGAAAAACAGGTATTTTGCATGTTTTTCATATATAATAATCTGTATGTGGCAATGATATAGTTTATTGGGAGGCGTATATTATGTTTTATGGTTTTTATGATCCGACATATATTCTGGTTGTGATCGGACTGGTGATCTGCCTGCTGGCATCTGCTAAGATGCGTTCTACCTTCAGCAGATATTCCCGGGTCAGGAATCATTCCGGTATTACGGGGAGAGACGCGGCTGAGCAGATCCTCAGGCGCGCCGGAATCTATGATGTGCGGGTGGAGCATGTATCCGGGAGTCTGACGGACCATTATGATCCAAGGTCTAAGGTATTAAGGCTGTCGGATGACACATACGGATCCACATCAGTTGCAGCGCTTGGGGTTGCGGCTCATGAGTGCGGCCATGCGATCCAGCATAACACAGGTTATATACCGCTGCAGATCCGCGGGGCGCTGGTTCCGATCGTGAATTTCGGGAGTTCGATCGCATGGATATTGATTGCGGTCGGTCTGTTTTTCAACAGCCGTTCTTCGATATTATTTTTGAATCTGGGGATTCTGGCGTTTTCGCTGGCGGTGATATTCCAGCTTGTGACGCTTCCTGTAGAGTTTAATGCATCCGGCCGTGCGGTCCATATTCTTGGCGGAAGCGGGATGTTATATGACGATGAAGTGAATGCGACCAAGAAGGTTCTGTTTGCGGCTGCGCTCACATATGTTGCCGGTGCGATCTCATCTATTCTGCAGCTTCTCCGTATCATAATGATCGCGAATAACCGGAGACGTTGATGGAGGAGAGAGGTATGGCGGTATCCGTAAGTGGGCGGGAACTTATTCTTGAAATATTGCTCCAGATTACGCGGGACGGCGAGTACAGCCACATTGCTCTTAAGAATGTTCTGGACCAGTACCAGTATTTGGATAAGAAAGAGCGTGCGTTTATCACGAGGGTGGTAGATGGCACGCTTGAACGCATGATTGAACTTGATTATATTATCGATCAGTTTTCCAAGGTAAAGACAAGGAAGATGAAGCCGGTGATTCGGATCATCTTAAGAAGCGCAGTCTATCAGATGAAATACATGGACAGTGTTCCTGATTCCGCGGCATGCAATGAGGCCGTGAAGCTGGCGGTAAAGAAGGGCTTCAAGGATCTGAGGGGATTTGTCAACGGAGTGCTGCGGAGCATTGCAAGGAATCTTAATCAGGTCCGCTATCCGTCTGAGGAGGAGCTTATTACCAGTCTGTCCATTCGGTATTCTATGCCGGAATGGATTCTTACTCAATGGCTGGCAGAATATGATAAGGACACGGTATGTGTCATGCTGGAAGAATTTCTTAAGGAAAAACCGGTGACGGTGAGGTTTGACCCCGATAAGATATCAAGGGAAGAACTGACGAAGATGCTGACAGAGGAAGGCGTGTGTGCGAAGGCAGACGAAGAGCTGCCCAATGCTCTTCACCTCACGGAGCTGGATTATCTGATGAAGCTTAAAAGCTTCAGGCAGGGATATTACCAGGTTCAGGACAAGAGTTCTATGCGAGTGGCAGAGTGGGCGGACGTCCGCCCAGGCGATTACATCATCGATGTCTGTGCGGCGCCCGGAGGAAAGGCGATTCATCTGGCAGAGATGCTTAAGGGGACCGGGCATGTGGAAGCCCGTGACCTTACAGAATATAAGGTGGAACTGATGCGTGAGAATATTGCGCGCAGCGGGCTTACTAATATAGAGACGGTGCAGATGGATGCGCGCAGATCAGACAAGGCGTCTGTGGAGAAGGCGGACATTGTGATCGCCGATCTTCCCTGTTCCGGGCTTGGCGTGCTGGGCAGGAAGCCGGATTTGAAATATAAGATGACCAGAGAGAAGCAGAGTGAGCTGGTATTGCTTCAGCGCGAGATATTGTCCGCGGTGAAGGATTATGTGAAGCCGGGTGGAAGGCTGATCTACAGTACATGCACGATCCATCGGGGAGAGAATGAAGACAATGCCGAATGGTTTGTGCAGAAGAATCCAGAATTCCGCCTGATCCGCGAACAGCAGATGCTGCCCGGACAGACCTGCGGAGACGGATTCTATATAGCCGCGTTTCAGAGATGAAAGGCAGAATTATGGATAAGAAGGATATCGGTTCATTCAACTATGAAGAACTGAAAGAAGAGATCGTGAAGATGGGTGAGAAGCCTTTCCGAAGCCGCCAGATCTATGAATGGCTGCATGTGAAGCTGGCGGATGATTTCGGCGGGATGACGAATCTGCCGAAGCAGTTCAGGGAGCGGCTGAAGGAAGAGTATGAGATTGCCGGAATTAAGATGATCGAACGCCAGATCTCAAAAGAGGATCCGACGGAGAAGTTTTTGTTCGGGCTTACGGACGGCAATATGATCGAGAGCGTGTTGATGCGCTATACATATGGGAATTCCGTATGCATATCTTCCCAGGCGGGCTGCCGCATGGGCTGCCGGTTCTGCGCGTCGGCGATCGGCGGGCTTAAGAGGAACCTTACCGTGTCGGAGATGCTTGGACAGGTCTACAGCATTCAGAAGCTTGCAGGGGAGAGAATCTCCAATATAGTAGTGATGGGAACGGGGGAACCCCTCGATAATTACGATAATTTTGTCAAATTTGTCCGCATGGTGAGCGATGAGCACGGCTTGAATATCAGTCAGAGGAATATTACCGCTTCTACTTGCGGGATCGTTCCGAATATGCGAAGGCTGGCAGAGGAAGGCTTGCAGATCACGCTGGCGCTGTCTCTCCATGGGGCGAATCAGGAGAAGCGTGCAAGATTGATGCCGGTGGCGAGGCAATATGAGCTTACGGACGTGCTTGCGGAGTGCGACCATTATTTTCAGACGACGGGCAGAAGGATCACTTTTGAATACAGTCTGGTAGAAGGTGTGAACGACCAACCGGATGATATCCGTGAACTTACAGATATTCTTAAGAAGAGAAACTGTCATCTGAACCTGATACCGGTGAACCCTGTCAAGGAGCGGGAATACAGGAAACCGGACAGGGAAAGTGCTCTTGCATTCAAAAATAAACTTGAAAAAAACGGAATTAATGTTACTATAAGAAGGGAAAGGGGCTCGGATATAGACGGAGCCTGCGGTCAGCTTCGAAGACGTTATGCCGGTGAGACTGGCTGTAAACAGGGAGAAACAGATGAAGATATATGCAATGACTGATGTGGGAAGAAAGCGTGAAGTCAATCAGGATTATGTATACGTGACGGATAAGCCGATCGGGCCTTTTCCGAATCTTCTTGCGGTAGCCGACGGAATGGGCGGCCACAAGGCGGGGGATTTTGCGTCAAAATATACGGTTGGGGTTCTGAGAGAAGAGCTGGAGAACACTCCCCTGAATAAGCCGGAGGAGATTTTGCGCAATGTTGTCAGTATTGCGAACGATAAACTGATCGAAGCGGCATCCGCGGACATCAAGCTTGAGGGTATGGGAACGACGTTGGTGGTAGCGACGGTTGTTGGCAATACATTGTATTTTGCCAATGTGGGAGACAGCCGGCTCTATCTGATCAACGAGAAGATACGCCAGATATCCAAGGACCATTCTCTGGTGGAAGAGATGGTAAGGCTTGGCGGGATCAAAGCCGAGGAAGCAAAGAATCATCCAGATAAGAATATCATTACAAGGGCGATCGGAGTCAAGGAAGGGGTAGAAGCGGACATCTATGAATATCGGCTGAAAAAGGGCGATGTGATATTGATGTGCACGGATGGCCTGAGCAATATGGTAGAGGATGAGGATATGTTTGATATTGTGAGGGGATCCCGCGATATCGTGGAAGCGGTGCAGATGTTGATTGAGAAAGCGAACAGTAATGGCGGGAGAGATAACATAGGGGTTGTTATGGCAGAGCCACTTGCAGATGAGGTGAGTGTATGAGTGTAAAAGATGGTATAGTGCTGGGAAAACGATACGAGGTGCTGAGTAAGGTCGGCGCAGGCGGTATGGCGGACGTCTATAAGGGCAAAGATCGTATGCTGAACCGTTTTGTGGCGATCAAGGTTCTCAAAAAGGAATACAAAGAGGATGAGAATTTTGTACGCAAGTTCCGTTCGGAAGCTCAGGCAGCCGCCGGATTGATGCACCCGAATATCGTGAACGTATATGACGTCGGAGAAGACCGGGGCTTATATTATATGGTAATGGAGCTTGTTGAGGGTATCACGCTGAAGGAATATATAGAGAAGAAGGGCAGATTATCCCACAAGGAAGTGATCAGTATTGCGATCCAGATGTGTACGGGACTTGGAGTTGCTCACGCGGCAGATATTATCCACAGGGACATCAAGCCGCAGAACATTATCATTTCCAAGGACGGGAAGGTGAAGGTGACGGACTTCGGTATTGCCAAGGCTACCACATCCAACACAGTCAGCTCCAATGCGATGGGTTCTGTGCATTATACATCGCCGGAGCAGGCGAGGGGCGGATTCAGCGATCAGAGAAGCGACATCTATTCGGTTGGTATTACGCTGTTTGAGATGGTGACGGGACAGGTGCCTTTTGACGGAGATTCCACGGTATCTGTGGCAATCAAGCACCTGCAGGAGGAGATCATGTCGCCGTCGGAGCTGGTGCCGGATATTCCGTACAGCTTAGAGCAGATCATTTTAAAATGTACGCAGAAGAACAGCGAGCGAAGATACAGGAACACGGACGAGCTGATTCAGGATATGAAGCGTTCCTTGGTGGATCCGGACGGTAATTTTGTGGCGATACCGCCGCAGCGCAATGCGAATACGGTGATCATCAGAGGTGATGAGCTGGACGTCATCGGCGACGCCTATGAAGACGAGGATGATTTTGACGAATACGATTCCCGTGAGTTCGGCAGAGACCGTGAATATGACGAGTATGACGATCGCGGATATGACGACTATGACGGCCGCGGATATGATGATCGGGACTATGACGACGGATATGATGATCATGATTATGATGATGACGATGATTTTGACCGGGATTATGATGGCTTTGACGATGATTTTGACGATTATGATTCCGGGAGAAGGGGTTCGGGCAATGTTAATCCGCGTATGAACAGGGTCATGAAGATCCTTACCACGGTAGTTATCATCATTATCCTGTTTATTGTGATATTTACCATAGGGAAGACCGCAGGATTGTTCAAGTTCGGGCCTACGCTTAAGAATGAGAAGACGAAGGATGAAGAGGTCAAGGTGCCGAATGTGGTGGGCAAGACGAAAGCTGAGGCGGAGAAGGAACTGAATGAACTTGGCTTGGGCTTCAAGGTTGATGAGGAGAAGGAGTCTAACAAGTATGAGGCGGGAACGGTGAGTGAGCAGAAGACCGAGCCCGGCAAGAAGGTGAAGAAGCATACCACGATTCATGTGGTGGTGAGTTCTGCTCTGGTTGGAGATAAGATCAAGGTGCCGGATGTCAGCGGAATGAGCGAGGATGACGCCCGGAGTGCGCTGCAGCGGGAAGGCTTCAAGAAGATAGCGACGCCGCAGTATGAGTACAGTGATTCTGTGGCGGAGGGCGATGTGATCGGCACGACTCCGGCCGCCAATGCGGAAGCGACGAAGGATACGGAGATTGTGATGCGGGTCAGCAAGGGAACGGAGAAGAAGACGGTTCCGAACCTGATCGGTATGATGGACGCGGATGCACAGAACGCAATTCTGGCAGAGGGATTGACCGTTGGTTCTGTTGGATATGAGTATAATGATGATGTGCCAGAAGGACAGGTGTATGCCCAGAGCGTGGACGGCGGTAAGAAAGTTGCGCCCGGAACGGCGGTGGGTATCTCGGTCAGCAACGGACCGAAGCCGGCAGAGAAGGTGGAGGTGCCTCCGGTTACGGACACATCCCTGGATAATGCAAGGCAGCTTCTTAGCAGCGCAGGACTTAGCGTGGGCAATGTATCCTACCAATATGACGATTATGTGGCGGCAGGCAATGTAATCAGCTGCAGCCCGGGGGTAGGAAACAGTGTGGAAGAGGGTACTTCTGTTAACCTCGTAGTCAGCCAGGGACCTAAGGACACAGACTCAGAGCCGGAGGAGCCCGACGACCCGTCTCAGACTGTTATCCCGGGTATCGTTGGATTCTGACGGAGCTTCTATGTTGACGGCAGATGGGCAGGTTGATGTATGCAAGGTAAGATCGTAAAAGGGATTGCCGGATTCTACTACGTTCATGTAGTAGAATCCGGTGTTTATGAATGTAAGGCGAAGGGGATCTTCCGCAAAGAGAAGATTAAGCCTTTGGTAGGAGATAATGTCAGGATAGAGATATTAGAAGAAGAGGAGAAGACCGGCAATATCGTAGATATTCTTCCAAGGAGCAACGAACTGATACGGCCGGCGGTAGCCAATATCGATCAGGCTTTGGTGGTATTTTCAGTTCTGAAACCGGCTCCGCACTTCAATCTTCTTGACCGTTTCCTGGTTATGATGGAGAGCAAGGGACTGCCGGTCGTGCTGTGTTTTAATAAGGCGGATATTGCGGACGAACCGCAGGTTGACATGTTAAGGGCAGTTTATGAAGGATGCGGCTATCCGCTGGTATTCGTCAGTGCGCGCGACGGGCAGGATATCGGCAGAGTTAAGCATCTGCTGAAGGGAAAGACGACGGCGGTCGCAGGACCTTCAGGAGTAGGGAAGTCAACGCTTATCAACGCGTTGAATCCCGAAGCGCAGATGGAGACGGGAGCGATCAGCCAGAAGATCGAGAGAGGGAGACATACGACCAGGCATTCGGAGCTGTTTCCTGTTGATGAAGACTCTTATATCATGGATACTCCGGGATTCAGTTCTCTGTATGTCAATGATTTTGAGAAGGAAGAATTGAAATATTATTTTCCCGAGTTTGCGGAGTATGAAGGAGCATGCCGGTTTCATGGATGCGATCACGTACACGAGCCGGGATGCCTGGTGAAGCAGGCTGTAGAGGAAGGGAAGATACATCATATCCGGTATGAGGACTACACAGAGATGTATGAGGAATTGAAGAGCAGAAGGAGGTACTGATGATGAATTATATATTGGCTCCGTCGATACTGGCGGCAGATTTTAAAGTTCTGGGGCAGGAGATCAAGAAGACGGAAACAAACGGAGCTGCATATCTGCATTTTGATGTTATGGACGGGATGTTTGTACCGAGTATCTCCTTTGGCATGCCGGTGCTGGCGTCCATCCATGATGCGACAGGGCAGACGATGGATGTTCATCTGATGGTGCAGGAACCGATCCGCTATATAGAAGATTTCAGGAAAGCCGGAGCAAATCTATTGACGGTTCATCTGGAGGCGTGTGAGGATGTGGATGCGACGCTTGGGAAGATCCGGGAGTGCGGGCTGAAGACAGGCTTGTCCATCTGCCCGGAGACTCCGGCAGAGTCTATAGAGCCTTATCTTAAGGATATAGATATGATCTTGGTTATGAGTGTGCATCCAGGCTTCGGGGGCCAGAAGTTTATCCCGGAATCATTGGATAAGATCCGTAAGATACGCGGCATGATGGAAGCACAGGGAATATCGGCGGATATCGAGGTGGACGGCGGGATCGGCCTTTCGAATGTGCGGGAAGTTCTTAACGCGGGAGCGAATGTGATCGTTGCAGGCTCCGCGGTATTTGGAGACAGAACGGCGGAGAATACGAGAGAATTCATGGAGATACTGAGAGAATATGAGTAAGAGAAGTGTGATTATCAGCGGAGGAGATCTGGATGAGGAATTGACGCTCTCTGTTCTGGAAGAGCAGAAGGACAGGTGCGTGATCGGAGTGGACAAGGGCGTAGAGTTCCTCTATTATCATCAGATCATGCCGGATTATATCGTGGGTGATTTTGACAGTACGAAAGAGGAGATCAGAGATTACTACAAGAATGAGACGAATGTGCCCATAAGGGAGTATAATCCGGTTAAGGACGCTTCCGATACAGAGATTGCGATCCGTCTTGCCATGACGCTGGGATATAAGGAACTTATTATCCTGGGCGCCACGGGAGGAAGGGTCGATCATCTGTGGGCGAATGTGCAGAGTCTTGCAATACCTTTCAAAGCCGGAATAGATGCGAAGATCATGGACCGCCAGAATTGCATATCTATTATAGGCGGCGGAGAGACGCATCTGAAGAGGGGAGAGGCTTACGGGCCGTATTTTTCTGTATTTCCGCTGGGGGAAGAGATATTCGCGTTCAATATCAGAGGAGCTAAATATCTGTTGAAAAATCATACGCTGAAGCCTTGTAACAGCCTTTGTGTCAGTAATGAGATTGCGGAGGATTCAGAGGAAGCGGTGATCAGTTTTCCGGCGGGGAGGGTGATTTTGATGCAGACACGTGACAAGGATGAATAAAAGTGGTATACTGATTTGGCATGTTAATGCGGTGCAAGTGCCGGGAGAATTAGAAAGCCCGAAAATATAGAAGACAAAGAGAGGATATAAATAAATGAAGTTAGGAATCGTAGGCTTACCCAATGTAGGTAAGAGTACATTATTTAATTCATTGACGAAGGCAGGCGCGGAATCGGCGAATTACCCGTTCTGTACGATCGATCCCAATGTGGGAGTCGTAACCGTACCGGACGAGCGGCTTGACGTGCTTGGAAGGATGTATCAGACGAAGAAGATCATACCGGCGGCGATCGAATTCGTAGATATCGCAGGACTGGTGAAGGGCGCTTCGAAGGGCGAAGGACTCGGCAACCAGTTTCTAGCGAATATCCGGGAGGTGGATGCCATCGTTCACGTGGTGAGATGTTTTGAAGACAGCAATATCGTTCATGTGGACGGAAGCATTAATCCTCTGCGGGACATTGAGACCATCAATCTCGAATTGATCTTCTCGGATTTGGAGATACTGGAGAGAAGGATCGCCAAGACTGCTAAGTCAGCGAGGAACGATAAAGCGGCGGCGAAGGAGCTGGAGCTTTTGAATAAGATCAAGGCGCATCTGGAAGACGGCAGGCTTGCGAAGACGTTCGAAGGGGCCGAGGATGAAGAAGAGCAGGCTTGGCTTACAGGCTATAACCTGCTGACCTATAAGCCGGTGATCTACGCCGCGAACGTGGCGGAGGATGATCTGGCGGATGACGGCGCAGCCAACAGCGGTGTGCAGGCGGTTCGTGAATATGCGCAGGGAGAACGAAGCGAGGTGTTTGTGGTCTGTGCGCAGATCGAGCAGGAGATCGCGGAGCTTGAAGAGGATGAGAAGAAGATGTTCCTTGAAGATCTTGGACTCTCGGAATCCGGGCTTGAGAAGATGATCAAGGCAAGCTACAGACTGTTGGGGCTGATCAGTTATCTGACGGCCGGAGAGCCGGAGGTCCGCGCATGGACGATTACGGAAGGTACGAAGGCGCCTCAGGCAGCGGGGAAGATTCATTCTGATTTTGAGCGCGGTTTTATCCGTGCAGAGGTGGTCTCCTATGATGACCTGATGGAATGCAAAAGCCACAGCGCAGCAAAGGAGCGGGGCCTTGTAAGACTGGAAGGCAAGGATTATGTGGTGAAGGACGGAGACATTATGCTGTTCCGTTTTAATGTATAGGGAGGGAGATTTTGATCATGCACAGAATGATAGATTTCCCTCATATTGGGATTCATCTGAAGTCGGTAGGCGATCATATAACAATACTTGGATTTGACATTGCGTATTACGGGATCATTATAGGTATAGGAATTCTGGCCGGAATTTTTATCGCGGCTATGGAGGCTAAGCGTACCGGACAGAATCCTGAGGATTACTATGATCTTGCCATATATGCGGTAATATTCTCTATTATCGGGGCAAGGATCTATTATGTGATCTTTTCCTGGGATATGTATAAGAGGGATCTCTTAAGTATTTTCAACATTAGGCAGGGCGGACTGGCAATCTACGGAGGCGTGATCGCTGCGGTCATAACGGTGATAGTATTCGCCCGGCTGAAGGGTTTGTCTGCACCGCTTCTGATGGATACAGCGGGGCTTGGGCTCGTGGCAGGGCAGATGATCGGACGCTGGGGGAATTTCTTTAACCGGGAGGCATTCGGTGAATATACGGATTCGTTTCTTGCCATGAGGCTTCCGGTAGATGCGGTCAGAGGTTCAGATATTACGGAACTGATGCGCAAGCATATGGAGACGGTAGACGATGTATCTTTTATTCAGGTCCATCCGACATTTCTCTATGAGTCGCTCTGGTGTCTTTTAGTGTTGGTGGTGCTGCTGCTGTACAGGAAACATAAGCAGTTTGACGGAGAGATATTTCTATTATATCTGGCAGGGTATGGATTCGGCCGGTTCTGGATCGAGAGACTTCGGACGGATCAGCTTCTTCTCCCGAACGGTTTTCCGGTGTCGCAGCTATTGGCAGGGATTCTGGTGGTGGGATCGATCCTGCTGTTATTGTATAATTGGCGCAGATTAAGGTATTTTGATTAGCATATCAACTCTATATAAGGGCATGTCTGGAAATATTCCGGGCATGCCCTTTGTAATTCTTATCAAGAAAGTTTCAGCGAATGTCTTCGCATAGTTTTCACCCAAAATGCAAATAACTAGAGTTAGAAATATCACATTGAAAGTACTTTCAAAATTGGAAAGAAGTAACCTGATATTGTACAATATTACCAAAAAATTGCACTGAAAAATATGACAGGTAAGAGGATTTTTTGAAATGTATGAAAGAACTTTCCGAATAATCTGAATCTATTGTAAATAAATTCCCTGCTGTTATACTGAATGGCAGACAACAGAGGAAGAACTTAGAAATTAACAGAAAAAGCAGATAAGCGAAAGAACAAAACAGATGTGAGAAAAAAGCAAATGAGCGAAAAAACAAAGCAGATGTGAGAAAAAAGAAGGGGGAGTAAGAATATGCAAGATGATGTGGAGCAACTAAAGGGCAGGCTGGTGGTATCATGCCAGGCGTTGCCTGATGAACCGCTGCATTCTTCGTTTATCATGGGAAGAATGGCGCTGGCGGCAAAAGAAGGAGGTGCGGCGGGAATCCGCGCCAATACAAAAGAAGATATCCGGGAGATCCAGTCGCAGACGGAGCTTCCGGTGATCGGGATCGTGAAGAGAGACTACAAAGACAGCGGGGTCTATATCACTCCGACGATGAAGGAGATCGAAGAGCTGATGGAAGTAAGGCCGCTGATCATTGCAATGGATGCGACAGACAGCCTGCGGCCGCAAGGCGTGACTCTGGATACGTTTTACAGCCGGATCAGGGAAGCCTATCCCGGACAGCTTCTTATGGCGGACTGCTCGACTGTAGAGGAAGCGGTCCATGCGGACGAGCTGGGATTTGATTTTATCGGTACGACGTTGGTTGGTTATACCAGGCAGAGCAGAGGACAGCGTATTGAGGCGGAAGATTTCAGGATCATCCGGGAGATCGTTGCGAGGGTAAAACATAAGGTTATTGCGGAAGGCAATATTGATACGCCCAGGAAGGCAAAACGGGTGATAGAGCTTGGAGCGTTCTGCGTGGTGGTGGGATCGGTGATCACAAGGCCGCAGCTGATCACGAAAGCCTTTGTCCAGGGCCTTAAGGATTAAGAAGCAGCATCAAGAGAGAAAAGGAGAGGAAAGCATGAGAGATCTGAATAAATACAAAGGAGTCATCCCGGCATTCTATGCGTGTTATGACGAGAAGGGGGATATCAGCCCCAGGGGAGTGCGGGAATTGACGGAGTATTTTGTGAAAAAGGGCGTGAAGGGCGTCTATGTCAACGGTTCTTCCGGGGAATGCATCTATCAGAGCGTGGAGGACAGGAAGACCGTTCTGGAAAATGTTATGAAAGCTGCAGAAGGCAGGCTTACGGTGATCGCTCATGTTGCCTGCAACAATACCAGAGACAGTATGGAACTGGCAGAACATGCGGAGAGTCTCGGGGCGGATGCCATAGCCGCGATCCCGCCGATCTACTTCCGGCTGCCGGAGCATGCGATCGCACAATACTGGAACCGCATCAGTATGGCTGCGCCGAATACGGATTTTGTGATCTATAATATACCGCAGCTTGCAGGAGTAGCTCTTACGATGGGGCTGTTTGAGGAGATGCGCAAGAATCCGAGAGTGATCGGCGTTAAGAATTCCTCTATGCCGGTCCAGGATATCCAGATGTTCAAACAGGCGGCGGGAGAAGATTATGTGATCTTCAACGGCCCGGACGAGCAGTTCATCAGCGGCCTTGCTATAGGGGCGCAGGGCGGGATCGGCGGAACCTACGGTGCAATGCCGGAACTGTTCCTTAAGCTGGAAGCGCATATGAAGGCGGGTGAACTTGGGAAGGCGAGAGAGCTGCAGTACGCGGTCAATGAGATCATCGGTAAGCTGTGCTCTGCTCATGGAAATATGTACGGCGTCATCAAGGCGGTACTTAAGATCAATGAAGGTCTTGAACTGGGAGGAGTAAGAGAGCCTCTGCCGAATCTGACAGAGAGCGACGAAGATATTGTCAGAGAAGCAGCGCAGATGATACGGGCGGCAAAAGAGAAATACCAGGAGGAGAATATATGCAGGGGTTTACAGTAGTTGATCTGGTTATTTTGGTAGTGTATCTGGCTGCAGTATTATTTGCCGGCCTTCATTTCTCTAAAAAGGAGATGAAAGGGAAGGAATATTTTAAGGGTGACGGGACTGTGCCCTGGTGGGTAACCTCCGTATCTATATTTGCGACGTTGTTAAGCCCCATATCATTCCTGTCCCTTGCCGGAAATTCCTATGCGGGGACCTGGATCATGTGGTTTGCGCAGCTTGGCATGCTTCTTGCGATTCCGCTGACGATCAGGTTCTTCCTGCCGATCTACAGCAGACTGGATATTGACACGGCATATCATTATCTGGAACTGCGTTTCGGGAGCAAAGGCCTTCGTGTGCTGGGCGCGGTTATGTTTATCATCTATCAGGTAGGACGTATGTCGATCATTATGTATCTTCCCTGTATGGTACTTGGAAGTCTGACAGGCATCAGCGTCAATCTGCTGATCATCATTATGGGCGTGATCGCGATCATATATTCTTATACAGGCGGCCTTAAGTCTGTACTCTGGACCGACTTCATTCAGGGTTCTGTTCTGCTGATCGGGGTTACCTTCTCGCTGATCTTCCTTCTGGTGCACATCGACGGCGGGATCGGAAGTATATTTGCCGCGTTCGCGGCGGAGCACAAATTCCTTGCCGAAGACCAGCCGGTCTTTGATATCAATATCTTACGGGACAGCGTATTCATCATGATCGTTGGAGCAGGGCTCAATACGATGGGTTCCTATGTATCCAGCCAGGATATTGTGCAGCGTTTTACGACGACGACGGACCGAAAGAAGCTGAATAAGATGATGCTTGCCAACGGAGCGCTGTCCATATTTATCGCGACCGTATTCTATCTGATCGGGACGGGACTGTATGTGTTCTATCGGCAGAATGCGCTTCCTCCGGCCGCGGCGCAGGATCAGATCTTCGCATCCTATATCGCGTTTGAGCTTCCGGTGGGCGTCACCGGGCTTCTGTTGGCGGCAATCTATGCGGCGTCGCAGTCGACGCTGTCAACAGGGCTTAATTCGGTGGCGGCGAGCTGGACTCTCGATATTCAGGCGCGGCTTGCGAAGAAGGAGTTAAGCTTCGAGACGCAGACGAAGATCGGTCAGTATGTATCCCTGATCGTCGGGATCTTTTCTATCGCTGTATCCATGGTGCTGGCAAACGGCGGGGTGAAGTCGGCGTATGAGTGGTTTAACGGATTTATGGGACTGGTGCTCGGTATCCTGATCGGGACATTTATCCTTGGGGCATTTACGAAAACGGCCAATACCTTCGGCGCAGTGCTTGCATTTATCGCGGCGTCCCTTGTCATGGTAGGGATCAAGTATTTCGTTCCGGCAGAGGCGGTGTCGATCTGGTCGTACTCGCTGATCTCTATTGGGGTGTCCCTGGCTGTGGGTATTCCGGCAAGCCTGATCAGCAGGAAAATAAAAGGCGATGATTCCGTACCGGCGCCTGGTACAACTATTTACGGAAGATAAGAGGAAGGAGACAAGAATGATATTTGGAAATATTCGCAATCTAAAGGATTACTTATGTATGGAGGACGGAGTATTCGAGTGTTTTAACTATGCGAAGAGGAATGATCTGTGCGCCTGTGAAAACGGGAGTCATGAGATCGACGGCAAAAGGCTCTTTGTTAATATTGTAGAGTATGAGACGACGGATGCCAGTAAACGCTTCTGGGAGGCGCACAGGGCATATCTGGATGTACATCTCATGCTTGAAGGACGGGAACAGATCGATCTGAATTTTATTCAGAATATGAGTGTGAAGGAATATGTGCCGAAGGATGATTTTCTGCCGATGGAAGGCGCGAAAAACGGATCTGTGATCCTCGGCCCAGGAGACTTCCTGGTGTGTTATCCAAGCGACGCGCACCGGACGGCGGTTGCGGCAGAGAAGCCGGAGCGGATCAGGAAGGCTATATTCAAGGTGCAGATCTAGTGCAGATCTGGTTCAGATCCGGTACACCAATAACCGATTGCGGAAATGGATGGAATATACTATAATAAAGGGGCACAGAGATGGAAAGATATGTAAGTATTGATATAGGGGGAACGGCGATCAAGTACGGCATCCTGAATGAAGACGGGGAGATTATCTGCCGCAGCGAGATGCGGACCGAAGCATATAAGGGCGGTCCTTCTATCCTTTCCAAAGCGGCGGGTATCGTGGAGCAGTATCAGAAGACCGGGAAGATCAGCGGGATATGCATATCTACGGCGGGTATGGTAGATGTCTGGAAGGGAGAGGTATTTCATTCGGCATCGTTGATACCCGATTATGCGGGGACTCGATTCAAGGAAGTGATGGAGCGCAGGTTTGAGATACCCTGCGAGGTGGAAAATGACGTAAATTGTGCGGGGCTTGCGGAGTCTGTGTCAGGGGCTTCTAAGGGGGCGGATCCGTCCCTTATGCTGACGGTCGGAACAGGGATCGGAGGATGCATCATTGCTGACGGAAGAGTATTTCACGGTTTTGCCAACAGTGCTTGTGAGGTTGGATATATGCACATGGCGGGAAGTGACTTTCAAACGCTGGGGGCGGCAAGTATTCTCTCGAGGA
Source organism: Lachnospiraceae bacterium (assembly GCA_910575835.1). Classification (GTDB taxonomy): domain Bacteria; phylum Bacillota; class Clostridia; order Lachnospirales; family Lachnospiraceae; genus Sporofaciens. The sequence goes on along the minus strand of CAJTGB010000005.1, from coordinate 40,318 downwards.
AGGTAGCAGAATGGAAAAATGAAACGGCGGACGTATGGAACGGATATCACATATTTGAGGAGGCGAAGAAAGGGGACGAGCTTTGTATCAGGGCGATCGACGAGATGGTGGATGTGCTTGGACAGGGGATTGCCAACATCTGTTATGTGATCAATCCTAAGATCGTTGTACTGGGGGGAGGTATCATGGCGCAGGAGGATTACCTGAAGTGCCGGATACAGAATGCGGTGAGGAGATATTTGATTCCGAGCATAGCTTCCTGTACGGAGATCGCGTTTGCGAAGCACAGGAATGATGCGGGAATGTTGGGGGCGTTTTATCATTTTCTGGCTTTCAGAAGACATAACAGGTGAATATGAGATGGGATATTATGTAAAATCTGTAGTGCCGATGATTGAATCGAATTATGATAATTTTACGATGGTAGAGAAGACGATCGCAGAGTTCTTTATACGGAATCGAAAGAGGATGGATTTCTCAGCAAAATCAATATCAGAGATGCTGTACGTGTCGGAAGCGTCTCTGTCCCGCTTCGCCAAGAAATGCGGTTACCGGGGATACAGGGAGTTCGTATATCAGTACGAGGAGACCTTCGTGGAGAAGCAGGAATCTATGACGGGGAATACTCGGATGGTCCTGAACGCGTATCAGGAGCTTCTGAATAAGACCTATAATCTTGTGGATGAAGCGCAGATCGCCAGGATCGGGAGATATCTGAACCAGTCCGGGAGGGTCTTCGTGTGCGGTATAGGGAGTTCCGGCCATACGGCGGAAGAGATGGAATTCAGGTTTATGAGGATCGGCGTCGATATAGACTCTATCAAGGATGCGGATCTGATGAGGATGCAGGCAGTGTTCCAGGACAGGGAGAGCTTGGTGATCGGACTCAGTATCAGCGGGGAGAAGGAGGACGTGCTGTATCTGCTTCGGGAAGCCCACAGAAGAGGGGCGAAGACGGTGCTTCTTACGGCAAAGAAAAAGGGGATATTTGAAGAATTCTGTGATGAGATCGTTCTGCTTCCCTCGCTTCGGTATCTGAACCACGGCAATGTGATCTCCCCGCAGTTTCCGATACTGGTGATGCTTGACGTTATTTATTCCTACTATGTGGAACAGGATAAATTTGCCCGGGAGATCCTGCATGACAACACGCTGCGGGCGATACAAAAAGGAGGTCAGATATGATAATCAAGAATGTAAAGGTTTATACGGAGAGTATGGAATTCGTCAGCAAAGAGATCGCGATCCGTGACGGGAGATTCGCGGAGGTTAAGGATGCGGATCCCACGGAGGAGGTGCTTGACGGGGAAGGGGGTTATGCTATCCCGGGCCTGATCGATCTGCATTTCCATGGATGCAAGGGTTATGATTTCTGCGACGGCACCAAAGAAGCCATAGCCAGGATCGCGGAGTATGAGGCGTCTGTCGGGGTGACGGCGATCGCGCCTGCGACTATGACGCTTCCGGTAAATGAACTGGAAGAGATTCTGGCAGTTGCGGCTGCTTATAAGGAGGAGGCGAAGGTCTCGGCGGGCGCGGATCTGATCGGTGTAAATATGGAAGGCCCGTTTATCAGCGAGGAGAAGAAGGGAGCGCAGGACGCAAGGAATATCATTTCCTGCAATGAAGATATCTGCAGGCGTTTCCTCCAAGCATCCGGCGGCCTGGTCAAATTCGTCGGTATCGCGCCGGAACGAAGCGAGAATACGAAGGATTTTATCCTGAAGATGAAGGATCAGGTTCATATCTCCCTTGCGCATACCAATGCGGATTATGATACGGCAATGGAGGCATTCAAGGCAGGAGCCGATCATGCGGTGCATCTGTATAACGCTATGCCTGCATTTACCCACAGGAATCCGGGCGTTGTGGGAGCGGTGTCGGACAGCGCCCATGTGAACGCGGAGATGATCTGTGACGGAGTGCACATCCATCCTTCCGTGGTGCGTGCGACGTTCAAGATGCTCGGCGCGGACCGGATCATTCTGATCAGCGACAGCATGCGTGCGACGGGAATGCCGGACGGGAGGTATACCCTGGGAGGTCTGGAGGTAGACGTTACCGGCAACAGGGCGACCCTGGCATCGAACGGCGCGCTGGCCGGTTCGGCGACGAACCTGATGGATTGCATGAGGACGGCGGTTCTTAAGATGGGTATTCCGCTCGAGACGGCAGTTGCCTGCGCCACGCGAAATCCCGCAAGATGTCTCGGAGTGTACGGAGAATATGGTTCTATAACGCCGGGAAAGAGGGGAAATGCCGTGCTGCTTGACCGGGAACTTAAGGTGAAGGCAGTGATAAAGGACGGAGTCCGTCTCTAGTACACCGAAAAATAAGTTCCTAGCCATATAACTTGCCTGATTTTCATCTGCGTTATATGGCTAGCAACTTATCACAAGAAAATGATACCAGGAGGTTAGAAGATTATGAGAAATGAGGGCGCATGCCTGGTGTGCGGCAAACCGATCGTATATTATGAGAAGGCTGAGAAGATGGAGTGCGTGATGTGCCATGGAGAGTTTGAGAGTCATGCAAGCTGTGAGGACGGTCATTATGTGTGCGACGACTGCCATGCGAAGCGGGGAATACAGGCGATCATGGAAGGATGCAGGACGAGCGGGGAGAAGAATCCGCTTGTCCTTATGCAGTTGTTGATGGAAGATCCCTACATATACATGCATGGACCGGAGCATCATGTAATGGTGGGCGCGGTACTGCTCACGGCGTATAAGAACTGTGGCGGGTTTGAGAACTGCGGCGGGCAGAGCGCATTTGAAGAGGCGCTTGAAGAGATGAAGGCAAGAGGAAGCGAGTATCCGGGCGGCGCCTGCGGTCTGTGGGGATGCTGCGGGGCAGCAGTCAGCACAGGTATATTCATGAGTATTGTCACGAAGGCGACGCCGCTCACAGGGAATTCCTGGAAGCTCTCCAATCAGATGACGTCGCGGGCGCTGGGCGCGCTTGCAGAGCTTGGTGGGCCAAGATGCTGTAAGAGGGATTCATTTACGGCGGTAAAAGAGGCGGTGCATTTTGTGAAAGAGAAGCTGGGTGTGGAGATGGAACTGCCGGAGAAGATCGCGTGTGATTTCTCCAATGAGAACAGGCAATGCCTGAAGAAGCATTGCCCGTATTATACGATTACCCAATCAGAAAATCAATGATATCCCAGCCGTCGGAGTTCATACGCTTGTATAATTCCGTGTAACCGCAGCGCGTGCAGGTGACGGTGGCGAATTTCTTGTTCTGTATATCAAATACCTTGGCGAAATTCCCGCCGGTTGCCTGAAACTGATCGGTTTCGTAGTGCATATTGCCGCATTTGGGGCATACATATTGTTGTTTTTCCATAATTGTTCTCCTTTTCCTGTTATAGAGTGATGTGCGTAATAGTACATCGAAATGCACGAAGTATCAGTAACGCACGGTTGTGCCAAAGGGCATCAGAGCCAGCTTGGCGAGTTTGAATTGCTGCAGACCGAAGGGAATACCGATAATTGTAATACACAGCAGAACTCCGATCAATGCCGATTCCACGGCGAGCCAGAACCCGGAGACGATCAGCCATATAATGTTCAGCAGTAAAGAACCGGCTCCGCCGCCGTAGACGACTTCTTTGCCAAAGGGAAAGAAGCTAAGCCCGGCCATCTTAAAGCACTGCATTCCTACGGGAATACCGATGACGGTAATGCACCAGAGACATCCGGCAAGCGTCCAGCTAAGTCCGCTTATGAAGCCTCCGAAGATAAACCAAAGTAAATTTCCCAGACAACCCATATCTTTCATCCTCCTTCTTTTAGAATTTGCCAAATGGTCAATACATTAGACTTTCTCTGCCGGCAGATCAGCCAATGTATGTCTGAATATAAAAAAGACCCTTACCATGACCTCTGCCACGATAAAAGTCTTGCACATCTCATTTGATACGGATACCTCTCGGTATCGTGTGACGCTTTCAAATACACTGTTCATGTAGTGTTCGGCTACTCCCCTTTATCTGCTTGCAATAAATATACTACTATGAGAGGGGAATGTCAAGAGAGAATTCAATTTAATCCAGATTTCTGACCGGGAGAACATAAATCAGAAGTACAAAAATCCCATCGCGAAGCGATTTTAAATGGATTTTAGCATATAAAAGGGCAGATTATCTGAATTGTTACAAATTCCACCCAAATTCTCCTTAGAGGGGATAGAAGTTTGCCGAAAGACGGTATACGATAAGGGCGTGCTACAAAACAAAAGGAGGATTTTAAATGGATCAAATTATGATGGGAACTTTTTTAGCAAAGAAACGTAAGGAAAAGAATATGACACAGGCGGCGCTCGCAGAACGTCTGGGTGTTACAAACAAGACGATCTCAAAATGGGAGACGGGGAAATGCATGCCGGATTACAGTGTGATTGAACTGCTTTGCAGAGAGTTGGAGATAACGGTGGCTGAATTGCTTGACGGAGAAGAAAAAACAGATAAGAGCGTCCGTGTTTATGACGATACCCAGATTCTTGAACTGCTTAAAAGAACCCAGAATCTTGAAAATCAAAGAACATCTTTGTACGGTATGATTTTGATCATTATCGGGCTGGCATTTCTGGCTATTCATTTTAATATCGGCGGGAGCAATATCAGAGACTTTGTATCAGGAGTCCTGTTAGGTCTGTCGATCTTCGAAATGCTGGTAGGGCTGTACATTCTCTCCAGAGGCTTAGGCCGGCAGAAGAAATACTAATAATTACATACCGCATTTCATTACAATAAAACGGCAATTCAATACAAAGTTATTGAAATCCCTCAAAGGCAAGTTATAATGATATCAAATTAAGAATCAGGAGGGATGGTTTATGTCAGTTTCAGGGATTGGTTTTGCAGATCATGTTCAAAGAAATGATTCTAATACGAACGTGCAGTCTATAGATCAAAAAATCCAGGATTTGAAAAAGCAGATCAAAAAAATTAAAGATAATGATAAGATACCGCCGGAAGAAAAGGAGAAAAGAATTAAGAAGCTGGAAGAGCAGACCAAGAAACTGGAAGAGCAGAAACGTAAGATGAAGAAGAAAGAGTCCGAAGATCCGGCAAAAGAGAATGAAGCAGATAAGGACATGGATTCGGAAAAGGGTAATAATATCAATATACGGGCATAGTACAGGAAAAGCGCCTTGGAAAGAATAAAAACTTTCCAGGGCGTTTTTTGCTTATTAGGGTATAATTAGTTTATACAGATTGTAACAATTTTGATACTGATTCGTTATTTAATGTGAAGGGATATGAAGAGCGCTTTGCGGATGGGGGTGATGAAGGTGGAAAAGAATGTTCTGGAACGGCTGTACCGAAGGTACGCGAAGGCGGTCTATCTGTATCTCTATTCCCTTTGTCATGATCATGCTCTTGCTGAAGATCTGATGCAGGAGGCATTTCTTAAGGCGCTTGGCGCACTGGAGCTGTCCGAGACGGCGGTGCTTCCGTGGCTCCTTATGGTTGCAAGGAATATGTACTTTGACGTCTTGCGTAAGGATCGGCGGCTGATGCCGCATGACGGTAACGGAGAAGACCGATACTGCAGGGACGCGGCGGCAGAAGGGACCGGACGGGCAGGCAAGGAAGGAAATGAGATTCTTGACAAGCTGATCCGGAAGGAACGGAATCAGCTTCTATACCGGACGATACAGAAGCTTAAGAGTACAGAGAAGGAGGCGGTTGTCCTGTATTATTTTACAGGGCTTTCACAGGAGGAGATCAGCCGGATCATGGGGGTTACTTACGGGAATGTACGGGTGATCCTGTACCGTGCAAAGAAGAATCTGAAGAAGCTGTTAGACGGAGAGGAGATGATGTCAGTATGAAGAAACAAGAAGAACTTAGCCGGAGCGGCAGATATGAATATGAGGACGGATATGAGGATAAGGATGAATATGAGGCCAGATATGAAGATAAGGATGAATATGAAGCTGGATATAAGGGTAAAGATGAATATGAAACTGGATATAAGAGCGAGGATGAATGTGAGGACAAATATGGGGACAGGTTTGAGAAATATCTGAACGGCGGACTCAGACCTGAGAAGTGTGCTGAGATCGAAGAGGATATTGAGAGATTCCAGGTTCTTATGAATCATCTGGATCAGACATTGGACCAGGAATTGTACGAGAAGGAAGATGAAGATGCGGCAGAGCAAGACGGTTTGAAGAAGGAAGAGGAGCTTGGCAGAAAGATTTCTAAAGCCATAGGCAGGAAATTCAGAGTTTATATGATTGCTGCCGCTGCAGCCGCAGTATGTCTGCTGCCGGCATTTTTGGCAGGGTTATCACCGCTGCTTGACAGGATTTTTTATAATCCGAATCGATCAGTGGAAATTGTAAACGAGGAAAAGGAATCTGCTGTGGTAACGAATCCATTTTGCACAAGTATGACGGTATATATGGAATTGTTCTGCGGAGACAAGGGATTTGCTGATATAGATATGTGGCCGGAGGGGTACGGCAGATATTCTATTGATGTTCAGACGCAGATCGACGGGGAGATTACTTCGCATATGCTGGAGCTTGTACGGAATCATCTATACCGAAGAGATCTGAGTTGGAATCGTTCTGACTTCCCGGGAAATGCATTCACTTATAAATACGGGGAGAACAGCTGCAGCCTGGAGCCTTCAGAGGCTAAGAAGAAGCTTCAGGACGTACCGGAATTAATGAAGATACGGGCGGCGGTTTCTTTTGACAAGCTTAAGGATATGGAGGAACTGTCAGAGTTTGTTGAGCGGCATGACACATATTATCTCTATTGTCCGGTCGAAACGGAAGGGCATAGGTTCTGGGGATTTTCACCGGATAAAAGGGGATATGAACTGACGGAGAGTTATGATCATGAGAAGTATCCTTATCTGGACATCAGCCAGGATAGGGAAGATCTTACTTTGGGTGATGTTTATGAGAAACATGTGGAATCTATGATCCGGTATCTTCTGGATCAGGAGGATTTCCTGGAGATCTTCGAGAGCAGCATGCCGGGAGGAAAGAATATCTTGAATACTTATGAGTATCAGAGCGCGCTTGAATACATTCAGAAGCATGGGGTGAAGAGCTATGGAACCGTAGTGTACGCTACAAAACAGGAGTTGCTTCATATGCTGGAGGACCCGGATGTAGACGGTGTGTATATGCTTGACGGGAAGATGGATCTGAGGTAGGACCGGTATAACCTCTGGCATATTTATTGCTCTTACTATATAATGGAAATGAGAGAATATGATATGGGGAGGGAGAATGATGGAGAAAGATACGTCTAATATGCTCAAAAGGGCAGAACGGTTTCAAATGCTGCTGATCGGAGAAGGGATCGTGGTCGGAGGAATCGCGGGGCTTGTGATCGTTCTGTATCGGATGATTCTTGAATGCGCCGGGCACTGGCTGAACCGGATCCTTGAATTCTGCGGGTATAATCCGCTTAGGATCGCCGGATGGTTTCTGGTGCTGATCTTATTGGCATGGCTTACAGGGAGGCTGGTGAAATATGAGCCAATGATCTCAGGAAGCGGAATTCCGCAGCTTGAAGGAGAGATGACCGGGAAGCTTGACCAGAGATGGTGGCGGGTGCTTCCGGCCAAATTCTTTGGCGGATTCCTGTGCCTTCTTGGAGGAATGGCGCTTGGGCGGGAAGGCCCGTCGATCCAACTGGGAGCTATGGTGGGGAAAGGCGTCTCCAAAGGGCTTGACAGAGGAACGACGGAGGAGAGATTCCTGCTGACCTGCGGTGCAAGCGCCGGGCTTGCGGCAGCGTTCCATGCGCCGCTTGCAGGCGTGATGTTTTCGCTGGAAGAGGTGCATAAGAATTTCTCGGTATCCGTATTGGTATCGGTTATGACAGCTTCTCTGACGGCAGATTTTATGGCGTCTACGGTGATGGGAGTGGAATCTGTGTTCCAGTTTGAGATCATTCGGGCGCTGCCGCAGGAATACTACGGAATGATTCTGGTATTGGGGATCGTGTTGGGAGTGCTTGGGGCATTCTATAACTGGTTTACATTAAAGGTGCAGTCCTTGTACCGCCGTGCCAAGGGTCTGGGTGTGACGCAGAAGCTTATGATTCCGTTCTTGTGTGCAGGCGTCCTGGGATTTACCATGCCGGAATTACTTGGAAGCGGGCACGCGCTGCTTGACTATCTGACAACGGAGGATGTATTGCTCCAGACGATTTTATTTATCTTTGTGGGAAGGTTTATCTTCTCGGCAGTTTGTTTCGGATCAGGAGCGCCGGGAGGTATCTTCTTCCCGCTGCTGGTGCTGGGAGGCTATATTGGCGGAGCGTTTGCGACGGTGTATGTACAGTATATGGGATTGGACATGATGTATATCAATAACTTTGTCGTGCTGGCAATGGCGGGGTATTTTGCAGCGATCGTGCGGGCGCCGCTGACAGGGATCATACTGATCTTCGAGATGACCGGCTCCATGAGCCAAATGCTGACGCTGTCTATCGTGTCCGTTGTGGCATACATGGTAGCAACTCTGCTTAGGTCGAAGCCGATCTATGAAAGCCTTCTGGAAAGGATACTGGAACAGCGGGGGCAGCAGACAGCCGTGAGCCAGGGACAGAAGGTTCTGGCAAATTTTGTGGTGCTTCAGGGCTCCAAGCTTGAAGAAGCGCTGGTCAGTGAGATCGAATGGCCGAGTAACTGTCTGCTGGTGGCGATCCAGCGCGGCTCGGACGAGATCATTCCAAGAGGGAGGACAAGGCTTCAGACTGGAGATGTGCTGGTGGCGATGACGAACGAGAGCGATGTGTCTGCCATGCATGACGAGATGGAACGGCTGTGCCGTGAGATGTACGGGAAGCAGGAGTGAGAGAAAATATTGGAAATTACTGTGTAATCTGACCCGATATGCATATTTCTGCCAGTTTTTCTACAGACTAAGGGAAAAGGCAGAAAGAAGGCATGGAATTATGGAAGAACAGACAATCACTCTTTTGAAAGAATGTAATTCAGGCTGCAGGATGGCGATCAACAGTATGGACAGGCTCAAAGATTTTGTTATCAATGCAGACTTGAATAAGGTAATGGAGACGTATAAGGCACAGCATAAGGAATTAGAAGAGGAGTCCTTAAAGCTGTTAATAGAGGCCGGACAGAACGGCAAACAGCCGGACCGGCTTGCGGCGGCATTCTCCTGGATCACGACCGAGGTGAAGATGATGCTTCAGGATGACAGCGCGCAGATCGCCAAGATCCTGATGAATGGCTGCAATATGGGAATCCAGTCCGTCAGCGAGTGTATGAACAAGTGCCGAGAGGCATCACACGCGAGTATATCTCTGGCAAAAAAACTGGTAAAATGTGAAGAAAAACTTATGGAGGATGTGAAAAAATTTCTGTAAAAATCACAGAAAATATCCGAAGAAAGAAAAATTTCCTTGAAATTCTAAAAAGAATGTGCTAATATGTAAAGCAAATTTTAATCTAGTAAAGCGATGAAAGAGACTCTGTCCTTTGGAACTTGACAGGAATGAGGCGTCACCGACTGAGAGCGCCCCTTGAGGAATAAGGACAATAGGGAACACTCTGGAGCAGACCGATTGAACAAGACCGGAAGGCAAGACTTGGCGGCTCAATAGAGCCTGGCAGTGAGCGTGAAGGCAAGTAGGTCGGTACGTTGACGCGCGTTAAGCGTAAGAGGGGAATCCATAAAGGCCGGATGTATTGATCCGGCAGGATTCAATGCGGGTGGTACCGCGGATCATTGTATAATATCCGTCCCGGAATACAGTTATGTATTCCGGGACTTTTTGTGTACACAAAACGGAAAGGAATACATGACAGGAAACTAAAAACACTCAGGAGAGTTGTGCAAGGAGGACAGTTATGGATTATTTGACAGGTGTAAGACAAAAAGAGACATTGGAGATCAGCGAGCTTCTTAAGGCAGCAGAGCCGGGGCAGAGGGTGAAGGTCAATGGGGCAGTCCACACGATCCGCAATATGGGTACGGTAGCATTCGTGATCTTAAGAAAACGGGAAGGACTGCTTCAGGGTGTCTGCGAGGAAGGGACCGCAGAGTTTGAACTGAAGGACATCAAGGAAGCATCAACCATAGAGACAGAGGGGATACTGGAAAAAAATGAAAAGGCGCCGAACGGGATCGAGATACGCATGGAGAAGATTAAGGTCTTAAGCGAGCCGGCAGACGAGAGAATGCCTCTTGCGATCTCCAAATGGAAATTAAAAACCTCTCTGGAGGCTAAGCTTAACTATCGATCTGTCTCCCTGAGGAATATAAGGGAACGGGCGAAGTTCAGGATTCAGGAAGGACTGACGCGTGCATTCCGGGACTTCCTGTATAGTCAGGGTTTCACGGAGATCCACACGCCGAAGATCGGAGCTAAGGGCGCCGAGGGAGGAGCCAATATCTTCAAGCTTGATTATTTCCACCGTCCGGCGGTACTGGCACAGAGCCCGCAGTTCTATAAGCAGATGATGGTGGGAGTGTTCGACCGGGTATTTGAGACGGCGCCGGTGTTCCGTGCGGAGAAGCACAACACGAAACGTCATCTGAATGAATATACCAGCCTGGATTTTGAGATGGGATATATAGACGGATTTGAAGATATCATGGCGATGGAGACCGGATATCTGCAGTACGCCATGAAGCTGTTGGCGAAGGAGTACGCGGATGAGATTAACCTTCTCGGAGTCACGCTGCCTGAAGTTGGCCAGATCCCGGCGGTGAAGTTTGGTGAGATCAAGGAAGCCGTTTCCGAGAAATACGGTCATAAGATGAGGAATCCATTCGATTTAGAGCCGGAAGAGGAGCTGCTGATCGGCCAGTATGCGAAGGAAGAATGGGGCAGTGATCTCGTATTCGTGACACATTATCCGTCCAAGAAGCGACCGTTCTATGCTATGGATGATTCAGAGGATACAAGATATACGCTGAGCTTTGACCTGTTGTTCGGCGGAATGGAGGTCACGACGGGAGGGCAGAGAATCCATGATTACCGGATGCTTATGGAGAAGATTGCGGCGAGAGGGATGACAGAAGAAGGTATGGAAGATTACCTGGATACGTTTAAACATGGAATGCCGCCCCACGGAGGACTTGGGATCGGTCTGGAGCGTCTGACGATGAAGCTTATCGGGGAGGATAACGTGAGGGAGACGACCTTGTTCCCTCGGGATCTTAGCAGGCTGGAGCCGTAGTTATGACGGTCTGGGACTGGATCTAGTGAAGATCCGAGCCGGTTTCAGGGTGGGATCTCATCAGGCTGGAGCCGTAGTTATGACGGCTTCTGGATAGAAGATATAGAATGCGGAAGGTAAGGAGGATCGTTATGGCAAATAAAATCTCAGATGAAACGATAGAATATGTAGGAATTCTGGCAAAGTTAGAACTGTCGGGCGAGGAGAAGGAGAACGCCAAGGCAGATATGGAGAAAATGCTGGATTATATAGACATTTTAAATGAATTAGATACGGACATGGCGGAGCCGATGTCACACGTATTTCCTATTCACAATGTATTCCGGGAGGATGCGGTGAGTCAGGCGGACGGAAGCGAGGATACTCTGGCGAATGCTCCGCTTAAGAAGGACAAATGCTTCAAAGTACCGAAAACGATCGGATAGAGGGAGGTGAAGAGATGGATATTACAGGCCTTACGGCAGTAGAATTGGGAAAGAAGATCAAGGCAAAGGAGATATCTGCGGTTGATGCGGTAAAAGCTTCGTTAGATCAGATCGAAAGGGTCGAGAAGGATGTGCACAGCTTTGTGACGATTGACTGGGAAGGCGCGCTTAAGCGTGCAGAAGAGGTGCAGAAGAGGATTGATGACGGAAGCCTTACCGGGCCGTTGGCGGGAGTGCCGGCGGCGGTCAAGGATAACATATGTACAAAGGATATGCTGACTACCTGCAGCTCCAGGATACTTGAGAATTATAAGCCGACATTTACAGCAGAGGCGGTCAGGAATCTTGAGAAGGCGGGAGCGGTCATTATCGGGAAGACGAACATGGATGAATTCGCCATGGGGAGCACGACGGAGACCTCCTATTTCGGAGTGACGAGGAATCCCTGGAATTTAAAACACGTTCCGGGCGGTTCTTCCGGCGGTTCCTGTGCGGCGGTGGCGGCGCAGGAATGTCCTTACGCGCTGGGCTCTGATACGGGCGGATCCATCCGTCAGCCAAGCGCATTCTGCGGTGTGGTGGGGATCAAGCCGACTTATGGCACGGTGTCCCGGTACGGGCTGATCGCGTATGGCTCGTCTTTGGATCAGATCGGCCCGATTGCGAAGGATGTGACGGATTGTGCGGCGATCCTTACCGCGATTGCGTCTCATGATCCGAAGGACAGTACGTCCATCGAACGGAAAGGGTATGATTTTACAAGCGCTCTGATCAATGATGCTGCGGGAATGCGGATCGGTATCCCGAAGGATTATTTTACAGAGGGTCTGGATGCAGAGGTCAAAGAGAAGATTCTGGCGGCAGTCAGGGTACTGGAAGAGAGGGGCGCCGCCGTGGAGGAGTTCGACCTAAGCCTGGTTCAGTATGCGATCCCGGCCTATTATGTGATCGCATCCGCGGAGGCAAGCTCGAACCTGTCCCGGTTTGACGGGGTGAAATACGGCTACCGCACAGAAGACTACGAGGGACTTCACAATATGTATAAGAAGACGCGTTCCGAAGGATTTGGTGCGGAAGTGAAGCGCCGGATCATGCTGGGCTCCTTCGTGTTAAGCTCCGGCTATTATGACGCGTATTATCTGAAGGCCCTGCGGACCAAGGCGTTGATCAAGCAGGCATTTGACAGGGCGTTTGATAAATATGACGTGATCATCGCACCGGCGTCTCCGACAACGGCGCTCAAGCTTGGCCATAGCTTAAGCGACCCGATGAAAATGTACTTGGGAGATATCTATACAGTCTCCGCGAACCTGGCGGGACTCCCCGGGATCAGCGTTCCGGTGGGGACTGACTCTAAGGGGCTGCCGATCGGAATGCAGATCATCGGAAATTGCTTCGAGGAGAAGAAGATCATCCGGGCGGCATATACACTGGAACAGACGAGGACGTATGAGAGACCAAAGTTAGTGAAAGATCTGGCAGAGATGAAGAGGAAGGAGGCAGAGAATAATGGCAAAGCAATATGAGACAGTGATCGGTCTGGAAGTCCATGTGGAGCTTGCGACCAAGACGAAGATCTTCTGTTCCTGCAGTACAGAATTCGGCAAAGCGCCCAACACCCATACCTGTCCGGTATGTACGGGCATGCCGGGATCCCTGCCGGTCTTGAATAAGCAGGTAGTGGAATATGCCATGGCGATCGGTCTGGCAACGAACTGCGAGATCTCGAAGATCTGCAAATTCGACCGCAAGAACTACTTTTACCCGGATAATCCGCAGAACTATCAGATCTCACAGCTATATCTTCCCATTGCAAGAAATGGTTATGTAGAGATAGAAGCGGGCGGCAGGAAGAAGAAGGTCCGCATTCATGAGATGCATATGGAAGAGGATGCGGGGAAATTGATCCATGATGAGTGGGACGATACATCTCTGGTGGATTACAACAGAAGCGGAGTCCCGCTGGTGGAGATCGTATCAGAGCCGGATATGCGCTCGGTGGACGAGGTGATCGCTTATCTGGAAAAGCTGCGCATGATCATCCAGTATCTTGGCGCGTCGGACTGTAAGCTGCAGGAAGGCTCCATGAGGGCGGACGTCAACCTGTCTGTACGGGAAGCGGGCACGGAAGAATTCGGTACAAGGACAGAGATGAAGAACCTGAACTCCTTCAAGGCCATTGCAAGAGCCATCGAAGGAGAGCGGGAGCGTCAGATCGAATTAATAGAAGAAGGAAAGGCGGTCGTCCAGGAGACAAGGCGCTGGGATGACAACAAGGAATCGTCTCATGCCATGCGTTCCAAGGAAGACGCACAGGATTACCGGTATTTCCCGGAACCGGATCTTGTGCCGATCGTGATCAGCGATGAGTGGATCGGACAGATACGTGCCAGACAGCCGGAGCTTCAGACGGAGAAGCTAGAAAGATACAAGAAAGAATTCGATATCCCGGAGTATGATGCGAAGATCATCACCGGTTCCAAGCATATGGCGGATATCTTCGAAGCGGCTTCGGCGATCTGCGGGAAGCCTAAGAAGGTGTCCAACTGGCTGATGGTGGAGACGCTGCGCCTGCTGAAGGATCAGGGTATGGAACCGGAGGAAATATCCTTTTCACCGGAGAATCTGGCGAAGCTTGTGGATCTGACAGAAAGCCGCGCCATCAACAGTTCGGTTGCGAAGGAAGTATTTGAGAAAATATTTGCGCAGGACATCGACCCGGAGATCTATGTAGAAGAGCATGGACTTAAGACGGTCAACGACGAAGGGGCGCTTGAAGAGGTGATAAGGAAGGTGATCGCAGACAATCCAAAGGCTGCAGAGGATTATCACAGCGGTAAGGAAAAGGCGCTCGGCGCACTGGTGGGGCAGACCATGAAGGCAATGAAAGGCAAGGCAGATCCCGGGCTTGTGAACCGGAAGCTTCGGGAGATGATTTAGAGAAATGTTCTGCTTGACAGGGAGAAATCAGGGTAAAGATTTGTCAGTTTTAGGGGTGTCATTTGCCCGGGGATGTGATATGATATTAACGGACATATAAGGAATGTGAATAATCTGTATTGCTAAATGATATGACAGATTATTTATAAAGCACAGAAAAGGAGATACTATATGGGAGGATTTTTTGGCGTTGCATCAAAAAGAGATTGTGTTTTAGAGCTTTTTTATGGTGTGGATTATCATTCGCACCTTGGAACGCGGCGAGGAGGAATGGCGACCTATGGGGAGGACGGTTTCAACCGCGCTATCCATAACATTGAGAATTCTCCGTTCCGGACGAAGTTCGACCGGGATGTCGGGGAGATGAAGGGGAACCTTGGAATCGGATGCATCTCTGATTTTGAGCCGCAGCCGCTTTTGATCTGCTCGAAGCTCGGAAGCTTTGCCATTACGACAGTGGGGAAGGTCAATAATTATGATGAGTTGCTGAGGCAGCTGTACGACAATACGCATTCTCATTTTCAGGAGATGACGAACGGACAGGTGAATGTGACGGAATTGATCGCGGCATTGATCTGCGAGAAGGATTCGATCGTAGAAGGGATCGAGTACGTCCAGGATATTGTAGAAGGTTCCATGACGCTGCTCCTCATGACGAAGGACGGCATCTATGCGGCAAGAGACCGTTACGGAAGGACGCCTCTTGTGGTAGGGCATAAGGGAGATGCATATTGCGTATCATTTGAGAGCCATGCTTATATTAATCTGGGCTATACGGATTATAAGGAGCTGGGACCGTCGGAGATCGCCTATATCACTCCGGAGGGTGTTGAGACACTCAGGGCGCCGCGCGAGGAGATGAAGATCTGTTCCTTCTTGTGGGTCTACTATGGATATCCGACTTCATCCTATGAAGGCGTCAATGTAGAAGAGATGCGTTATAAGTGCGGTAGTATGCTGGCTAAGCGGGACGGGGACAGCGTTCATCCTGATGTAGTGGCAGGTGTGCCGGATTCAGGTATTGCTCATGCGATCGGTTACGCCAATGAGTCGGGAATCCCGTATGCGAGACCGTTTATCAAGTATACGCCTACATGGCCGAGGTCATTTATGCCGACCAATCAGAATCAGAGGAGCCTGATCGCGCGTATGAAGCTGATCCCGGTGCAGGCTTTGATCGAGAATAAGAAGCTTCTGCTGATCGACGACTCCATCGTGAGGGGGACCCAGCTTCGAGAGACGACAGAATTCCTGTACAACAGCGGTGCGAAGGAAGTACACGTGCGTCCGGCATGTCCGCCGCTTTTATACGGATGTAAGTATCTGAATTTCTCCAGGTCTAAGACGGAGATGGAGCTGATCACGAGGCAGATGATCGAGAAGCGCGAGGGTGAGGAATGTCCGCAGGAAGTGCTGGACGAGTATGCGAATCCATGTTCCTGCAAGTATGCGCAGATGTTGGAGGATATCAGGCAGCAGCAGAATTTTACGACGCTTCGGTATCACAGGCTGGATGATCTGCTTGCTTCCATTGGAATAGAACCGTGCAAGGTGTGTACTTATTGCTTTAACGGTAAGGAGTAGAGGATCTGGTAACGTTGTGTGAAAGATGATGAGATAAAGGAGGTATATTTTATGGGGAATAATACGAGACCCGAGAACATGGAACGAATTGTGACAAATGAACTGGCGGATGCGTTCATCGCGGAACAGGTAGCAGAGATTCAGGCACAGGTAGGCGGAAAGAAGGTATTGCTGGCGCTCTCAGGGGGAGTAGATTCTTCTGTTGTTGCAGCGCTTCTGATCAAGGCGATCGGAAAGCAGTTGGTCTGTGTACATGTAAATCACGGCTTGCTGAGGAAGGGTGAGCCGGAACAGGTGGTAGAGGTGTTCCGCGGTCAGATGGATGCGAATCTGGTCTATGTGGACGCGGTCGACAGATTTCTGGACAAGCTTGCAGGAGTGGCAGAGCCGGAGAAGAAGCGTAAGATCATCGGTGCGGAGTTCATCCGTGTCTTTGAGGAAGAGGCCAGGAAGCAGGAGGGAATCGAATTCCTCGCGCAGGGAACCATTTACCCGGATATCATAGAAAGCGACGGAGTGAAAGCTCATCACAATGTTGGGGGATTGCCGGAAGATCTGCAGTTTGAACTGGTAGAGCCTTTGAAATTCCTCTATAAGGACGAGGTGCGTGTGGTTGGAAAGGCGCTTGGCCTGCCGGATGGCATGGTTTACCGTCAGCCGTTCCCGGGACCGGGGCTTGGCGTGCGCTGTCTTGGTGCGATTACGCGGGAGAGGCTTACGATCGTTCGTGAGTCGGATGCGATCCTCCGTGAGGAGTTCGCGAAGAACGGGCTGGAAGGCAAGGTGTGGCAGTATTTTACTGCAGTGCCGGACTTCAGATCGGTCGGAGTATCGGATGGTGCGAGAACCTTCGCGTATCCGGTGATTCTGCGGGCGGTGAATACGGTGGACGCCATGACGGCGACGGTGGAGAATGTTCCGTTTGAGCTGCTTGAACACATTACGGACCGGATTACACATGAGGTGGAGGGAGTGAATCGGGTGCTCTATGATCTGACTCCGAAGCCGTGTGGGACGATTGAGTGGGAATGATTTGCAAGAGGCCTAATGTTCAGAGCCATACTCGGAAATATTGCATATTTCCGAGTTGTGGCGTATCCGCCAAATGGAGTTTTGCCAATATATGCTCTTGAATGTAAACATTCATCGCATATATTGTCCAAACTCCGCTTGGCTCTGAACGAATCCATATTATAACGCCCTTAGCTGTGGGTAGGAACTCATGGCTAAGGACGTTTTTGTCGTTTTTTGATTTTTGTTCCAACAGAGAAAGAGTGAACGAACTGCTGAAGAAAAAAGGGCTGAGCAAAAACATTTTGTGCTTGCCTTTGAGCCGATATAAAGGGTGTTTGCTAGATTGCGGTTTTTTCCGCTTAGTTTTTCCACCCTGCACATTTTCATAGTTTTTACAGCGACATTCCGCACCGCCATTTTTATATTTTTCAGATGCAGAGCGTTACGAGAAGATACATCAAATAAAAAGCCCAGTAAAGAGTGCGAAGCACCACCAATGGTGGCAGGCTCTTGACAAGGCTTTTTTCTTTTCTGTGTTGGGTGATCAAGAGGAAGAAAATGGCTAAGTATTGCATGAAAACATACAATCAGCATTTAATAAGTTAGATTTCTGTTGTAGAGTATATTACATAACAGTATAATTATTTTATACTATCTTAAATGGAGTGATGAAAATGAAACATATTTTAATTGTCGATGATGATGTGCATATAAATCAAATGCTGGAAGAAGTTCTCACAAGTGCGGGATATAAAGTAACTCATGCTTATTCTGGAACAGAAGCCTTGCTTCTCATACCTAGTATAAAACCAGATTTGATTTTGCTGGATTTAATGTTGCCGGGGTTAAGCGGCGAAGAAATTATAGAGGAAATTTCACATATACCCGTTATTGTAATTAGTGCAAAAATAGATACTAAAAACAAAATATCTTTGTTATTAAATGGTGCAGTAGATTATGTTACAAAACCATTTGATGTAGACGAGTTACTGGCACGGATTGTTGCTCAACTTAGACACAGTCAGACTAATTCTATAAATTCCGTTTTAGAACATGGGGATATTCGATTGGACTTAAACATCCGTACTGTATCTATTAAAAATATAGAAGTTAAATTAACAAAAACAGAATATGCGATATTGAAAATACTAATGGAAAATCCCAAACAAGTTATTACTAAAAATATTTTGCTTGAACGTATAAGCGAAGAGACACCTGATTGTATGGAAAGTTCACTAAGAGTGCATATAAGTAATCTAAGAAAAAAATTAAGGGACATTTCTGATAAAGAATATATTGAAGCAGTATGGGGGATTGGATTTAAAATGGCAGAAGAATAAATCTTTACACTTTCTTAACAATTTCCTTAACAGCTTTCTTAACACTTTTGATTTAGTATTTTGACTATAAAGGAGGCTGAAAAAATGGAATATGTATTGAAAACGAAAGATTTAAAGAAAACATACGGTAATTATAACGCATTAAATGGACTTTCAATGAATGTTCCTAAAGGTTCTATCTACGGTTTGATTGGTAGAAATGGGGTTGGAAAAACAACTTTAATTCGTTTGATCTGTGGATTACAAAAAGCAACGGAGGGGGATTTTTGGCTATACGGAATAAATAATCACTCTAAAGAGATTGTTCGTTCCAGAAAACGAATAGGAGCTGTTGTTGAAACACCGTCTATTTATTTAGATATGAGTGCGGAAGATAATTTAAAACAGCAGTATCGAATATTAGGTATTCCCTCTTACAGCACTATTCCAGATTTATTAAAATTAGTCGGACTTGAAAATACGGGTAAAAAGAAAGCTAGAAATTTTTCTTTAGGTATGCGTCAACGACTAGGAATTGCAATCGCTTTATCGGGTTCTCCAGATTTCCTTATCTTAGATGAGCTGATAAACGGACTTGACCCGCAAGGTATTATTGAAATTAGAGAATTGATTTTAAAACTTAATCACGAACATGATATTACGGTTTTGATTTCCAGCCATATTCTTGATGAGCTTTCTCGCATTGCCACACATTTTGGATTTATAGATAACGGGCAAATGATACAAGAAATAAGTGCTTTGGAATTAAATAAGAAATGTAGGAAATGTGTAAAACTGACCGTTTCAAATATGGAAGTGTTATGTAACGTTCTTACAGAAAAAGGATATGATTATTCTGTCATATCAGATAAAGAAATAGATGTATTTGCCAAATTAGATATAACATCACTTGTTGTAGAACTGGCAAAAAAAGAATGCAATGTTCTTAATATTCAAGAGCAGGATGAAAGCCTAGAGAATTATTATATCAATTTGATTGGAGGAAACCGTAATGAATAACTTACTTTCCGCATATTTTCAACGCTTACTTAAAAGTAGATTGTACTGGTGTTTGCTTGGACTTATGATACTTTCTGGAATAATTATTCCGATATTAGCACACCGCGAAATGATAACTTATGGAACAGATTATACTTTAGAAAGCAGACTGGTATGGCATTTTCTTATAATCGGTTTTATTGTTGCTGTCTTCTGTTCTTGGTTCTTAGGAACAGATTATTCAGACGGAACAATTAGAAATAAAATCATTGCAGGAAATAGTCGTTTAAAAATATATATTTCTGCTTTGCTGATATGTGTGATTGCCAGTGTTATTTTAGTGGTGGCACATCAAATAACAATCATTGGGCTGGGTACTTGGTTAATAGCTCCGTTTAAAACCGATATTCACACTATATCTTTAATTATAGGGATTACTATTCTTGCAACAATAACATTTGCTGGAATAAATACCATGATTGTTATGATAAATCAAAATAAGGCTTCTTCTTCAATCATCTGTTTAGTAGTTAGTTTATTGATGTTTGGAATATCATTTTATGTGTTAAGTGTGTTGTTTTCTTCTGATATGGCTCATTCAGATAGCATTGTGAAACAAATTTATGAATTTTTAAATATCTTTTTACCAACAGGACAGCTTTTAAATTTAATCAATTTGCAAGTTACACAAGCTACGGAAATGATTATTTACAATATACTGATACTTGTAATAAGCACGGGAACAGGTATAATGGTCTTTGAGCAAAAGAATTTAAAATGAATTTGTAGGGAATGATGTTATGTTTTGGAAAATACTGGTGTTTTTCTTGCTGGTAATAATATTTGCTTTACTTTTGAAAATCTTTTATATGAGAAAAGCAATTAGAGAGATAAAAAGAGGGTTTTCAGAAAAATTATATACAGATACGAATACTCCGATTATGCTTTCCTCACATGATAAATTGTTTTCTTCTTTAGCAAATGATATAAATGTAGAGTTGAAAGAATTACAAAAACAAAAGCACCGCTATATACAAGGCGATAAAGAATTAAAAAACGCTATTACGAATATATCACATGACTTACGAACTCCTCTTACAACGATTTGCGGTTACTTAAGCTTATTAGACAAAGAAGAAAAAAGCGAACATATTGCTAGACAATTATCAATCATTAAAAATCGTACTTTTGCATTAAAACAGCTAGTAGAAGAACTATTTAGATATACAACTATTATTTCTGATACCGAAAATAGCGTTTATACAGAAACCGTTATCAACAATGTTTTAGAAGATTGTATTTCGTCCTATTATGCGATGTTTAAGGAAAAAGGCATTACTCCGAATATAAATTTGTGCGAACAAAAAATTGTGCGTTCCGTTGATAAAACTGCCTTACTTCGTATTTTCAATAATGTGATAGATAATGCAATCAAATATAGTGAGGGAGATTTAATAATATCATTATTTGAAAATGGGAAAATTGTATTTTCAAACCACACTTCTGACCTTAATGAAATACAAATTGGGAAATTGTTTGATAGATTTTATACAGTAAATACCGCAAGAAAATCTACGGGGTTAGGTTTATCTATTGCCAAAGCGTTGATTGAAAAAATGGACGGTAATATTTCTGCTGATTATAGCAATAATGTTTTAAGTATTATTATTGAATTGAATGAGGTTTAAAAGAAAGCAGTTTGTCTTAGGATTGACTGCTTTTATAATAAAAGACACCATATGGGCGTCTTCTATTAAAGTATAGAAGGTATAGTATTTATGCGGATAATCGAAAATTAGATATAAAATTTAGATTAAATGTTGACGCCATATATGGTGTCACCTATAATATGAATAGAAAGCGATAGAAAAGCACTGGTTTGTAGAAAGGCAGGTATGCCGTTATGAAAAAATACGAATACAAATTTATTGAAGTTCCCGCAAAGCGTGGGATGAAGGTGCAGGCAGGCGATACCTTTGAAGCGTGTAAAGAGATCATTGTTTCTGAAAGTAAGAAGGGTTGGCGTCTAAAACAAGTGGTGACACCCTTTAATGAAAAAATGGGTGTTTCTTATGGTGTAATGGGCTATCAAGTTATTTTTGAAAAGGAGATCGATTAAGATCCAGTTTATCAAATCTGAAGCAGCAAAGGAGTTTCACATGCCGAAATATATAATGCGTATGCTGAAAGAATATAAGCTGAGTTTTGACATCTGCGGACTCATATTGTTTTTGATCATAATGATACCTAATTTTATTTGGTTTGCAGTTCCGGCTCCGAATGATGTACTAAGAGCCGCTTCAGTTACAGGCACGGCTGATATGATAGCTTCAGTATGCCAGGTATTGATGGTAATTGCTTTGTGTATCTTGGTTAATAGAAAAAGTGGAGAAAATGAAGAAAGCGGAACGATTCATAGAAGACTTTGGATTGTTGCGGTGATAATTTGCTGTTTATTATATTTTGCATGTTGGGCGGGATATTATACAGGTATTGTGAATGTGGTTATTATTTTAGGATTGACAGTTTCTCCGTGTTTGGCATTTTTATTTTTTGCTGTTGATAGAAAAAACATGATAGCGGTTGTACCAATTTTTATTTTTACGATCTGTCATTTGATATATGGTGTGGTTAATTATATTATTTGATGATGAGGTATATCACTTATGGCAAATTTTGAAATATTACATAAAGAAGATTCCATTCATGTAACAAAGGAGTCTGGAACAGAAGTAAATTACTATATTTTTGATGAGGCTGAAATTCATCTCAACAGGATTATGCCGCATACTATTCAGGAATGGCATTTTCACGAGAGGATTGATGAAAACATCTTAATTACGAAAGGGACTTTACTGTGTAAATATATTGACGATAGCGGGATTGAGCAATCTTGTCATGTAGTAAAAGATGAAGTTGTAAGAGTGCATAACAGTATTCATACATTTGAAAATGATTCTGATGAAACAGCGGAATTTATTGTATTCAGATTTGTACCGGACGGAATAAATAAGAGAGAATTGATAAAGGCTGATAAGACAAGGATCACGAGAACAGGTGATTGATTTTGACAGAAAAATCGCTTATAATCTGAATTATATCAGATGAAACGAGGAGGCTATAAAATGAGTAATCCGATTGCTACTATTAAGCTTAACAATGGTAAGAAGATTGTTATGAAACTGCGGCCTGAATATGCGTATAACGAAGTATGCAGCTTTATAAGCGCGGCGACAAAAGGATACTATAACAATTTTGCCATTCAGCGTATTGTCCCGGGTTCATGGGTCGATGTAAGCTACAATGCTTTCTTCAGAAAGGAATGTCAGTATTTCCTTCCTAACAGAATTGAAGAAGAGAGTAACGGAAATGTCAAGGTGCCGGAGCTTGGAGACGTGTGCCTTGGATATTTTTCAGATGAAGAGATTGCAGGAACCGAGTTCTTCTTTCCGCTGAGAAAGGTAGAGGAATTAACCGGGAAGTGTCCTGTATTCGCGCAGGTGACAGAGGGTATTGAAGAACTGCTTAGAATGGAAAAGGTCGAAACGTATCCTAATCCATATGAGTCGGTTGAGATCAATGTGCCGAGAACACCGGAAGTTATTGTGAGCGTTGAGATAGAGACGTTCGGAGAGTCTTATCCAGAGCCTGATAAGTTCTTCCCGGAACAGATTCCGGGCAACTGGCCGGTATTTGTGTAATATGTGTGATAGGCGTCATACACATAATATGAAAAAAGATTTAAGATCATAGGAGATATATAATATGCCTGATATATTAGCTTTTACTATATTTGTACTGATATTCACAGTCGGTGAATATGTTGCTGTCAAGACCAAAGCAAACGTAGATGTCGTTCTGTTTGTAGCCGCGGTATTACTGATCGGTTTCTGGGTGGGGCTTCCGGCTTCGATCTATGAGATGTCAGGAATCCTGCCGATGGCTGGAATCATCATTACGCTGCTGATCGTAGGTATGGGTAATATGATTGACTTTGCCGAGCTTAAGAGGCAGTGGAAGACGGTATGTGTATCAATTATCGCTTTGACGGCAGCTTGCTTTGCGTTGGTGTTCGTCGGTCAGTTTGTGATCGGTAAGGATTATGCGCTTGCGGGTACACCGGTATTCGGCGGCGGCACGGCTGCTACCGTGGCAATGAAGACGATCCTTCAGGAGAAGGGTAAGGAGGATCTGTCTGTATACATTACATTAATGCTTGGCCTGCAGAGTCTTGTAGGTATTCCCGTATCATCTCAGTTCCTTAAGAGAGCCGGAAGGGCGTTTAAGAACAACAAAGCTGAGTTCGAGCTGTACAGCAGCACAGTTCTTGAGGAGAATACCGCTTCCAAGAAGAGACTGATCAGCTTCCCGGCGTCATTGGACAGACCTTCTTTCCATATTATGAAGCTTGGCGTTGTCGGCGTGGTAAGTTACTATTTCTCAGCAATATTGCTGCAGTTGACGGGAATCAACGTAAGCTATATCATAGTTGCTCTGATCATGGGAACGATCTTCACTGAGATCGGATTTTTAGATCACGATACTCTTGGCAAGACAGAGGCGGCAGGCTTCATTCTGTTTGCCTGTGTTATCATCCTGTTTTCAGACTTTGCAACATGCTCGCCGTCAGACGTGCTTGCGCTGCTCAAACCAATGGCGTTCATTCTGTGTGTCGGTACGTTCTTCGGATGCATCACGGGCTTTATCTGCGGCAAGATATTCGGGATTGAGCCTAACCTGGCAATCGTAATGTGCCTGACATGCATGTATGGATTCCCTGCGACAATGTACCTGTCAAAGGAAGTCGCAGAAGTAACAGCCGAGAACGAAACAGAGAAGCAGACTATTGAGAATTACCTGCTTCCGAAGATGAATATCGCTGGTTTTGTAACAGGAAGTTTCGCAACGGTTCTTGCCGGAATATTCGGAGGAATGATGTAAGTTAAGATCTGAAAAGGCTCTGACAGGAAAACATTCGGTCAGAGTCTTTTAAATTGCTTGACAGGTAAGGCTGCATATAAGAGCGTCAGCTCTTTTTTTGTCCAAAAATAAAAATTAATACGAACTAATACTAACTTTTCTGGCTGCCTGGTTGTTATATAGATCAGAGACTTATGAATATTTTGAAATGCGGGAGGAAACATCAATGGAAAGATGCGGGCAGAGAAGGGGATATGTACAAAGCGGATATGCACAGAAAAACAGATACAGGTATATGTATAAAAGTTTCAGCCGAATAGCTCTGATAGCGCTTATAGTTGTTGTGGGGAGTGTGATCCTGCAGATCGGCGGGAGATTCTTAAGACAGAATATAAGCTTTCAGGCAGGGATGGACAAGGCAGATACCTCAGTGGAATGGAATCTGATACTTGTGAACAAAGACTATGCAATTCCTGATAATTATGATATGGAGCTGACTGAATTGTCGAATGGGGAAAAGGTGGATTCCAGAATCTATCCGGCGCTGCAGGAAATGTTTGACGATGCCAGAATGAGCGGTCTGCAGTTATTCGTAAGAGAGGGCTACCGAACATGGGAGGATCAGCAGGCGATCATGGAGGAAAGGATCGCAGAGTACCAGGCGGGAGGATATTCGGCGCAGGAAGCAAAGAAGATGGCAGAAAGCTATGTTTCAATACCTGGCACCAGCGAACATCAACTGGGGCTGGCGGTCGACATCAATGCGGATACATCTGTATCGTCTTCAGACGAAGTTTATGCCTGGCTTGATGCCAATGCGTACAGATACGGATTTATCAAAAGATACTCTTCGGACAAAACAGAGATTACAGGGGTGAATAACGAACCCTGGCATTACCGTTATGTGGGCAGGGAAGCGGCGGAGGATATGAAGAAACATAATCTCTGCCTGGAAGAATATTCGGAATCGAAATAATCTGCAGACACGCTGACTTTTTGCCGAAGTCAGTTGTTATATCATAGCGGGAAGAAATTGACTTTTTGCTGAAGTCAGTTGTTATATCATATGGCGGGAAGGAGGAAATAAGCGGATATGGATTTTTTGTTGATAAAGAAAGTAAAAAACGGAGACGATCAGGCCGGAGAACAGTTGATAAGGAAGCATTATTCTTCGATATATCAATACTGTTTTCTGCATCTTCGTGACCGCGACCTTGCTGAGGATATGACACAGGAGACATTTACCCGCTATTTTGAATCTCTGGAAATGTATACGGAATATGGGAAACTTAAGAATTATCTATACCGTATTGCCGGGAATATCATTAAGAATTATTACAAAAAGAAGAAAGAGCTGCCAATGGAGGAGATGGATGAAGCGCCGGGGAGCGATATGAGGGATGCTGAAGTCAGGATGGACATTGAGCAGGCGGTAAACCGTCTGCCGGATGAACTCAGGGAGATTACGATCTTGTTTTTCTTTCAGGAGTTAAAACAAAAGGATATTGCAGAATTGCTGGATATCAAGCTGTCTCTTGTGAAATACCGTATCGGCAGGGCGAAGAAACTATTATCAGAATATCTGGAGGTGAGGGAATGAAAGCATACCAAAAAAGAATCAATGATTATAAGGAATTGATAAGAAAAGAATATGTCAGAGACGCGGCAGTTCAGAAGGTGGTTGAGCATTGCAGCGGTCTTATAGCGGCAAAAGAGGATATCAGGATATCATATTTTGAATTTCTATATGAACAGTCCCGATTTATCAAGAAGAAATGGTGGGGACTGCAGGGCATAGTATTGCTCCTGCTCTGGTTCCTTCTGAAGGATTATGACAGCGCGGCCGATATGGGGCGGGCCATGGGAATCCTGGCGACCGTATTTGTTGATCTGCTCATACCGGAGATATGGAAAAACCGGAAATACTCTGCTATGGAAATTGAAGGGGCGGCATTCTATTCTCTGCGTCAGATCTGCGCGGCGAGAATTTTACTGTTTGCTGTTGCTGATATGGTGATGGTTACGGTATTCTTCATGGTTTCTCTTAATACGGTGCAGATATCAGCATACTGGCTGATAATTGATTTCCTGATTCCGTTTAATGTGTCAGGCTGTATCTGCTTTGGACTGCTGTGCAGCAGAAAGGGAGAGATGGAGTATACGGCGCTACTGGCAAGCGGCATATGGATGGTGGTATGGTCGGCAGTCGTCATGCGCGACGAGATCTACCAGAGTATTGCAAAACCGGTCTGGATAGGGCTTTTGATCGTATCTTTTGGATATTTTGTCTATTGTGTGAAGAAATCGCAGAGCAGCTGCGAATATGGCTGGGAGGAATATGTTGATGGAATTAGAGCTTAAAAACGTATCAAAAGAATTTAAGGGAGTGCACGCCGTAAGTGATGTATCCGTCTCTATGAGGAAGGGTGTGTACGGGCTTCTGGGAGTGAACGGCGCCGGGAAGACCACATTGATGAGAATGCTGTGTACACTGATACGGCCGACGTCAGGAGAGATCACATGGGAGGGGAAGAATATTCTGGAAATGGGAGCGGCTTACAGGGATGTGCTGGGGTATCTGCCGCAGGATTTCGGGTATTATCCTGATCTGTCCATTTCCGATTATATGATGTACATCGCGTCTATCAAGGGAATCCGCCCGATGGCGGCTCGAAAAAGGACGAAGCAGTTATTGGGGCAGGTAGGTATGGCAAAATATGAAAAAAGAAAAATGAAAACATTATCCGGCGGAATGGCAAGACGTATAGGGATTGCCCAGGCAATGCTGAATAACCCTAAGATATTGGTGCTGGACGAGCCGACGGCAGGTCTTGATCCCAATGAAAGGATCCGCTTCAGGAATCTGATCAGCGAATTGTCGGACGACCGTCTGGTATTGCTCTCCACACATATCGTATCAGATGTGGAGTTCATTGCGAATCAGATTATGCTGATGAAAAACGGTGAGCTGTTCTATGAGGGAACCACAGAGGAGCTGATCTCTTCAATGGACGAATCCGTCTGGCATTGTACGGTGCCGAAGAACAAAGCGAATGATTTCATGGCAAGATATCT
The DNA here is from genome assembly GCA_910575835.1 of Lachnospiraceae bacterium. Taxonomy (GTDB): domain Bacteria; phylum Bacillota; class Clostridia; order Lachnospirales; family Lachnospiraceae; genus Sporofaciens. Next base: position 12,853 of record CAJTGB010000005.1, on the reverse strand, counting down.
GGTGGGTAATGTGAAGACTGCGCCGAAAGGAGCGGAACTTCGGATTCTTTCCAAGGAGCCGCCCATGGAAGGTGCGGTGCGGGAGGAAGCAACGCTGGAAGACGCATTTTTATTGTATTTTGGAGAGAAAGCAGGTGATATAGATGATACTGAGATATGAATTAAAAAAGGTATTATCTAAGAAATTGAACCGAATCATACTGATCGGAACTCTGTTGGCAGCAGCGGCGCTTAGTATGTTTGCTGTGGGAGGCGTGAGTTATGTAGACAGGGAGGGAACGGTACATGCAGGACCGGCGTCGACCAGAAGGCTTGCGGCTGACCGGAGCCGGTGGGCGGGAGAGCTTACGGAAGATAAGATTGCCCAGGCAGTGAACAGCAGGAAAGAGATTAGAAACAGATATCCCTATGATATCCCGAATGAGGAATATGGAAAGACAATACAAGCTTATAATGATATTACAGATTTCGCGATCGATGTATTGACGCCGGATGAAGGCTGGGATGAAAGGGTCCTGTACCAGTTAGAGGACGGGCAGGCAGAGGATTTATACAGCATTTACGAGGCAAATCAACAGAAGATGGCAAAAGAATATGGAAGGACGCCAGAGCAGAGACAGTTTCTTGAAGAGCAATACAGTAAAATAGAGCTGCCCCTCACCTATGCGCCGATGGATTCGTGGGATACGATTCTGGTGTATGTAGAAACTTACGGGATGATCCTGGCGATCGTGGTCGGGTTCCTGGCAGCAGGCGTATTCGCTGAAGAGTTCCGCAGCCGGGCGGACGCGGTGTTCTTCTCTTCAAAATACGGACGTACGAAAGCCGCGAAGAGCAAGGTGGCTGCCGGACTTCTGATAGCGACGATCGTCTATTGGACGGGAATGGGAATTCTGCTGTTGATCTCTCTGGGGATAATGGGAGTCAGCGGGTTTGACACACTGTATCAGATCGAGCATCCTTACAGTATCTATGTTATGACTTACGGACAGTACTGTCTGCTTGCAGTATTGGGCGGCTATATCGCGAACCTGCTTGCCGCGTCCGTCACTATGCTGATCGCGGCGAAGCTGCGAAGCGCGAGTGTGGCGGTCTGTGTCCCTTTTTTCCTGTTCTGCGTGATGCAATTTATCGGAAGGGCGCTTTCTAACTTCCTGACATTCTTCAAGCTTACGCCGGATATGCTGGTAAATGTGCTTGGGTGTGCGAAAAGTATCAATATATTCCAGATAGGGGATTATGTATTCCGGCAGATTCCGTGTGTTATGATGATCTATTTTGTGACCGCTGTCATATTACTGCCGTTTGTGTATAGGAGTTACCATTGCTATGGGCTTAAAAAGAAGGGAATTTGAACATTACAATTCACCTAATTTTTTAAAGGCTGTTTGAATATTATTATATTGTTCCCAACGTATATTTTTTAAAATATTTTGCCTTTCGGCGTATTGCTCGACGGGAGTTCTGATCGAGAAATATGTATCAAATTTTGCCTTGGTGATATAACGCCGAGAGGTTAAATATTTCTTCTCAGGATCGATTCGGTCAACAAAATTGCTGCACTCATTTATAATATTTTTATCATATGAATCTTTATTTCCAATAGCATTTAATAAGAATGTTTCCATAGCACCATTTTCTTCGAAAGGTATAATTAGCAATAAAATTGAAAAACTTATAGATAGGCCTATCTTATTACACATAGAACATGGTATCCAGGAATTGTTTGCTATTGAAGAAATATCGGTTATGTTATGCTTGGTTAAAATTTGCTGCAATTCTTGGATAAAGGTTTGTTCAGTACCCACTTCATCCCGGTCAGTAACAATGATAATTTTGCTGTAAGTATTGGAGCTTGGAGGCGGTGAAAGGTAATTTCTTTCTAATACGGCGTTTAATCCATTACCGATCTGACTGCAGCCGCCAACGGCCATTATGGTCAGTATATCTGAATTTTTTGCTAAGTTTCTCGATTTTTGTCCAGGCATTTTTAATATGCCATATTGGATTGATTTATCATCAGTCCATTGATAGGCTTCTCTCATATAATACTGCAATAGAAAGTAATCGGTGGATCCTTCGCATAGTATAATGCTATTCATTATCTCAACTCCAATCCTAAAGTATCTTTTGCATTAATTGCTTCCTGGCATGTCATCATGCGAATATAGTTTTTTACTTCAAAATTGTATAAGGTATATAGATTGATGTAAGACTGCAATTCAGTGTTGCAGTGCAGGACTTTTTCGATTGCTTCTTTACTGTGAGAAGTCAAAAATATTTGTACATTTAATTTTAAGGCGCTTTTAAGCAACCAGGAAAAAATAGAATCCATTGCAGAAGTGTGTATAGCTGTTTCGAATTCATCAAGCAGCAGAATGCCATCATGTGCACTGACAACAGCACTTAATAAGAGCATTGCTTTTTTCATACCGTCACCGTATGAAGTTAAAGGTAAAGCTTTCGGGTGATTTTTGGTTAAAACCATATACTCTGTAATAAATGGGCTATTATCATTTTTGAGAGCATTAATATTAGTAATGCTCTCATCAAATATTTGAAGAATACTTAACATTTCTTCATAAAGCTCTGGATCGGACAAAATAGAATTCAGATTAAGTGCGCTGCTGGTATGATCTATAGGAGAAACATAGGCGGTTCTGAAGAATTTTGTCTTTTTATTTACAAATTTTGAGATATTAGTTTGAAAATCATAAATTGTATCTTCATTTACTTTTTGGCCGTTAATATAGGTATATAATTGCATGCAAAGTGTATCAATTATTTCATCTTCTTGCTTGGCAGACCCCATTCTAAGCAAGCCGTTTAGCCGATACATGTCTCTTTCGAGTATTTGAGTTTCTTCAATTTCGGCGGCAAGAGTTACGGTGTTTGTTATGTCATTGGCATTTACATAAGTATAAGATATTTCTTTTTCTTCATTATCAATAGGAAACATATTGTAAAAGCCGTTAAAATATAATCTGTTTCTGGCACGAGAATTGTCCGTTCTCGTACATAATGACCAAGCCCCCGTATATTGGGGATTATTAATTGTCGAAAGCAACTCTAAAATGCTTGTTTTACCGCTGTTATTGTCGCCGGTAAGAATATTTATTAAATTTAAATGATCTAGGGTTAAATTCTGTATTCCTTTATATGCATGGATAGTAAATTTCTGTATATGTTTTTCCATTTTGACAGACTCCTTTATTGTCTGTATAATGGGGTTAAAACCCTCGCCTTAAGGCGAAACCTTTAGGTCAACCCTATATCTTCAAGTTTAGAAAAGGGAAAAAATAGAGATACTAAACTTGAGGTGAAGAATATGCAGCATTATAGAAAATCGTCACATTGTACGTATGACATTAAGTATCATTTGGTGTGGATTACAAAGTACAGGAAACCTGTGATTACAGGGAAGATAGCAATACGGACAAGAGAACTGATCCGAATCATCTGTCAAAGTAATGATGTGGAAATTTTGGCAGGGCATGTAGGAGCAGACCATATCCATATGCTGGTATCTGCTCCACCGCACTTGTCTGCAAGCAAATTGGTACAATTCTTAAGGAAAGTATCAGATTCAGAGCAGACAAAGAGAGCAGCTTTATACAAAAGATAAAACTGCTCTGAATGTGATTCTTTCCAATTGTACCAAGCCGCGGACGATCAGCCGGTAAGTGTATGGGGATAGCATTCTTTTCCTTTGGTTAAAATGCTGCTATTTTTGAAAGGATAGATGGCATAGAAACCACTTTTTTTGTGTAACTTCATGGGAGCGTTTTATAAATGGGCATGCTTCGCAAGCCTTCTTGCGGAGGCTTATTTTTTTTTTTTTTTTTTTTTTTTTACTTTGATCAGGAAGTGCCATAAGTCCTTCCGATGCTCTGCATCCCGAAGCATCCACATTCCGGACAGACGCGGATGTCGATCTTCCACACCGCTTTTATAAGCTCAGCCATGGATAGATGGACATATCTTGCCTGGAAACGCTGATGTCCCTGAAGGGTAAATATCAGCTTCAGGTTTTTGCTTTTTCCCCGGTTATTTAGGAACCCATAGTATCGGATCTTCTGGAAGCCGGATGGCAGCACATGCATCAGATAACGGCGGATGAACTCTGTGTTCTCCAGGGTGACGGTCCTGCGCGGCTCGCCAGGCTTCCGTCCTCTGGCGGAAAAAGAGACCTGTTGGTTATCTACAGAAATGAGGCGGCTGTTTCCGATAGCTATTTTGTGGGTATATCTCCCAAGATATTCCATCGCATTTCCGAAGCCGTTGAAGGTTTCTTTGATGTAAGGGCACCAGTCTTTTTCATAAAGGCCATTGCGAAACCCGGCCCATTCGTAAGAATTCCGCAGCTTTTCACAGGAAGAGGAAAATACCAGCTTGCCGCTTTTATAAAGGGAATCCAGTTCAGCAAGATATTTCCCCCTGAATTTGTTCCGGAGGACCTTTACCGGGATGAAAAAATGATTGATGGATTTACGGATCCTATGGTCCGGTGTAAGCCCGCCGCCGGAAATAATACAATGCATATGCACATGATAGAGCATTTCCTGATTCCAGGTATGGATGACCTGTATGATACCGGGTGTTGCGCCGAGGTACTTTTTGCACGAAGAGAGTTCCAAAAGGGTCCTGGCACAGCATCTGTGGAGCAGTCCATAGAGGAGCTGCTGGTTACAGTAGATAAGGCTGTTCAACTCATGGGGAAGAGTAAAGACGACATGGAAATAAGGCGCATCTATCACTTCAGCCCTCCGCTTATCCACCCAGATTTCCTGATTCACAGCCTGGCAGTTGGGGCAGTTGCGGTTGCGGCAGGAATTGTTATGGAATTCGGTATGCCCGCAGTCGGGGCACTGGGAAACGTTGATGCCAAAGAAACCGGATTTACAGCCCATGATGGCACGGGATGCTTTTTTCTGAACATCCGACTGGAAGCAGCCGGAAGAGCTAAACGCTTCATAGGAAAACTCCCAGACCTGCTGGATCTTAGACCTGTCCATGGGAAACACCTCCCATCTGGTCAAAAGGGCTTACTGCATTTCCCGTGCCATTAGAAGCGAGATGTACATAAATCGTAGTGGAATTTAATGACTTATGTCCGAGGAGCGCTTTAATGGTGAGCAGGTCAGTGCCGTTTTCATAAAGGTGGGTGCCAAATGCGTGCCGAAACGTATGGCAGGAGAAACGGTGCTCCCAGCCAAGTTCAGCTTCTTTGGCGGCAATAAACTGGTTTACCGTATAAGAGGCCATGGGCTTTTGGGAATTATCACGGTTAGGGAAGAGGAATCCCATGGGCCTGCCGTCATGGAACCAGTACTGTGTCAGGATATCCAGTGCATTCCGGGAAAGGATGGCATAACGGTCAGAACGTGCCTTGGAATGACGGATATGTATGCGCATGGAAGAGCGGCTGATATCCTCGTAGCGGAGGGAGCAGGCTTCGCCAACCCGCAGCCCGGCAGAATACAGGAGAGAAAGAACCGCCTTGTGCTTGAGGTTGGAAAAAGACTGGATAAAATACCAGACCTCATTTTGTGTAGGAACAAAAGGAAGGTAGGAATCAAATCTGCGCATAGGGAGCTGTGTGGCATCCCAGGGTTTGTGCAAAACGTAAATGGTGAAGAAACGGAGCTGGGAAATGCAGTGGTTCATAGTGCGGTCAGAAAGACCTTTCTCTCTCTGGAGCCACCGGATAAAATCACGCAGTTCATCCCAGGAGACATCTTCGGGCATCTTATGGAGGATGCCGGAAAGATAATCCAGGTAAGCACGGATGTAGGTAGAATAAGATGTTACAGTATGGTCAGTGTAGTGGTCAAGCATTTTTGTAACATTTGTGGCTAAAAATTTATTGGATTGTTGCCTGGAATCTATCGGGGCTGTCAGCTTTTATCAATGGTGCTTCGCACCGCTGCGCGGCCGTGCCATTGACAAAACCTGCCATCTCCGATTTTGGGTGATCAAGCAATCCATTGATGGGGCATGCTCCCGCCTCTCCTTATGCTGCCGTCCGTGCCTGGTATGGCGTGCGGTAGCCGTTATAGCTGTGCGGGCGTACATGGTTGTACGTGACATAGGCGAATTCCTCCACGGTCTGGTACAGTTCCTCATCTGTTCGGAATTCATAGAGCTTGGTACATTCATTCTTCAGGGTGTTGAAGTACCTTTCCATTGGCGCATTGTCGTATGGGTATCCGGCTTTGCTCATGCTCTGTGCCACATGGACGTATTCGCAGAATTCTATGAAAGCCTTCGATGTATACTGGCTCCCCTGGTCGCTGTGCAGGAGCAGGCCTCCCTTTGCCGGATGCTGGGAATCCAATGCCTTTTGCAGGGTGCGTACAGCCAGCTCACTGGTAATGTGTTTGTCTGTTACACTTGCGACTACGCTCCTGTCATAGAGATCTATGATGGTGCAATTGTACCNTGGAGCCACCGGATAAAATCACGCAGTTCATCCCAGGAGACATCTTCGGGCATCTTATGGAGGATGCCGGAAAGATAATCCAGGTAAGCACGGATGTAGGTAGAATAAGATGTTACAGTATGGTCAGTAAGACCGCGCAGGGAGATCATCTCCCGGAAAGCAGATAAATATTTGTCCATAATGGAACCTCCTTGAAAAAATGATGGAAAAGTGAGGGAAACATCATTTATGTGGAGGCGGGCGGTAAAAATTTTTCGAAATATAGTTGTTGAGTTTGAAAATCCATGATAACATAAGCATAGCAGTTTTTGTTGTGTTTTAAGTTGTCTTGTGGTGGTTCAACAATAAAACATATATACAAAAACTGCTACTATTATTTTGTGAAAAATGAAAATTTTAAGAAAAAAGTGTAATTTCACATACTTAGGGCTAGCCGCCGCGCTAGCGGCTTGGTACAATATATAAAGGTGCTTTTGTTATAAAGGGAATAGGTTAACTGCCATGAAAATAAATGTTTTATCTTATGCTTTGACCGTGGAAGAATGCGGATCTTTCAATAAAGCCTCGTCAAAATTATATATTTCTCAGCCTAATTTAAGCTTAGCAATCCAATCACTGGAGAAGGAACTGGGTTATCCTGTTTTTATTCGGACTAACCAAGGGGTTCAGCTTACGGAAAAGGGAAAGGAATTTATCATTTTCGCAAAGAATATTTTGAATAATTATGAGAAAATGATGACAGTGAGAGACAGGTTTGAAAAACTACAGTATCATATTGTAACAGCAGCTTCGAGCATTCTCGAAGAGCCGTTTTATACTCTATGTATGGAATATCAAGAATATCCGCGTTTTCAGTTCAGCATGACACATAAAACAGCAATGCCGCTTCTGGAAGAAGTTTATAAAGGAACCTGTGAATTGGGGGTGCTGCTTTACTCGAATGGGCAAAAGGTGGAAATCAACGAGCTGACTGTTAAATATCATCTGGCTATGAAGCATGTCAAAACGGTTTCATGTAATATTAATTTCCGGGAAGGACATCCCGCTTTGGAGGAGACGTTCAAATTTGAAAAATTATGGAATTATCCATTTGTAGATTATACGGGCAGCGGTTTTTCTTCTTACCATGAGATCGGCGGAGCCAATATAATCAATCCGGCCAAGATTATTTATGTGGATGAGCGGGAACTGCGCTGTCGGCTTGTTTCAAGGACTAATGCATATAGTATAGGGATGCCCTTATCCCGGCGGGAGCAGAATTGGAGGGGATGGGTCTCTATCCCCTATCCAGGATTGCAGATTAATATAGCCTATGTGTATAAAGAGGGGTATCCGTTAGATGTGGTTTCCAGACAGTATTTACTATATCTTCACAATGAGCTTATTTCATTATAATAATTATACTCAAACTTCGCACATAGATTTTAGCTATGCACCTTGCTACGAAAATAAAATTCGTAGCCAAGAACTGAACCATGACAACAAATGTTTTCAACAATCATGAAAGCAACACGATAAAGCAGTCATAAAAATGGCTGCTGTCAGTGAAATATTGGTATTACAGAAAAATCAGGCTTGCACTTCCACATGATAGCCATGCTTCTCTAATTCATGTATGTATCGGGAAAGCTGTTTTTGTTCGCAGCTTTTACGTCTGGCTTCAAAACAGGATTCATCGAAAAGAGTTTCTTGCTTTAGCATGGTGTAAATAATTACAAGAAGTTTTCTTGCAAGGGCAATAATAGCCTTTTTAGCTCCCTTCTTCTGTTTGAGCCTCCAGTACCAAGCAGACAGATAGGTATTTCGTTTTCCCGCAATTACCCAGGCAATTTCGCAAAGCATACTTTTTATGTATGGGTTGCCTTTGGTGACGGATGTGCTTTTACGTTTCCCTGCGCTTTCATTATTGCCCGGGCACAGACCTGCCCATGAGCAGATATGCTCCGCAGTTTTGAACGGCTTCATGTCAATGCCGATCTCAGCAATGATTGCGCAGGAAGCCGTTGTGCTGATTCCATAAATGCTGCTCAGCTGCTCCACCTGCAAGGCAAATGGGGACATATCCGCCTCAAGGCTCTTTTTGATTTCAGCAAGATGTCCTTTTAAGGAATCATAATGGTCCATAAGAATCTTCAAGAAGGCTTTTTGATGTTCTGACAGGGTTCCATTTACAGACATGAGGATTTCATCGATACGATTTCTCGTCTTTGTTTTTAAGCAGGAGTCCAAAGAAGCCCTGTCAATCTGCCCATGTTCAATCAGGTGTCGTATGATGTTCCTGCCTGAAGCACTAAAAATATCTGAAATAAAAGAGGACAGCCGGAAGCCGGAGCTTTGCAGAAACTTCTCAACCCTGTTTTTCTGGGATGTGATGTCACGGATGACGCTCTTACGATAACGGTTTAAGTCACGGAACTCCCGGATTCTTTTTTCAGGAATAAAGCTGCCATTCAAAAGTCCGGCGCGTAACAGGGTGGAAATCCATTCGGAATCCCGCATGTCTGTTTTCTTGCCGGGGACGTTCTTCATATGGCGTGCGTTAACAACCAGCAAAGTAATATCACCATTGAATGCTTCTTCTAGTATTTCATAAATAGGCATCCAGTAAATACCCGTGCTTTCCATAGCGACATGGTGGCAGTTTTGGGAAACAATCCAATCCCGTAAAGCAATCATATCCGGGATTAAGGTGGTAAACTCTCAGATTTCAGAGTTTGTCGGCTTGCCCAAAGGGCCAGTCAGAATACATGCAACAATTTTATCTTTGTGGACATCCAGCCCACAGGAAATTTCCAGAAGGTCTTTCATACAGGGCATCTCCTTTGCAATAGAATGGGCAGGAGATTTGCCCGAGGTGATATGGACTTTGCTACTCGTGCTAACCATAAAAGGCGCGACAATATGCTGTGCTCAAGGGCAAAACATTTACGTTGAAAAACGGGGTGCAGATCCTCCAAGGTGCGTCCAAACTTAATCCTGCCTGAAACTATTATAAATCAAGACAGGAAGCTAAAACAGTAGTGGAGCCAGCCCCTCCTATTTTCATTATAGGCTGTGATAACCCTTCATGATTCGTTGAAAATTCAATATCTGGCAGTATTCAGTTGTCAATGTTCAGTCAATTATGCCGCTTGCTGCTTCGATTTTAAAAGTGCTGGTATTGCATCCGTAAATGCATTTACCAGCTCGTCGATTTTCATCAGATATATCTATTTGATCCACAAGCAGAGTTCTGAACATTTGAAGCAGTATTTGAAAAGCCTGTATCCATGTGATATCAGACATCTCATCAGAAAAGTATAAAAACAGTTCCCTCATAGAACGGGTATCATTAGATTCCCGGTTCTCCAGGGAAAGCATCATATATCTTGTAAAAACGATTGCTGTATGAGCAGTCATTGCATCATAAGATAGGGATCTGCATTCTTTACTTAGATTAAGATAGCTCTTGCAGACTTTAGGTGTTTTCTTTACCATTGCAATTACATCATATCCGATTTCTTTGACAACATGAAGAGAGCTTGGAGAAGAGAACCGGCTGTCAAACAGAACGTATTTAGCCGGAATACCAGCCTTTTTAGCAGATTTTAAAAGTTCCAGCATGGCGATCGTTCCTTTCTTGACAGCAAGCATACGGCGCTTATATCCAACCGTTCTTTTATCTGTTTCCTTTGCTTCATTGATTCTGCTCTTTTTATTTTCGGTGGAGAGAAGGACACTGTTGACCGGGAGAAAAGTGCTTCCGTCTGACCAGCCTAATGTAAGCATGCGAAAACCAAATTTGTAACAATGTTTTGCATGGTCATATACCTTTGCAAGAAGTTCCACTTTTTTGGAACGGTTATGTTCAAACATGGAATCTTCAATGATCAGTACGTTGGCCGGAATAGTGGTAAAAATTTTTTGCAGTAATCTGAAAGCCCCTGTAAATGCTGTCTTATCTCACAAATCAATGGGCTAAGACAGAGAGTTTCTGCTTTGTATTCATCCAGTATTGATGCAGAAGCCTGCATATGCTCTTGGAACAGTTCTTCCATTTGTTCTGGTGATGGTTCTCGAACAATGCCTGCTCCATTATAATATATTTTAAATTCTGGTGGCGTTTGACGTCAATATATTCTGGCTTGGACACAACAATCTTTTCAATAAATTCGTGTACGACTTCTGGCGTTAATTCCGTAAGCTGCGTGATGCCTTTAACCTTGTCAATAAATCGCTGAAGGCTGTCGCTTTTGTCTGTTACTGTTTCAAGGTGTTGTTCCATGTTGGGGATGGCGGATTTTATCTGCCGCTGTTCTTCCTCAAACGCCATCGACATGGCGAACCGTTCATCAGAAGTCTTCCCATTGACATTATCCTCATAGATTTTCTGGATAAAGCGGTCAATCTCAACTCAATCTCAACTGCGCGGTTTTTTGCACAGAATCTCTTGACAGGGCACTTGAGGTATGTTATTATTTATGGAGTTAGCAATAACTAACCATTTGTACTAAAGGAATCGTCCCTATAGGCAGGGATGATAGAAAAATGCTGAGAAGCATTTTTCTTTAACACTGATAGTTAGCAATAACTAACTTGGAAAGGAGCATATGAATGAGCGTTGTAATCATAGGCGGGCATGAGAGGATGGAAAACCGGTACAAAGAAATTTGCAAAAAATACAGACATAAGACAAAAGTGTTTACGAAAATGCGGTCAGATTTAAGCCGCCAGATTGGTACACCGGATTTAGTGATTCTGTTTACGGCAACGGCATCCCATAAGATGGTGCGCTGCGCAATTACAGAATCAGTACGCAGCAATGCGGTTCTGGAGCGTTCACATAGCAGCAGCGCAAGTGCGCTCATACATATACTGGAGGCTTATGTATAAGTTTTTTGAACAGGGAAAAGAAAAGTATTTCAGAAGATAAGCAGACGGAGAAATGTATTGTTGAATGTTGAACTGATATCGGAAGTGGTTTTTGCCCCGGTATGTCAGGAATCCATTGCTTTGAAGTTAAATCATAAGGAACATAAAAATGGCTTAAGACAAGAAGGAAGAGAAAACATATGATGCCGCTTGTGATGATGAATATGGGAGAACGGTATACAATTTATAAGATTGGCGGAAAAGAAGAAACCAAGAAGTTCCTGGAAAGCCTTGGGTTCGTAACAGGAGGGACAGTTACCGTTATATCAGAGGCGGGAGGAAACCTGATTGTGGATGTGAAGGGGACAAGGATTGCCATTGGCAGGGATATGGCTGCCAAAATAATGGTTCAGTAGAATTGCAGGATACTACGGGCGGGAAGGCGGCACGGATGATACGCGTGGATACAAAGATGCAGAAAGAACTGATCATCCAGAAGCTGAAGGAACAAAGCTGCCGGATTACAAAGCAAAGGCAGTTGATCCTGGATGTGATTTTAAGTGAAGAATGCAGCAGCTGTAAAGAGATTTATTATGAGATAAAAAAGGCAGACGACAGGATAGGCATGGCTACTGTATACCGGATGGTAAGCCTTTTGGAAGAGATGGGGGCGATCTGCAGGGAAAACACATATAAAATAGTCTGCCGCATGGATCATGGAGGGGAAAATACATTTATCATTGAGCTGGATGACCATACGGTGATAAAGCTTTGTACCAGGGATTGTTTTAAGGTGGTATTAGAGGGGCTTATCGCATGTGGGTATGCGAATAGGCAATGCATTGTCAGCATCGCACTGGAACCGGGGGCTAAGATGGATGGTTGATGGATGCTTAATTGAGAAAATTTACCATTAAGATAAAACTGTTGGAAAGTCTGCTGGAGAGCAGGTATAATAAAACAATCAAGGAGGGCTGCCGGATGAAGAAACATAAATTTTGGGCATGGGCCGCAATCATATGTATGGCGATGTCGGTTTACACAGGTTATAAGCATAAGTAAAGGAAGGAGGAATGAACTGTATGTTGGATATGGTAAAAAAGATTGACACGAAAAAAACCGGGATTTTTGCAGCCGGGGTTTTGTTCGGCACAGCAGGCATCCGGCTATTGTCCGGCGGGGATGCGAAAAAAGTGTATACATATTGCACGGCAGCAGCGCTTCGGGCAAAGGAATGTATTATGGATACTGTTTCACGCATCCAGGAAAATGCGGAGGACATCTATGCGGAGGCCGTGCAGATGAATGAGGAAAGGGCTGCCGGGGAGACAGAATTTGAAGATGAGGGCAGCTTGAAAGAGGAGCGCGGAAACGGGAAGGAGGAAGAGATTTAAGTAAACCGTTTCCGGGAAAGGGAATATCAGGGCACCTGCAGGAAACTGCAGGTGTTTTCTGAGTATGACGGGCATGCCCGTGTTCTGTGGTGAAAGTCCACTGAGGCGTAGCTACCGACGAACTTTATAGCGACTCCCAAGGTTTGCATCGTGAGGTGCAGGCGAG
>CAJTGB010000004.1:163842-192654 GCA_910575835.1 Lachnospiraceae bacterium | reverse complement strand
TTTTAAGTTGTCTTGTGGTGATTCAACAATAAAACATATATACAAAAACTGCTACTATTATTTTGTGAAAAATGAAAATTTTAAGAAAAAAGTGTAATTTCACATACTTAGGGCTAGCCGCCGCGCTAGCGGCTTGGTACAATAATATTGATTTTATACACTGTGGTATTTTGAGTAAACGAATAGATTTAAAGTTTATATGTTCCTATGAAACAAATGGGCTGAAATCACATATAACGTCAGATGATGTAGATACCATAATAGTTCCAATGACGTCACTTAATTTGTTTTTTGCAGATAAACAAATCAACGAAAGGCCGACAATAATTAAGATTAATATTGGAGAAGGTGAAAAAGAAGCACTAATCGGAGCACTACATATTATACAGAGAAAAAACCACAGTTAATTAGTGCCTGCTGATTAAACATGAAATGCTTGATCAGCAGGCACTAAATAGATTATGCTTTAATAAAAGATGGTATCTGGCAAATCTAAACTATATTTGCTAGACATCATTTTGCGAGACACTTATAGTGGGTTTTGAGATGGTGATATGACAAAATTATTCAATGCGTCTATCCTGCATTGATGCTCTTTCGTCTCTTTATCATAATTTATCCCAACTAAAAGGATATCTCCTGTATAGCCGTTTACCCAGTCTGCGTATCTCTTTTCCTTAATCTGGGCAATCGCCCCTTCTGCAGACTTATTCCATTTCAGCTCGACCACCAACGCAGGTACACGTCTCTCTCTCTTTGGGAGATAGACCACATCTGCAAAGCCTTTCCCAGACGGCAACTCCATAATTGGGTTCATATAGTGTGCTTTTGCACTATAATAAGCCATCAGAATAACGCAGGTAAGCGAGTTTTCATCATTATACTTCAGCATGGAGGCTGTCTCATTATGGATTGTAGCAATTTTTTCTGCGACTGCATTTTCATCACAATCCCATGTAGATTGGAGCAGCTCTTCCGAATGATTAAGTGACTGTACTAACCCGTCCCATCCTGGCTCATCTACGACATTCATAAATTCTTGAGTAATTTCTAGGTTGGGAATAAATACTTCGTCGGTATTTTTATCATAAGTTAAATACCCCAAATGAATCAAAAGAGTAAGCACATCATCTTTAGTTTTGAATGTGGTCATATCATTCTGAAATTTCCGGGTGTTGATCCTGCAGCGTCCATTTCCCAACATCATGACAACCGCTTCTTTCAGTCCGTCAAAATTCATATCAATATAAATTTTCAGCGCTTCGTAGGTCTCGGTTCCGGTCCAATAGCTTCGAAATTCTTTCCACATTAGGACGTCAGCTACGGATTTTGGGTTGTAGATATGGAAATCACCGATACGGTATCCGTCATACCATTTCTGTACCTTGGTATAATCTACTCCGTGCTGCTCGCATTGTTCTCTTACTTCTTCCTCTGTAAAACCAAAATATTCACCCAGATTTTTCGGAGAAATCATAGAATATTCGTCAAAAATATTGATTGCAGAGTGCTCGCCGTATTTTTTAATCGGAAGGATTCCTGTCATATAGGCCAGATCCACATATTCTGCACCTTTAAAAAGTCCCCGAAAAAAATCCAGATATTCTTTCTGTTTTTCTTTCCGGTCTTTGGCCATTCGGAATACACAGTCCCATTCATCAATGATGAAAATAAAGCCTTTCCCGGTTTCAACAAATATTTGTTCAAGCAGCGTTTTCAGTCTGCTGTCTGCCGTAAAATTCCTAAAAACTGTAAATTCTTTGTTCAGATCGTGAATAACCCTCTTTTCGATTTCATCAATAAATGTATCAAGATCTTGTTCTTTTTCCAGAAAGCGCTGGATATCAAGTCGGATAACATTATGCCGATTCAAATGTAATCGGAAGCTTTGCGCATCTTCGATCTTCGTTCCAGCAAATAATTCTATGGAGTCGCATCCCTGGCTATAATAGGCTACCAGCATATCTGCGGCCATAGACTTTCCAAAACGGCGAGGGCGGCTGACGCATATGTTTTTTTGCTTTGTATTTAAAACGCTGTTTGTGTATGTGATTAAATCAGTTTTGTCTATATAGATTTTGGAATTAACAGCTTCTCGAAATGCCGTGTTTCCCGGATTGACATAAGTTCCCATAACTTCACGATCCTTCCTACAATGAGTGGGTAATGTATCTTGTAATCTTTAATCTATTTCAATTCTAATAATACTGCGGATAATTTGGAATATTCCTTTCTATGCAGAAACAACAAAATGTCACAAAAACGGTTTTTGCGTTGGTATGGCATCATTGTATATCAATGCGGAGAATAAGATAAGAATGAAATCCCGGATCCTGGATAATCTCCACCCCTTCAAATATTTTTGCAGAATCGCAGCAGTGCTCATGTTCCCCATTCCTCTCTGTCAGAGCTTCAGAGAACTCTGTTTATAAGTTGATTTTAGCATTATTTTCTGGAAAATACAATGCGGAAATCCACTAAGGTGTACCTTTTTAGACACTTCGCCGGCATGCCTAAACAGGAACATTTATTCGACTTTCCAACACTCTTTTTGACAGAAAAATCATACAAAAATTTTTAATAATTATGCAGGGAAAAGGAGTTCCCGAGCAAAAATTCAAGGAGGAAAACCATGAGAATTCAACATAATGTTACAGCATTAAATGCTCACAGAAATTTATTCAATAATAATTCATCCGTAGGAAAGAACTTAGAGAAACTGTCATCTGGTTACAGAATCAACCGCGCTGGCGACGACGCTGCTGGATTAGCTATTTCTGAGAAGATGCGTGCTCAGATCACAGGTCTTAACACAGCTCAGAAGAATGCAGAAGACGGTGTATCTCTTGTACAGACAGCAGAAGGTGCTCTGACAGAAGTTCACTCCATGCTGAATCGTATGGTTGAGCTTGCTACACAGTCTGCTAACGGCACATACTCCACTGGAAACCGTAGCGAGATGCAGAAAGAAGTAGTACGTTTGAGAGAAGAGATTCAGAGAATCAGTGATACATCTAATTTTAACGGTCAGACATTATTTAAAGCGGGTTCTATTGTTCTTCATGTTACAGAACAGTCCAATGGCGGTTCCATTACAGTTACTTTGAAAAATATGAACCCGACTGCTATGAACGGTACTGATATTAGTACTTTAGATATCTCTACGGATACTGGTGCTAAGACAGCTATTGATAAAGTTAAAGAAGCTATCGATAATATTTCTTCACTGCGTTCTGACTTTGGTGCGTTACAGAACCGTCTTGAGCATACCATCAACAACTTAGGTGTTCAGGCTGAGAATATCACCGCTGCTGAGTCTCGTATCCGTGACGTAGATATGGCTAAGGAAATGATGGCTTACACCAAGAACAACATTCTGGTTCAGGCTTCTCAGGCTATGCTTGCTCAGGCAAATCAGGTTCCGCAGGGGGTTCTTCAGTTATTACAGTAAAATTACAGTTACAATTTCAAAAGCGCCGGTCCATTGGATGGGCGCTTTCTTTTGTATACAAGTTCTCCTGTTTACAAAAGAAAGCATCCATATCATTACGCTATAGAACACAACTTGTTTTACAGTTTGAAGGAGATCCCAGATTATGAAGATGTTGCTTACGATTTCATTATTAGCTTCTGACAGAGCCGCTTCTTTGGAACGGTGTCTGGATTCATTAAAACCCTTGCTTTTACAGCTCCCAAGTGAATTGATCATTGTATATACCGGGGAAAATGAACAAGTTCTGGAAATTGCCAGGCGTTACACCGATCAGATCATTCCTTTTGAATGGTGCAATGATTTTTCGGCAGCACGTAATGCCGGATTAAAGGCAGCAAGCGGTGAATGGTTTCTCTATATTGATGATGACGAGTGGTTTGAAGATGTCGCGGAAATCCTTGATTTCTTTTTGCATGGACAGTATTGTAACTTCGGCTCTGCCTGTTATATTCAGAGGAATTATATGGATTGGTCTGGAACGAGCTGCACGGATTATCATGCGTTCCGTATGAGTCGGATCCTTCCGGAAACCTCTTTCCAGAGTCCGATTCACGAACAGCTGGAACCCAAGCTAGAACCATGTAAATACTTTAACGCCTATGTCCATCATTACGGTTATGTGTCAACAGTAGATAGAATCAATCCTGGAAAAACTTCCCGGAATATACCGATGCTCCTAAAAGAACTTGAAGAACACCCTGATAATGTAAAAAATTATCTACAGCTTGTACAAGAATATGCCTCAATAAAAAGTTGGGACAAGGCAGAAGAATATTGTCGGAAAGGGATGGTCGCCTGCAGCGGAAATCCTGTTTATCAGGGCTGGCTTCAGGCCAATCTGGGAACTATTCTCTATGAAAAAGGCAGCGGCAAATTTGCAATTCAGGAGATAGCCTCAATGTTAGAGAATGAACATCCCTGCGAATTGGTTCGGCTGATCCTATACAGCCTATTGATTACATTGTATGCCAGACAGAAGCATTCTCCAGAAGTTATCCAATACGGTCTGCAATTTGAAAAGCTTCTGCTTTATATGGACAAAAGACCGGAACTATGGGCACAGCAGCGATATGGAACGATAGACGAACAGAGCGTCCGGAATCCGAAGAAGCTCGCTCAGAGCCGAATCTATTGCACAGAGGCGGCGCTGGAACTGGAAGATATTGACAACGCGGAATATTTTCTTAAGCGTCTTCCGTGGGATGAAGAGAACCTGCTCCAGTATCACTATTTTGATTTTGACAGATGGGAAGAAGCTAATCCGTCTGTTTTTCAAAAGCTTCTGCGTAGAATTGCTAAGGATTCACCGTATCTGATTTTTCAAAGAATGATAAGAGAATCGAAGCAAAAGAAACGTCTGGATTTGTTGAAGAGATGCATGGATAGCACGAATTCTGTTTATCTAAAACAGAAGATTATAAGACAAGCGATCCGGATGCAGATAGATCTGTCCTATGTCATAAAAGGACTGACTCTGGATCAATGGAAGCAATGCATTGCAGAAACCATACGGCAATTCAGTATTTCAGAACTGCCAAAAGCAGAGCAGGCGGCAAAGACAATACAGGGAGAATATCCACTGCATTACTGCTGGATAGAGAAGACGAGTCTGGAGAAGCAGCTTACCTGCGGCCAGTTTATGCAAGACAAGTTGACGGAAGCTTTTGAAGCATACTGCGGATCTATCATTCGGTTTTATCAACTCCTGTATCAGGAGGATGTGTTTGATGAAAAGAAACGAGAACAGTTACCGGAAGAGTGCCAGTTTGCTTTATTTGCGTGCGAGGCATTAGGCGAGATAAACAATATGGATTATCCGGTAGCGGTGCGCCTGTTCCGTCTGGCGCTTCGGAAATATCCTGCGATGACGGGAGTGATCAATGAACTAATCCGACAGATGAACAAGAGCTTGGATAATCCTGCGCAAAACGCGGGAAACGAATATCAACAGCTTGCCGTACAATTAAAATCTGCACTATCTACTCTGGCAGAACAAGGCAAGTACACAGAAGCCATGTCTATTCTTCCGCAGCTTGTTTCACTCCTTCCGGAAGATCTGGAACTGCTGCGTATTAAGCAGCGGCTTCTGAAAGAAATGGCCGATTAGAACGATAAAAAACAATCATTACACGAACTTAGGAGACACCTAGCTATGCTAAAAAATCAGGATTTAGCCCATCAATTATTAACAATGACAGAGACTTTGATCGAAGCATCAGAGCTGTTACATCAATACACGGCTGAGCATAATCATGACAATTTCCGTACACTATCCGGTGACATGTACGATATGCTCACCGCTATCTTAGAAGCGGCGCCTCCTTTAGATGCAGAAGAGGACGGACTCCATCTCTCTGCAGCAGCTGCTTCTATCCGAGATTCACTGATGAGGATCTCATACTACGAACAGCATTTTCCGGAAAAAGCGGTACATAAGATTGAATACGAATTCATTCCATTGACCGAAATGATGCTTATCTCCATTTATTATTGGGGATGCGTATATCCGGACAGAGAAAAAACAGATTGTTATAACCAGGACGAGCGTCATAAATTAGGCCAGAATGTATATCTTGCGCGTGCGCAGGAAACTGGCGATTATCTCTATGATTTGTCTGTCGTTGTTATGGCGTACAATAAATTAGAGTATACCAAAATGTGCGTGGAGAGTCTTATCCGGTTTATTCCAAAGGATTTAAAATATGAATTGATTCTGGTGAATCACGGCTCCTCGGATGGGACAAAAGAATATTTTGAGAGCGTTCACCCAGACAAGCAACTAGACATTTCAATAAACGGAGGCGGATTCGGTGCACTTGAACGGATCCATGAAGGAAAATATACGTTATTTGTAAGCAACGATGTCGTCGTTACTCCTCATGCAATTGAAAATATGCTGCGCTGTATAGAATCGGATGAATCCATTGCATGGGTTGTGCCCGCTACTGCGAATATATGCAATTACCAGACACTTCCTCTTCAGTACAATACTATTGATGATTTGTGGGAAGCAGCAGAGAAAAACAATGTATCCGATCCTTTTCGGTGGGAGCAGCGCTCCAGATTATGTAATCCGATCGAATTAAGAAAAAACAGCATTTTTGAAAAAACAAAGCCTAAGTATTATGGATACGGCAGTAAGAATACGTTTGCTTTTAATGATGATATGACTGCCCTGCTTTTACGAAGAGACTGTTATAAGATGGTACTTGCTAAGGATGCCTACTGTCACCATTTCGGTTCTGTAACATTAAAAGAAGAATTTCGTACATATGGGGAAAGTGAGGCATATCTGGAGGGAAGGAAATGTTTTTATGAGGAATTCCATGTGGATCCGTGGGGCAAAGGTATGTGCTATGACAGATTTCTGTTTAACAAACTTCCCTGTGATAAAACAGACTCTGTAATAATTCTTGGAATTAACAGTGGTCTGGGAAGCAATCCGCTTAAGATCAAGGAGTCCTTAAAGGAAAATGTGCACAACTTAGACTGCAAAATATATAGTTATACCTCTGAACCTGAATTTATCAAGGATTTGGAAGGCGTATCTGATGAAGCATATCAATTTGCTGACTGGGAAAGTTTTGAGCCTTGCAGACAAGCAAATGGATTTGATTATATCCTGATTGAGTCTGGTCTGGAGAATGAAAAAGATTATCAGAATATTTTGCGTAATATAACTGGATACCTGAATCAAGACGGATACATGATTATTAAGTTTGTCAATGAGCAGAACATTCGTTGGATTAAAACAAACTATAATAATGTCGTAGAAACTGAATCTGATACTGAGGATGGACACTGGTTATTTTGGAAAATGGAAAGGCAAGATTAAAATTGGAGGGTTCCGTTCATGTTCACAAAACAATTGGAAGAAGATTTGAATTATACATATCATAAGCTTTCTCCAACAGAAAGAGAAAAAATATCCGACAGCACAATATTGATTACTGGCTGCGCAGGTTTCCTGGGATTCTATATCCTGCATTTTCTCTATCGCTATCGCGAAGAATTAAGATTAAAGCAAGTATATTGCCTGGATAACTTCATGTTAGGCTATCCCGGATGGATTCAGGAAATGAACGCAGACGACCGTTTTATCATAAAGAAATTTGACATCATTACAGATGATATTGCTTCAATACCAGAGGCAGAAGGAGCAGACTACGTCGTCCATATGGCTTCCATCGCTTCGCCGGTATTTTACCGACAGCATCCGATTGAGACGATTGATGCAAATGTATTTGGCCTGCGAAGGCTATTGGATTATTACTGCCATAAGCAGATAAAAGGATTCCTCTTCTTCTCTTCCAGTGAATTGTACGGAGATCCGACGCCAGAGGCCGTTCCTACGGATGAGGAATACTACGGGTACGTCTGCGCTACCGGCCCTCGCGCGTGCTATGACGAAGCAAAACGCTTCGGCGAAACCATGTGTATGCTGTTTGCCCAAAAATATGACATGCCGATCGGTGTTGTTCGTCCCTTCAATAATTATGGACCGGGCATGAAGATCAATGATAAGAGGGTTCCGGCTGATTTTGCCAAGAACATCACAGAGAATCAGGATATCTGTATCCTTTCCAGCGGCAGCCCGACCCGTACCTTCTGTTATATAGCGGATGCAGTAACCGGATATCTGAAAATCCTCCTGCACGGCTCTTATGATTATTTTAACATTGGTATAGATCAGCCGGAAATCTCTATCAAAAAACTGGCTGAAATCTATCAGAATACCGGAAGGGAGCTTTTCGATTACAGCGGAAGGATTATTTATGCTGATCCAGAGGACAAGGAATACCTCACGAACAATCCCAAAAGGCGCTGTCCAAAGATTGCCAAAGCAAGGGAATTGCTGGATTACAAGCCAGAAATCCTGGTTGATGAGGGTGTCCGCAGATTCCTCACGTTCATTAAAGAAAGTCTGGAAGAAGGAAAGAATGGGGAGGAGAATCTGCTATGGTGAAGGGAAACAAGACAGTAGCCGTCTTTGGCCTGGGATTTGTAGGGTTGACTACAGCGCTCGGATTCGCTGAAACAGGCTGTAAGGTTTATGGCATTGACGTTGACGAAGCGAGAAAGGAATCCCTGAGAAACGGAATCATACCATTTCATGAACCGCATATGGGAGAGATTCTAAAGCGTCATCTGGGACAGAATTTTTTGATTACAGACGCTATCTCGGATGCAGTACAAAAAAGCACGTATATATTCTACTGTGTAGGCACTCCTTACGGAATAGACGGAAGCGCCAACCTTACTTATCTGTTCTCGGCAATAGACAGTACGCTTGAAGCAATCCATGATGAGAAATTCCGGGTACTGGTAACCAAGTCTACGATCCCGCCGTCCACGACAGCAGAGAAGATCCTGCCTTATGTGAAAAAATCATGTGATAAGGCAGAGTGCGTAGGTATCGCCAACAATCCGGAATTTCTTCGGGAAGGACACTGTTGGGAAGACTTCACAGAAGCGGATCGAATTGTATTGGGAGTAAATGATGAAAAATCCAAGGCTCTTCTTATTGAGTTATATGAACCGATGGGGATCCCTATTAAATGTGTCAGTCATTCAACCGGGGAATTTATCAAATACCTGTCCAATACACTGCTCGCAACTCTGATCAGTTATTCTAATGAAATGGCGGAAGCTGCGGAAGCTTTTGGCGGAATAGAAGTTGCAGAGGCGTTTTGCATCCTGCATATGGATAAGCGCTGGAATAACTGTAACATGACCAGTTATGTTTATCCTGGCTGTGGTTACGGCGGATACTGCCTTCCAAAGGATACCAGTGCATTCTATGCACAGGCGGAGGCGAAAGGCTTTGATGCGCAGATCTTAAAGCAGGTTATCCGAACCAATACTGAAAGACCGCAGTGGATTGCGGAACAGATTGGGCGGCATCTTGGTCAATCCTCTGGTACGGTCGGTATCTTAGGACTTTCCTTCAAACCAGGATCCGACGATGTACGGGACACCCCCGCAGTTAAGATCATACAGGAGCTTAAAAAGCTGGGACATCAGGATATCATCGCTTATGATCCGATTGCAATGGATGAATTTCAGCAGAAATATCCCGACATAGAGATCCGTTATGCCGAAAGCCTGACAAAAGTATATGATGAATCAGATATTCTGGTTATTGTTACGGCTTGGGAAGAATTCCGTCTGACACCTACGTTAGGAGATAAAGAGATTATTGACTGCAGATATATGCTGTAGATTCAGGCAATGCATTAACTGGTATGCAGATTTTAGAGTCTTAACGGCTTTAAATTTACGGAGGTTATTAATGGAAAAACAACAGATTTTAGATATGGTTACACAGTATTGTAAGGAACGGCATACATCTAGGGAGTGGAAGCCGGGAGACCGGATCAATTATGCCGGACGGGTGTACGATGAAGAGGAACTCTGCAATCTTGTAGACGCCTCCCTTGATTTCTGGCTGACAGCCGGGAAATATACGGAGGAGTTTGAATCAGGGCTGGGGAAATATCTGGACATTCCTTACTGCTCTGTCGTGAATTCAGGTTCTTCTGCTAATCTGCTGGCCATAGCGTCGCTCACCTCTCCCCTCTTGAAGGAAAAACGAATCCTTCCGGGCGACGAAGTGATCACGGTTGCGGCAGCATTTCCTACCACAGTTGCGCCAATCGTGCAGTGCGGGGCTGTCCCGGTGTTCGTAGATATCGACATTCCTTATTACAACATAGATATATCCCTGCTTGAAGGGGCGCTCTCTCCCCGGACAAAGGCTGTGTTCTTAGCTCACAGTCTGGGAAATGTGTTTGACTTGAAGACAGTAAAAGAATTCTGTGTACAGCATGGCCTGTTCCTGGTCGAAGACAACTGTGACGCGCTCGGCGCAGAGTATGAGGTCAACGGCGTATACCAGAAGGCAGGGACGATCGGGGATATCGGTACCTCCAGCTTCTACCCTGCCCACCATATGACTATGGGGGAAGGCGGCGCTGTCTATACCAGAAACCCACTCCTGCACAGGATTATCCGTTCTTTAAGAGACTGGGGGCGGGACTGCGTCTGCAGCGGCGGACAGGATAACCGGTGCGGACATCGCTTTGACGGACAATACGGGACTTTACCGCAAGGATACGACCATAAATATGTGTATTCCCACCTGGGTTACAACTTGAAGGCGACGGATCTTCAGGCAGCGATCGGCGCGGCCCAGCTTAAGAAGCTCCCCGGATTTGTAGAAAGGCGGAGGGAAAACTGGTGCTATCTGCGGGAACAGCTTCGTGATCTGGAAGAATATTTCATTCTCCCTGAGATTACGTCCCACTCTGTCCCAAGCTGGTTCGGCTTCATGCTGATGGTCAGGGAAGGCACCGGAATATCCAGGGATGAGATCATTGCGTATCTGGAGAAGCATGAGATCCAGACCCGTGCGCTGTTTGCAGGAAACATTATCCGGCATCCTTGCTTCGAGACGATGGAGGAAGGAAAGGATTACCGGATTTGCAGCAGCCTTGAAAAAACAGATAAGGTGATGAACCGCGGCTTTTGGGTCGGCGTTTATCCGGGCATGACGAAGGAGATGCTGGACGAAATGATCCTCCGTATCCATGAAAGTATCTCAGGTTCGCACACGTCCCGGTGATGTGCATATGCCGCGGAAAATTCCGCTTGCAGCTGTCTATTCCGGAAGAAACAAACGAGAACCATTTATGATAAAAGGAGAAAACAGGCTATGATCAAAGGCTTGAAAATATTTGACTGTACCCTGCGTGAAGTCGGCTATCAGACAGGATGGCATTTTACAGACAAGTTTGTCCGGGACGCTTATAAATTTGCCCAAGGGAAGGGAATTGACTATCTGGAGCTGGGCTTCTTTCATCAGGAGGCTGCAGATCCGGATCGTGGCATCTATCGGTACTGCAGTACAAAAAATCAGGAGATTGCAGATGTTTTTAAGGCATGCAAGAATGTAACAAAGCTGTCCGCAATGCGGGACATCCAGAGACCGCTCTCCCCTCTCCTGCCAGCGAAAGACAGTATCATTGACACCATCCGCATCCTGACCCGTTCCCATGAAACGGATTTTGGAACCCTGGCAGAATATGCGGACGAAGCTATGGGGCTGGGCTATGAGGTATTTATCAATTTCACCAGCGCCGGATATAACACGATCGAACAGAACATCCGATTTGCGCAGTTCGCAAAGGATAAGGGGGTACATGCCATTGAATTTGCAGACACGGAAAGCGTGATGACAGAAGACTATGTGAAGAATACTATCCGTGAATGCCATAAGATCGGTATTGAGATGGGCGTGCATCTCCATGACAAAAACGGCACGGCAGAAAACCTTGCAGACCTTGCCATTGCAGAAGGCGCGGACTATATGGATGTGACCCACGTAGGCTTAGGCGGCAAATGGCGGGACGGAAATGTGACCATGGAATATCTGCTGCGTAAGCTTGGGATTGGCGGGGGCTATGAGGCGACGATGATCCGCAATGAAATGATCGAGGAACTGATCCAATTCCATCCATACAGTGCAGCGGAATAACACGGACTCAACATTCAATACCCAAAGACATTCCGTGATGTAATCCTTACGGGTGGATGGATGAAAAGAAAGGATTATTGATATGAAAGTATCAGATTATGTGATCCAGTTCCTTGCGGATCTGGGAATCCGGCATATCTTCTATGTCAGCGGCGGAGGCGCCATGCACCTAAATGATTCCCTGGGGAAGAATCAGCAGGTGGAGGGGGTCTGTATGCTCCATGAACAGGGGGCTTCTATTGCCGCAGAAGCCTATGCAAGGATCGGTGAGAACTATGGGGTCTGTCTTGTGACCTCTGGACCTGGCGGAACCAATGCGGTGACAGGTGTGGCCGGTGCGTATTATGACTCCACGCCGGTAATCTTTATCTCCGGGCAGGTGAAGCGGGACGACCTTGTGGGGGATCAGGGAATCCGCCAGTTTGGAATCCAGGAGACGGACATCCTGTCAATCGTAAGATCTGTAACTAAATATGCGGTGCAGATTCAGAAGCCTGAGGATATCCTCTTTGAGATGGAGAAGGCGGCGGCCATTGCAAAAGAAGGGCGGCCCGGGCCGGTATGGGTGGATATTCCGCTGGATATCCAGGCTTCACAGATTGAATGGGACGAAGGCGCCAAAGGCACAGCGACGAATCATTTTAGCAACTGTCAGAGTAATAACGCATTATTCAGCTCAAGCGGGAACGGGTGGATATGCACCGAGGAACAGGTCTCTCAGGCCTTGGACCTGCTGCATAAAGCGAAGCGGCCGATCATCCTTCTTGGAAACGGTATTCGTTTAGCCGGCGCTGCCGAAGAGGCGAGGGAGTTTTATGAAGCATTGGGCGTTCCGGTCGTAACTTCCTGGAACGGGGTTGATCTGATTGAAGATGCACATCCCCTTTTTTATGGACGCCCTGGATCTGTGGGGCATCGTCACGCCAACTTTATCCAGCAGAACGCAGACCTTGTCCTGACAATCGGAAGCCGTCTGAACCTTCTATCCACAGGGTATAATTATGCGGACTTTCTGGGAACGGCAAAGCATGTAATGGTGGATATTGATGAGAAGGAAATGCATAAAAAAAGTGTGCGTCCCTATCTGCCAATCCCCTGCGACGCAAAATATTTCCTTACAAAGATGTTAGAACACAGGGATGAACTCTATACATCACAGGATGAACACTGGATCTCCTACTGCAATAATATGAAAAAACGTTATCCCGTCTTTATCCCGGAGACAGAACCCAGAGAAGGATATGTCAGCACCTATCGTCTGGTGGATGAGATAAGCCGTCAGATGTCCGAAAACGATATCTACCAGTTTACCAGTTCAGGAACATCTGTGGACATAGCTATGAAAGTGTTCCAAATCAAGCGGGGACAGAGGGCCTTCCTGACAAAGGGACTGGCGGCTATGGGGTTCGACGTACCGGCATGTATCGGGAGCTGTATCGCATCCGGCGGAAGGCGGACGGTATGTGTGACCGGGGATGGGAGCGTGATGATGAATATTCAGGAATTAGAAGTTATCAGGCGTAAGAATCTGCCAGTGAAGCTCTTTATTACAGATAATCAAGGATACAGTATGATCTATGGATCCCAGAATGGCAATTTCAAAGGCAGGCTGACAGGATGTACCAGGGAATCCGGACTGACGTTACCGGATATCGAGAAGGTTGCGGCGGCTTTTGGAATCCGGACATTGGCGTTGGAATCTGAAAAGGACTTGAAAGACAGAGTTCAGGAAGCATTGGAGTATGACGGTCCCGTTGTATGTAGAGTTAAGGCAGATATTGAGCAAAAGATCCTGCCCAGACAAGCTAATTATATGAAAGAAGACGGACAGATGGCCTCCAGGCCGCTGGATGATATGGTGCCGCTTCTTAGCCGGGATGAGATTGATGCAGTCCGTTGGAATGACGTATTCTCGTGCACCAACGGGCAATGACACGGCAGAATTTTGACCCTTGATGCAGTTAGCAAGTATGTGTACCGCTTGGTTTGCTGCCCGTGGAAATACAACTATGATTGGAGAAATATAATGAAAACAAACTTACAATTCGGATCAACGGAAAACAGAACGAAACAAAAAATTCTGTCTTCTGAAAATAATAGGGGGGAAATGAGCCTGACAATCCCCTATCAGACCCCCAAATTACATGCATTAGAATTACCACTGACAATCGGGTGTCGGTTGGATTGTTTATATTGTCCGTAAAAATTGTTATTAAACAAATACTATAACGCAGATAAAAATCGCAAAAGCATCTTAAGTTTTGACGACTTTAAAAAAGCTCTTGATAAGGTAGAAAGAAATTCAAGTATATCGTTCGCCGGAATGTCCGAACCTTTTCATAATCCGCATTGTGCAGATATGATTGTGTATGCATATCAGCAGGGTTATAAGATTTCTTTATTTACTACATTGGTTGACATGACTATGGAAGACTATCAAAAAATCAAAGATATTCCATTTGACAGTTTTGTTCTCCACATACCGGATGAAGAACAACATTCCAGGTTTTCAATTACAGATGAGTATCTTGAATTACTGAAGCAGGTAAACAAGAATATAAAGATTGATTATTATTCCTGTCACGGCAATGTCCATCCTGTAGTTAAGAACCTGATCGACCCGGAAATGTACGCAGGTATTTCGCTGGGAAACAGAGCCGGAAATCTGGATTTAGAAGAAGTACCCGTTACGGCTGCGAAGACAGGCCGCATTGTCTGCTACCATGGCTCCGAAAAACAGATCGGAAGATGGGCGCCTGTAATGTTTCCCGATGGTACGTTGGTATTATGCTGTCAGGACTATGGCATGAAGCATGTACTTGGCAATCTGTTGGAAGAATCCTGGGAAGACATACAAGCCGGAAGAGAATTTCAACATTTTATAGAGGGGCTGACAGCCGACTCGTCGGATATTCTCTGTAGAACCTGTTGTGATTCAAGGAATGTAGAAGCGCTTCCTTCGATGCAGATAAAAAGGTCTGTAGATATGCTCAAGGAACAATTGAACAAAGATAACTATACAGCATCCATATCCGATAATTTTATCTGGAAATTAGCCAGATGCAGACATGTATGCGTATTCGGGCTTGGTAAGCTGTTCCGTGACCATTTCTTTCAGGAATACTGGCACCAGGGATTGAATGTATCATTACTGACAGACAACAATCAAGAAATGCAAGGTCAGTATGTAAATGGGATTCTGTGCGTATCGCCGGAACAATTGAAGAAATATCCCGATGTGATGGTTATCATCTTTGTTAAAGACTCTGATAAAATTGAACAGCAGCTAAGGGATCTCGGAATTATGAATTATATAACAATTTTTCAGGTTATAGATGAACATAACAGAGAGAAGCGGTCAGTTTCAAAGAATTTATTTTTAAGAAAAGATTAGGGCGATGATAATCATATATTTAAAATAGTTAAATAATGCAATCAAATATCCCTTAAAAAGCGGATGCGTTTATATGCTTATTGACAGAGTGTCTTAGCTTGAAAGGAGGCCGGAACTGTGGATATCATATTAACAGGAGCTACAGGATTCTTAGGTACGGCATTGTGCCGCGAACTAAAAGAGAATGGACATACTGTGACAGCTATCATCCGTCCGGAATCGTCAGAAAAAGCAGAATTTCTTGAAGCAGATAATAGAGTTGTGCTCCCATTGAATAATCTGGAACAGCTCTCGGGGAATTATCAAGTATTCTTTCATTTAGCCTGGAATGGATCCGGCGGAGAAGGAAGAAATGATTACCATACTCAGCTTGAGAATCTGATCTATATGGAGAAGGCGCTTGAAGCAGCGAAGAACTGCGGCTGTCATAAATTCATCGGCGCCGGAAGCCAGGCGGAATACGGCGTTATCCATGAGAGAACAACTGAATATAAAACGGTCCCTGCCCCTTCTATGATGTACGGTGCAGCCAAATTGTCCTGTCTGCATATGGGACGTGTATTGGCTGAACAGTTAGGCATATCTTTTGTATGGCCCAGAATCTATAGTGTGTATGGTCCAAGGAAGAATGATCCAACCCTGCTCGGGTATGTGGCGCGAACATTGCGGGCTGGAAAGGTTCCGGAACTAAGCAGCTGTGAAAACATGTGGGATTTCATGTATATCACGGATTTTGCAAGGGCTATGCGGATGCTGGCAGAGAAGCCAGAGACAGAGGGCATTTATCATATTGCGAGCGGGAAGACAGGTAAGCTGAAACATTTTGTAGAGCAGTTACGGGATGCTGTCAGGCCGGGTATCGAATTAGGCTTCGGAATGAAACAGACGGATCCAAACCGTACATTCTGGCTGGAACCGGATGTGTCACGGCTGGAAGCACTGGGATTTCAATGTATGACGTCGTTTGATAATGGAATATGGAATTTATAGTGATTGGAGAGAATATCTGATATGGATTTAATGAATTAGGCATTAAGAGCGGACTGAAATATATCGTCTCCGATTGTATTCTTGAATATGGCAATGTCGCTGTAATCTTTATGCTTGGATAAAAATATAACTTGATAGAGGGGGCTGAAATGGATGCTTTGGAAGGCGCTAAAAAAATTATTTCCACACAGCATCCCAAATTGGCAATCAGCGTTTACCACAAGTTAGATGATATGTGGAAGATACCGCAGACGAATATGAGTTCTGTTCAGCAATGTAAGGTAAGAAGAAACTGCTTGATTCGAGAGGTGATTTGGGGGCAAATTATCTTGGACAGGAAATAGAGAAATATTTAATAAGTATTAACAGGCATAGACGGAAGAGTATGCAACGAAACCGAAACCAGGGCAGTACCAGCACAGCCGTTGAGCAAGGTTTCTTTGATTTTATGGAGAATATAGAAGATAAAATGATCGTATGAGGAGATTCCGAATTATGAAATGGATAAATCAAGGCCACGAATTCGATAAAACCGCAGCAGTGTTATGCGGTAAGGAGACCAGATATTATATCTGGGGAACCGCGAATATAGCGCAAAGCCTGATCTCACTTTGCGGAAAAGAGATCAATATTATCGGCGCCGTAGATTCTGATACCACACGCCAGGGCAAGTGTATATGCGGAATGGTTATTGAGGATCCGGAAATATTAGATCCAAAGTCCGGTTATATCGCTCTTGTAACGACGAGCGCATTTAATGAGATCAAGCCCCGGCTGATCGGGAAAGGCTTTCAAGAAAATATTAATTTTTTTGATTATTTTGTATTTACACAAATATATCAGTTGTATAAGCATGATAAGCTGTACTCCCGGAGGCTGGACATTGCCCTGACAGAGCGCTGTACTTTAAAATGCAGGAAATGCAACATGTTCATGCCGTATTTTAGAAATCCTGGAGATCTGGACAAGGACGACGTATTAAAACAGATCGATCAGTATTTTTCTATGGTGGAATATCTGGAAAGCTTTAATTTGCTGGGCGGGGAGCCTTTATTATATACGCCTCTGGCAGAAATCATTAACTATACAGCCTCAAAATACAGGGATCATATTGACCATTTTAAGATATTTACAAATGGCACGCTTCTTCCAGGCGAAGAACTGCTTGAATTGTTCCATAAGTATTCTGTAGAAATCCAGATCAGCGATTATACCGAAGCAGTCCCTTATCAAAAGCGTTTGCAGGAATTAAAAGACTTATTGGAAAAAGCAAATGTAAGCTATTATGTTCTAAAATCTTCCCTGTGGGGAGACTTTGGTTTTCCGGAAAATTGCAATTCAATCTCAGATACACAATGGATTCCTTTTTTCGATGCATGCCGGGCTTCATTCCGTGGTCTGTATAAGAATCGGGTCTATTTCTGTCATTTGGAAACAAGCGCAGTCAGGGCCGGGATATACGAAGATCGCCCTAATGATTATTTTGATCTTGGCAAAGAGTTAAAAAACAAAAAGAAAAGTTTCCTTGAATTTGATCAGGGCTACAGCCGGGACGGCGCAGTCTCATTCTGCCGCCTGTGCAGAGGATGCGATACAGTCAATCCGCTAACTGTAGAAGCCGCCGAACAGATGGAGGATAGAAATGTTTAGTGATCAAGAAGAAGCACAGGACATACTCAGCTTTTTTCAGAGTTCTTTTAAAGCGTTTAGAGAAAAGCCTATTGTTTTGTATGGATTAGGCATTAATACAAAGGTTCTCATACATAATCTGGAAGATTATCATATCGCTGGTGTTATGGATGCGAAGCATGAGGGAGAAACCTTTGAGGGGCTTTCGGTCCTTTCTGAGAATGAGGTAAAGCAGATCACGGATATTATTATCATTGTAGCCAGAGACGTCGTTGTTCCACTTATTTACAGCCGTATCAGACATCTGGAACAGGACGGAATAGCAATCTATGATGTACGGGGCACGAATCTGGGTAAAGCAGCAAAAACATATCCGGAACCCTCCGGGCGTATTGACATAGAAAATCTGAAACACAAGATATTGGAACACGATATCATATGCTTTGATGTTTTCGATACGCTGATCGCGAGAAAAGTTGTCCGGGCAGAAGATATTTTTGAAATTGTGGAACGAAGATTGCTAAAAAAGAATCTGGATATCGACTTTTGTGTGTTAAGGAAATCCGCAAGTGACGCTGCATATAGCAAAAGAATTTCACCGACCTTAAGAGACATTTATACAGAAATGGCAGCTTTGAGAAATATCGGGCAGGACATGCTTGCAGAGATTATGGAAGAAGAACTAATGACAGAGATGGATTATGCAGCACCGAGAAAATCTGTCGTCTCACTATTAAACTTTGCACGAAAAAATCAAAAACAGATATATCTGGTCAGCGAGATGTATCTGAACACTGCTCAAATGAAATTGCTCTTGGAAAAGTGCGGAGTCAAGGATTATGACAGACTGCTCATATCCTGTGAACAGGAAAAAAATAAATGGCCTGATGGAGAACTATTCCAGGCAGTAAAAGAAGGCAGTCCACCGGATAAGGCTATACTTCATATCGGGGATAATGAAGGCGCTGACATTCAGTGTGCATTAAAACAGGGATTAGACGTCGTAAAAATACCAAGTAATTATGAGCTTATGCTCTATTCTCCATTCCAAACGTTGCTGAGTTTTAACCGCAGTATCGGTGATTCCATCGCCATCGGAGTTTTTGCCTGCAAATATCTGTCTGATCCATTTAAAGATTATAAAATACTTCGTCTGGAAAAAGAAAATGACATAGGATTTATATGTTACGGACCCCTGATTGTTGGATACCTGGCCTGGATACTAAGGAAATGTAACGCCGCACACATAGATTTTGCTGCATTTATCGCGAGAGACGGATGGATCTTACATGAAGTATGGGACATTATGAAGCAGCATTTCCCTTATGAAGAGATTCCGCGGGGAGGATATATATTAGGTTCCAGACGCGCTTTGGCAGTCGCATCAATCAGAAATCGGGCAGATCTGGAAAATGCATTGCAAAAAACTCCGGATTCCATGACGCCCGATAAAATGCTCTCAAGCAGATTTGGTTTAGACGGAGTCACTGTAAATGAGGATGAAGGAAAGGCCGGTTGTGTATTTAAGCGTGAGGAAGACATATTAGAGAACGCTGAACGAGAACGTTCTATGTACAAACAGTATGTTGACAGGATCATGGAAAATAGCCGTCATATTGCTGTGATCGATGCAGTTTCTTCGGGAACAATCGGTAAATATTTCTTCGCTTCAACACAAAGGAAAGGAATCCTTCTATCTATCGTATTATCCAAAGTTCCTAATTATTCTGTATATGACGAACTGGAAGCTTATGGATATATGGGTGAAGACAGTAAATATGCGCCTAAAAGGGCAGTTCATAAATATGTGGGAGAACTGGAAGGGGTCTTGACTGCATATGAACCTATGTTTATATGCTTCGATGAATCCGGAAACAAGCGGTATGCATCAAAGGAGCCGGATGAATACCGGGATAAAATATTGAAAAATACTCACGCCGGAATATTAGAATATGCCCGAGTGCTCTATACATTAAGTCCCGATTTAGAATGTCTGGAATTTACTCCTGAATTGTGCGACGCCTTCTTTGGTCTGTATTACCAGTTAGATTGTTGCTATGGAGTAACGGTGAAAGAAGCTTTGAAAATCATTGATGAATTTTGAGTG
Source organism: Lachnospiraceae bacterium (assembly GCA_910575835.1). Lineage (GTDB taxonomy): Bacteria > Bacillota > Clostridia > Lachnospirales > Lachnospiraceae > Sporofaciens. The sequence continues at coordinate 172,505 of CAJTGB010000004.1, read as the reverse complement.
TGTAGGATACATTTTGAAAGAAAAGCCTCCTGCGATCCGCCCAAAGGAGACATTGAAATAGATTCTTATGGGAATAAGAAATATATCAGGAAGGAATAAAAATTATGTTCGATATCAACCAGTATTATAAACAGGCACATTCCGGAGAGTGCGTTGAAAATACAGCTTTATTAAATTATATTAAAAGCTTCCCTCAAATTGTCTTATGGGGAGGGAGTTTTCTTGGAGACGCTGTCGGTAAATATTTATTGGAAAATGGGGTAAATATACTAAATTATTGGGATTTAAGAGCTGATTCTATTCAGAGTGTAAATGGAATCCAATGTGTCCAGCCGTTTACGACTGATCAGAAAAATGAAACATTGGTTATATTCTGCATCGGAAACAATGTAATTAGAGGTCTGCTTTTAGAAGAGCTGTCTGAAAAGGGATATAAAAATGTGATACGTGGTGACTACCTTTATATGGGAGCGATATGTCCGTTTGATAAAACAACTGATATTGAATCCAAACAATGCCAGGGCAGCATGTGCTGCAGATTTATCTTTTGTCAGCGTCTTAGTAATATTGTCAAAAGCAGAAGCCAAAGCAAAGACCCCTTACATATGTTCAGTATTACACTGGTCATTAATCAAAGATGCAGTTTAAAGTGTAAATGCTGTACTTCTTACATGAATGAGTATCCGCTGAAAGAACGAATAGACATTCCTTTAGATCGGATCTGTGATGATATAGACAAATTTTTCGATGCGATGGACAGTATTGGAACTGTAACCGTAATGGGTGGTGAACCGTTTATGCATCCGGATTTGTCCAAAATTATTCAGAAGCTGCTTTCCAAACACAATTTTGGACTGATTTCTATCGCTACATCAGGAACTTATCCTATTAAACCGGAACAACTGGAAGGGCTCGATGATAAGAGGATCAATGTCAGCTTTTCCAACTATGAGCATGCAATCAATGAGAAACAGAAGGAAATGATGTATCGGAACATAGAACTGATTAAAAATGCCGGGATTTCATATACCGTCGGAATTACAATACCTGAATGGTCTGTTCCCTCTACTTTATATGACCTGCACGATACAGAAGAACAGATGATTGCAAAAAAAACCGATTGTGTACAGCCGCCCAGATGTATGCAGGTCAAGAACGGAAAACTCCATCCCTGTGATTTTGCTACAGCGCTTTATAGCCTGAATTTGGGAAGATATGAAATGGATTATGTGGATATAGAACACTCCACATCAAAAGAAGAATTGAAGGAAGCAATCAGGGCCTTTATTGAGCAGCCATATTACCGGACATGCGGACATTGTGCCGGGATGCAGGGGCTCACTTCCAAAGCGGCAGAACAGGGATATATGGATTTTAAAAAGCCTATAGTAAGCGAAAAGGTGTAATGAGATTGCGTTATTTGAAGAGTGGGAAGTGACAAAGCTGATTGTGGGATATCTTTACACCAGAAGGAGAAATAACAATGCAAGAAAAAGAACGTTTAAATCAAGCGATAGATTATGCTATAGAATCTAATTATAAAATACATGACCGGGCGATAGAGATTCAGAATGCTTTGTATTCTCACAAAAATGTGTGTGTGTTTGGAACAGGAGAATTTTTTGAAGGTTGCGCGACACCTGAGCATATGCGCAGATTTGAATATGTCGGAGACAATAACCCTGAGCGATGGGGAAAACTTTTTAAAGGCAGGAAATGTCTTTCACCCGATGAAATAGCAAAAATGGATGATATCGCCGTTTTGATCATGATTGGTGAATGGCGTCCTGTCTATAAGCAATTAACGGATATGGGCATTGAATGTTACCCCATAGACTGGTATACCATGAATGTTTATGATCCGCATTACAGTAATACTTGGTTTGAAGACAGAAGATCTCAAATTATAGATACCCTTAATTTGTTTGAGGACGACATGTCAAGACAAATCTATGTGGAAACTATCTGCAACAGAATCGCACCTAAGTTGGCGACTAAAATCTTTAATGAGCTGAAAACTCCCGGAGAATATTTTGAATCGGATATTTTTTCAATGGGGGATAACGAATATATCGTAGATGCAGGCGCATATAACGGCGATTCTATTGAAAAGTTCCTGCAAAGTACAGGCGGAGAATTTGGCTGGATTTATTCTTTTGAACTGGATTCGTCTATTTTTAAAGAATTAAAGAAAACAGCCGAAAAGTATGACTCTGACAAAATTACACTTATCAATGCCGGAGTCTCTGATGTATGCACGGAGATAGAATATGGTTATATCCAGGGAGAAAAAAAGCATACAGAACGGATCACAACTATAGATGATGCTTTACGAGGGAAGAAGGTTACATTTATTAAGATGGATGTTGAAACGTTTGAAATAAAGGCTTTAAAAGGTGCGAAGCATATCATCACACAACAGAAACCCAAGTTATGTATCAGTGCATATCATTACCTGTACGATTTGTGGGAAGTTCCGCAGACGATCAAGGAAATGATACCAGAATATAAAATATATCTGCGGCACCACTCTCCTGCTGTTTGGGATACTGATTGTTATGCGTATATATAAGGACTGAAGTATGAAGAATTTCAAATAGGAAGGCGGTAATCTTTTGGAAAAAGCACCATTAATCAGCATATGCATACCCAATTACAACTATGCAAGATATCTTCCCGAATGTTTGGATAGTATTTTGGATCAAACCTATCGGGATTTTGAAGTGATATTTCGTGACAATGCCTCAACCGATCATTCATATGAAATAGCCAAATCCTATCAGGATAAATTTTTGAAACAGGGAATTCCATTCAAAATCGGGATAAATCCGCAGAATTTGGGAAGCGATAGGAATTCTGAGCTCTGCGCGATGGAAAGCAGAGGAAAGTACCGGCTGATTCTGGCAAGCGACGATCTTCTGTATCCTTCATTTCTGGAAGAAACCGTATCCATATTGGAGCAATACCCGAAGGTCAGCATGGTCATGACTCACAGGGATGAAATTGATGCGTCAGGCGCCAAATTAACATCTGTTCCATTTTATAATACCTCTTGTATCATTCCCGGCGAACAGCAGGCAGCCGTATTCATGAAAACAGGGATTGCTATTCCGGGACAGAGGCTTATGAGGGTCTCTTCTATTGAACAGGTCAAGGAATGGATCTGTACCTTCCAGGTCGCTAATGACTGGTATTATAACGCGTTACTGTCCTGCGTCGGCGATATCGCGTATTTAGACAAGCCTTTGATGCAATATAGGGTACACAGCGGAAATGAAACAACCGAATCTGAGAATAATATGACTGCGGTTATGGAGCATTATCAGATCATACATAAGATAGCAAAAGTAACCTCCCAATATGGATATCAGCTGCCCCGGGAAAGACTGCCTGAGAGCATACAGAAATTAGGAAGCATGTGTCTCCGGTATGGTTTTAAAATGTTAAATGCAGGTAAGATCAGTATTGCCAGAAAATATCTGAATCTTTCAAAAGTCTTTGATGAGGAAATAGAGGGGAATGAAGTATACCAAAGCCTGTCTCAGGCGCTGGAAGGCGGGATTGCTGCGACGTCCAAGGAAGGATTGTTAAATAATCCGATATTGCAGAGAAAGATATCCTATGATCCCCCTGCCGGTTCTATGGATTTAATTGCTGATCGTGAAAGAAATGCAACAGAATAATTTTTTAAAGGACTAAAAATCATGAAAGTTGTAATCCTGGCTGGCGGTCTGCCCAGCAACATCAGTGAAGAAGCCGGTAAGATACCAAAGCCAATGGTCAAAATTGGAGACCGCCCGGTTCTATGGCACATAATGAAGTCCTATTCCGGCTACGGCTTCAATGACTTTATCATATGCACCGGCTATAAGGCTGAACTAATCAAGGAGTATTTCCTTGACTATTATATCTACAGCTCTGATATAACCGTGGACTTGCAGAAAAATGATATTCTGATCCACAACAAAGTAAGCGAGCCATGGAAGGTCACTGTAGTGGATACCGGATTAAACGCTGCTACAGGTGAGCGTATCCGGAAGATTAAAAACTATATAGAAGACGAAGCATTCATCGTCTGTTACGGTGACTGCATTACGGATCTGAATATTACGGATTTCTTGTCGGCATATCATCAAAGCCCCCATCTTGTATTGATGGCGGTTGCGCGTCCGTCCGGACGGAATGCGGTTCTGAATCTGGATTCCGACGGCAACCTTGCCTCCGATATTGTTCTGCAGAATAACTGCGAAGCCAACGCCTGGGTCAACACTTGCCACATGATACTAAGCCGGGAAATATTCTCCTATCTGGCATCTTATGAAAGCTTTGAAACAGCGACGATCAACCGTTTAAGACAGACGAGAAGAGTCGCAACCTATAAGCACGAAGGGTTCTGGATGCCTGTGGAAACCATGCGGGACAGGCTGTTTCTGGAAGAACTGTGGCAGCAAGGGCACGCCCCTTGGAAGGTATGGTGATCGGATGAAAGTTGTAATTCTGGCAGGCGGAAAGGGAACCCGGATCGGGGAGGAATCTCAGTTTCGCCCCAAGCCTATGATAGAGATTGGAGGCCGTCCCATACTGTGGCATATTATGAAATGGTATTCCCGTTTTGGGTTCCATGAGTTTGTACTTTGCTGCGGGTATAAGGGGCATATGATCAAGCAGTATTTTGTAGATTATTATTCCAGATATTCTGACGTGTCGATCGATCTGCAAAACGGCAAAAAGGAATTTCTAAAAAATAAAATAGAGCCCTGGAAAGTAACTCTGATCAATACCGGACTGAACACCCTGACGGCAGGGAGGCTTCTTAAAATACAGGAATATGTAAGGGACGAGGAATTTTTATTTACATATGGGGACGGAGTTTCAAATGTGGATATCCCAAAGCTGCTGGATTGTCATCGGCAGTATGGCCGTATTGCGACTATAACCGTCACAAAACCGGACGGGCGTTTTGGCGCGGTAAAGATTAATGAAGCTTCCGGATGCATCGACAGCTTCAAGGAGAAGGCCCGTTCGGACCAGTCCTGGGTGAATGCCGGATATGGAGTATTTTCACCGGAGATTTTCGATTATCTTGGAGACGGTTCTGACATGCTGGAGGGCCGGCCTTTTGAGTTGCTTGCTGAAAATAACAAGATGACGGCCTACCGCCATCCGGGATTCTGGTCGCCGATGGATACTCTGAGGGACAAAGAATATCTGGAGGAATTGTGGTTGTCGGGAGAAGCCCCTTGGGCAGAAGGCTTACAGATATAGAACTGTATTTGAAAATATATTATCACGCCCCGGGAGGTGCCAGATTATGACGAAAAGATGCTGTCCACTTTGCAATACCTGCAATTCCATACCCATCGAACAGATTCACATGAGTGTACCGGCAGACTATCATCTTCCCTCTTCCTATTGTATTGTTTCCTGTGAGAACTGCGGTTTTGTCTATGCTGATACTGCCGCAGCCATGGACGACTATGACTATTACTACACGCACTGCAATTTTTACGGCGACGACAGCAAAGATGATAATAATTACCGTTATGATTCGGTAGCGGGTTTTTTGGAAAAGTACGTCTCCAGGGATGCAAATCTTCTGGAATGCGGAGCCGGAAACGGCCGCTTCATCCGAGCGCTGAAGCAGCACGGATATACTCATTTGTCCGCCGCAGATCCTTCGGAAGAAAGTATATCCCGTATGCAGGAAGCAGGAGTTCAGGCTTATATTTCCAATGTCTATTCCGAAGTTCTGCCTGATGAATATGAGAAATACGATGCTGTTTTCCTATTTGAAGTAGCCGAACATTTGTTGTTTCCAAGGAAAGGAATTGCAAATCTCCAGGCAATGTTAAAACCAAATGGACTTTTTTTCATTAGTGTACCGGACTATTCCCAGATAGGTGAAGATCCCTCTCCTATCCCGAACCATTTCAATTTGGAGCATATTAATTATTTTTCAGAAAAGTCTCTGGATTACCTGATGGTACAGCATGGAATGGAACGCGTGGATCAAAAACACGAAGGCATGACTCTGATTCAAATATACCAGAAAACAGGCCTGAAGCCATTACAGATTAAAGATAACAGTACGGCTTATGCAATCCAAAAATATCTAAAAAGGCAGAACTGTCAACGCGAAGAGCTGAACAAGGTCATAGAAGCGCTGCGGGACAAGAAATGTGAGCTTGCCGTCTGGGGTACAGGTTCCTATGTGATGAGCCTGTTTGCAACGACAGATCTGCAGCAATGCAACATCAAATGTTTTATAGACAACAATAAAATCAAGCAAGGGAGAAAGATGTACAATTACCCGATCTATTCTCCTGCCTTTTTAAAAGATACGCCTTACACAATATTAATCTGCACTATGCTCTATCAAGAGCCAATTCAAACCCAGATTCAGGAAATGGGAATCAAGAACACGATTATTTTATTATAAAAAACATACAGATACACGAAACTGTATTAATAGAACTTTGCAGTACGTTGGCCGCCTGGACAAGCAGGCGGCCGCTCGGATTCCGCTTGGGAGCGGGGTACCTCTGTACGGTTCATCTGCTTTCACCGTGTTGTTCTCTGATCGCGTCCGGTAATTGCGGAGCAGTCACAGAAGCACTCAGGCAGAATGAAGGAAAGTATCAGCACGTATATGTCTTTCATCCGTAGCATATCCCGACTTATGAGACACATTTGCGCAATCACTTGGCGCCTCTGTAATAATGAAAAAGAGCCTCTTTTCACCGAAGTTAAGCCATTTATAGAGGTGTAAGAGACAATCGAGACGAAGAGAGCCGACCTGGAAAAGCCAGCTCTGACGCCCTTCCCCGATTATCACCCAATCAAAACCTTCTTCCCTTCAAACGCAAACCCATATTTCCGGATCCGTTCCGGCGCGACCCCCGCAGCGATCAGGGATGCGCTGTATTTTTTCTCTTCAATCTGTTCCAATGCTTTTTGTACCGTATCTTCCAGGCTGTTCTCCCTTTTGGGATTACGGACTTTAAATTCCAGGATGACCGCATCGTCTTGTTCCTGGAGAGGTTCAAGCACCACGTCATATCTTCCAAATCCGCTTTCACGGTTTGAAGTAATTTTATACCGGCCGCCCAGATCTACCACTAAACCAAGGACAAATCCATGGTAAAAGCGTTCCGGCTCTGCTTCTTCGGATAAATTCTTTCCCGTATCAAAATAACTGAATGCAGCCAGCGCGATCCGGTTCATATAAGTGTTCATAGCCTCCAGGTCTCCCAGCAGCATTGCCCTAATAAAATCATTATAAGCTGATGGCATGAACTTGGAAAACCACCCTTCAATCATCTTTTTAAACATAATGCGGACTTCTTTATTTGTTAATACGAGGGTGTACTCATCTATACCTTGCTCTTCATAAAACGTAAGCTTTTCTACTCTCAGGTATCCAGTCGCAAGAAGCAGGCTCCAGATGGCAATTTCATCATTATCCAGCTGGCTGTATACAACCTGTTCATCAATCTGTGTGCAAAGTCCTTTTCTGTTTAATAAATCTTCCATGATAATCTTAACATTTGGACTTCCCTCCCGGATCAGCTTTCCGACAAGGCTGTTGCTGCTCGTATTTGCCCAATAGGTAGAAAATTTTTTGAATTTCAGATAATTTAAAATGGACCAAGGATTGTAGATATCCGTTGTCTGCCCAAAAGTAAATCCGTCATACCAGTCTTTTACTTCATTTTTTTTCGATGACAGGCCATACTCGTCTAAAACGCTCCAGACCTCCTGTTGTGTAAATCCAAAGCAATCGGAGTATAAATCAGATGTCGTCGTAATTACGGTTAGATTATTTAAATCCGAAAAAATAGATTCCTTGCTCACACGGGTGATGCCGGTCATCAACGCCCTTTCCAAATAAGGGTTTGTCTTAAAGGTAGAATTGAACAGGCTCCTGATAAAGACAGCCAGCTCATCCCAATATCCGTTTATATAGGCTTCCTGCATAGGTGTGTCATATTCGTCTAATAAAATAATAACTTTTCTGCCATAATAGCGCATTAGATAATCCGACAAGGAGCGCAAAGAGTCTGACGCAAGATTATTCTCCATATCAACAGATATTTCCAAGTATGTCTTTTTCTCATCTTCGTTTAAGTGACCGCTCTCCAATAAAAAATCATACTTGTTATATAATTTCTTGATCGTTTGGCATATTTGTCTTCTCGCATTTACGAAGCTCGTCTCCTTTACATCTGCAAAACTCAGAAAAATAACAGGATAGGTTCCCTGAAGTTTACGGTATTTTTCTTCTTTCCATATAGATAGATTTTCGAACAGATTCCTCTTGTCTGCATATTCCACAGAAAAGAACTGTTCTGTCATGCTCATATTCAAGGTTTTACCAAAACGTCTCGGACGGGTAATCAAGGTGACCTCATCATCATTTTCCCACCACTCTTTAATGAACATCGTTTTATCAATATAAAAATTATTCCTGGAAATTACTTTCTCAAAATCCTGCTTCCCGATACCAATTGTTCTTGCCATATTCTTCAATGCTCCTTCCTGAGCCAACGTTCTGCCTATTAATGTTATATTACCATTATTCTTTTTGGAATACAACTTTTAGGTGAAAAAATCCAGTAAGGTGTACTTTTCTGGACACATTGCCGGCATGTCTGGACAGGAAC
>CAJTGB010000004.1:0-163830 GCA_910575835.1 Lachnospiraceae bacterium | reverse complement strand
AGCGAGGCAAGGTTATACCGAAGATGAAACCTGCCATATCACAATTGACAAAAAAATATTGCCATATATTATAATCAAGTTGCGCAAAAATATAATATAAACTTGTCAAATCTATTAAATATCAAAGAATATTTGAATATTATGATAAACAACTGAAAAATGAAAAGGAATACCTTTCCACTTGACATTCTCTATATAAAGGTGCAAAATAGAGCTATCGAAAAGGGATTTTCTACATAACCTTCATTTTTAAGTAGATCATTTACGATACTCATGGTATATTATGTACCGTTTGGATATTTAAGTAAGAATACTTTGGAGAAGAGTTTCTTCCTATTATAATGCAGCATAAAAGAGGCAAAACCGGCCCTCAAGAGTAGCGTAGGAAAAATAATTTTAAAATTTTTCAAAAAAACTCTTAAGATATCCGAATAAGGTACGATAATATAAGTGTCAAGAAGTTTTCGGGTCAGTCCAAATAAGTGTACCTTTTTAGACACTTCGCCGGCATGCCTAAATCAGAACATTCATTCGACTTCCTAACACACTTTTTGACAGAAAAATCATACAAAAATTTTTAATAATTATGCAGGGAAAAGGAGTTCCCGAGCAAAAATTCAAGGAGGAAAAACCATGAGAATTCAACACAATATTACTGCATTAAATGCACACAGAAATTTATCCAATAATAATTCATCTGTAGGAAAAAACTTGGAGAAACTGTCATCTGGTTACAGAATCAACCGCGCTGGTGACGATGCAGCAGGATTAGCTATTTCTGAAAAGATGCGTGCTCAGATCACGGGTCTTGATATGGCTAAGAAGAATGCTGAAGACGGAGTATCCCTCGTGCAGACAGCAGAAGGTGCCTTAACAGAGGTTCACTCCATGCTGAACCGTATGGTAGAGTTAGCCACACAGTCTGCGAACGGAACTTATTCAACCAAAAACCGTGAAGAGATGCAGAAAGAAGTTACTCAGTTATGTAATGAAATCGATAGAATCAGCGCTACATCTAACTTTAATGGTCAAGATTTATTTACCACGGCTGTCGACGGTAAAGAAATCAATCTTCATGTTACAGAAAAATCAAAGGGTGGTTCTATTGCAGTAACACTTGAAGAAATGAGTTCTACTAATTGTGGTGGGGAGGATTTGAAGGCTGATGTCGATATCAAAGATGCAGCTTCTGCTACAGCTGCGATTGATGTCATTAAAGATGCAATTGACGGAATCTCTACTTTGCGTTCTACCTTTGGTGCACTGCAAAATCGTCTGGAACATACGATTAATAACCTGGGCGTTCAGTCAGAAAACCTTTCTGCTGCGGAGTCTCGTATCCGTGACGTAGATATGGCTAAAGAAATGATGGCTTACACGAAGAACAATATTCTTGTTCAGGCTTCTCAGGCTATGCTTGCCCAGGCTAACCAGGTGCCGCAGGGAGTTCTTCAGTTATTACAGTAATTTTCCAGAGTACAACAACAGAAAGCGCCGGTCCATTGGATGGGCGCTTTCTTTCGCATAAAATATACCAATAAGAACTATTTTATTCGAAAGAAAACGCTCATCAATAATGTAAAGGAGAACTTGATATGAAGAGTCTACAACTTAGTATTTCTTTACTGGCATCTGACCGTCCGGCTGCATTGGAACGATGCCTGGATTCTCTGAAACCGTTACTGATGCAGGTGCCAAGTGAGCTGATTGTAGTAACGACAGGTACAGATGTAAGAATTAGAGAAATTGTCTCGGGGTATACGGATCAGATTGTCCCCTTTACATGGTGTGATGATTTTTCAGCAGCCCGTAATGCAGGGATGCGTGTTGCACAGGGAGAATGGTTCTTATATCTTGATGATGACGAATGGTTTGAGGATACATCTGAGATTGTAAGATTTTTCCAATCCGGTGAATATTGTAAATTCGGTGTGGCTGTTTATAATATAAGAAATTATATTGATTGGGATGGAATAACGTATTCTAATTCTAAAGCCCCCCGTTTGGTAAAACTGGTTCCTGGAAGCCACTTTATCAACCCGATTCACGAAGAGTTGATTCCTCGTCCTGCTCCATGCAAATATTTGGATACATATGTACATCATTATGGATATGTAAAAGATCAAAAACAAATTGGTACCCAAAAAGCTTCCCGCAATATCCCTCTCATTTTAGAAGATATTCGGAAACGACCTTCTTATGCCAAGAATTATGTACAAATCGTACAAGAATATCGACATGCACATGATTGGGACAAAGCAGAGGAATATTGCCGAAAAGGATTAAAACATTGCCGAAAATTGGAACTAGTACCTTTTCGCCGGTGGCTTTTGGCTGATCTGATAGAAATTTTATATGCAAAGGGAAACTACAAAAAGGCCAAAGATGAAATTTTCACGATTTTAGAGCAATATAAACCATGTGAATTGATACGACTTGTTGCATATCTTACTTTAAATAAAATATACATTAAGCTTGGAAACCCCGAAGAATCTTTGCATTATGGTATTCAGTATGAAGAAGTTTTAGCGTACATGGATGATAATCCGGTGTTATGGCGTCAACAGGAATGTGGAAATTTGTCAGAAATGAGGGTTAAACGTCCTAATGTACTTTATCAAATACGTACTAATTGCTTAGAACAAGCTTTGGCTTGTGGAAATATGGAACAGGCCATATATTTTCTTTCTCTGTTACCTTGGGAAGATGAAACAAAAATACAGGGATTTTACCATATTTTTGACTATTTGAAAGATAGATACTCTAATTTATTCAGAGATATTCTGAAAGAATTTCCTGCTGACTCACCATATCTCCTGTTTCAGCAAACTATCAATGCAGTAAATACAGATAAAGCAGTAAAGCAGAAATCGTTTGAACTGTGTATGCAAAAAACTAATTCCTATCATCTGCAGTATCAGGTTGTAAAAGAAGCTATTTTGTTAGAAATAGATATTAGTAAAATTGCAACGGTGTTTGAGTTGGATGAATGGAAACAGTGCGTAGCAGAGATTGTAAGTGATCTTTCCGATATTGGATTATCTAAAGCATGGAAAGCAAAAGATACTCTTAAAAACTACTCGCTGCTCTATTCTCTTTTGTTTGAAAAATCATTGCGACAAAGGGAGTTAATGTGTAAATACCTTACGGGGCAAAAATTTATAATGGCGCTAAACGCATATATCGATTGTACTCTGTCTTACTATAGAAAACAATATTGTACTGAAATGTTCAGGGAAGAACAATCCAAACTATTACCCAAAGAATGCCGATTTGTGATAGCTTTATCTGATGCATTGAAAAAATTAGAGCATAAGGAATACCCTGAAGCAATACAGATGCTCCACGTCGCACTTACACTTGATTCCTCAATGACAGGCATAGTTCATGAGATTATCCGACTAATTGCAAATAGAATCAATAATCCAGCATGTAATGCGACAGAAGAATTTAAAACGCTTGCTATCCAGATGAAAAATGCTTTAAATACTATGATCCAGTGCAAGCAATACAAACAGGCAGTACCCGTTATGCAACAGTTATGCAGCCTGCTTCCAGATGATTTGGAACTTTTGCGGTTGCGGCAGAAATTGCTTCGGGAAATAAATAATTCATAATTATGCCTATTGAAAAATAAAACGAGGAAATGAGAAGCCGTGAAAAGATGTAGAAAAAAAGGTTTATTGAGTATGACTGCTACGATGGTGAAGATAAATGATTCTTTACTTGAAGATATTCATAAAGACCCGCAAGAATTGCCAGAATTACTTCGTCAGTGCCAAGATACAGCTTTAAAGATCGGAACAAGTTTGGAGTCCATGGGAAATCAATATGCTTATCTCGTAAGTTTGTTGGAAGATTACTGTGAAAATATCTATTTGATAAACGAGAATCTGCCTGATGAAAACATTTGCTGTAAATTATCAAAGAAGATTCGAAAGCAGCTTATAGATTTCCAAAGACAGATAAAGTGTGAAATTCCTGATGACAGGAAGGAAGTTGTATTTCTTCCATATAAAGCATCTATGTGGGATTCATTAGAGAGCGCATGGAAAGCTGCTGATAAGGATGATAATACGGATGCCTATGTGATTCCGATACCATATTATGACAGAAATGCGGATGGGAGTTTGGGGACAGAACATTACGAGGGAAATCTCTATCCGAAGTATGTTCCGATTATGCGGTATGATCAGTATGATTTTGAAGGACGTCGGCCAGATGTAATATTTATTCACAATGCTTATGATAAGGCGAATTATGTGACCAGTGTACATCCTTTCTTTTATTCGGACAATCTTAAAAAATTTACAGACAAGTTAATCTATATACCATATTTTGTCTTAGATGAAATCAATCCTAAGGACACAGAGGCAGTGGACGGCATAAAGCATTTCTGTATTTTACCGGGAATATTTCATGCGGATAAAGTGGTTGTTCAGTCCGAAGCTATGCGTCAGATCTATATCAATGTGCTGACGGAAACTGTAATAAGGGGGAGAAGCATTTCCAAAGAAAAGGCAATTCGGGAATATTGGGAAAAGAAAATAGACGGCAGTGGTTCTCCGAAAATAGAGAAAGTATTAAATACCAAGAAAGAAGATCTCGATATCCCGGAAGAGTGGATGCAAATTATTCGTAAACCAACCGGAGAATCTAAGAAGATTATACTGTACAATACGAGCGTATCTGCATTGCTTACATATGGTAATAAGGCTCTAGAGAAAATGCAACGAGTATTTCAGATTTTTCATAGTAATAGTGAGGATATAGCATTATTGTGGAGGCCGCATCCTTTAATACAGGCAACAATAGAATCTATGCGTCCGCAGCTTTGGGCATACTATCATGAAGTGTGTGTAAATTACCAAGACGCAGGATGGGGAATATATGATGATACAGCTGATCTTGACAGAGCTATTGTTATGAGCGACGGCTATTATGGTGATCCTAGTTCGTTGGTTCATTTATGCAGGAGTATCGGAATGCCGGTTATGCTGCAGAATATGGATTTATGAAAGGAACAAATACATATGATAGGAAAAGAAACTGTGTCAAAAGTATATCGTTTTCAGGCAAATATGACATGGACGATAGAACCTGGAACAATTCAGTACATAGATGAGCAGGTCTTTGGGATCACTGTATTGGGAGGACATTTACTCAGCATCGACCAAAACGGGGTGATGCGTTTAATTTGGGAGAATCTGGAAGCCCCGCTTATCTGTGGGCTATATACGCATTCTATCGTTTATAAGAAGAAGATATATTTTATGCCATATCTGTCTGAACATATGATCTCTTTCGATTATCGCAGCGGCGCAATAGAGCTATTTGATCTTCCGGGGCGGCTGCCAAACGAGAGAATGCACCCATATATATATGAAGAAGAATTATTTGTGATATCCACGGACTCTTGCAAAATGTATAGATATCAAAAAAATGAGAAATTTGTCCTGACTAATGAATTTCCGATGCGCGGATCTCCGCTTCTACCCAAGAGGGACATGGTAGATGGGAGAAAACGTGTTTTCCAAAGAAAGGTAGATAATTATATAGAGTTTTCCATTTTTGATTGTGCGAAAAACACTTGGGAAAGATTGCTTATACCTGAATGTCCCTTTAGAGATTTTATCTGGGACGAGAATTATATATGGTATGCATCGGATGAAGCCGTATATGAGATAAGGATTTCTAATGAGGCTGATACTGCTTTACCAAAGAAGATACTTAATTTCGATTGTAAGAAAGACTTTGTTTCCTTTGTAATGAATAAGGAAGATTCTTTTTTGATGTTTGTAGAGAAATCAACCGAATTCTATCAATTCCAAAAGAGATCAAAAATCTGGGAAAAAATTGAATGTGATTTTCTGGATGTTGATAAGAATGTTCTCGTATATCAGACAAACTCCGAGATACTTATACTCAGGCAGTTTGATGTTCGGGATTGGATGATAAGACCAGGCGAAAAGTATGGAATACTACGATTGTTTTATGGAAATTATACAGAGATTCCGCTGTTTACGCTGGAAGACAGCAATAGAAAATTATTAAATAAGAGCTATATAAAGAGTGTGTGGAGTGTTACTCCAGATAACATTCTAATTGAAAATGAAAAGGAAGGCCCAGAATTTTTGATAGCGACAATAACAGAAGAAGGAAACGATATGATTGAATATTTTATGGAAGCAGGCTTGCATAAGGGAGGCAGATAGAACAATTATGGGGAAGATACTGCTATTTCACAATGAGGAGGCGAGTCCTCCGCCAAAATATTTTCGGGAATACCTTGCGGAGCCAATGGAAACCGTTATAGATCAGACGATGTTTTATAAGGCGTATAATAATCGGAATACTGGCACGTATTTAATGACAGATACACTTAGACAGATTGTAGCTGCCGACGAAATCATTCCTCGCTTTTATGAATTTCATGAGCACGTGGATACCGTTGTTACGAATATTCTGCACCGAATCGGCGGGAATATTAAGGTAGATATCCCCTATTGGGAAAATATCTTGAATCATGCTGAGAAGGTTGTACCGCTTTCTCTTGGATTTGCTTATGAAAACGGAAGAATTATACCTATTGACGCCAGCCTCAAACGCCTTCTGCAAATGCTCTCTGAGCGGGTTCAGCTTGGCGTGAGGACCTATTATGATGCGGAATTTTTAGAGAACGAAGGAATTAAAAATGTGTGCGTTATTGGATGTCCGTCATTGTTTTATCATATGGACAGAAATTTTCATATAGATGATTCAGCGTTCACTTTGAATAGTATAAATTTTACTTTTACATCAGACTTCGGGAATCTGGGGATTTCTCAGAGAGAGGCTGTAGAAATATATTGGAAATTACTTCTATGGTTCAAATGGCAATACGAGCGACTGCCAATCCGAATACATCTTACTATGCAAAAACCTCCTTTTTCTGAAATTTGTGATATGCATGGAATTCTTTTGTCATATAAGGAGATTCATTCCTTTTATAAGGACTGCGGAAGATATTTCTATTCTGTCAAAGATTGGATAAAAAGTCTAAGAAAAGATGATTTTAGCATGGGTTCTAGATTTCATGGTAATATTGCTGCTATACTTGCAGGTACCCCTGCACTAATGGTCAATGTTGATAATCGGATGAAAGGAATGAATGACTTTTACAAAATCCCATCTATTGATATCAAAGATTTTGATTTGGAAAAACCTTTAGCATACTATCGCGAATTAGCTGATTATTCAAAGTTTAATCAGAACTACGCGGCAGCATATGACAATTTTGTTGATTATTGTGAAAGGAATGGTGTGCGTTTGCGCTATCATACAATCGCGTCGGAGGAGGATAATGAAGGAACTAAATAAAATTAAAGTATCTGTTATTGTTGCGGTTTATAATACAGAGCGATTCTTGAAGCAATGTATGGACAGTATAGTAAATCAAACATTAAGAGACATTGAAATAATTTGCGTCAATGACGGCTCTACAGATGACTCTCTAATGATTTTAAATAAATATGCTGAGAGTGATGACCGTGTTCAAGTCTATACGAAAGAAAACGAAGGCTTAGGAGGAGCCTCCGCAAGAAATTACGGTTTAGAGCGTGCTCAGGGTGAATATATCAGTATCCTTGACAGTGATGATTTTTTTGAATTGGATATGCTGGAGAAAGCTGTGAGAAGGGCTGAATCCACAAACGCGGATATCGTAGTATTTGGCGGATATGAATACGATGAAAGAAACGGAAATACATATACAGTTGCAAGTATTCTGGGAGAAAAAGAAATTCCGGATATAGAGGTTTTCTCTTATCATGATTGTGCAGATGATATTTATCAGCTTACCCAAGGGATGGCATGGAATAAACTTTTTCGCAAAAGTTTCCTAAAAAAGCATGGATTGAGATTTCAAAAGGTCAAGTATACGGATGATGCGTATTTTACATTTGCCCATATGGCTCTTGCCAATCGTATTACTGTATTAAAGGAATATCTCTGCTATTATCGTATAAACAGTGGAAACAGCCAGACAGACGGGCTGAATCATTATCCGGATTCTGCCTATATCCCATATATAGAATTGAAAAAATCTCTTATTGAATGGGGAATTTATCCGGATGTAAAAAGAAGCTTTGTTAATTGTGCTACGTCTTTTTTACGGTATTTTTATGACAAAATTACAAGTTACGAATCTTTCTCATATCTTCATAACAAATATAGAGATGAAATATTCAAGGAGTTAGATATTGCGGATACCAAAAAGGAGTATTTTTATGACAAACGAGTATGGCTTTGGAGCAGGCAAGTCATGGCAAATTCCTCCGGAGAAATTCTTTTACAAGCAGCAAGATCTTATGGAAGTGATGTGACAACAGGAATATTGAGATTTCAATTTCCATATGAGCGGATAGAAAGAGAAAGCAAAATTGTGTTAATTGGTGCCGGAATTATGGGACGACACTATTATTCTCAATTGATGCTCAGCGGATACTGCGATGTTGTATGTTGGGCAGAACAAGAAAATCCCTTTGATCATAAATATATCAGCAAGCTTGAAGAAGTCCGACAATACAAATTTGACTATGCTGTAGTAGCTTATGTACAACAAAAGCTGATTGAACCGGCACTTGCAATTTTACAGGATATGAAAATACCAGAAAATAAAATTATTATGGGAGGAGAAATTAAATGAAATCACCTAGACATATGAGAATTATTGAAATTGATATTACAAATGCCTGTGATAAAAGATGCTCTAACTGCACTAGGCTTTGTGGTCATCAAGCAAAACCATTTTTTATGGATTTTGATACATTCAAACGTGCTGTAGATTCCTTAGACGGTTATCAAGGAATTCGCAGTATCATGGGCGGCGAGCCTACTCTTCACCCTGAATTCGAACGGTTTATTCGTTATTTGGGTTCCAAATTCCCCGAAAGGAAGAATCCGTTTGTCTATCCTCAAAAGGATTTTATACGACAGGTACATCGGGTAGAACTTGATAATTTTGAAATGATTAATGACGGAATGGAACGTATTGATATTGTTGGACCAGGTATGTTCTCCAATATGGGGGCAAGTTACAAGAAACACTATGAAATAATTACGGATATTTTGCCGTTCCAAGGGTTGAACGACCATCTGAATCCAATCTATCATCAGACAGCATTGATCACAAGAAAGGAATTAGGAATTCCAGATGATGAGTGGGTAACTATCAGAGATAACTGTTGGCTTCAAAATGAATGGAGTGCAGGGATTACTCCAAAAGGTTGCTTTTTCTGTGAAGTGGCAGGTGTATTAGATATGTTGCTGGATGGTCCCGGCGGTTGGCCGATTGAACCTGGCTGGTGGAAACGTACGCCGGCAGAATTCGGAGACCAGTTGCACTGGTGTGAGCTTTGTGGATTTGCGCTACAAACATTTACCCGGGATTCTGCAGAGGAAGTGGACGATATGTCGCCAGAGTGGTATGAACGTCTGAAAGCCATAAAGAGTCCGAAGCTTGCTAGTGGAAGATATAATGTTGTTAAGATAGAGAATGGTAATATTGCAGAGGAAAGTAAACAAGAAAATAAGCATTTTTCAGCAGCAATGCCCTATATAGAGCATTATGAAGACAGATTTAATGCCTTGAATTCTGTACTATTTGCGCATGAATTTGAATATGCAGTAATCCCGGAGGGAACAGAATTCGGGATTGAATTGAACAAAACGATTCAACGTGCAAAGGATTGGATTGTGCTGCGGAGCAGAGATGTTCAACTCAGCGATGATTTTGAAAAGAGGATTGGTGAATATGTCCTGAATCCTGGTACCTTACATTATATAAACCTAGCGGATTCCGATGATACTATGTTTGTAAAAAATGCTAATGATTTAAAAAGCGGATATGCTGTATTATTCAGTAAATACGCAATATCTTTGCGGGAATTGGGATTTGACAGAGTTGCTCATACAACATGTTTTCAGGATATTGTTGCTTCATGGCAGTCAAATAAAATTGTAGAGCTGTCATCTGAAATCGACAAGGTTATATCACGATTAAATATTAAAGAAGGAAGACGCTATGCAATTTGGGGAACTGGTTCGGCCGGAAGCGCCGCAATAGATATCATTCGACAAGGTGGAGGCGAAGTAGTTATTGCTGTTGATAAAGATGCCAAGCGCTGTGGGTGTGATTTCTATGGTTTGACCATTCAAAATCCGGAAGTTCTTGCGTATAGACAAGAGGATTATGACGTGTTGATTTGTGCAAATTATACCAGATTCCCGGAAATTAGGAAACAAGCATTAGAGATAGGCGTACCGAACGAAAAGATTCAGTATATCAATAGTCTGTCGGAATAAAGAGGGCTGACCATTGGTTGCAGAATGGATTAAAAAAACAGATAAATATGTAATTTATGGCGCGCAGGTGGTTGCGGTTGGCGCGTATACTGCAATTACTTATTTGACAGGTATAAAACCACAATGTTTTGTGGTCGGAAGGTTGGCCGGTAATCCGACACAAATAGATGATATTCCTGTGTGCCTTATAGAAACTGTGCCAAAAGAAACATATATTGTTGTGGGGGTAACAGAGTTGGTTCAACAAGAAATATTACCTTATTTGGATCTGCTAGGATACAGAAATATTTATACGCTGACCCAACATGAGGAATATTTGTTAATGGCAAAATATTTCGGATCTATTGGAAAATTTCCACTTGTTTAATATATAATGCTGAAAAATGATTATCGAGGATGAGACTATGGATTTTGTAATGTATGAAATTAGAAATGATAGAGATAAGCCTCTTAAAGAACCGCCAACTCTTTTCCCATATGAAAAACCCATTCAGGCCGGAGCAGAAGTAGCGAACACAATAATTACAGATATTACAGATAATACGGGTATCCATATCTCACTTAAAAATCGTCAATATTGTGAGATGACAGCAGTTTATTGGATATGGAAAAATACGAATCATGACTGGATTGGAATCGAACATTACCGGAGACATCTTTTAGTCAGACCGGAAATGCTTACGAATGATGTTGATGTAATTATGCCGCTCCCTTACATATGTTATCCCAATGAGGCAGCACAGTTTCTTCGATTTACGACGAAAAATGTTTTTAAGGCTCTTTTGAATGCAATAAAAATGATTCATCCAGAAAAATACGATGTTTATTGCAGCATATTGTATGGAAAATATCAATACACGTATAACCTTGTATGTGCAAGACGGTATGTGTTTGATAATTATTGCAGATGGTTTTTTAGAATAACAGAATATATGGAAAATATGGTAGATACTGTACCGGAAATCAAAGAAACAAGAGCGCTTTCGTATGTTGCCGAGGTACTCACGAATCTGTATTTTATGTACCACCAGAATGATCTTAGGATACGTCATGTTGAGAAAGCGATCTACACATAAATAAATATGGAGGGAAATCATGTGAGAGTTGCAGTTGTTGGTACTGGCTATGTTGGTCTTGTTACCGGTACCTGTTTTGCGGAGATGGGCAACACCGTATGGTGTGTAGATATAGATAAGATAAAAATTGATAATTTGAAAAAAGGTATTATTCCAATTTATGAGCCAGGTCTGTCCGAAATGATAGAACGGAATTTCTCAGTCGGTACACTGAATTTCACAATAGATATTCGAGATGCATTGGCAGAATCGGAAGTTGTTTTCATTGCTGTTGGTACGCCAATGGGGGAAGACGGTTCGGCTGACCTTCAGCATGTGCTTTCTGTTGCCAAAGATATTGGAATTAATATGAAAAGACATATGTTTATTGTAGTTAAGTCTACCGTTCCTGTCGGGACATCTGAGAAAGTGAGGTCTGCGGTGCAGGCGGAATTGAATGCCAGAAACAGTGAATTGACATTTGATATTATTTCCAATCCCGAGTTCCTAAAAGAGGGAAATGCAATTGCTGATTGTATGAAACCAGACCGGATTGTAATCGGAGTAGACTCTGAAAAGGCTGCAATTATTATGAAAGAGTTGTACAAGCCTTATGTAATGAATACAGAGAATTTTATCCTGATGGATATACCAAGTGCAGAAATGACTAAGTATGCAGCAAATTCCATGCTTGCCACAAAGATATCTTTTATGAATGAAATATCAAATATCTGTGAACGGGTTGGTGCAAATATCAACAAAGTACGTAGAGGAATCGGAAGTGATCATAGAATTGGGTTTTCTTTTATTTACCCAGGCTGTGGTTATGGCGGAAGTTGTTTTCCCAAAGACGTACAGGCATTGATCAAAACAGCAGATGATGTCGGATATGCAGCTAAGCTTCTACAATCTGTCGAGGATGTGAATTATGCGCAGAAAAGTGTGCTTGTTAAAAAAGTGAAGGAACGGTTTGGCAACGATCTGTCTGGAAAGACATTTGCTGTGTGGGGACTTGCTTTCAAGCCGGATACTGATGATATGCGGGAGTCACCGGCAATCACAATATTGCAATCGCTGACAGATGCCGGTGCAAAAATAAAAGCCTATGATCCTAAAGCTGCGCGGGAAGCAAAGGAATGCTATCTAAAAGGCAATGAGAACATTATATACAATGACAATAAATATGAGACACTTAAGGATGCGGATGCACTTGTTCTCATTACGGAATGGAAGGAATTCAGAAGTCCGGATTTCTATGAAATCAAAAGGTTATTAAGAGAACCTGTAATTTTTGACGGTCGTAATCAATATGATGCAAAACGTGTTTGGGAGTACGGCATAGACTATTATCAGATTGGTGTAAGGGCTGTCGTTGGGGAGGTACATTCATGAAACAAATTCTTGTAACAGGCGGTGCAGGTTTTATCGGCTCTCATTTATGTTCCAGGTTATTAAAAGAAGGAAATGATGTCATTTGTGTTGACAACTTATTTACTGGATCGAAACGTAATATAGAAAAATTACTGAACAACCATCATTTTGAATTTCTGCGTCATGATGTAACGAAAGAACTTCTCGTAGAAGTAGATCAAATATATAACCTCGCTTGTCCTGCAAGCCCGGTGCATTATCAATATAATCCAGTGAAAACAATGAAAACATCTGTGATGGGAGCAATCAATATGCTTGGATTGGCAAAAAGGGTAAAGGCAAGGATTTTACAAGCGTCTACTAGTGAAATATACGGGAATCCCAACGTACATCCACAGCACGAGGAATACTGGGGGAATGTGAATCCAATCGGGATACGTTCGTGCTATGACGAAGGTAAACGAGCGGCTGAGACATTATTCTTTGATTATTATCGCCAAAACAATGTGGATATTAAAATAATTCGTATCTTTAATACATATGGCCCTAACATGAGTATAGATGATGGACGGGTAATATCTAATTTTATTGTACAGGCACTCAAGGGAGAAGATATTACGATATATGGTAATGGAACTCAGACAAGAAGTTTTTGCTATGTAGATGATCTTGTAGAGGGAATGATCCGTATGATGAATAGTCAGGACGGGTTTACAGGTCCAGTGAACTTGGGGAACCCTTGTGAATTTACAATGCTGGAATTGGCAAAAAAAGTGATTTCACTGACTAAAAGTAAGTCAAATATTGTATATAAACCATTACCTCAAGATGATCCGGTAATGCGAAAACCAGTAATCGAGATTGCAAAAAAGAAACTGCACTGGATGCCGAAAATAGGATTGGATGAAGGGTTAAAGAAAACAATTGATTATTTTGAAACTGTTGTCAGAAATAAGGAACAATAATAGAGGTGTTGGATAATATATGGCTTTTGAATTGACAGCCTCCATGATGTGTGCCGACTACGGTCATTTGGAACAGGAAGTACGGAATTTGGAGAAAGGAAATATTGATTCTTTTCATATAGATATCATGGATGGCCGCTACGTCCCGAACTTTGCCATGTCATTAAATGATATGGCATATATTGCATCAACCGCAAGCCGACCGCTAGATGTACATTTAATGATTGAACATCCGAATAACAATATTGAGATCTTTCTAAAAAAGCTCCGCGCAGGTGATACGGTTTATATTCATCCTGAGGCAGAATATCATCCATCAACGACCCTACAAAAAATCATCAACGCGGGTATGGTGCCGGGCATCGCCATCAACCCTGGAACCAGCGTTGAAAACGTATATGAAATGCTCCGCATTGTAAAAAAAGTGCTTATTATGTCAGTTAATCCTGGAAATGCTGGACAGATGTATCTCCCTTATGTCGGCAATAAGATTGCGAGACTACTCCAGATAAAATTGGATATGGATTTTAAGGCATATTGGGATGGCGCTTGCAGCGCAGATAAAATACAGAAGTTTGCCCCTATGGGGATGGATGGTTTTGTCCTTGGAACAACCATGCTTTTTGGGAAAGACAGACCTTATGGAGATGTTATTAAAGAAATACGCATTATGGGAAAGAATGAAAATACCAGTATTTAGGGAGGGAATGTTGTGAATATAGCAGTTATTTTGGCCGGAGGAACGGGAATGCGTACCGGCACCGACATTCCTAAACAGTACATTGAGGTAGATGGTAAACCGATGATATGCTTTTGTCTGGAAACTTTTTTAACCCATGAAAGTATAGAGTCAGTACAGATTGTACTAGACAAGTCTTGGCAAAAATATATGCTGTACCATATCCAATTAATAGAAAAGCAATTTAAAATTCTGGGAAAATTTCGAGGATTTTCTAATCCTGGTGCAAATAGGCAGATGTCCATATACCATGCGCTCACAGATATAAGAAACTATGCGAAAGAAGATGACAAAGTATTTATTCATGATGCCGCACGCCCATTTGTAACAACGGACCAGATTACTCGATGCCTTACGGACATAGAGGGGCATGACGGTGTTCTGCCAGTGTTACCGGTGAAGGATACCATGTATATGACTAACGGAAAACGTATATGCTCATTGTTGGACCGAAAATATATCTATGCGGGACAAACACCGGAATTATTCTTGTTAGGGAAATATTATGAGGCCAATAAAGTTCTCCTTCCAGATCGAATATTATCTATAAATGGATCAACGGAACCTGCCGTGATGGCAGGTATGGATATACGACTTTCAGAGGGAGATGAAGGAAATTTTAAAGTGACTACAAAACAGGACTTAGAACTCTTCAAAAAACTCTAGATTGTAGTAAATTTGTTTTAGAATAGAAACCAGGAATTTATAAATGATGAAAAATTTTGATGAATTATATAATGAAATTGAAAATGTAGCATTAATAAATCAGCCACGGAATCTGTTTGCTGACTTGAAAGATACGGAAAAAGATCATCATCTGTTGATTTTGTATGGAGGTGGAAAAATTGTGCACCTGCGTTAATTCTCTGTGAAGAGTATGGGATCAGTTTATTGGGTATATGTGATAGAGAGATGACCGGAGTCTATACATATAAAACACAAAGTTATAAGATTGATTCCAGGCAATGTATACTGGACAAAACTCAATTATTATTGACGGGAAAGCCGTACAGAATGGGTCTCTTATATCACGAGGGATATTTTGATTGCCCTGACATAAGACTAAGAGAAAACGAAAAATTTTGCAGATGTTGGCGCGTATACAGGTGATACTGCTTTAGAATTTATCAGCTGTATGAAGAAAAGAGACAAGGTCTATAAACATATTTATTCTTTTGAAGCGGACCCGTTTAATTTTGAGAGAGCAGCAAAAAATCTTTTAGGCTATAATTCTTAAGGAAAGTATCAGATTCAGAGCAGACAAAGAGAGCAGCTTTATACAAAAGATAAAACTGCTCTGAATGTGATTCTTTCCAATTGTACCAAGCCGCGGACGATCAGCCGGTAAGTGTATGGGGATAGCATTCTTTTCCTTTGGTTAAAATGCTGCTATTTTTGAAAGGATAGATGGCATAGAAACCACTTTTTTGTGTAACTTCATGGGAGCGTTTTATAAATGGGCATGCTTCGCAAGCCTTCTTGCGGAGGCTTAGAAAAAAATCTATTCAGTGGACAGACACTTTGATCAGGAAGTGCCATAAGTCCTTCCGATGCTCTGCATCCCGAAGCATCCACATTCCGGACAGACGCGGATGTCGATCTTCCACACCGCTTTTATAAGCTCAGCCATGGATAGATGGNATTAAATCAGTTTTGTCTATATAGATTTTGGAATTAACAGCTTCTCGAAATGCCGTGTTTCCCGGATTGACATAAGTTCCCATAACTTCACGATCCTTCCTACAATGAGTGGGTAATGTATCTTGTAATCTTTAATCTATTTCAATTCTAATAATACTGCGGATAATTTGGAATATTCCTTTCTATGCAGAAACAACAAAATGTCACAAAAACGGTTTTTGCGTTGGTATGGCATCATTGTATATCAATGCGGAGAATAAGATAAGAATGAAATCCCGGATCCTGGATAATCTCCACCCCTTCAAATATTTTTGCAGAATCGCAGCAGTGCTCATGTTCCCCATTCCTCTCTGTCAGAGCTTCAGAGAACTCTGTTTATAAGTTGATTTTAGCATTATTTTCTGGAAAATACAATGCGGAAATCCACTAAGGTGTACTTTTCTGGACACATTGCCGGCATGTCTGGACAGGAACATTTGTTTTGTTCCCGGTATTTTTCTTTGGCAAAAAAATATGCAAAAAAATTTATAATTATACAGGAAAAAGGAATTTCCTGGTACAAATTCAAGGAGGAAAAACCATGAGAATTCAACATAATATTACCGCATTAAATGCACACAGAAATTTGTTTAACAACAACTCTTCCGTAGGAAAGAACTTAGAGAAGCTGTCATCTGGTTACAGAATCAACCGTGCAGGCGATGACGCTGCCGGATTGGCTATTTCTGAGAAGATGCGTGCTCAGATCTCCGGTCTTGATATGGCGAAGAAGAATGCAGAAGACGGTGTATCTCTCGTACAGACGGCAGAAGGCGCTCTGACAGAAGTTCACTCCATGCTGAATCGTATGGTAGAGTTGGCTACACAGTCTGCGAACGGAACTTATTCTACTACAAACCGTTCTGAGATGCAGAAGGAAATCAATCAACTGCGTACGGAGATCAACAGAATCGGTAAGGCCAGCAAGTTCAATGGAATTTCATTGTTCGCTGCAGGATCCATTACACTGCATGTTGGTGAGTCGGGAGCTACCTATAATCAGCTTAAGGTTTCACTTTCTGGTTTGAGTACTTCAACCCTTACGATTGCTACCATGAGCATCACTTCATCTGCTTCTGCTCGTAATGCGATTAGTTCGATCAATGCTGCAATTGATAAGATTTCATCCATGCGTTCCACATTCGGTGCACTGCAGAACCGTCTGGAACACACCATCAACAACCTTGGTGTTCAGCATGAGAACTTATCCGCGGCTGAATCTCGTATCCGTGACGTAGATATGGCTAAGGAAATGATGGCTTATACAAAGAACAACATCCTGGTTCAGGCTTCTCAAGCAATGCTTGCTCAGGCAAATCAGGTTCCGCAGGGAGTTCTTCAGTTATTGCAGTAATTATTGCAGGCACAAGTTCAGAGAGCGCCGGTCCAATGGATGGGCGCTTTCTTTTGTATACAGTTTGTGTTGTGTATAAAAGAAAACGTCTATTTGCTTGTCTGACAGAAAATTTATATTAGAAAACGAAGATATTTTAAGAAATCTGAAGTATCTATCTGTTTGGTTTTTAAATAAGAACCTTAACAGAGGAAGACTTACGACTTTTATGGAGGAGGCGCAATGCCATGAAAATACAGCTTAGTATTTCTCTGCTTGCTTCAAACCGGGCTGCATCTTTGGAACGCTGTTTGGATTCCTTGCGTCCTTTATTGATGCAGGTTCCGAGCGAATTGATTGTGGTGTTTACCGGAACGGATGAACATGTGAGGGAGATTGCTAACCGTTATACAGACAAGGTTCTTCCATTTACATGGTGTAACAATTTTTCGGCAGCAAGAAATGTGGGTCTCTGGGCGTCAAAAGGCGAATGGTTCATGTACATAGATGACGATGAATGGTTCGAGGATGTCACAGAGATTAGGGAGTTCTTTTTGTCGGGAGAATATCTAAGTTATGGTTCTGCCTGCTATATACAGAAAAACTATAAAAATTGGGATGGAATTGAATATTCTGATTACCATGCATTCCGTATGGCGCGGGTTGTACCGGGATTGGCGTTCCAGAATACGGTTCATGAAGAGTTGGTTCCCCGTGTCATGCCGTGCAAATATTTTAACACATATGTAAATCATTATGGTTATATCTTTGGTCCTGGAAGTGAAAACGAGGATAAAACATCCCGGAACCTCCCTCTCTTGCTTCAGAATATTCAGGAACGTCCGGCTTATGTGAAAAACTACCTTCAGGTTGTTCAGGAATATATCATTGCAAAAGAGTGGGAAGTGGCGGAGGACTACTGCCGGAAAGGGCTGCAGCTCTGCAGAGGTTATGAAGATGACTTTTACCAGGGGTGGCTGCAGGTAAACCTGCTGGCGATTCTGTGCAGTAAAGAGGACTTTGAAAAGGCGGAACAGGAAGCACTCCGCATTTTAAAGAAGGAGCATCCCAGAGAACTAATCCGGTTGGATATCTATGAAACTTTGCTTGCAATCTATACCAGGCGCGGTGCTTCTGAAAAAATCCTTCCGTATGGAGCCAAATTTGAAGAAACCTTGGCCTACATGGATCAAAAGCCGGAATTATGGAGAAAGCAGACTTATGCAGACATCACAGAGGACCGGATCAAGACTCCTGACAGACTGTATCAGATTCGAATCAACTGTACGGAATCTGCATTAAAACAGAACAACATAGAGCAGGCTGTATATTTCCTTAAGTTGCTTCCCTGGGAAGAAGAGGCCTGGATGCAGCGGTATTATCCTGTTTTTGATAAATGGAAGCAGTCCTATGAGGAAGCATACCGGACACTTTTGGAGCATTTTCCTGAACACTCTCCATACTGGATGCTCCAGACGGCTGTTGAACATGACAGAGATTCTCAGAAAGTACGCCTGGAACTATTTGTTCAATGTATGGAAAAAACAGAATCCTTTTACCTTCGGCAGCAAGCAGTAAAGGCAGCCATTCTCTGTGATATGGATCTTGCAGCAATTGTAAGCGTAATGGATCTGGATGCCTGGAAGGAATGCGCAAATGCCCTTATTGGTGAAAAAATTTTACACGAAGAATATACGCGGTTAGAGGTTTCCGCAGAGAAGCTTATACAGTGCGCACCTGTATATGGACTTTGGTTGAAAAAGCGTTTGCTTGAAAGGAAGTTGATCCGCGGATATCTTACAGGGAAGATCATGATCCGTACCCTCAAAGAATATGGCGGATATGTCCTGCAGTTTTACCGCATCCAATACCGTGAAGAGATGTTCCGCAGAGAAAAACGTATTCTTCTTCCCAAGGACTGTCGCTTTGCTCTCTATGTATGGGAGGCATTGGATCAATTGGAAGCTGCGGATTTTCCGGAAGCTGTACGCCTGTTCCGTAAGGCGCTCCGCTTTTACCCAGCAATGACAGGAACCATACGCGAAATTATCCGCCTGATATCCAGAAAGGCGGAAACTCCCGCACAAAATACCGAAGACGAATTCCGGATGCTTGCACGGCAGATGAAGGAATCGCTGCGGTCCATGATAAACAATAAACAGTATACGCAGGCTATGTCAGTTATTCTGCAGTTGTCCCCCCTTCTTCCGGAAGATCTGGAATTACTGCGGATGCGTCAGAATCTCCTGCGTAAGATGGCCGAGTCAAATACCCCGCTGCAAGCAACGGGACATCAAATTTGTAGCGCTGCAGAGCAGCGGGGTATTTGACCCTCGCGGCAGTCGCCAAATGTGCATGCAAGCATGCCCGCTTGGCTCGTTGCTCGCAGGAATAAAAAAATCCCGGCTTTGGTCTGTATCTCAAAATGATAAAGACTATAACAGATGAAGAAGAGCGCCAACAGCTGTACAGGTAAAATCTGCCGCACAGTATAGCTTCCAATGCCGTTGAATGGATACGGAAATAATGAAGGAGATTTATAACATGAGTCGTTCGTTAAGAAAACAGATGCTTACAATGGTGAATATGCTCGAAAAAGCGAACAAGACATTAAAACTAAGCCTGAAGGCCAAACGAATCAACAAAGATGGGATCGGCCTGCTTCTGATCGACTGCCAGGAAACAGCCATCGCCATGGGCAATGAGCTGGAAATGCTCTATGGGGAGGATACAGAAACCGTACATGTGCTGGAGGATTACTGCGAAAGCCTCTATCAGATGACACAGTCGCTGAACAATCCTGAAAAGCGCAACGCAGTTCTGCTTGATCTCGCCGGTCAGGTCAAGCAGGCCAGAAGACTGCTCAGCGAGCAGATTCCTGACAGGCTTGAAATCGTGTTTCTTCCATACAATGCATCCATGTGGGATTCCCTGGAAAGCGTCTGGATGGCGGCGGCGGCAGATGAGGACTGCGACACCTACGTCGTCCCCATCCCCTACTATGACCGCAACCCGGACGGCACGTTCAGCCAATACTACTACGAAGGCGACAAGCTGCCGGACTACGTTCCGGTGACCTACTATGAGAACTATGACATCCAAAAACGCTGGCCGGATATTGTTTATATTCACAATCCCTATGACCAGTATAACTATGTTACCAGTGTTGATCCCAGATTTTACTCCTATGAACTGAAAAACTATACAGATAAATTGGTGTATATACCTTATTATGTTTCTAGCGGCACAATAAGTGAGGCACAGGGATCTTGTTCCGCCTGTTACCATGCAGATTATATCATCATGCAAGCAGAAAAGTTCCGGAAATTTTTTGATCCATCCCTTCCCAAAGAAAAGTTACTTTCCTTTGGATCCCCGAAATTCGACCGGATCATCCGAATCAGCGGCAATCCGCCGGAAGCGCCGGAAGAATGGAAGGAAAAGCTGGCTGGGAAAAAAGTATATTTCTACAATACCAGTTTAAAAGGAATGCTTGGGGATACAAAAGCCTTTTTGAAAAAGATGGAATATGTC
Source organism: Lachnospiraceae bacterium (assembly GCA_910575835.1). Classification (GTDB taxonomy): domain Bacteria; phylum Bacillota; class Clostridia; order Lachnospirales; family Lachnospiraceae; genus Sporofaciens. The sequence continues at coordinate 142,809 of CAJTGB010000004.1, read as the reverse complement.
TTTTCCTGTTTTAAAGGCAGGGAAGACGTCTGCCTGCTGTGGAGGCCGCATCCGCTGTTTGAATCCACGTTAGATTCGATGCGCGCAGAATTTCGGCCCGTATATGATTTGTTAAAAGATTATTTTATGAAATATGACCTGGGAATTTGTGATGAAACACCGGATATCGCAAATACGATCGCGCTTTGTGACGCTTATATTGGAGATTCGTGCACCTCGGTCACTTCTCTTGCTGGAATTGCCGGAAAGCAGCTGTTTATACTGAATAACAGTATCAACACAGTTCCGGAAGAGGATGATTGGAAGGGAATGGTGATTCCCGGGTTCAGCACCGCAGGGGATAACACCTGGATAATCGCCCAGGGAAACAAGCTCTACCACTCTCCCGCCGGCGATTACAGATACAACTACTTCTGTAACCTGTCTGACTATGCGTATGGAAATTACTATTCACAGATCGTCACGATTGGAGAAAAACATTACGCCTGTCCTGCATATGCGCATGATATCGTTGTGATCGGGAAAGAAAAAATTGAGAAACGAATCATACTGGAGCAAGGTACCGGACGGGGTATTGCATTTGCTGAAGCACTTGGGTTCAAAAAATATCTATTCCTCATCCCTAATGATTACCCGGCGGTTGTGAGATATAATACAGAAACGGATGAGATTCGATACTTCGACCGGCATCTGGATGTACTGGTCCAAACGATAAATGATGAGAAAAAAAATGGCGGTTCGTGCATCCATGGAAACTATCTGTACCTTGCCTCCCCTGTGGATGATCAGATCTGGCAGATTCATGCGGAAACCGGAGAAGAGCAGCTGATCAGAACAGGCTCCGTTCAGTCCTGCGGCTGTGCGGGGCTCATCTCCAACGGCGCAGAGCTGTGGCTGCTGCCGTATCACGGCAGTGTCATTACGAGATGGAATCCTGACAGCGGAGAGCTTCACGAATATTCCGATTATCCGGACGGTCTGGCATGTACCCATATCATCCATGGCTACCAGTGTACGGAGACTCCTTTCAGTACCCCAGCCTTCTGCGGAGACTATGTTTATTTTCCGCCCCAGTGGGCGAATATGTTTATCCGGCTGAATAAGGTGACCGGAGAAATGATAGAATGGACGCCGCCCTTTGAACTTCCGAAGGAGAAGAAAAATGGATATTACCCTTCCCAGGCAAAAGCGTATTTTCTACATCCATTCGGATTGTTCGCAGAAAATGAGTATCTCCTGTTCTCCGTTTTCGACAGGAAGCTCTTCCTTATTAATATGGAAACAGAAGCATATAAGGAAATTCCTGTTGAATTTGAAACAGGCGAATTAAGGGAACACGAATCCGGCTTCGCGGAACATTCTGAATGGCTGCAGTATGCCTGTGAGGAAAATGCATTCAATACGCTGAATGATTTTCTGGATGGCAATATAACTGGAAATGCATTTGATAAAGAGGCGCATGTTCGGGCATTCCGCAAGGTAGCGGCAAACAATGATGGAACATGCGGTGAAAAAACACATCAATATCTATGCAGGCAGATATAGATCAAATGTACAGAGAATGCATGAAAAACAGAGAATTCCTGTTTAATTAGAATGGAAAGAGAGATTTCTATGGAAAAGAAAATCACCAAAGTTATTACATATGGAACATTTGACCTTTTCCATGAAGGACATTACCGGCTGCTTCAGAGGGCAAAGGCGCTTGGAGATTATCTGATCGTAGGTGTTACGACCGAGACTTACGACAAAGCAAGAGGAAAGCTGTGTGTAGTAGATTCCTTGCTGACGCGTATCGAAAATGTGAAGAAAACGGGCTTTGTCGATGAGATTGTTGTGGAAGAAATTCAGGGACAGAAGTTTAATGACATCAAAAAATATGACATCGATATTTTTACAGTCGGGTCCGATTGGACAGGAAGCTTTGATTATTTGAAAGATTATTGTGAAGTGGTCTACTTAGAACGTACAAAGAACATTTCCAGTACCATGCTCCGGGAACAGAAACAGCATATTCAGAGGATCGGAATCATAGGAACGGGCAGGATTGCCGGCAGGTTCATGAAGGAAGCAAGGCTTGTCAGCGGCGTCAGTATGCAGGGAGTATATAACCCACATACGGAGAGCGCGGCAAAGTTTGCCGATAAATGGGAAATAGACACATACTCGGATATAGAAAATTTCTTTGCGGCGGTAGATGTAGTATATATCGCCTCTCCTCATGAAACACATTATAAATATATCAAGGCGGCACTTGGGCATAGAAAGCATGTGATCTGTGAAAAGCCTATGGTACTGCAAAAGGCACAGGCAGAGGAGTTGTTTGAGGACGCAAAGGAGCGGGGACTGGTATTGCTGGAAGGGATCAAGACCGCATATTGCCCGGGCTTCACGAAGCTCCTGGGGATTGCTTGCAGCGGGATCATCGGCAGTATACGCAATGTGGAAGCCTGCTTTACAAAGCTGGAAGCCCCGGAAGCAAGGGAGCTGACAGATCCGATCTACGGCGGTAGCTTCACAGAGCTGGGAAGCTACTGCATCCTGCCGATCTTGAAGCTTTTCGGAAAGGACTATGAAAGGCTACAGTTTGATACGATCCGGGGCGAGAACGGGCTTGACCTGTTTACGAAGGTTTCCCTGCGGTATCCTGCAGGTATCGCTACAGCAACCTGCGGACTTGGAGTCAAATCAGAAGGCAGGCTTTTGATTGCCGGAACCAAGGGATATATCGTAGCGGAAGCGCCATGGTGGAAAACCACCTACTTTGAGGTGCATTATGAAGATTCCGAGCGGATAGATAAATACTCCGAGGGATTCCTAGGGGACGGCCTGCGCTATGAGATCAGTGATTTCTTATCCATGCTTCGCGGGGGCAGTGACAACGTATTTAAGCTGACCCGGGGAGAGTCGGCAGCGCTGGCAGGCATCATGGAGGAATTTCTGAAGACGGAGGGAAGGTAGTTCTGATAGAAAGCGGTAAAAACCATGATCCGGTTGATCTGAATTAGAATTATGCTTGTGGAAAATTGTTGTGGATGCCATGGAAAAGAAACGAGGGCGATGGAAATATGGACGGACAGCAAAAAAAACAACAGTATGATATATCAGAAGAAGAATTAAAGCAGATTCAGGCGATCCAGCAGGAATTGATCCAGGAAGTGACAAGGATCTGCCGGAAATGCGGAATCCATTTCAACATGGTTGGCGGCACTATGCTGGGGGCGATACGCCATAAGGGGCATATCCCTTGGGATGATGACGCGGATATTGGATTTCTAAGGACGGAATATGAAAAATTCCGGGAAGCATGTAAGAGCGAACTAGATCATGATAAATATTATCTGCAGGACTTGCGGAGCACAGAAGGATATCGATGGGGATACGGCAAGCTTCGCAGAAAAGGTACGGAATTTCTTCGCCTGAATCAGGAATTTATGCCCTATGAACAGGGGATATTCATAGATCTGATGCCGTTTGATAATGTTCCTGACGGATGGCTATTAAGGAGAGTTCATTTTATTCAATGCTTTTTGTACCGTAAGCTTTTCTGGTCGGAAGTAGGCAGCAGAACAGAAAAAAATCCATGGAAACGAACGGCTTATAAATTCATGAGACGGATACCAATGAAGTTTGTGATAAGGAATTATCAGAATTTCATTGATGTCGGCCAAAGAAAAAAGACGCGGTTGGTTCGGATACTTACGTTTCCTACACCGAAAGGGGTTTATGGATATGAGAGGGAATGGTACACGCAGCTTTCCATGTACCGGTTTGGAAATATGATGCTTCCCGGGGCAAGGGATTATGACAGTTATCTCCGGGTGAAATACGGAGATTATATGAACCTGCCGCCGGCTGAGAAACGCAAGATACATCCAGTCTCTAAATTAAAATTACCTGAGGAGTGACATAGATTGGAAACAGAGAATAAATATAAAGTCGGATATACAGATGGGGTATATGATCTGTTCCACATCGGACATCTAAATATGATTAAAACAGCAAAGGAATATTGCGAGTATTTAATTGTAGGGGTACATGGGGACGATGTGGTAGAAGGATATAAAAATCATCTACCGATCATCAATGAGAATGACAGGAAACGGATCATTGAGTCTGTCAAGGGTGTTGACAGGGCGGAGATCAACCGATTCCGTGACAAAATAAAATTATGGGAGCTGTATCATTTTGATGTGATCTTCATCGGAGATGACTGGAAGGGTACAGAACGATGGAACCATTTTGAAAAAGTATTGGCTGAAATCAACGTAGATGTTGTATATGTGCCCTATACGCAAGGCATTTCAACAACAGATATCAAAAAACGGATTTTGAAAAGCTGAATATATTTAGGAGAGAAAGATCTTGGAACAGAAAAGAATTGCGATAACGATGGGAGATCCGGCCGGGATAGGTCCGGAAGTAGTAGTCAAGGCATTGGCGAATAAAGAAATCTATGAAAAGTGCGTTCCTGTTGTGATCGGTGATCATGAGGCGCTGCAGGATGCCATCCATTTTTCAGGATTGGATCTGACACTATCAGAGATCACTGAACCTGCGGAGGCAGAAGGCAAGTATGGTGTCGTAGAATTTATTAATTTAAAATATCTGAAAGCAGGTAGCTGGGTATATAAAGAAAATTCTGCCCTTTGCGGAGAAGCGGCGTTCCAATATGTGGTTTATGCGATCCGTCTGGCGATGGAGGGAAAGGTCGATGCTGTGATTACCGCGCCGATCAGCAAAGATTCTATCAATATGGCGGGACATCATTACAGCGGGCATACGGAGATTTTTGCAGAGTATACAGGGACAAAGGATTTTGCGATGCTCCTGGCCAGCGAAAATCTGCGGGTGATACATGTTACAACACATTGCGCGTTAATAGAAGCTTGCAGATTGATTCGGAAAGAGAGAGTGCTTACGGTCATAAAGCTTGCAGAGCAGGGCTGCAGGATGTTAGGGATTGAGCATCCGCGGATCGGCGTGGCTGGGTTAAATCCCCACTGTTCCGAAGATGGATTGTTTGGTACGGAAGAAACAAGCGAAATTATTCCGGCGATCCAAAAGGCAAAAGAACTCGGAATCGATGTGGAGGGACCGGTGCCTCCAGATACGGTCTTTGTAAAGTGCAGAGCAGGTCTCTATGACATTGTAGTTGCCATGTACCACGATCAGGGACATATTCCGTTGAAATTGAATGCTTTTCAATGGGATGAAGAAAAGAAACAATATCAGTCTGTCCGCGGTATCAATTGTACGATAGGATTGCCGGTTATACGGGTTTCTGTGGATCATGGAACTGCGTTTGGAAAAGCCGGGGAAGGAAGAGCGAATGCAGACAGTATGTTGGATGCGATAGAAACGGGGCTGAGGATGATTGAAAATAGAAGTAAGAAATATTCTTAGATGCAATCTATGCAGGGGGCAGGATAGCGAAATATAGGAGCAAAAATATGTTGAATGTGTTAGATGAATTTAGGGAAAAAATAGACGATATCATGTTAAGATGCATGAACAAAAGAGTTGCAATATACGGATATGACAGTTATACCGGGCGTTTCTTAAAGTGGTATGCAGATTATTATCACGGAATTAAGATTGATTGGCTGATATCAGAGGATATGAGCGTGGGGCGCGGGTATGATTTGGAGATATTTAGACCCAGTGTATTTGATTTTAACTATAAGGATATTAAAGATGCAGTCATATGGCTGGCCCAACCCTTAACAGAGGAATTAGCAGAAAAGTTAGAAGCTTGGGGATACAAGGAGAATACAACTTATTTTGATTTTTATGAAGAAGTTTACGGAGAAGATATATATTCTCAGAGTGACCGTCAAACGGATGCTTTTCGAAAAAGGAAGATCGGAAAAAGAGATATTCAGTTTTTGGAATGGCTGGAGTGGAAATATGGCTGCAATTTTCTGACACCGATATCAAAAGATGATTTTGAGGTTGTTGATGCTCATGGATCAAGATATAGCTGTTCAACCCAGAAAGAGATATTTCCTATCATTGACCATTGCCATATTCATCCATCAGAGAATGATGCAATATTTGATTTTGGATGCGGAAAAGGAGGTGCAATGGTCACTTTCTGTGATTATGGATTTAAAAAAGTAGGGGGAGTAGAATACGAGACTAAGATTTATGAGGTTGCAAAGGATAATTTTGCAGCCCTTGGAATGGATCAGGTAGAACTGCTGTGTGGAGATGCCAGGAATATAAAAGAACAGCTTGACACATATAATTGGTTTTATTTCTTTTTCCCGTTTGATAAAGATGTTTTTACAGTGGTAATCGATAATATAAAAGAAAGCTATTTAAGGAAAAAGAGAAAGCTGCATATTATCTATTTTACAGCAATGGATTACAGATTTATAGAAGAAACAGGAATATTTAGACTGACGAATCAGTTTACGATTGATTCAAGACAGAGGGTTGTCGGGATTCTGGAAAGCTGCGAATCATGACTTGAGGAGGCTGCGGTGGAAAAGATCTTTAAACTATCAGAAGACTGGGGAAATTTACCAGACCAGGGCAGGCTTGTTCCCTTTGGTGTAGGACGTATTGGGCGAAGGGTGATTCCTACGCTGATGAAAGAATTTGATATTCCCTTTTTAATCGATAACGGGAAGCATGAAGAAAAAATATATGATTTGGAAGTCCTTGGAATAGATGAGGCAGTAAACCGGTTAAAAGCAGAAGGATTAAAGATTGTTATTACAACGGTAAGGTATTCGTATGAAGATATATCCCGAAAGCTGACAGAATTGGGATTTGAGGAATACAGGGATTACTGCATATTTGAAAGGTTTGCACAGGAATGGAATCTGAGGTGGAAAAACCGTTGTGTGCTGTCAAAGATTGATACAGTGATTACATCCAGATGTACTTTGAAGTGTGTAAACTGCAATATGTTTATCAGCCATGTAGCTGAACCTTATGATCTGGGCTTAGACAGTCTAAAGCGTAATTTTGACATATTTTTTGACAGTGTGGATTATGTCTATGAATATACTTTGCTGGGTGGGGAGCCGCTCCTGCATAAAAATCTAACGGAGATTATTTCCTATATGGGTGATACATATGGAGGGCGGATAGGACGGATCAATCTAATTTCTAACGGAACGGTAGTCCCAAGCGATGAAGTGATCCAAACGATGCGCAAGTATTATGTTACAGTGCATATCAGTGATTATACTGGCTCTGTACCGTATGAAAATAAATTAAAGGAAGTGACAGACCGGTTCTCACAGGCAGGGATTGAGTATTATGTGATCCCTAATAATACATGGAAAGATATCATGTACCCCAAAGATACTTATACTGCGGCTGATCCGAAAAGGCATATGCTTTTGTGTGGTCACAGTACACATTCTGTAGATAACGGGAGATTATACTGGTGTGATCCGGCTTTTGCGGCAGAGTGCTTTACGGGATTTCCATCCAGGGAGGACGACTTTTTAGATTTGGTGGAAAACAAGAAAAAAACCACGAAATTTGAAGCCTCTGTTCATATTTTAAAATATTTACTGGGAGATGTGAATGAAAGAGGATATATGAGTATTTGTGAGAAGTGTGCCGGAGTAGGACGGGATAACGATCGGATAGTCCCGGCAGGACTTCAGAAAAGGGCAGATACGGTTTAGAATTGCAGCAGGAGGAGTGCATGATGACATTAGATGAGCTTAAGGCTGAATATGCTGAACGAAATCCGAAATCAAAAAAGGCATATGAACAGGCATGTGAACTTATTCCGGGAGGAATTACTGCAAATGTAAAATTCATTGCGCCATTTCCATTATTTATGAAAAAGGGGCAGGGGGCAAGAATTATGGATGTTGATAACCATGAATACGTGGATTATGTTCTTTCTTATGGTCCTCTGATTCACGGACATGGATGCCCGGAAATTACGAAAGCGGCCGAGGAATATATTCATGAGCATGGAACAGTTCTTTATGGCACACCTCACGAAGGGGAATTAGAATTTGCCAAGATGATCCAGTCCTATTTTCCAAGCATGGAGAGTATGCGTTTTACCAATTCGGGAACGGAAGCGACGCTTCTTTCGATACGTACAGCCTGCGCTTATACAGGAAAACGAAAAATCGCAAAATTTGAAGGGCATTATCATGGAGGCTTCAATGAAGTTCTTGTCAGTATTCATCCGGAATTATCGAAGGCTGGAGATGAAAAGCATCCTCTGCCCTATCCGGATTCCGTAGGGCTCTTTGAAGATCAATTGGAAAATACGGTAATTCTTCCATTCAATGATCTGGAGGCCTGTGAAGAAATACTGGCTGCACAGCAGGATGATATCGCAGGAGTAATTATGGAACCGCTCTTGGGAGGGACCATACCGGCAACAAAGGAGTTTGTGAGTGGAATCCGTGCAGTCACTGAGCGTCTTGGCATACTTATGATTATGGATGAGGTAAAAACGGGTTTTTGCATCAGTATGAATGGAGCCCAGGGCCATTATGGGATAAAGCCGGACATGACCACATTAGGGAAAATTATAGGCGCCGGAATGCCGGTAGGTATGCTTGGCGGAAAGAAACAGATAATGGATATGGCGGCACCAGGCGGTTCCTATATACCCGGCACCGGAAGAAAAATGACTTTAAAAGAAGAAAACCTCTACCACAGCGGAACTTATAACGGGCATCCGCTTATCCTCCATATGGGTATGGCGGCTATCAGGCTTCTAGGCGAGAAATATGAGGGACTGTTAGTCCAAACGCAAAGGTTGAAGAATGGGATAAGGGATAGTTATGCAGCCCACGGGGTGAGGGTGCTTACTCCCGGGCTCGGCGCGATGTTTCATGTGTGCATTACTGACCAGGAGGAAATACTTACCCATCGTGATATGAGAAAATGTGATATGGGGCTGCGGAGAAAAATGGATTATGCATTGATCCTGGAAGGCATTTATAACAAGCCATGTAAGAGGTATAACATGAGTACGGCGCATACGGCGGATATTGTTAATATTACGCTGGAGGCATATGAGAGGGCGTTTAAAAGAATTTGAGGATGGTTGGAATGAAAGAAACTAAGACATTTAAAAAAGAATTGTATGATAATCAGAATGAACTTATCGTATATGGCGCTAGTGTATATGGAGAATTGGCATACTATGCGCTACAAAAAATTGGAATTGCGCCATCCTATTTTTGTGATCAAGCAATTAATCAAGATCAATATTTTGGGGTGAATGTTATTCGACCATTAGAGATGATTCATCATAAAAATGCAGCAGTAATTATAGCATCGTCTGATTATTTTCATGAAATTAGACGGCAGTTAAAGGAAATTGGATGCCGGAACCTTTACGACATGGAGTATCTTTTAAATGTTGAGTTGGATGTTGGGAAGTTGTCTGCCCGAGCCGCTGATTTTTATGATAAAAAACAAGATTATATAGATATTATCCATGCATCTGATGAAGATGGGGAGCTTAATTTTCCAAGGATCCAGTTTGTTGTGACTTCAAGATGTTCACTTAAATGCAGAGACTGTATATCACTTATGCAGTATTACGAAAAACCTCAGAATATAGATTTGGAAAAATATAAAAAAGGTTTTTCACGTCTTCTGGAGTGTGTAACAAATATATTCGATTTTAGAATTCTTGGTGGAGAACCTTTTATGCATCGGGAAATGTATAAAGTAATAGAGTGGTTTCACGATGAGGATAAAATCAAGAGAATTTCTGTTTTTACTAATGGGACAATTATACCACCAGAATCTGCGATGGAACAGTTAAAAAAAGAAAAGATTCGGGTACATATATCTGATTATGGATTTAATAGGGATAAGATACAAGAATTAGTGGACGTTCTTAAGGAATATGGAATTACATATTATGTGCAGCCGTATGATTTTTGGCAGGATGCTGGCAATTTGCTGAAAAGGAATTATACAGATGATAAGAAAAAAGAAATTTTTAAAAGGTGCTATGAAAGAGAGTGTTTCTCGTATTTTAAAGGGTGCCTGTACCATTGCCCACGGGCGGCTCATGGCATTAATCTGGGAGCAATGCCAGATTCTAAGACAGAGTATATCGACTTGATGGATGAGTCAATAGACAACAAAGAGATAAAAAGACAATTAAAGTTTCAGAGAGAAAGAGATTTTATAGAGGCTTGCGATTATTGCGATGGGGCGGACAGTCATCGTTTGAAGATTGAGCCGGCAATTCAGATTGACCATATTAGAAGCATTAATAAGTAGACGATATTTTATGCCATGGAGAGTGTTTAAGGAAACTATGAATTATGAAAGGACTCTTTTGATTGACGAACATTTTGTTTTTCCGCGTGAACAAATATTATATATATTTGGCACAGGTGTTGATGCGGAGATCGCGTATAAAAAAACAGAAAAAAAAGCAGCCGCATTCATTGATAATTATAGGCACGGAGACGACTTTAAATTCTATGGAAAACCGATTATATCCTTTGATACATATATGAATAGCAGGACAAAGCAGGATTTGATCATTATTGCAACATATAGATTTTCCAGAGAGATCAGCGAACAGCTGCATAAAGCAGGATTGACCGCCGGAAAGGACTATTACATATGGGATGACCAGCATTTGTATCATGAAGATAGTGCAACAAAGAAGTTTATTCATTTTATGGAGAAAATATGGTCGCCTTATCGGATAGCGGAAATAAAGGATGATGCAAGAGTTCTGATTCCTTTTGAAAACAGGCATGATACAGCGGCAATTGTGTATGCATATTGTGGGAATTTTTTTGCACAAAAGTTTCATGCAAAAATAGAAGCATATCTGAGATTTGGAATGTCTGCAAAAGACAGCTCACCTGTCATTAAAGAAATATACAGAGCATTTAATGTAGATAACTGTGTGGATTTTGTTTTAAATGAAGAACAAAACAGAGAAGCTGGTGAATTATTAGATAACATTTGGAAAAATTTATATACATGGGAAGATTGGAAAAAAATACATATCTATAATATTCATTTTGGGACAACTATAATCCGGCATTTTTTGAGGATCTACATACCCACATTTGATCTTCGGGAAAAAAAGATGCATGATTTTTTGAAACTTGCAGTAAGGACTATAGTATTCTGGTATCACTATATTCACGATCATAATTTCAAGGTCGTATTGTTAGGAGACGGTACGAACTGGGATGGGTATATCAGGGATATTGCAATAGATAAAGGGATTCCTGCGTATGCTTTGTCATATGTTATGAGAAAATTAAATTATGATTTTGCAATGGGAGAGCCTTACTTATATTTTGATAAGATGTGGGAACGGCTTTCACAAGAAGAACAGAGCTATGGTGTTCAATGGGCAAAGGAGAAGATTAATAAAAGATTAAAAGGGTCTGTATCTGAGGTGGATTTGTCCTCAAAGAATAATTATTCATTTAATGTCCCAATCAAAGAAAGCAGAGTGTTAGACGAGAATGATAAATTAAAAATAGTAATATTTCCCCATATATTCGAGGAGGATAGTTATCACGTAGGAGAGCAGATATTTGACGATAATTATTTTTCTTGGTTGTGTCATCTGGGGGAATTATCAGATAAAACTCCTTTTTATGATTGGTATTTAAAAGTACATCCATGTGCTACAAGAAGAGATTATATTATATATGATATGATTGTTAAAAAATATCCAAAGATAAAGTGTATTAAAACAGAGATATCACCATTTCAGCTCAAAAAAGAGGGAGTTAAATTTGCGTTGACTGTATGTGGGACGATTGGCCAAGAATATCCAGCCATAGGTATTCAAGTAATAAACGCCGGTTTAAATCCTTATAGCTGTTTTTCATTTACGCATAATCCAAGATCAAAGAAAGAATTTGATGAGTTGATTATGAATCTTGATAAATTAGAAAAGCCGGGAAATATAGAAGAGCTTTATAAATTTTATGCGATTAATTATTTGTTTTATAATTGGAACGTAGTTGATTTTAAGAGCTTTTTTGACGCTGAGGAGTTGGCGAAATCGTATGATGAACTAGAAAATGATGGAAAAGAAATAGGTACATGGAGGTACTTAAGGTATATAGATTTATGGAATGATGAAAAGCATCGCCTTCTTATCGGAAATTTATCGGAAATGTTTGATATTTTAGATAATTGGAGACCTGATAGATTATATCGAAAATAGTGGAATATTATATGACTTTCAGGTTTATAACAGGAGGATTATTATGCTAAATGGAAAGACTGTATTAATTACAGGTGGGACAGGCTCTTTTGGACATCATTTTGTCGGATATTTATTAAAACATTATAAGCCGAAAAAAATTATCATATACAGTAGAGATGAATACAAGCAATTTGTTATGAGCAATGAGTATCATAAGCAAAAGGATATATTTCGTTTTTTTATTGGCGATGTTAGGGATGAGGGGCGTCTCAGAATGGCTATGAAGGGAGTGGATTATGTAATACATGCTGCAGCTTTAAAGCAAGTTCCTGCATGTGAATATAATCCAAACGAAGCAATCAAAACAAATATTAGCGGTGCAATGAACGTTATAAATGTCTCGCTTGAAACAGGCGTAAAAAAGGTCGTAGCACTTAGCACGGATAAGGCGGTGAATCCTATTAACCTCTATGGAGGGACAAAGTTAGTTTCGGATAAACTGTTTTGTGCAGCAAATGCTTATAGCGGAGGGGATGGAACAAAATTTTCTGTCGTGAGATATGGAAATGTTGCTGGAAGCCGGGGAAGTGTAATACCATTTTTTCAAAATATCATAGATAGCGGAAAAAAAGAGCTTCCTATCACGGATTATAGAATGACTCGTTTTTGGATAAGCCTTGAAGAGGGAGTAGAACTTGTTATCAAAGCATTAGCCGAATCGAGAGGCGGAGAAACTTTTATAAGTAAGATACCATCATTTAAAGTTACCGACCTTGCAGAGGCAATGCTGCCCGGATGCAAAAAGCATGAGATAGGTATCAGAGAAGGCGAAAAACTTCATGAAATAATGGTGACACGAGAAGATTCTCTTCATACTTATGAGTTTGAGAGGCATTTTATAATTTATCCGCACTATGATTGGTGGGATGATAAAGGATTACTGCCTGAGGGGAAGAAGGTAATATCTGATTTTGAATATAGTTCGGGTACAAATACAGAATGGCTCACGGTAGAGCAGCTGAGAGAAAGATTAAAGACCGATCTAGATTTACACTAAGAATGTGCTATTTTTATGTGATTCGATAATGGAGAGGAATAGAATTGGAAAAATTGGCAGTTAAAGGTGGAAGACCGATCAGAGAAGATAAGATATATTATGGAAGGCAATGGATAGATGATGATGATGTTAGTGCGGTTTCCAGTGTACTGACCAGCAGCTATCTTACCTGTGGGCCCAAAGTAAATGCGCTTGAGCGCACATTGGAATTATATACGACAGCAAGACATGCGGTTGTGGTATCTAATGGAACAGCAGCGCTTCATTGTGCTTGTGCCGCAGCTGGAATAAAACCTGGAGATGAAGTAATAACTACCCCTCTGACTTTTGCGGCATCTGCAAATTGTATTTTATATTGTGGCGGTACTCCTGTTTTTGGTGATATTAATCCTGAGACTTACAATATTGACCCTGGAAATATAGAAAAACATATAACTGATAAGACCAAAGCTGTTATAGCGGTAGATTTTACAGGACAGTCAGTAAAGATTAAGGAAATCAAGGAGATTTGTGATAAGTATAATCTGATTTTTATCGAGGATGCCGCACATGCTATAGGTACAAAATATAATGGGCGTCCTATAGGATGTCTTGCGGATATGACGTGCTTTTCCTTTCATCCTGTTAAAACAATTACCGCCGGAGAAGGTGGGGCAATAACAACAAATAATGATTCGCTTTACCAGAAACTCGTATTGGCACATACACACGGCATTACGCATGATGAAGATCTGATGGAAGAGGCACCGCACGAGGGTGATTGGTATTATGAACAGGTGAATCTTGGATTCAATTATCGTATGACGGATTTTCAAGCGGCACTGTTGTTAAGCCAGTTAAAGAAGCTCGAAAAGTTCAAGGTAAGGCGCCAGGAGATAGTAAAACGATATAATGAAGCGTTTAAGGAGATCCCGGAAATTATAGTTCAGAAAGAAATCGTGGAATCTGATACATGCAGGCATTTGTACATTATCAGGTTGGATTTGAATAAACTATCCTGTACAAGAAGAGAATTTTATGATGCAATGTCTGCTGAAAATATACAATGCCAGGTACACTATATACCAGTATATTGGTTCCCATATTATCAGCACCTAGGATATAAAAAAGGGATTTGTCCGAAAGCAGAGGAAGTTTATAAAAGTATTATGAGCATTCCTTTATATCCAAGGATGACAGATCAGGATGTGGAGGATGTTATTCATGCGGTGAAGAAAGTTGCAGAAAATTATAGAGTATAGCTGTGAAAGGAAAGAGTACCATGCTGGATAGAGAAGTAATCAAGTTAGAATCAGATGGATTTTTTTTCGCAACAAAAAGCATATTGAGAGTAAGGGGGGGATCTTTGGGGATGGATTTTTTTCATCCTTTTATGAAACTGCAAAAGACAATTTACAAATAGATTCACTCCTGGAGATTGGATGATCTTGCGGATACAATTTGATATATATGAACCAAAAATACGGAATGGAATGCCATGGAATTGACCCATCCACAAAAGCCATAGAATATGGGGAGGGATTAATAAGAAAAAAAGAATTAAAACAAGGTGGGTTATGTATTATAATAGACTTCGATACGCCTGTTCCTTATATAAGAGAGAACATCCATAATAAAATGGTACCTACATATAAAACAGATTATGCTGGACATTTAATACCATATGGATATTCTTTGATTGAAAAAAAGACATATTCGCGCTTATCTGTCGCTTTTGTGGAAGAGATCCAGGAACGAGTATCAACTCAAATATTTTATAAAGAAAATGTTATTGATTTTTATGTCAGGGGATAGCTAAAAATGATAAAGTTTAGGGGGAACCAGAGGTGTATTTATGTTTAGGGACAGTTCAATTTGGAATGGATTACGGCGTGTTTAATACGCCGAAAAAGGAACCACAGTACTGTATGGAATGTCTGGATTACGCTACAAAGAATGGGATAGATGCGATAGATACTGCTACGGCATATGGAACTGCTGAAGAAATAGTAGGGAAGTTTTTAGAGAAGAAGACGGTATCCAGGGAGAAGTTATACATAAGTACAAAGCTGTTTCCAAACATTCTGGACGATTATAAAAAAGAAGATTATGTATCAGTAATAAAAAGGAATCTACAAAAATCTCTGAACGTTCTTCATACGGAATATGTGGATGCATATTACTTTCATAGTTCCAGATATGCATTCCAGCCAGAACTCCTTGAAGCAATCAGTACAGTACAAAAAGAGGGGTTGGCTAAACGTGTAGGTGTGTCAGTTTATTATCCAGATGAAGCATTAGAGTGTTTTGAAAGTTCTAACATAAACTGTATACAGGCCCCATATAGCATCTTTGATCATAGAATGAAAGAACAGGATGTGTTCAAAAAAGGAGAGTCAGCCGGGTTTAGCATAGATGTTCGGACTGTGTTCATAAAGGGATTGATCAGGCTTAAAGAGGCGGAAGTTCCTGAACATCTGGCAAAAGCAAAACCTATTTTGAATAAGCTTGATAAGCTGTGTCAGGAGACTGGTTTTTCGCGTATAGACTTGTCCATGGGTTATGTCAAACGGGAAAAAGCCATCGATCATCTGGTTTTTGGAGTAAGAACGTTGGAGCAGCTAAAAGAAGATATGGATTCTTTCAATAAAGAAATTCCAGAGGATATATTTAAGGAGATTGATAAAGAATTTTCTGGAATATCAGCAGATTTGGTTGTACCGAGTCTGTGGGTGAAGTGAGGAGGGTTTCGTGAAATATTTGGCGATGATTCAGGCAAGATGTGGTTCGACTCGTCTTCCTAATAAAGTGCTTAAAGACTTGTGCGGTAAACCTGCATTGCAGAGAATGATAGAACGGGTTCAAAGAAGCAAGTTAATTGATGAAGTCATGGTCGTCACATCGATAGAGAAGAACAATCTTTCAATTCTTAAACTTTGTGCAGATTTGGGTGTAAGGGTTGGTATTGGTTCTGAAGATGATGTACTTGACAGGTTTTATCAGACAACAAAACTGATTAAACCGGAATATATCATCCGATTGACAGCTGATTGCCCTTGTTTTGATGCTGAACTATTGGATCAGGCAATAATGGCGATGGAATCTGATACAGATTATATGGGTATGACAAGTGAATCATTTGCAGATGGGCTTGACTTAGAAATAATAAAGCTTGATGCTTTCGAGAAATCTTGGCGGGAAGCGGATCATTCTTTTGAGAGAGAGCATGTTACGCAATATATCATTCGCCATCCTGAGATTTTCAAGCTTCAAAACTTCGAGTCTCCCATAGGTTACTTCGGAAATCAAAGGTGGACGGTAGATGAGCCGGAAGATTTCGAACTGGTAAAACGGATCTATGAACATTTTGAATTGGAGATGAAGAATGATTCATTTGGATATAAAGATATCCTGGTTTTTTTGAATGAACACCCTGAAATAATGGCGCTTAATTCTAAGTTTACCAGAAATGAAGGATTGTCTAAGTCCATGAAAGAAGATCAGATTGTAGATATTAGCAATCAATGATTTAGCATTAACAGTAGAATGAAGAGAAGGGATTATTCAGATGCGCTTTTTTAAAAAATCAGAAGAACTTTTGGAAAGAGAACTTAAGGTATCACCTTTAGCGGCACAGACATAC
This sequence comes from Lachnospiraceae bacterium, assembly GCA_910575835.1. Lineage (GTDB taxonomy): Bacteria > Bacillota > Clostridia > Lachnospirales > Lachnospiraceae > Sporofaciens. The sequence continues at coordinate 125,976 of CAJTGB010000004.1, read as the reverse complement.
AGTAAGTCATACCGGTACTTTTCACGTGGAGTAGCACCGTGTTATATGGATCATGGTGAAGGATGCTATATATATGATGTAGATGGGAATAAATTTATTGATTTCATGTGTGCCCTTGGGCCGATTACGGTCGGTTATAATGAACCAGCAGTAAATGAGGCTGTCATAAAGCAGGTGAATAAGTTTGCCAGCGGATCACTCCAGTCTGAGTTAGAGGTTGAATTGGCTGAGAAGATATGTGAAATTATTCCCTGTGCGGAAATGGTAAGATTTGTTAAGAATGGTGGAGATGCTACGACAGCTGCCGTGAGATTAGCCAGGGCATACACAGGGCGTGATGTTGTTCTTATGTCTGGCTATCATGGAATGCACGACTGGTCTATTGGTGCTTCTGAAAAACACAAGGGAGTCCCGGATGCGGTTCGAAATCTTACTAAGAATTTTATATACAATGACTTGGATGATCTAGAGAATAAACTGAAAGAAAATGAAGTAGCCGCAGTGATCCTGGAACCCATTCAGAGCAATGGTCCGAAAGAGGGATATCTTGAGGGCGTCAAGGATTTGACCCACAAGTATGGGGCTATTCTTATTTTTGATGAGGTTGTGTCTGGCTTCCATTATGCTCTTGGTGGTGCGCAGGAGATGTTTCAGGTTTCGCCTGACTTGATTGCTTTTGGTAAAGGAATGGCTAACGGGTATCCAATTTCAGCCGTTGCAGGTAAAAAAGAACTGTTAGAGCAGATTGAGCATGGGGTTTTCGTATCAACAACTTTTGGTGGCGACAGTATTGCTATGGCGGCTTCCTTAGCTACAATTAAGATTCTTGAACAGCCGGGCTTCTATGATCATATTGCAAAGATTGGAACGATGCTTCATGATGGCATTCAAGAAAGAATAGAAAAAAATGATTTAAATGATGTTCTTGCAGTGAGCGGTATGCCTCATCATTGTGGTGTTACATTTGAAGGGCATGGTTCATTATCTTATCTTGATGTTCAGTCAGTATATTCACAGACTATTTTACAACATGGCATTATTCAGTTTGCTATATACTTCCTTAATTTACATCATACGGAGAAGGAGGTAAAAGTTTATCTTGATGCTACTGATGAGGCTTTTTCATTAATTAGAAAAGCGGTTGATCAAGATAGTTTGGATGGTATTTTATTTGGCGGAAAAGTGGATCCGGTATTCAAACGGAATATTAAATAATATGTATTGAACAATTGGAGTGATCATATGTTTCGTTTATATGACAAAATCAATAATAACGAGGTTTATGTCATTGCAGAGATGAGTGCTAATCATGGCGGAAGTCTTGATAATGCACTTGAAATCGTTCGACAGGCACAGAAGGCCGGGGCAGACTGCCTTAAGATTCAGACATATACAGCTGACTCAATGACGATAAACTGCGATAATGAATTCTTCCAGATTCACGGAGGATTGTGGGATGGATATAATCTATACAACTTGTATGAATATGCTGGTACACCTTATGAGTGGCAGGCAAAGATTAAAGAAGAGTGTGATAAAATAGGAATTGATTTCTTATCTACACCCTTTGACAAAGCAGCTGTTGACTTTTTAAAAAATCTTGGAGTTGAAGCATATAAAGTTGCCAGCTATGAACTCGTGGATATTCCGCTTATAGAGTACATCGCGTCTCAAGGAAAGCCCATGATTATTTCTGTGGGGATGGGTTCTTTAGAGGAGATTCAAGATGCCGTGGATGCTTGTTACAGAATGGATAATGATCAGATAGTACTTCTAAAATGTTGTTCTGAGTATCCAGCACCATGGAATGATATGAAACTTGGCAATATCCCAGATATGATTGAGCGTTACCAAGTTCCAATTGGTTTGTCAGATCATAGTGCCGGAAGTATCGGTGCTGTGATCGGAGTTAGCCTTGGGGCATGTGTGATTGAAAAGCATGTCAAACTAGATGGCGTAGAAAGTGCCGATAGTGGTTTTAGCATGACAATGGATGATTTCGCACAGATGGTTCAAGATGTTCATAATGCGAAAATGATAGTAAAAGGTCCGGATTACACTCTTACTAAAGGTGAGGAAGCATCTACCATATTTAGGCGCAGTATCTTTACGATTAAAGATATCAAAGCAGGGGAAGCATTTTCGGAAGATAATATAAGAGTCATACGTCCGGGATATGGTATGAAGCCAAAGTATTATAAAGAGACTATTGGAAAGACGGCAATATGTGATATACAAAGGGGTATGCCGCTTAAAGAGGAATATATTCAATGAATGATGGTGAAGTATATCTGAGAAAAGCCACACTGTCAGATGTGAACCTTCTGTTTGAGTGGGTAAACGATAAGGATGTGAGAAAGAATGCTTTTGATACACATACTATTACATTTGAAGAGCATTCGTCATGGTTCAACAGACTTCTCAATGGTCGGAATCAAGCACAGTATATTCTAATGAGAGGTTTAAAACCTATCGGGCAAATTCGTCTGGATATAGATTGTTCAGATGCTAAAATTGATTATAGCATTGCAAATGATGAGCGGGGATATGGATATGGGAAGCTTATTATTTGGCTTGTAGTCAAGAAGGTAAGAGAAGACTTCCCGGAGGTAAATCGGCTTATCGGGAGGATAAAACCTTCTAATGTTGCATCATTCTATTGCTTTGAGAAAAATGGATTTGAGGAAAAATATCAGCAGTTAGAACTTAATCTCGGTACCCTTAAAGCAAGTGGTGAGATGGACGATATACATCCGAAATCTGCGGGGGAGACTGTCCGAAAACTAATAAGTTGATGAATTAATCTAATAGGTAGATGCATTCGCAAATTAAGCGAGTGATTTTCATAAAAATAATGTACCTTGAAAACTGAATAAAGTACACAAATTATCTCCTAATAGAAGAATTTTTCTCTCAAATGTGATAAAATAGAAATATAAAAATTGATTACTTTAGGAGAAAGTCCCATGCCATATATAAAGAAGAAAATAGACAGAAATCAAGTTATGATCACATCATTTGATAGTCTTGTAGAGCCGGAAAGCATTGCACGGATCATTGACTTTTTTGTTGATCATGTTGATCTCATGAAAATGGGATTTCAAAGGGCAGAAGCGAATGCAGGAGGAAGAGGATGCTATCCGCCATCCAATTTAATGAAGCTGTATTTGTACGGTTACCGAAGAGGGATCCNGCAGACTGTGTAGCAAGCTCAACCATACGATTCAGCATGGAGTGAACTTCTGTCAGAGCACCTTCTGCTGTCTGTACAAGAGATACACCGTCTTCTGCATTCTTCTGAGCTGTGTTAAGACCTGTGATCTGAGCACGCATCTTCTCAGAAATAGCTAATCCAGCAGCGTCGTCGCCAGCGCGGTTGATTCTGTAACCAGATGACAGTTTCTCTAAGTTCTTTCCTACGGATGAATTATTATTGAATAAATTTCTGTGAGCATTTAATGCTGTAACATTATGTTGAATTCTCATGGTTTTCCTCCTTGAATTTTTGCTCGGGAACTCCTTTTCCCTGCATAATTATTAAAAATTTTTGTATGATTTTTCTGTCAAAAAGAGTGTTGGAAAGTCGAATAAATGTTCCTGTTTAGGCATGCCGGCGAAGTGTCTAAAAAGGTACACAAACATGGATTCCTTTATCCGTTCTACAAAAGCACTGATCTGCCCCTTCCCTTAATTCCCGCATCTAAAGGTGAATTATCAGTCACTCTCCGCTGTACAAACTGCAAAACAGCAGCTACAGTGAACCACCCTCACTAATTTATCCCACAGAAATTAACCATGTAAAATTATAAACAACAAAAAAACACAGCCGTACCGTAAATCTACGATACAACTGCATTTTTTAATGTATATATTATTATCCGTTTATCGTCCCTGCATTTGACTGCCGCAAAATTTCAATCTCGCAGCTATGCACCTTTGTCACTTTTTCATTCCACCTCACCTTCCCCGCAGCAATACCTATGCGCATACTCCCCGCCGTTGATAAAATCCGCCACCTCAAACGCTCCGCACCGGCAGTTCGAGATCAGCGCCCCGCATTCGGCCAGAAGATACAGTACCGCAAGATAAGGCATCTCATCATGATAATCATTATCAGCCTTCTTCATTTTCGCAACCAAAAGCCCCTTCGTATTCACATCTGTATACCGAAAACGCTCCTGCTCCAAGTATTTCAGCCGATCACCAAATCCGGCCTGCCGGAATTTCTCCAAAATATCTGCGTCCTCCGTGGCCAGCAGGAGAGAAGTACATCTCCAGGCTTTCATTTTATCCCTGACCAGTTCAATATAGGTCTCATCCTCCATAGGCTTCGGGACATCGAATCCCCCAAAACGGTAATCCGTCCCACGTGCCACGACTCCCAGCACCTTTTCGGTACTATTTCCAAAAAAGTGCTCCCGGATCGGATCAATATAAGCTCTCATTTCCTGATTCAGCCGGAGATATTTTTTATAAATACCCCTCATATGTCCGGAGTCGTGATATTGTTCCGTTATATAAGGATTAAACGCATCCATTTTATCATCACAGAGAAGAACATGCCGACTCTTAAGGACTTCCTCCGGACGGTATTCATTTAACGGCTCAAAAAAATCCTCCCAGACATTCTCATCTCTGCCACCGGAAAACGAATTGCCGCTATCAGGGACACTTAGGTCAATCACTGGAATATAATCCAGTTTCCGATATTCCACCGCTGCCGCCTTTGTCATGCAGAACCGAATTACATCTCCCAACCCGCTTGAATAGATCGGAAAACGGATCAGCAAAAATTTCTTATCCGGATTCAATTCCCCGTATCCAGTCTCCTTTTTTCGCCAGAACAAAGACGTCATGATGTCCAGACTGCTGTAGATCCCCTTTTGAAATCTCCGTCCGAAGAAATCTTTTTCTCGCTCACTGGTGATATAGACCACATTCCGTTCGGAGCTATATACCTGATCGTCTATTGCCTGCCCGGATCCATACACCTGCCCCCTTGAACCCATACGATAGTGGAAACCAAAGCAGGAAAATACCTCTGCATTTTCATCCAGAAAGATCTTTTCTTTCTCTGGGAATTGCCGCTCCAGCACATCACAGATGAATGCCGTATATTCCTCAAACTCCTCAAATATATAAGTATCCGCTCGAGAGAGCAGTTCCAGATCCAGTTCTTCGTCAAATGCATAATTTTCAAATTCACTAACCCTATATATGAAGCTTGTCAGGTTTTGCTGATAATATAGAATACATTCCACATCTCCGGGACAGCCAGTATCATCCGGGTCGCGGCATACCGCAACAGCCCGGTTCCACCGATCATCCATATTTTTATAAGAAAAGAACAGCTCCCTGGCCTCCGCAAAAACATTCGGCCCCAGATGCAACACCTTCTCTGGGACTTCCCGCCTGTAAAGCACATCATAATAAGACAACACCTTCAATAGCCGGTCACCACGGTAGATCAAAATATATTCATTTTTATGTCCGTTCAGAAAAAATTGCAGCGACCGGTTTCTGTCGTAATCATCCTCCTGGATTCCATATGCATCGCCGTTATATACCTTTATCATGTAAGCCTCCCTCGTATCTTTTTACACCCGTTCGATAGCTTCCAAGATCCAATCTGCACAATTGGACCATGTTAGATTAGCCGCCGTCTTTTCATATCCCTTTTGTATCATTTCCTCCGCATGCTCCGTATCCCACAGCAGTCTATTGACAATCTCCGGCAGCTTCTCCAGATGATTCAAATCATACAGCGCAATATCCTCCCCGTCCGTGAAATATTCATCCACCCAACGGCTGGAATCCGTCAGTGGTAGAGAATGCTGGAGCAGCGCATTAAAGATCCGATCATGAGTTCCTGACTTGAACCAGGGAAATACATTCAGATTCAGACGGGCGTCCGCCATATAGGCCAGTGTATCTGCATAAGGGATCCGGTCGTCGATCCGATGCACGTTCGGATAGTTTGCAGAGCAGTGGTTTTCCCATCCCCTGCCCAGCAAATGAAGCTCCACCCCGGATTTCGCCAGCGCTTCTACCACGCGTCCTCTCTGGTACATACGGATCGCCCAGTCCACCGGCTCCGCGCAGCGCATCAGGCTTTTCAGCATATCCTGGTCAACGAAAAGCCCCATCCGCTCGATCGTTCTGAAGGCTCCCTGCTCGATGGTGAGCCCACTGTCTTCCACCAGACATTCAAACAGAATATGATAAAATTCATAGATTTCGGTTCCTTTTTCAACCATTTCTTCCACCTGGGCAAGCCGGTTTTCCGGAGAATAATAGGTTCCCGAAAAAAGCACGTCATACTTTTTGGCAGCATACGGAATCACCGGGACGTTCGGATCCGGCATTACACCCACATGGGGCATAAATCCGACATAAGGAACATTCTGCCCAAAATATTTTTTCACATAATCCACATGATCCCAATCACAGCAGAACATCAGATAATTCTGGGGATGTTTTTCCATCGCCGTATGAAACCGAAGCGGCGGATCCATAAAAATATCCACAACAACTGTCTGATACGCATTCCAAATTCCGATCAGCAGATCGTCTTTGATTCCTAACCCATCAAAGCTGACAGCCACATCCACCTTTTGCGAAGCAAATTGTGAAAAACAGACATAGGAATGCAGATTTTCCGCCGGAGGATTGAGCAGATCCAGAATAAATGTCTCGTGTCCACGTTTCTCCATCTCCTGTGAAAGCGCATTTGAAAAAAAGTTAAACGACTCTACTTCCGTATAAAATAAAACAATTCTCATCTTCAGTTTCCCTCCTCCTGACACAATCTTTCTTTATATTCTCCAATCCGTTTATACATTGTACTCCTTCCCATATTGCATAGTTCCGCCAGTTCTCCGATAGAAATCCGGTTTGCCGCCCACTCCTCATACAATTCAGGAAAATTTTCCGGCATAGGGATCATCGGTTTCCCAAACTGGACGCCCCGCGCTTTTGCCGCCGCGATTCCTTCAGCCTGACGCTGCCGGATATTGTCTCGCTCATTTTCCGCAACAAAGGAGAGAAGCTGAAGCACAACGTCACTGATAAAGGTCCCCAGCAGATCCTTTGTCTTCGTCGTATCCAGCAGTGGCATATCCTGAATGCAGATATCCGCGCCCTTTTCCTTTGTAATAATCCGCCACTGTTCCATAATGTCCTGATAATTCCGTCCGAGTCGATCAATACTCTTCACAACAATCAGATCTCCCTCCCGGACTTTGCGCATCATTTTCTTGTATGCAGGCCGGCGAAAATCTTTTCCGCTCTGCTTATCGATATAGATGCTTTTCTGATCGATACCGGCTTCAATGAGGGAGATCAATTGTCGTTCAATGTTCTGTTCTCTCGTAGAAACTCTGATGTAACCGTATACTTTGTTCGTCATGCCTGTTACCTCCTTGTAAATAAACTCTCTTTCTGAGTATAAAACAAAGAGCAGGCATTCAAAAATACCTGATTTAAAACTATACTAGGTAATAATAGAGACCGAATTGGTTTTCTGATTACAGCTTTGCCGCCGGAGCGTTTTCCAACGCTTGAAGACGCTTGACAGACGGGAGGTATCCCTCATCAGCCGCTCTCCGATAACATTCCAATGCCTTTTGAGTATCCCCAGATACCTCATACCAGGTTCCCAGATTGTGCGACGCCTTAAAGGAACCGCATCCATGAACCCCCTGATGCAGGGGAACCTCCCCAATCTCCAGACATCGCAGATAAGCCTGCTCGATCATGGGAAGATAATCAATATATTTCTTCGTATCTGCCAGGATTGCCTTCATAAATATAATCCCGCATGTAAAATGAAAATCTGCATAATCCCACAGTCGTTCCTGTTCGCTTTCGATAATTGCCAGAGCCGTGTCGTAATCCTGTATCTCGATCAGACTGTATAGATATTGTATCAGCCCTGTAGTCCGATAGGCGGCTCCCTTTAACGGCGCCTTTTTATGAAATTCGGCAAAGTATCTACACGCCTCCTCATGTCGCTTCATCCCCCGAAGTGTTCTCGCTGTCTGGAACAGTAGATACGGATCCTCCGGCTTTTCATTCAGTTCCTCCAGAAGAATGGTGAGATTCCGTTCCTCCTTCCCTCCCTGCTGATACCCGTCGTGTTCAAAGAGCAGCGGCAGAGATTCCGCCGGAAATACGGAATTTTCCTGCTCATGAATCCGGCCTGAAAACCGAACTCCCCGAGGAATCAACCGCCCAGCCCAGGTATACATATAGGCGCCCTGTTCCTTCCCGTCCACGTTTCCTTCATTATAAAAATCTTTCCGCTGGATGGCCCCCACATGCTCCATATTTTCCATAAAAGGCTCAAGATCCTTTCGCGTTCCTTCTATTAAATACTCATCTGCGTCCAGAACCAGATTCCAGTCACAGTCCGACTGATCCAATGCAAAATTCCTCGCTGCGGAAAAATCCTGGTTCCACACATAATCAGATATCACCGCGCCAAAAGAAGCGGCAATCTCCTTCGTCCTGTCCGTGGAGCCGGTGTCTGTAATATAGATCTTGTCCACCAGATCCTTCACCTGTTCCAGACACTTCGCCAGACAGCGTTCTTCATTTTTCACAATCATCACAAGACCTAATGTCTTCATGGTATGTACCTCGCTTTACTCCATGCATTCATAATCTCATTCTTTATTATATGGAGGTTTGGGAAAAAAATCAACTGTGACAAGAGGTTAGAGGTGTGATATAATGGTGTCATCTTGGTTCGTTGAAATAAATAGAGGAAAATATATTATGAAAACAATAGGTTTAGTAATGATCGTAAAAAATGAAAGCCGCAGTCTGGAAAAATGTCTTTCGCATGCGCAGAAGCTTGTGGATGAAATCTACATCACCGATACCGGTTCTACAGACAATACCGTAGAGATTGCTGAAAAGTTCCATGCCCACATTTCCCAATATGAGTGGAACAATGATTTTTCTGCTGCGAGAAATTATGCCCTGGAGCAGTCTCCCTGCGACTGGAATCTGATCCTGGATGCAGATGAATATCTCATTTCCGGCTCAAAAAAGGACTTATTAACATTTATCGAAAACGGGAGTCATATCGGCGCCATCCAGTTGAACAACAGCTACAGAGAAGCAAATGGCGAGATCAGCCAAAGCTGTCTGTGTATTACTCGAGTCATCCCCAGAGGAACACGGTTTCAAGGCCGGATGCATGAACAGGTTGTCAGCGATCTCCCCATCAACTTGCTCCCGCTAGTCTTCGAGCACGACGGCTATATGCTGGAAGGAAAAGGCGAACGCAATCTCCAGGTCCTTCTGGAAGAACTCAAAGACAAGCCAAAGGATTCCTATATTCTATACCAGGTTGCCCGCACACTCTGGATCATGAAAGATTATGTCCGCGCCGATCAATACTTTGAACGTTTTTATCAGACCGTTCCATTTTCCGGTACAGGATATCGGGCTAACGGTGTTATTTCCTATATCTATAATCTTATCGAGTTGAAAAAATATGAAACCGGCTTCCAGATTATAGAAAATGAAAAGAAACGCCTGGCTCCATACGCAGATTATCATTTTGCATGCGGGACCTTCTATACTCAGGCAATCTTTTCTGATGTGCAGCGTTACATCAATTATCTTCCTGAGATCGAAAAATCCTACCGGCGCTGCTTGGAAATCGGAGAAGTCCCAGAACATGAGGGCGTGATCGGCAGCGGTTCCTTCAAGGCAGCATACAATCTGGGAGTATGGTTTGAGGTAAATGGGAAAAATAAAGAAGCGCGTTCCTATTACAAGATGGCGCTGGATTGGGGGTATCAGCCTGCGGCGGAGCGGATGAAGGCGTTGAAGTGAGATACAGAGGAATTAAACACTAATGAAAGAAAATAGGAAAGGAGTGCCAAAAGTGAAAAGTAAATTATGTATTGAATGTGGAGCAAGAGATACATATGAATTTAAAAATACTATTAGAGAATATAAAGGAAATGGATATCATTTTGAAATGCATGTAAATATTCCATTTTGTAAGATTTGTGGTGCTCCTATATACGATGAAGAAATCGAAAAAGAAATAGCTGAAAAAGCAAATGAAAAAATTCGTGAGCAAAGAGAAATTATAACACGCGAAGAAATTCTTGAAATATTAGAATCATACCGTATTAGCCAAAAGCTGTTAAGTAGGCTGTTAGGTTGGGGAGAAATAACGCTTACAAGATATATTAGCGGAAATTATACTCCTAATGCTTCTAATAGTACTCGAATCAAAGAATTGAAAAACCCCTATGTTTTTCAGAAGTTGTTGCAAAATTATTGTGATGAAGAGACAATAGAAGAAAAAGAGAAAAAAGCTTTAAAAAAAGCCAAAAGTGGAGTGCTATATCAATTAAGCGGATTAAATGGTATCCATGGAAAAGGAAATCTTTTCTAATGATTGCCAAGCATGGGTTCATGGTGCCGTTTATCCGGAGGTTTATGAAATTTTCAAAAAATTCAAGTATATGCCTTTGCCGAAATTAAATGATACGGCTAGATTTAATGAAGATGAATCTATGATTTTGGATGCTGTAAAGAGATATTACTTTGATATATATAGTGCAAAGGCATTAGAAGAAATCTGTCATCGGGAATCTCCTTATAAAAAAGCGAGGCAAGGTTATACCGAAGATGAAACCTGCCATATCACAATTGACAAAAAAATATTGCCATATATTATAATCAAGTTGCGCAAAAATATAATATAAACTTGTCAAATCTATTAAATATCAAAGAATATTTGAATATTATGATAAACAACTGAAAAATGAAAAGGAATACCTTTCCACTTGACATTCTCTATATAAAGGTGCAAAATAGAGCTATCGAAAAGGGATTTTCTACATAACCTTCATTTTTAAGTAGATCATTTACGATACTCATGGTATATTATGTACCGTTTGGATATTTAAGTAAGAATACTTTGGAGAAGAGTTTCTTCCTATTATAATGCAGCATAAAAGAGGCAAAACCGGCCCTCAAGAGTAGCGTAGGAAAAATAATTTTAAAATTTTTCAAAAAAACTCTTAAGATATCCGAATAAGGTACGATAATATAAGTGTCAAGAAGTTTTCGGGTCAGTCCAAATAAGTGTACTTTTCTGGACACATTGCCGGCATGTCTGGACAGGAACGTTTGTTTTGCTCCCGGTATTTTTCTTTGACAAAAAAATATTCAAAAAAATTTATAATTATACAGGGAAAAGGAATTCCCTGGTACAAATTCAAGGAGGAAAAACCATGAGAATTCAACATAATATTACCGCATTAAATGCACACAGAAATTTATACAACAATAACTCTTCCGTAGGAAAGAACTTAGAGAAACTGTCATCTGGTTACAGAATCAACCGTGCTGGTGACGATGCTGCCGGATTGGCTATTTCTGAGAAGATGCGTGCCCAGATCACTGGTCTTGATATGGCTAAGAAGAACGCTGAAGACGGTGTTGCTCTTATTCAGACAGCAGAAGGTGCTCTGACAGAAGTTCACTCCATGCTGAACCGTATGGTTGAGCTTGCTACGCAGTCTGCTAACGGAACTTATTCTTCTGCTAACCGCAGCGAGATGCAGAAAGAAATCACTCAGCTGAATGCTGAAATCGACAGAATTGGTAAGACAGCTAAGTTTAATGGAATTTCATTGTTCTCTAAGGCTGGTACTATTTCTCTTCATGTTGGTGAGTCTGGATCTAAAGACAACTTGATCGGAATTACTCTTTCTAAGATGAGTTCTTCTGCCATCGGTGTTGGAAGTAGTGTTAAGATCAACACATCTGCTGCTGCACGTTCAGCAATTAGCTCTATTAATAAAGCTATTGATAAGATCTCTTCCATGCGTTCCACATTTGGTGCACTGCAGAACCGTCTGGAGCACACGATCAACAACCTTGGTGTTCAGCATGAGAACTTATCTGCAGCTGAGTCTCGTATCCGTGACGTAGATATGGCTAAGGAAATGATGGCTTATACGAAGAACAACATTCTGGTTCAGGCTTCTCAGGCAATGCTTGCTCAGGCAAACCAGGTACCACAGGGAGTTCTTCAGTTGTTACAGTAGTTATTACAGTTACAACTTCAAAAGCGCCGGTCCATTGGATGGGCGCTTTCTTTTGCATACGGCATTATTTTCGTATGTAAAAGAAATCGCCCATTTTTTATTGCAGACATCAGGATACCAACAGAATGAATACTCTTGATGCATACCTGGCCCCAGCCCATCATTTATAAGAATACATTACAGAAGGGAGATACTTATTATATGAATATACAGCTAAGCATTTCTCTGCTTGCGTCAGATCGGGCTGCTTCTTTAGAACGTTGTTTGGATTCTCTTCGCCCTCTTTTGATGCAGATACCCAGTGAATTGATCGTAGTGTTTACCGGGACTGATACACGGGTGCGGGAAATCGCCAGCCGGTATACAGATAAAGTCCTTCCTTTCACATGGTGCAACAACTTCTCAGCCGCTCGTAATGTCGGATTATGGGCCGCCAAAGGCGAATGGTTCTTGTATATAGATGATGATGAATGGTTTGAGGATGTGACAGAAATCCGGGATTTCTTTTTATCAGGCGAATATCAAAACTTTGGTTCTGCCTGTTATATTCAGAAGAATTTTACCGAATGGGACGGGATCCATTTTTCAGACTATCATGCTTTTCGGATGGCCCGCATTGTTCCGGGAATAGCATTTGAAAATACGGTCCATGAAGAAATAGTTCCCCGGTTAGAACCTTGCAAATATTTTAATGCTTATGTAAATCACTATGGCTACATATCCGATACCGGAAAGTTAAGTGTAGAGAAATCTTCCAGAAACCTTCCTTTGCTGTTGAAAAACATACAGGAACGACCGTCCTATGTCAAAAATTATCTTCAGATCGTACAGGAATATCTGATAGCATCAGACTTAGAAAAAGCTGAAGAATATTGCCGCAAAGGCCGTAAACTTTGCCAAAACTATCAAGATAATTTTTACCGAAGCTGGCTTCAGGTGAATCTGTTGGCTATTCTTTATGAAAAAGGGGATTACGAGAAGACGGAGCAAGAAGCTCTTCTTATGTTAGAAAAAGAACATCCCTGGGAATTGGCCCGGTTGGACATTTACGCAGCTTTGCTTGCAATATACAGCAAACGCGGAGCCTCAGAGAAGGTCCTTCAATATGGCATTCAATTTGAGGAAACTCTGGCCGGCATGGATGCGAAACCAGAGCTTTGGATCCAGCAGAGTTATGGCGATTTGACAGAAGGCCGGATCAAAGCTCCATCCAAATTATATCAAATTCGTCTGAGCTGCACGGAATCTGCCCTGAAACTTGGTGATATAAAGCAAGCGGTTTATTTTTTAGTATTACTTCCATGGGAAGAAGAAAATTGGATGCAGCAGTACTACCCTATTTTTGATAACTGGAGTAAATCATATAACGATTTTCCTGAGCTTTTGTCACATTTCCCGGAAGATTCCCCATATTGGCAATTACAGAAAGCAATCGGACAAGCCGGGGCTATAGACAATATCAAACGCCAGGAAGCTTTTATACAGTGCATGGAAGGCACCGAATCTGCTTACCTGCACCATCAGGCACTAAAAGAAGCGATATTGCAGCAGGCGGACTTGTGTAAAATGGTATCCGTAATGGGGCTGGACATTTGGAAACAATGTGCAGCAAATGTCAAAGAATTAATTCCTCCTGAGGAAACGGATAAATTAGAAAGGGCGGCAGAAGGACTTGTCCGGGATAATCCTCTGTATGGCTTCTGGTTGAAGAAGCTATTATGTGAAAAAGAGCTTATCCGCGGATATCTTACCGGGGATAGATTGATTCACTCTCTGGAAGAATATATCGGGTACATACTGCAGTTTTATCAGATTCAATACAGAGAAGAAATGTTCCGTCCAGAAAACCAGACCCAATTACCCAAGGACTGCCAATCTGCACTCTGTATATCAGAAGCATTGAAGAAAATAAAGTGCCTGGAATTCCCGGAGGCTGTGCGTCTGTTCCGTAAAGCTATCCGTTTTTATCCTTCCATGACAAGTGTAATCCGCGAATTAATCCGCCAGATGACGGTCATGGCTAATACTCCTGTCCAGAATACAGGCGATGAGTTCCGGATGCTTGCCCGGCAGATGAAAGATACTTTAAAGGTTATGATATCCAATCAGCAATACACTGATGCGCTGCCGATCGTCCTTCAATTGTCCCCGCTTCTTCCGGAAGACTTAGAGCTTCTGCGGATGCGTCAAACCATTCTTCAGGAGACAATTGGTTAAATCAGTAACTTTGTTTGATCTATACAAATTAAGGAGACCGATGATATGAGCCGTTCATTTCGAAAGCAGACACTTACCATGGTGAATCTGCTGGAAAAAGCAAACAGGACTTTGAAATTAAGCCTGGGGACTAAGCACATTGATGAAGAGGGAATTATACAACTCCTGTCTGACTGCCAGGAAACGGCTATTACCTTAGGGAATGAGCTGGAAATGCTGTATGGAGAAGGTACTGACTGCGTCCATGCGCTGGAAGAATATTGCGAAAGCTTGTATCAATTGACGCAGACTCTTAAGAATCCAGTAAAACACCGTGAGATCCTGAAGAAGTTGACCCGGCAGGTAAAACAGGCGCGTAAACTGATCGGCAGCCTGGTCCCTGATCGTTTGGAGATCGTGTTTCTTCCATATAAAGCAGCTATGTGGGATTCACTGGAAAGCGTGTGGATGGCGGCCAAGGAAGATGAAGCCTGTGATGTGTATGTGGTTCCGATCCCCTACTATGACCGTAATCCTGACGGTACATTCAGCAGCTACCATTATGAGGGGGAAGACTTTCCAGAGTATGTCCCGGTAACCCATTATGAAAACTACGACATACAGAAACGCTGGCCGGACGCTGTTTATATTCATAATCCTTATGACCAGTATAACTATGTCACCAGTGTTGATCCAAGGTTTTACTCCTATGAGTTAAAAAAACGCACGGAAAAGCTGATCTACATTCCTTACTACTCTACCTCCGGCGGAATGAGTGAGGCACAGGCTACCTGTTCTGCCTATTATCAGGCGGACTATATCATTATACAGGCTGAAAAGTATCGGAAGTTTTTTGATCCGGATCTGCCGGCAGAAACACTTCTGCCTTTTGGTTCCCCCAAGTTCGACCGAGTGATCCGAATTTGCAATAATCCGCCGGAACCCCCAGAAGAATGGAAGGAGAAGCTGAACCGAAAAAAGGTATACTTCTACAACACTAGCCTAAATGGAATGCTTGGAGACACCCGTGCCTTCCTGAAGAAGATGGAATATGTTTTTTCCTGTTTCCGTGACCGTACAGATGCCTGCCTTCTGTGGAGGCCGCATCCGTTGTTCGAATCTTCGCTTGATTCTATGCGGGCAGATTTCCGGCCGGCATATGACCTGTTGAAAAACTATTTTATAAAATATGATCTTGGCATTTACGATAAAACTCCGGATATCACAAATACAATTGCACAATGCGATGCATATATCGGAGACTCGGCAACCTCTATAACCTCACTGTTTGGAATTGCCGGCAAACCATTGTTTATTTTAGACAACAACATTCATTCCATTCCCAAGGATACAGATTGGAAGGGACAGATTATTCCTGGATTCACCATCACAGGAGACGATGCATGGATGATCACCCAGGGAAACAAGCTCTACTTCTCTCCCGCCGACGATTATCAATACAGATATTTCTGTGATCTGTCCGATTATGCTTCTGGTTTTTACTATTCACAGGTGATCACAATTGGGGAAAGGCATTATGCCTGCCCTGCAAATGCACGCGATATTGTCGTGATCAGCGACGGAAAGATTGAGAAAAGAGTTGAACTAGAGCTGTGCATCGAACAGGTAGGAGCATTTGCAGGAGCGATTGGATGCGGGAAATATCTTTTCCTGATCCCCAATAATTATCCGGCAATTGTACGATATGACACAGAATCCGACGAGGTTCGTTATTTCGGCAGTCATCTGGATATATTTATCCAAATGGTAAATGGAGAAAAAAAGATCGGCGGATCCTGGATCAGCGGAGAATACTTATACCTGGCTTCCCCATCAGATAACCAGATATTGCTCATCCATACGGAGACAGGAGAAGAACAGGTCATATCTGTTGGTACGAGCCATTCCTGCGGTTATGCCGGAATCATACCAAACGCTACGGATCTGTGGCTGCTTCCATATCATGGCAGTATCATTACAAGATGGAATCCTTCCAACGGCGAAGTCCGGGAATACACAGATTTCCCTGATAACCTGGTATGCAACCATATCATCCATGGATATGAGTGTATGGAAGTTCCATTCGGCATACCGGCCTTTTGCGGAGATTATGTTTACTTCCCGCCGCAATGGGCGAATATGTTCATCCGTCTGAATCAAGTGACCGGGGAAATGACCGAGTGGAAACCGCCTTTTGAACTTCCGGAAAAACCTATGAATGGGTATTATCCTTCCCTGGCAAAGGCGTATTTTCTTCCCTTATCCGGGGAACATGATGAAGATGAGTATCACCTGTTCTCTGTTTTTGACAGAAAGCTCTACCTTATAAATATGAAGACAGAGGCATACACGGAAATACCCATTGAATTTGATCTACACGAATTAACAGATAATGAACCCGGTTTCCGGGAGAATTCCGAATGGCTACAATATGCCTGTGAGGAAAATGCATTTAATACTCTGCCTGATTTCCTTGACGGAACGATCACCGGCCATGCATTTGACAAAGCTGAGCAGATTCGGGCATTTGAAAAGATAGCGGCAAACAATGACGGAACTTGCGGTGAAAAGACACATCAATATGTATGCCGGCATATTTAACTACAATTGGGGAGGAATATAGTGTGACTAAGGTTATCACATATGGAACCTATGACCTGTTCCACGAGGGGCATTACCGGCTTCTGCAGAGGGCGAAGCAGCTTGGAGATTACCTGATCGTCGGAGTTACTACAGAAGAATACGACCGGACAAGGGGGAAATTAAATGTCATTGATCCCCTGATGACAAGGATCGACAATGTTAAAAAAACCGGATTTGCCGATGAGATTATCATTGAAGAGGCGGCCGGCCAGAAATTCCGCGACATCCAGAAGTACAAAATAGATATTTTCACGGTTGGTTCCGACTGGACCGGGCAGTTCGACTATCTGTCGGACTACTGCAAAGTTATATATCTGGAACGGACAAAGAATATTTCCAGTACCATGCTGCGCACCAAGAATAAACGGATCCAGCGAATCGGGATCATCGGCACCGGCCGGATCGCAGATCGTTTCATCCCGGAAGCGAAGCTGGTAAGCGGCGTGAGTACACAGGGAGTTTACAACCCTCATACCGACAGTGCTCTCCGTTTTGCAAGGAAATGGGAGATCGACGCATATACGGATCTGGATGAATTCTACGAATCCGTGGACGCAGTTTACGTTGCGTCTCCCCATGAGACACATTACGAATATATCAAGACTGCCCTGGAGCGCGGGAAACATGTACTCTGCGAGAAGCCGATGGTATTGGAGGAAGCACAGTCCGAGGAAATATTTTCCTATGCAAAATCACATGAACTAGTCCTTATGGAAGGAATCAAGACCGCATACTGTCCGGGATTCGCCAATCTGCTTGGTATTGCATGCAGCGGGCTCATCGGAAGTATCCGAAATATCGAAGCTTGTTTTACCAAGCTGGAAGCGCCTGACTCCAGAGAGCTTACTGACAAAGAATATGGAGGGAGCTTTACTGAACTTGGAAGCCATGTTATGCTGCCGATCATCAAATTATTCGGGAAAAACTATGATCAGCTCCTCTTCCACAGTATCAATAATGAGAACGGAATCGACACATTTACCAGAGCTTCTTTCAAGTACCCGAACGGGATCGCCACCGCCACCTGCGGACTTGGCGTAAAGTCTGAGGGACGCCTTCTGATCGCCGGAACCGAAGGTTATATAATCGCTGAGGCGCCCTGGTGGAAGACAACATATTTTGAAGTCCATTATGAAGATCCTGGAAAGGTGGATAAGTTCTCAGATCGTTTCCTGGGAGACGGTCTTAGGTATGAGATCAGTGATTTCCTCTCTATGATCAATGGCAGCAATAAGAATGATTTTAAGCTGACACGCGGAGAATCCATGGCGATTGCCGGGATTATGGAGAGATTTTTGAACGAACAACGCAGAAGCTAACAGAAAGGGAACTAACATTCCATGAAAATATGGGCTCATAGAGGCTGCAGCCAAATGTATCCTGAAAATACACTGACTGCATTTGAAAAAGCAGCCAAAATAGAAGGACTTACGGGAATTGAGCTTGATATCCAGCTCACAAAAGACGGACACCTTGCTGTCTGTCATGATGAATATGTGGATCGGACTACTGACGGAACCGGTGAACTGAGACGGTATACGCTGGCTGAATTGAAGAAGCTTCGGATTCCTGCCAATAATAACACCTATGAACAGATCCCTTCCATGACGGAAGTACTGAATCTTCTGAAAGATAAATTGAAAAATGGACTGAAACTCAATATAGAGCTGAAAAACAGCGTTTTCCCTTATGAAGGAATGGAGTCGAAAATTATTAAACTGGTTCATAGTTATGGGCTGCAGGACAGCGTAATCTACTCTTCTTTCAGTGCATTGTCTCTTGAGTTAATCAAGAACCTTGATCCCGAGGCAGAAACAGGAATCCTTGACACAAAACTCTCTGACTGCCTGTATAAGCTTCGCGGCGGATGCAGAGCTTGCGCTCTCCATCCATTCTGGCGCGGGATCGATCTGACGAAAGACAGATTTGAAGGATACACGGTACGGGCATGGTTTACCGGGCATCTCTATCCAGAGAAACCGACCGGAAATAAATTAGATCTGGCATCATTGGAAGAACAGGGCATTACAGATGTGTTCTTGAACGAACCTGAACGCTATCTGTAGATTTTTGAATTGAAGGAGTCGTTATGATTCAATTGGATGATAATATGCTGCGGAGGCTTCAGATGATACAGCTGGAGATGTTGACCGAGGTTGATCGAATCTGTAGAAAATGTAATATCCAATATAATATTATCGCGGGAACTCTGCTGGGAGCCATCCGGCACAAGGGGTATATTCCGTGGGATGATGACGCGGATGTTGCATTTCTTCGTCCGGAATATGAAAAATTCCGCGATGCTTGTAAGTCTGAACTGGACAAGTCGCGTTTTATTTTTCAAGATCATAGAAATACCAAGGGATACCGCTGGGGATATGGTAAACTTCGCAGAAAAAATACGCTTTTTCTACGGGAACATCAAGAACATATGCCGTATATGCAGGGTGTATTTATTGATATCTTCCCGCTGGATGGTGTACCGGATAACTATTTACTTAGAAGTTTAAAAAACTTTGAGTGCTTTTGCATTAGGAAAATCTTATGGTCAAAGGTAGGGAAATTTGCAGAAAAGAATTTCTGGAAGCGCCAAGCCTATAAAGTGTTGGATAAGCTTCCTGAAAAAACGGTATTCCGCTACTATCACACGATGATTTATCGTGCAAATAAGAATAATACAAGGATGGTTCGGATCTTGATGTTTCCTACGCCTAACAGTGAGTATGGATATTACAGGAATTGGTATGAGAAGAGCAAAGAAGTTGAATTTGAAGGAAAAAGATTACAAGGGATACAGGATCATGATAGTTACTTAAATTTTAAGTTTGGTGAATACATGAAGTTACCGCCGGCTGAAAAGCGAAAAGTGCATCCGGTGAGTGGGATAAAATTAATTGGTAAATAATTAGTTTGTTTATAGAATGGAGTAAAATTTTGTATATAGAAGATATTAGTCCCAAGCAATTTATTAACTTAAAAACAGATAAAAAAATATACTTATTTGGAGCTGGAAGAACAGCAACACATTGTATAGATATATATTGTGGTGATCATAAGATTGAAGGAATTATAGATAACAACTCCAAACTATGGGGTAATTTTGTAGAATACCGAGATCAGCAAATACCTGTATTAAGCCTTAGTAGTTTCATTAAAGAAATAGAAAGACAAAATATAAAAAATATAATTTTATTAATTACAACTGTATTTTATGCTTGGGAAATTATTGAACAATTGGAAATGATCCCGGAATTAAAGAAATTACATTGCTATTTACATTTTTTACTTAGAGATAATTCCCAAGAGAACCCAATATTTGAGTTTTCAAAAGGTGATTTTAAAATTCCTAAACGAATTCATTATTGTTGGTTTGGGGAAAAAAATATTCCTGACTATTTACAGAAATATTTAGAAACATGGAAAAAACATTGTCCTGATTATGAAATCATTCAATGGAACGAGACAAATTATGATATAAATAAAAATCGTTATATGAAAGAGGCTTTTGAGAATAAAAAATGGGGATTTGTACCAGATTATGCAAGATTAGATATTATTTACCAACATGGTGGCATATATCTAGATACTGATGTTGAGTTAATTAAACCACTTACCCCATTACTTTGCGATAAAGCTTTTTTTGGTATGGGCGGAAATGATCAAATTAATTTAGGTGTAGGGTTTGGAGCAGTTCCGAATCACTTACTAATCAAAGAATTAAGAGATTTCTATGATAACAAATCTTTTTACAAAGAAGATGGTAGTTTAAATTTATTGCCCTGCTTTAATTATCAGCATCCTATTTTAAAAAAATATGGATTTGAGATAAAAAATGAATATCAAAATATATCTGAAAATGTTGTTTATCCAATGGAAGTTTTATCTCCTTATGGAGTATGCGGAATGGGAAAATCTTTTACAAAAAAAACGATTTCTATCCATCACACTGAATTGAGTTGGATTAATGAACAAGAAAAAAGAGCTTTAAATAGAATAAAGGAAAAACTTAAATATAAAAATTTTGCAATTAATCCATAATAATATGTTGATACATGAAAGGATATGAAATGAAAAATATAGCAATTTTCTACATTCATAATACTTTAGGGAAATTAAAACAAGAGAATTATCTTATTAAGGAATTGCAATCTGTAGCAGAAGAAATTTATTTAGTATGTGATAGAGCAATCCAAAACATTGATATTTTATTAGAGAAAAATAGTGTTTATATAGTTAAAGGCGATTTTAACAATAAAATAGATGCTTATTGTTTCGGATACCATTATTTTAATATTTCTAAAAAAGAATATCAGGATTTGATATTGTGCGACAATTCCTTCTTGGGTCCATTTTTACCTTTATCTGATATTTGTAATACTATGAAAAGTAAGACAGTCAATTACTGGTCTATATCGAAATATGCACAGATGCTAGATGAAAACTATCAGACTATATTTGAACACAATGACTTTTCTTTCATATATCTTTCTCACGAGATTATAAAGGAAGCAAGGTTTGAAGAATTTTGGAATGAAATAATTCCCGAAGATGAATTGGCTAGCGAAGTAAAGTTAACTCAAAAGTTACATTTAGATTTTATAGGGTCAACATATATTAATTATTCTAATTTAGATTCAGATAAAGATCTAAATAATATAAAATGGTTAGAAGAATTACCATATACTATGTTAAAAGATTATAACAGTCCAATAATAAAGAAAAATTCTTTCACCCAAAGTAGTTATAGATATACAAATATAAATGAAAAATTAAAAGCGTTAG
This sequence comes from Lachnospiraceae bacterium, assembly GCA_910575835.1. Taxonomy (GTDB): domain Bacteria; phylum Bacillota; class Clostridia; order Lachnospirales; family Lachnospiraceae; genus Sporofaciens. Next base: position 104,269 of record CAJTGB010000004.1, on the reverse strand, counting down.
AATATGCAGAGCGTCAAGAGGGTTATGATATAGATATAATTTGGGATTATCTGCTTTCTAACTATGACATATCAGATATTATAGATATGTTACATTTATTTTATGTTATTCCTAATGATCGTGTTTCAGAACCTATTTACCAAAAAAGAAAATGCGCAATTATTATTCATCTTACATATCCCAAAATACTGAAAAAGGCATTTAAATATATTGAAAAAATACCCGAAGAAATAGATATATATATTACAAGTAAAGGTGAATTCTGCATAGAGCAAATAAAAAAATATTTACAGCAAATAAATAGGAAAAATTACAAATTATTAATTGCCGGGGAGAGAGGCCGTGATATTTCTGCTCTATTGGTTACATGTAAAAACATTTTAATGCAATATCAGTATCTTTGTTTTGTACATGATAATAAGACACGAAATAATTTAGGACCAGATATTATCGGAGAATGTCAGATGTTTGCACGATGGGATAACGCCATAAAAAGTTCCGAATATATATCACAGATTTTGAATTTGTTTGAAACACATAATCATATGGGAATTTTGATACCCCCCGTACTTTATACTGGCGGAATATTCGGTACAATAGCACGGACATGGGCGTCCTCTTTTCAAGCCACCTGTGACTTGGCAAAAAAACTGCATTTGTCAGTAGATATATCAATGGATAACTACAATTACTCGCTTGGTACTACTTTTTGGTGCAGGCCAAAGGCTTTGAAAAAATTATTCGAGGCTGATTGGTCATATGAGGACTTTCAAGAAGAACCATTAGCACCGGATGGCACTCTGTCACATGCAGTTGAAAGAATCCTTTTATATGCTGCACAAGATGCCGGGTACTATTCAGCTATAATAGAGAATCATGAATATGCATCTGTTCATATTAGTGATTTCAGTTTTATGTTGAAACAGATCATGAATAAGACAATGTATCCTATCAGCGGATATTTTGATTCTTATATTAGTAACATGGATATTAATAAATTAAAAAATTTCATATATAGTAACGATCATATATACATATATGGGTATGGAAAGATAGCACATGAGATAAGTGATTTATTAAGTAATTTACATTTAAAGTTTGATAGTTATGTAGTATCTGATGATCAGAAAAAATTACCGAATGATGAAGTAATTTTTTTCTCAGATATTCCTAATGCAAAAGAAAAAACAGGTATAATTGTTGCATTAACGGGCTATTATCAGCGCGAAGTTGTTCCATTTTTAATTGAAAAGGGATACACAAATTTATATATTGTTTAGGAGTATATATGAAAAGATTGGGTGTTTTTCATTTTTATGAGAAAAATGGTGTAGTAAATGATTATATAGAAACATTACTCGGAAGTTTTCAATCTGTACTTTCAAAATTAATTATAATTGTTAACGGAAAATTATCAGATAGTGAATTTCAGAAATTACAAGTTTATTCAGATATAATTTACCAAAGAGAAAATATCGGATTTGATGCGGGTGCTTATAAAGATTTTTTCTTAGATTTGCACCAAGAAACATGGGATCTATGGGATGAAATAATTATTTTTAATAGCACATTTTATGGTCCATTTTATGAATGGACAGATATTTTTAAGCGTATGGAAGAAGAGAAGGTTGATTTTTGGGGTCTAAGCAGACACCATGGTGGTGTTCGCTTATGCAAAGGCAGAGACTTAGTACCAGAGCATATACAAGCATATTTTCTAGCAATAAGAAAAAATATGTTTCAAAGCATCCATTTTTTGAAATTTTGGGAAGATTTGAAATACCCAAGAGACTATTATGAAGCTGTGGAGAATTTTGAATGCCGATTTACCCAATGGTTTAAAAAAAAGGGATTCAAATACACTTCTTGGATAGATATACACGGAATAAACCCATATATAGCAGAAGGTATAGACCCATGTACCGAATATATTTATGAGCTGCTAACCGAATATAAATTTCCAATTATAAAATATAAAACAATGTCAATTGGTAATTTTACACAAATGAAGAAAGCGCTTCAGTACCTTCAAGAAAATACAAATTATGATACAAATTTGATTATTGATCATATTAAAATCCAAAGTCGTGAAAAAAGATGGCGGCCATTTTCAATAGAAACATTAGAGGAATTTAAAAAGAATCATAATAAAATATATATTTTTGGCAATGGAAAATACGGCAAAGAATTAGATGCATATTTTAGTTATAAAAATTGGGAGATAGAAGCGCATGTTGTATCAAAACCCATTGAATTAGATGAGATAGCCTTCGGCGATTTTATGATGGATCCGCATGATGGGATAATTGTTGCTTTGGGAAAAGTTGCCCTAGCTGAAATGCAGGAAAAACTATCTGGAAAATTTGAGAAAAATCAAATTTTATTCCCATTTCTGGGGTAAAAATATGAAAAGGGCATGTACTAATGAACGCAAAATTTTTTGAAGGAAAAAAAATATTAATTACAGGGCATACCGGATTTAAGGGGACTTGGATGTGTCAGATTTTAAACTTGTTAGGAGCAGATATTACTGGGTATGCGTTGCAGCCGCCGACAACTCCTAATTTGTTTTCTCTAAGTAATATGGATAAGAATATAGAATCTGTCATAGGAGATATACGTGATATTGACAAGTTAAAAAATATATTTATCAAAACTAAACCAGAAATTGTAATTCATATGGCAGCACAGCCGCTTGTAAGAGAATCTTACCAAAATCCTGTAGATACATATGCAATTAATGTAATGGGCACAGTAAATGTCTTAGAATGTGTACGTTCTACAGAAAGCATAAGATCTGTTATAAATGTAACAACAGATAAAGTGTACTTGAATAAGGAATGGGAATGGGGGTATCGTGAAAACGAAGAGTTAAACGGTCATGACCCGTATTCTAATTCAAAATCGTGTTCTGAATTAGTGACTTCCAGTTATAAAAAATCATATTTTCAGAATGGAAAAACTGCAGTATCTACAGCAAGAGCGGGAAATGTGATTGGAGGCGGTGATTTTTCAAAAGATAGAATCATTCCGGATTGTATTCAAGCCATAAAAGAAGACAGAAAGATACTGGTTAGAAATCCATATTCAGTGAGACCATATCAACATGTCTTAGAACCGCTTATGGCTTATTTGATGATTGCAGAAGCCCAGCATAACGACAGAAAATTTGAGGGAACATATAACATTGGGCCAGACGATATAAACTGTTTAAGTACAGGTGAATTAGTTAATATTTTTTGCGAGGAATGGAAGACATTAACTAATTACAATATCGAATGGGAAAGCACCTGTCATGAGGGACCTCATGAAGCTAATTGTCTAAAGTTGGATTCTTCAAAGCTAAAGAATAACTTAAAATGGAAACCTTGTTGGAATATACGTTATTCAATGAAAAAACTTGTTGAATTATATGAGAAATATTTTAATAATGCTGATATTCTGAATTGTATGGAATGTCAAAGCAAGGAATATCTTGCTAAAATGAAACAAGAAAATATGCTCGTTTGGGAGAAATAATCGTGAATATTGATGGAGTTGAATTAATAGATAAAAAGATATCAAACGATAAAAGAGGGGAAAGCTGGAAGATTTTTGAATCGAAAGACATAAAAGATTTTTCTAATAACGAGATATTTTTATCTTTGTCTTATAAAGACGTTATACGCGGCATGCATTTTCAACCATTTCCTTATGGACAAAAAAAAATAATCACCGTATTAGAAGGATGTATAGAAGGAGTCGTCTTAGATCTGCGGAATGAATCCGATACATATTTGAAGATAGAACATATAGATTTTGATGCAGATACACCGTTTTCTTTGCTGATTCCTGAATATTGCGCATGGGGATATCATGCAAAAAAGGATAAAACTTTGGTTCTCTACAATATTTCGGGTCAGTATCACTCTAATTATGATATGGGGATTCGATGGGACAGTTTTGGCTATGAATGGAAAACTAAAACTCCTATTCTTAGTGAACGTGACAGTAATTTGATAACTTTAGACAAATATATCCGGAGGTAAAAGATGGGACAATCAATATGCAGGTATTGCGGAGCGGAATTAAAAATATGTATGACTGATTTAGGCGTTGCACCTTTGTCTAATGACTACCTGGCAAACAATAGATTATCAAAAGGGCAGCATACCTTGCCATTAAAAGTTTTTTATTGTGATGCCTGTAAATTGGTACAGGTTGTAGACTATGAAATGCCGGAAGGTGTGTTTAACGAGGAATACAAATATTACAGTTCTTTTTCTACAAGTTGGTTAAAACATAGTGAAAATTATGTTGATTACATTGTAAAGAGATTAGAATTAACAAACACATCAAAAGTAATGGAAATTGCTTCTAATGATGGATATCTATTACAATATTTCAAAAAATATCAAATAAATCCTTTGGGAATTGAACCTTCGACTTCTACCGCAGAAATCGCAAAAAGCAAAGGTATTGAAACAATAGATGACTTTTTCGGAGCAACGCTTGCGGAGAAACTAGTATGTGAAAGAGACAAATTTGATTTAATTATCGGTAACAACGTTCTGGCTCATGTTCCATATATTGGTGATTTTGTAAAAGGATTAAGTCTGGCTTTGAAGGAAAGCGGAACAATCACTTTAGAATTTCCACATTTGCTGAATCTTATAAAATATAATCAATTTGACACTATTTATCATGAACATTTTTCGTATTTAGATATTTTGTCAGTAAAAAGGATCTTTCATGATAATGGTATGAAAATATATGATATACAAAAATTAGATACACACGGCGGATCTCTAAGAGTTTTTATATCACATAAAGCAAATGCAAATGTAGATATCTCGGAAGCTGTTGAAAATATCATAAATGAAGAACTGGCATTTGGATTAGATAAAGTGAATGTTTATAAAGAATTCCATGAAAAGGTAAAAAACATCAAATTAAATATATGGGCAAAATTAATTAATTTAAAGAAAAATAAAAAAACAATTGTAGGCTATGGAGCAGCAGCAAAAGGCAATACTTTATTTAATTATTGCGGTATCAAAAATGATATTATAGATTATGTTGCAGATATAAGCCCTTTCAAACAAAATTTATATCTTCCGGGATCATTTATTCCGGTTGTTTCTCCAGAAAGGATCAAAGAAACAAAACCAGACTATGTACTTATAATTCCTTGGAATCTAAAAACAGAAATTATAAGTCAACTTTCGTATATTAGGGAATGGGGCGGAAGATTTTTAGTTTTAATTCCTGAAATTACAGAATTATAAAGTGTAGGACTAATAGATGGAAAAAGTAATCATAAGCGGGGCTACCGGATATATTGGTCTGCATTTGTGCAAGGCATTGGATTCAAAGTACGAAGTGTATGCTATCGTTCGTAAGCAAAGCAACTTAAAAGAATTGAAAAAATATGTGTCTAGTAAACGAATTATTATGTTAGAAGATAATATTAAAAAATTCTATACTCAGATGAAAGAAATAGAACCCGATTATTTTGTTCATCTTGCCGGGAAATTTATCTCAGAACATTCGGAGGCGAATCTTTCTGATTTATTAGACAGTAACCTTACTGCACCGGTTAAAATGTTGGATGCAATATGTAAAGCTGGATGTAAAAATATTATTAATACAGGCAGCTATTGGCAGAATTATGACGGTGACAATTATAATCCGGTTGATTTATATGCTGCCACTAAGATGGCCTTTAGCAATATGTTAAAATATTACACCGAAGTTATGGGATGTAAAAGCATAACGCTTAAGCTCTTTGATACTTACGGAAAAGATGATGAGAGAAAGAAAGTTTTAAATATAATCCGCGATATGAGAGACGGCGAGACACTAGATATGACATCTTGCGAACAAAAGGTATTCTATTGTTATATAGATGATGTTATTTCTGCATATATGCATGCCTTGAAACTTATCAAAACAAGTAAATCACAGGAACATAAAGAATATTCCATTAGAAGCGAAATACCTATTCCATTAAAAGACATCGTATTACAGCTAAAAAATCTATCCGGGAAAAATATTCAATTGAATTTTGGAAAACGTGATAACAGAAATAGAGAAATTATGAATCCTGAAGGAATAGGGGAAGTATTGCCAGGATGGCAAGAAAAATATTCTATAGAAACTGGATTAAAAAATTTTTTAAATATCAAATAAGGTGGATAAATTATGAAGGTTGTCATATTGGCAGGTGGATACGGGACAAGAATTAGTGAAGAATCAATAAACAAGCCTAAACCTATGATAGAACTTGGCGGAAGACCGATTCTTTGGCATATTATGAAAAGTTATTCTTATTACGGATTTAATGATTTTATTATTTGTGCCGGATATAAACAAAATATTATAAAAGAATATTTTGCAAACTATTATTTATATCATGCAGATGTTACATTTGATTTTAGCAAAGATAATCTAATGACAATACATAATAATGTATCGGAACCTTGGAAGGTGACGGTTGTTGATACTGGTTTAGATACTTTGACAGGCGGAAGAATAAAGAGAATAGAACCATATATAGGAAATGAAGAATTTATGTTAACATATGGAGACGGTCTATGTGATATCAATTTTCAAGAGCTGCTTGATTTTCATTATCGAATGAAGAAAAAGTTAACAATTACTGCAATTCAGGTAGAAAATAGATTTGGAACTTTGGATATCGGCAAAGACGGATGTGTCAATCGTTTTGCAGAAAAAACAAAAGAAGATGGCGGATGGATAAATGGAGGATTTATGGTTGTATCTCCCCAGATTTTTAATTATATAGAAGGCGATAACTCCATACTAGAAAAAGAAGCCTTGGAAACTTTTGCTCAAAATAAAGAAATGGCAGCCTATAAATATGAAGGGTTTTGGCATTGTATGGATACCTTGAGAGACAAGAAATATCTTGAACAATTGATATTAGATAAAAAAGCGAGTTGGATGGTTTGGACGCGCTATAACTCATAGGAGTATTGAAAATATATGGAAAATGTACATGATATCAAAAAGAGAAAAAAATTAAATATAATATTGCCTTTAAACCTAAATTACAGCATAACTACATCTATATCCCAGAGGATCCTAATTGTAGTCCATCTGCACTATGCAAGCACTGTTAATTACTATTTAAAATATATGGAATCTATTCCTGATTATATAGATATAATTATTACTTCTTCAGAAAAGAAAGTAAACAAAATTCTTTTACAATCAGATATAAGTAAAAGAATAAATTGCAAAATTTTTGAAAAAGAAAACAGAGGACGCGATATTAGTGCCCTTCTCGTCGCTTCTCGAAAAGAAATATTAAAATATGATTATGTATGCTTTTTGCATGATAAAAAGGCCAAAAATACTTCTTCAATTAATGATACCTCGGAATGGATCAAGTGTCTATGTGAAAATACCATCGGCAGTACAAACTATATAGAAAATGTATTAATGACTTTTTATGAAAATAGTAACTTGGGGTTATTGGTTCCGCCGCCGCCTATATGTGAATATGACACTACAATCTATTTAAACTCCTGGACAGTAAATTATCCTTTAACTGCAGAACTGGCTCAAAAGATGAATTTACATTGTGATTTAAACATAAACAAACCTCCACTCACACTAGGAACTGTATTCTGGGCAAAGGTATCTGCATTAAAGAAATTATTTGAAATTGAATGGACGTATGAAGATTTTGATGACGAACCCTTAGCGGGTGACGGAACTATCAGTCATGCGATAGAAAGAATTTTAGCATATGTTGCACAAGACGCCGGATATGATACCGGATGGGTTATGACCGACAGATATGCTGGAGAGCGAATTGAATATTCACATCTTGCTTTGGCCAGTGTATTTTCGTCTTATGGGCTTTATGAAATTTCGGAACTTAAAAGCTATGAAAATAGAATGAATGACTTGTTAAAATTTGTTGATCAATTTGAACATATTTATGTATATGGATCCGGGAAAATAGGCAAAAGATGTTTTTGCATGCTTAATAACAAAGGGAAAAAACCTACTGCGTTTTTAGAAAGTGCAGTTCATCAAGATCCAAAGGTAGTTTTAGGATTATCGGTTCTGTCTATATACCAAATCAATTTAGACAACAACTGCGGGATTATTATAGCAGTAGATGAGAAATACCAGGAGGAAATTCTGAGAACGATTTATTCAATTAAGCAAGATTTTCCAAACATTCACTTTTTTATTCGCAGCTAAGGAGTATTTACCTAATGAAAATTTTAATTTTTGGTACTGGAAAATATTATCAAAACAGGAAACAATATATTACTTCCAGAGCGGATATCATTGCATTTATTGATAATAACCATAATTTACATAGCCGATATATTGATGGGTTTCCAATCATTTCACCAAATGACATCTCTAAATTTACTTTTGACATAATAGTTCTTATGAGTGTTCACGCGAATAAAATGAAGGCGCAATTACTTAGCCTTGGTATAAAAAAAGAAAAGATATGGTATTGGGATCAATTTTTAGCCAAGTATGAACATGGTAATTTTAAATTATATTGCGGGTTAGACACAATTAAAAAAGTAAAAAGCAGGGTTTTGATCATAACAACTGACTTAGATTACAACGGCGGTTCACTTGCAGCCGTTTATGCTTCAATGGCATTGGATATCTGCGGATACCAAGTAATTCTAGCAGCCCCCGGCGGAAATCCAATGTTTATAACGGAGACTCAAAATAGAGGAATTAACGTTATAATATGTCCTGCTCTACCCTATTTATATAAAGAAGAACTTTATTTTATACAACAGTTTGACGTTGTGTTAGTAAATGTTTTTCAGATGATACGCTGTGCGTGTGAAATCAGCAAGCTTAAACCTGTTATATGGTGGATTCACGAATTTAAATCACTCTTTGATGATACGATATATCAGTTTGATGAATATGCTGACTTAATTGCAATGTCAAAAATTAATATATTAGCAGTCAGCAATATTAGCAAGAACTATTTTAATTCCTACTTTCCTGGCAGAATAAAGAATACTCTTCCTTTCGGCATACCTGATATGAACAAATTTACCGACACCCAGAAAGAACAAACACATTTTGCGATTATAGGATCTGTTATTCCTCGAAAAGCACAAGATATTTTTATTCAAGCCATAAAATTATTAACTGAACAAGACAAAGAGCGGGCGCAGTTCTCTATTATTGGTCATATAGGCAATGATGATTACAGTACAAAAATTAAAAATAGTATTTTAGAAGAACAGACTATACATATTTGTGGAAATTTGAGCAGACAAGAAATAAATGCAGCCTATGCTGAGATTGATGTTGTAGTATGCCCTTCATTAGAAGAACCTATGTCAATAGTGATTACTGAAGGCATGATGTACGGAAAAGTCTGTATTGTATCCGATATAATCGGTATGAGCGCTTATATTAAAGATGGTGAGAATGGTTTCATATGCAAAACCGGAGAATGTACCGATCTTTCACAGAAAATGAGTTGGGTAATTAATAATAAAAACCAATTACAGGAAATGGGTATAAACGCAAGAAAAACATATGAAAAATTCTTCACATTAGATCACTTTGGTAACAGGCTTGAAGCAATTATTCAGGATACAATACACCAATATAATCTGCTAAAAGATTAAATCTAAATGAATGCGAAGGAATACTCTATGCAGTTAAATGAAAATATTAAAATAACAGTCCTTGTTACGGTACATAACTCAGAAAAATATTTGAAACAATGCTTAGAAAGTGTATGCAAACAATCTTTCAAAGAAATTGAAGTCTTATGCATTGATGGAGGCAGTACAGATACTTCTCCAGAAATTTTAAAAGCTTATCAAAGACATGATTCAAGAATTAGAATTATAAATGATCCGAATACTAGCTATGGACATAAGATTAATATTGGAATCATTCAAGCCCGAGGTGATTATATTGGGATTCTTGAAAGTGATGATCGTATGAAAGAGTCTATGTTAGAACAATTATATTATTTTGCTCAAAAATATGATTTAGATTATGTAGATGCTAATTATGATACTTTCTTTGAAATAGATGGCAAAACATTTTATTATGAAGTTAAAAAATATAATACTCAAGATTGTTATAACAAATTGATGAATTCTGCATACAATGCATACACCTTAAAAGGCGGAGCAACCGGTGCAATCTGGACTGGAATATACAAACGATCCTTTTTATTGCATAATAGCATACATATGTTCGAATCTCCAGGTGCCGCCTATCAGGACACATCTTTTCGATTTCTCGTTTGCGCTTTAGCAGGATCTTGTTATCATTTATCTGAAACTCTGCATGAATATCGTTCAGATAATACTGAATCTTCTATAAAAGATAACAGTAAGATTTTTGCCATTTCTATGGAATATGATTATTTAAAAGAACAGTTAATTGAAAGAAAATTATTTTCAAATGATATTTTAGATGCTTATTACCAATGGAAATATCAAAGTTATTATTGGAATACATTTCGTCTTCCAACTGATGCAAGAGAACAATTTTTGAAAAAATATCGAACAGAGCTATCTAAGGATATCGAACAAGGTCATTTAATTGAAGATAGTCTTTCAAAATCGGACTATCAAAATACATTTATGTTAATAAGCGATCCCAAAGCCTTTATGGAATCTATAGCCAAACATGCGCAGGATGGAAATCTTTCGTTTCAGCGCATATTTAAAGCGGTCAAAGAAATTGGCTCCAAAAAAATCGTCGTCTTTGGATGCGGAATACGAGGAAAACATTTTCTGAATTTGTATCAGAATTATTCTGACCAGATTCTTTGTTTATGTGATAATAATGCTGATCTGCACTATAAAAAAATAATGGGATATACGCTATTGCCCGTTGCAGATTCTTTTCATCAGTATCCTGATGCAACCTTTGTAATAGCAAATTCAAAAAATCATACCAAAATGAAGGAACAGCTAATAGGCTTAGGAGTCTGTTCCGAGAATATTTGTATTTTTTAATGATTGGTTTTATAAAACTTATTGGAGGTGAGCACAATGCAACCTGAAACTCTTATAAAGGAATTTCAACAAGGATTGTTAAAATGGTATAATTTCAAACCAGACAGTGTTTTTCTATACATTGGCGAACCCAATGACCCTTGTGCTGCTCCGCTTTTGTCCCCGCTTATGTACACATCTTCAAAGCATACCGCAGGCAAATTCATATGCGTAACCGCCGAACAGACTGAGAACTTGCAATGGCGCGAAAAAAATATCGGCAGATTTGACTACATTATAGCCGTTGAAATTCTGGAAAAGCTAGAATTTCCTATGAAACACCTTACAAATTGGAAATCTCTCCTTAAACCTACCGGCACTCTTCTCCTTGGAATGAACAATCGGTTCGGTTTCCGCTATTTCTGCGGGGATCGCGATCCTTATACAGGACGGAATTTTGACGGGATCGAAGGCTACCGCCATGCGTACTCCAAGAAAGAAGATCTCTTTCAAGGGCGCTGTTATAGTCAAGCAGAACTTCGGAAAATGCTGCAAACCATTGGATACAAGCATTTTCAATTTTATTCGGTTCTTACAGATCTAAGGAATCCTTCTCACTTATATGCAGAAGACTACCGTCCCAATGAAGACCTATCCAACCGAATATTTCCTACCTATAATTATCCGGATACTGTCTTTCTGGAAGAAGAATGCCTATACAACGATCTTATTGAGAATGAGATGTTCCATAAAACTGCAAACGCCTATTTGATTGAATGCTCTTTAACAGGAGATCTTTCTGATGTAAGCCATGTTACCAGTTCCATGGACCGCGGTCCCGAACAGGCATTACTGACGATCATCTACAAATCAGGTATTGTCGAAAAAAGGGCCGTTCATGCAAAGGGTGTTGAACGCTTAAAAAACCTGATTACTCATGGAATGAATCTGTCTGCTCATGGTATATCTGTTGTAGATGCAGCGTTGGATCAAAATAATTCTTACATTATGCCATACATCGACGCCGAAGTAGGTCAGCTCTATCTAAAACGCCTTTTACATGAGGACGTAGATCTATTCTTACATAAAATGGATGAATTCCGGGATCTGATCCTTCATTCCTCGGAGATTATTAAACCCGATAGCGGTGACGGAGACGGTGCAATTCTGCAAAAAGGCTATATAGACATGATTCCGCTGAATAGTTTTTATATCAACGGGACATTCGTATTCTTTGATCAGGAATTCTGCAAAGAGAATTACCCTGCTAATGTTCTAATATGGCGCATGGTTTCATCATTTTATGCCGGCGACTTAGAAGTTCAGAAGCTTCTACCCATGGAATACCTGCTAAAACGTTACGATCTGTACCGGAAAATGAAAACCTGGCAGAAGATAGAACAAAATTTTCTTACGGATCTGCTTCAGGGAAAAATTTTACAAAAGTATCATGAAAAATGCCGGCGTAATTATACAGTTTTGAACTCCAACCGCCAACGTTTAAACTATTCATCAGAAGAATATCAAAAATTATTTGTAGACATTTTTCAACATGCAGATACCCGCAAGCTGATCCTATTTGGTTCAGGCCTACTTACCAAACGTTTTCTGGCTTTGTATCACCAGGATTATCCTGTGTATGCAATCGTTGACAACAACCGGGACAGATGGGGACAGGAACTCGAAGGCATTCCTATCCGTACACCTGAGATCCTAAAAGTATTGCAGGCCGGAGAATATAAGGTTTTAATCTGCATCAAGGATTACCTGTCCGTTATGAAGCAATTAAATGATATGGGAATCCGAGAATACAGCATCTTTGATTCTCAAAAGGATTATCCCCGGAAGAGGAAGCCTACACAGAATTCCAGCGGAAATATTTCACAAAAAAAGAAATACCATACAGGCTACATCGCCGGCGTCTTCGACCTATTCCACGTAGGGCACCTGAACATGTTCAAGCGCGCAAAGGAACAATGTGACTATCTGATCGTCGGTGTCGTAACAGACGAAGGTGTACGGAAGTTCAAGGAAGTGGAACCCTTCGTCCCCTATGAAGAGCGTACCGAGATGCTCCGCTCCTGCCGGTACGTGGATGAAGTAGTAGAGATCCCTCTGAATTACGGCAGTACGAGCGACGCCTGGCGTCTGCACCACTTCGACTGCCAGTTCTCCGGCAGCGACTATGTCGACAACCCAGACTGGCTGGCTGAGAAAGATTTTCTGGAGAAACATGGGGCTGAGATGGTATTTTTCCCATATACACAGAGTACAAGCTCTTCAAAGATAAAAGAATTAATAGAAAAGAAATTAATGTAGGCAGTCTCAGCATACCGCTCCAACTGCCTGCAAAAGGAGTGAATTATGAACATTTTTTATTCCCCTTCCGGTATCGTAGATTACCGGCATCCCATCCAGGGATTGCGGGATATGGCCGATGCCGGGTTAAAACAGATCTTTCTGGATATCGGCATGTATTGTTCCGGCAAAGATCTGGAAAATTACGGGAAGACCGCTAAAACCAAATCTCCTGACAGGGTCTCTTCCTTACGCACTCCGCAAACCCTATTGCAGCAAATACAGCCTGTACTGGAACAGTGCCGGCAGCATTGTCTGTCTGCAGATTGCCTGCGGATCCCCCGGCTTCCATGGAACACTAAACGCACAGAACTTAATCCTGTACTGGAACAGATTGCGGAATCTGCCGTCTATCTGTGCGGCAGGATCGGATGCCGCTATCTGATTGTTCCGCCTCTGTTTGCTGGTATAGAAAAGGGAATGGAATGGCAGACCAATCAGGCTTACTATCTACGGCTTGCTCAGGTCGCCCGGGAACAGCATGTTATTCTTCTGCTTGAGAATCAGTGCAGGAGTTATAACGGTCATCTGCTTCGCGGAAACTGTTCGAACGGAACTGATGCCGCAGAATGGATAGACAGACTGAATGCTGAAGCCGCAAGACAACTTCACCCGGCAGACAATGTCTCCGCAGAACCAACACCCATCTTCGGCTTCTGTCTGGATACAGGTATCTGCACCTTATGCGGACAAAATATGCAGGATATTATAACCACACTTGGAGACCGTCTCAAAGCAGTCATCCTCCGGGACTGTGAAAGACACCGGGAATCTTCTCTCCTGCCTTTTACTGCCGCATATAAGGGCCAGTCTTCGGCAGACTGGCTCGGCCTGATCCGAGGACTAAGAGATATCCATTTTGACGGAAGTCTCATTCTGGACTTCGAGGATACTGCCGCAGCATTTTCACCCTTACTGCGCCCCCGGCTTCTGCCTCTGGCCAGGTCTGTGGCCGGATATTTCAGATGGCAGATCGGGATCGAGAGCCTGCTGAGAAAATATGCTTTCATCGTCCTCTTCGGAGCCGGGAATATGTGCCGCAATTATATGAAATGTTACGGAGATAAGTATCCTCCCCTCTTCACCTGCGACAACAACCGGGCTGTCTGGGGAACAGAATTCTGCGGCTTAGAAGTGAAGCCGCCTGCGTCATTGAAAGAGCTTCCTGACAACTGCGGTGTATTTATCTGCAATATTTATTACCGGGAGATCGAGCAGCAGTTACGGGATATGGGAATTATTAATATCGAATTTTTTAACGATGAATATATGCCGTCATTCCACTTTGACCGGCTGGACACTGATGAACGGTCCAACTATTAAGAACGGAGATTTAACCATGATTTCTATCGGCGTACAGACCAACAATATAGTAAATGATTCGAACCCGGCAGAGGGGTTCCGGCTTCTAAGAGCTGCCGGTTTTTCCTGTGCTGATTTCAGCCTGAATTCCTATCTCACGAATACTTCACTGTATCAATTAGAGAAGAATGACTTTTTCGACCGTACAGACGCGGAGCTGGAGTATTATTTTGCATCCCACAAGGCCGGTGCAGCAACAGCCGGAGTCACTATCCACCAGATGCATATGCCCTATCCTGCCTATGTTCCGAACGGAGGAAATGATCTGAATAATTATTTGCAAAATACCGTTGCCCGCAAGAGTATGAATATCTGTGCCTTTTTCGGATGCCCTTATATCGTGGTGCATGGTTTCAAGCTGGCACGCAATCTGGGCTCGGAAGAAGCGGAATGGGCGCAGACCGAGAATTTCCTGGATTCTCTTGCACCCCTTGCGAAGGAACGGCATATCACGATCTGCATAGAGAATCTCTACAATTCTTCGGGCGGACACCTTGTGGAAGGACCATGCTGCGACGCTAAGAAGGCGGCGGAACGGATTGACCGATTCAATGCCAGACATCACGGTGATCTGCTGGGATTCTGCTTTGATACCGGACATGCAAACCTTACAGGTATTGACTTTGAGTCCTTCCTGACGACCCTGGGAGACCGCCTGAAGGTACTGCACATTCACGATAACGACGGAGTCTGCGACCTGCATCAAATTCCGTATACATTTACCAAAACAAGGGAGAATACATCCTCCACAGACTGGACGGGATTCCTGAACGGATTGAAGAGAATACATTTTGACAGGGTGCTGAGTTTTGAGACCGCCCCTGTATTGTCAGCATTCCCTGAAGAAATGAAAATGCAGGCATTAGGCTTTATCGCAGATATCGGGAAATATTTTGCTGCCTCTATTACCGGGAATATGTCCGGCCCGCAAGAAACAGCTTAGACAGATAACCGTCAGTGTAGGACCTGGCTAAATAACAGTACAGTGCTATCGGGAAATATATTTCCGACTGCACTGTATACTTCATTCGCAGGATTCATCTCACAAAATTACCTTGAAGCTCTGCCTCTTGAGCCTTCTCCTCTGGTACTGCTCTTTTTAGCCCTTGCCTGCCCGGCCCCCGATGCTCTCGCTGCTCCTGCAGCCTTCGTCCGTGCCTCTCTTGTTCCTCTGGCCGACTGCCTTCCTGCAGTCTTCGCAGCCTCTTCTGCTTCCGCCTCCGCTGCTTCTTCCGCTTCCTTCTCTGCCTCTTCCGCCTCCGCGGCCGCTCTTGCAGCAGCCTCTTCCGCTTCCTTCTTCTCCCGGATCTTCTCGGGATTATACCTCAGAAAATATGCATAAATATCCACGATTGCCTGATATAACTCCTCCGGGATCGCAGTTCCCAGATCCAACTGCGTCAGCACCGTCGCCAATGAATTATCCTCATATACCGGCACTCCGTTCTCATTGGCCATCTCCACGATTCTCTCCGCCATATAACCAAGCCCCGAGGCCACGATCACCGGCGCCACATCCTTATTCTCATCATATCGCAGCGCGACTGCTTTTTTATTCATCACATCATCATATTGTGACATTGATAGAATTTCTCCTTTCGAATATCTTCGGGAACGCAGCGGATACCTGGATCGGCGGCTTATTCTGTTCAACGCCGAGATATTCCAGCTCCAGCTCATTCTTGCTCATGATCTTACGGATATTCTCACGGATATCGCTCTCATGACCAGACAGTTCCTCCGGATAATGAATCAGCATATCGATCTTACCCTTCTCATAATACAACATCATATCAAAAAAGCCAACATCTTTCATATCAAATTTGATCAGCAGTTTGATTCCGCGTTCCTTAGAACCCTGATTGCCCGATTCTTCGTCTGGATCTACCCACATCTCCGAGAACATGGGAACGCCGTCTAAGATCACCGGAAGCATAACATGCATCACCGGCATATAGACGCTCTCATTCACAAGGATACTGCGCATAATATTTACAAATGCTTCCTTATTCTCAATTCCGGCTTCGCCTTTCACTCCCGCCTGCATGATATTCAGAAGCTTATCCGTCAATTCATTCTTTCCTGCCGCCCGGTCGTAATCAACACCCCTAAGCATATCCCTGAAATCATTCACCGACATCCCTTTGAAATGCTTCTGGAACGTAGGGAAGTCCATCAACCGCTGAAACGCCTGTACAACATTATCAAGGCTTCCGCTCTCATATCTGGATGTGTTAAATGCAACCAGCGTGACCAGGTCTCGAAGCTTGCCCATCTCCCGGTTATCCGCCACATATTTGCCCATATAAGGGATGATCTGCTCCTTCAGAAGCCTCACATTCGCGGCATTGCTGTCCATCGTATGAGGCTTAAGCTTCATGGCAAGCTTCATCAGGCCTTCTCTGTCCCCCTTGAACATCCGCGCCTCAATATCCTCCAGCGTTCCCTTGATATTCTCCATGAGGTGTTTCCCTGACGACATATCATTATATTTCTTAAGGAGATCTAACACTCCTGCTTTCAATTCTACTGTCGTTGCCTCATCCATAATCTGACGAAGCACATCAAACAACGGCCCTTGCAGACGGTTCGCCCCCGCCATCTGAGACTTCAGGAATTCGCTCAGCTTCTCCGGCGACATATTAAGCATCTGAAAAAATGCCTGGATATCTTCCGCCGTCCCCTTCGTGATTCCTGACTCTACGAGATTCGCCATACCTCCGAAGATCATCTTACTCATAGCCTCGCTGAGTCTCGGCAGATCTCTTAAGGACTGTATGAAGCTTCCGAAGTTGGAGTCGTACGCAATTCCCCGACCTCCGTCGTTCCCGCCGGACTCCGCTCTCCCGTCTGCCCTTCCTACTCTGTTCGCTTCCACCGGATTCTTGATACTTAAGTCTTCTGCCTGCTGGGATGGGGTCGGTTTATTATTTACTGAATTATTGTCATATCCGACGGTTGGGGTCGTTACTTTTAAAATATTTGACATTTTTTCACCTACTCTATAATTTACTCTTATCCTTTCCCGCTATCCTGACGATATATCTAAATAAATACATTTAAATATCAATTAACATCATTATTAAGATAAGGCGGTACTAAGATTATGGATAACATGCTTGAAATGTATCTTTATGAAACAAACACTCTTATGGAACAGCTTGACGAACTTTTAATAGAAGCAGAAAAGAATGCCGATTTCACAACGAATGACGTCAATGAGATCTTCCGCATCATGCATACGGTCAAAGGCTCATCAGCCATGATGGAATTCTCTACACTGATGGAAATCGCTCATCATATAGAGGACTTGTTCTTCTATATCCGTGAAAACGGAATGGATTCCCTGGACGAATCCCACAAAACCGATTTGTTCAATCTGATGTTCCAGTCAACGGATGCTCTTCGTGTGGAGGTTGAAAAAATCGAAAACGATGAGCCCCTTAGCACTAATATCGACCCAATCATCAATAATATTAATAGTTTTTTGGAAAAAATCAGTTCTTCCGGGAATAAGTCTTCCGACGATTCTTCTGCGGGAGAAGCTGCTTCCGATATGCCGGTTGCTGATGAGAAAGCGATCGCTCTCATCAACCAGGAACTTGCAGGATGCCCTGCAAGCGCTATGCCATATTTTATACGGGTTCATTTCGAAGAAGGCTCCGGTATGGAGAACCTTCGTGCTTTCATGCTGATTACTGCGCTCCGAGAGATCGACCTTCAGTTCGAACATTATCCAGAGGATGTAGAGACTGATTCAAGCACCAGCGAAGCTATCGTTGACAACGGTTTCTATGTTGCCCTTTCTTCATCAGAAGATGTAGAGAAGGCGCTCCAGGTCGTTAAGCTGCAGAACAGCATCCATACTTACGAGGTCCTGGAGAACGCCGCTTCAAAACCTGCTGAAGAAGCGCCTGCCGCTGCAAGTGCACAGGCTGCTCCAAGCGAGATCGCTGCCAGCGCGCCGGCCGATACGGCTCCGGCTTCCGCTCCGGCCTCCAAGGCTCCGCAGGCAGCTGCCGCACATACCAGCGCGCCTGTGAAGCAGAGCCTCATCAGCGTTAACCTGTCTAAGTTAGACAGTCTGGTTGCTATCGTAGGCGAGATCGTTATCACGGAATCCATGGTTACTTCTTCTCCTGACCTGCAGAATCTTAAGCTTGATAACTTCATGAAGTCTGCCCGTCAGTTAAGGAAGCTGACCGATGACCTGCAGGATATTGCTATGTCTCTTCGAATGGTTCCTCTGTCAGGAACTTTCCAGAAGATGAACCGTATCGTCCGTGATATGAAGAAGAAGCTGAATAAGGACGTGCGCCTTACACTGGTCGGCGAGAACACAGAGGTAGATAAGACGGTCGTAGACAGTATCGGCGATCCGATCATGCACATCGTCCGTAACTCTATGGATCACGGTGTTGAGACGACAGCCGAAGAACGTATTGCAGCAGGCAAGGATGCCCAGGCTGAGATCGTTCTGTCCGCGGCGCATACCGGAAGCGAAGTTATCATCTCCATCAGCGACGACGGACAGGGTATGGATCCTGACAAGATTCTTGCCAAGGCAGAACGCAACGGTATCCTTACCAAGCCGGCAAGCGATTATTCGAAGAAGGAGATCCTCTCTCTTCTTATGCTTCCGGGCTTCTCTACCAACGAAGAAGTTACCGAATTCTCCGGGCGCGGGGTTGGTATGGACGTAGTGAAGAAGAATGTTGAAGCAGTAGGCGGAACTATTTCCATTACAAGCGAGCTTGGCAAAGGAAGCTGTACGACTCTTAAGATTCCTCTTACCATGGCTATTACAGACGGTATGGAGATCTCGGTCGGCAAGTCCATGTTCACCATTCCGATCGCCAACATCCGTCAGTCCTTCAAGCCGCAGAGAGAAGAAGTTATTCTCGATGCCAACGGCAATGAGATCATTAAGTGCTTAGATACATTCTATCCTATTGTAAGGATACATGAATTATATAATATTGAGACTGAGATCACCAACATCGAAGACGGTATCCTGATCTGGGTTGAGACTGCAGATAAGTCCTACTGTCTGTTTGTAGACGAACTGCTCGGGGAACAGCAGGTGGTTGTAAAACCGCTCTCTCCGTTCCTTGGCAATTTCAACATCAAGAATTCAGGAATCGGCGGATGTACCATCCTCGGCGACGGCAATATAAGCTTGATCCTGGATATCAGCAATTTATATGCAGCGACTCAGAACCAATATTAAAGCTTACAAAAAACTGGAGGAATAATTATGTCAGCAGATACAGTAAATACAGCAGCAAATGAAGCAGTAGAGGTAGCCGCGCCTGTCTCTACAGAGCGTTTCCTAACATTCAGCTCAGACGGACTTAACATCGGAGTAAGCACGAACTATGTCATTGAGATCATTACAAATCACGCGATCACCATGGTTCCTCTTGTTCCTGATTATGTCAAGGGCATTATCAATCTGCGCGGGCAGATCATCCCTATCATTGATATCCGTCTGCGCATGGGCAAACCATCTATCGAATACACCAGTTCTACCTGCATCATTGTACTGAATATTAATTCCGTGTACATTGGTATCATTGTGGATGCAGTTCAGCAGGTTATGGATATTGATCAGAGTAAGATATCACCTGTTCCGGTTGAGAATCAGCAGGAATTGATCAGCGGAATGATCTCTTCTTCCGAACGCTCCGTGATCCTTTTCCTGGATTGCGAGCAGCTTGTCCAGACATACTAAGGAATTGTTAAAGAATCAGTCTTTAACGGTTCCTACCCGAGAAATACAAAGGAGCAGCAGAATATGTTAACAATCAATGACAAGGACTTCCAACGTTTAGTAACGTTTGTACACCAGAATTATGGAATTGACCTGTCGAAAAAGCGTCAGTTGATCATCGGCCGGCTTTCGAATACGATCTTGTCCATGGGCTTTTCTTCTTTTGAACAGTATATCGACAACCTGGTCACGAATAAGAAGCCGGAAGATCTCGAACTGATGCTGAATAAGCTTACTACCAATTATACGTTTTTCATGAGGGAGGGCGCTCATTTTGAACTGTTCAAGGACACGATTCTCCCCTATCTCGTAGAGACAAAGAAGGACAAGGTACTCAGTATATGGAGCGCTGCCTGCTCTTCCGGCGAAGAGCCTTACACGATCTCCATGATTATCAAGGAATTTTTCGGCGCCAAGGCTTCCGCCTGGGATACCCGGGTTCTCGCGACTGACATTTCCCAGAATGCTCTGATCGCCGCCAAGAACGCCGTTTATGACGAAGATTCTCTGAAGGAACTCTCACCCGGCTGGAAATCCAAGTATTTCCGTTCCACCGGACAGCCCGGCACTTACACCGTGGCTCCTGAGATCAAGTCCAACGTGATCTTCCGCACGTTTAATTTAATGGATCCGATTCGTTTCCGCTTAAAATTCGATGTGATCTTCTGCAGAAATGTAATGATCTACTTCGACCAGCCAACAAAAGAGGCGTTAGTAAAGCGGTTTTACGATGCGACGAATCCCGGCGGCTATCTTCTGATCGGCCACTCGGAGAGTCTGAATAAGGCGACAACGCCTTACAAGTATCTAAAACCTGCTACTTATCGAAAAGTTTAAATAAACTAATAATACTAAGCTGCTTTTGACAATTCAGAAGCGGCTTTTGAATTGTTGATGCCACAATAATTTTAATAACAGCTACGCCATAGCGAGCGTAAGAAAGGAATGTTATATGAATAATTCAATTAAGGTACTGGTTGTTGATGACTCTTCTCTGTTCAGACAAGCGATCATGCAGAATTTGTCTTCACAGCCTGGCATTGAGATCATCGGCTATGCGATCAATGCATATGACGCCAAGCTGAAGATCCCTCAACTGAAGCCTGACGTCCTCACTATGGACGTAGAGATGCCCGGACTTAACGGTATTGAATTCTTGAAGCAGCTGCTTCCCACGAATCCGCTCCCGGTAGTTCTTGTATCTTCTCTGAATCTGAGTGTTTTTGATGCGCTGTCAGCCGGCGCCGTTGACTTCGTGCGCAAGCCTGATATGAGCGTTCAGAATTCCAAAGATGCTTTCTTTGCATCTCTTGCACTGAAGGTAAAGACCGCGGCAAAAGCGAAGGTACGCATCAGTTCTCCATCCGCTGCGCCAGCCCCTCAATCTCAGCCGCAGCAGCACGGACGGCCTGCAGCACAGGCACAGGCGCCGATGCCGTCTTCATCACAGGCCGCTGCCAAGCCGATGCCGTTCCCTCCGTTGCCACGCAATGTACTTGATTCCACGATCATCGGACTGGGCGCGTCTACCGGCGGAACCGAAGCAACCCTTGAAGTCTTAAAGAGGCTCCCCGGCAACATCCCGGGAATGGTCATCACCCAGCATATGCCGGAAGGATTTACAGCCATGTATGCTCAGCGTCTGAACCGAATCTGCAGCATGGAAGTACGCGAAGCCAAACACGGAGACATCATTAAGCCCGGGCTGGCCCTGATCGCTCCCGGCGCCAAACAGATGGAAGTTGTCCGTTCCGGACGCAATTATATGGTACAGTGCCGTCCGGGCGCCAAGGTAAGCGGCCATTGTCCTTCTGTTGATGTGCTGTTCGATTCTATTGCGAAAAATGTCGCGATCAACAAGGTCGGTATCATTATGACCGGTATGGGACGCGACGGTGCGGACGGTCTTCTTAAGATGCGTCAGAGCGGGGCATTCACCATCGGGCAGGATAAGGACTCTTGTGTCGTATACGGAATGCCTATGGTTGCATATAATATCGGCGCCGTATGCACGCAGGCTTCCTGTGAAAATATTGCCTCCGTCCTGATGAATCATCTCAAAAAATAAATTAAATAAACTGTTCCGAACAGATGCCAAGTTTCTTTTATTAAGTGTTATGAATCCGAAAGTTGTGCCGATATTCATAATATAGCAAGATAACTGGCTCGGTTAACGGTGATCGGCAGCACTTATTTATCGACAGAATTTAACATGATTTATCCGTTAACAGAGTTCACAATATCCCAAAAAGGAGTACAGTATGAAAATAACTACTAACAATAATGTAATGAATAATTATGCGGATTTGCGTATTCATACCAAGGACAATTCTACTCCTTCTGCAGTTTCCAATGATGGACACAACTTTGATGCTGTTATTATAAAGTCTGATCCAAGGCAGATCGAAGAGCGTACATTTGCCAAAGATGTTTCCCGGCGGCTGTCTTCCGAGATGAAGGATACCGCATCGGCAGATAAGCTTCATAATCTTCAGGAGCAGATCACCGCAAAAACGTATCATGTTGATGCCCATGCCATAGCGGCAAGGATGTTGCTGCTATAGGAGGACATATTGAGTATGAATGATTTTACTGCATTTACCAAAGTAATTGAAGAATTTATCACTCTTTTTGACCATTTGATTTCGATTGAACAGGAGAAACTTGATGCAGCCGTCAAGAACCGCGTCACATTCGTGGAAGACTGCATGCACAAGGAACAGGCTGCCGTTCTTCAATTACGTGGTCTGGAGCAAAAGCGCGAGACAGAACAGAAGCGTCTCGGTATGGAAGGTTTTACTTTCCGCCGGATCCTTGAGGAAGCTCCGTCAGAGACAGCGGCTTCTTTGAAGCCTTTGTTTGACCAGCTATCCGAACGGGTTACTGCCTTCCGTTCCGTAAGTGACAGCGCCAAGAACATCATTGAAGTGAATCTTCATATGATACAATCAGCCCTCGCTGCGGAGGGGCCCGGTCAGGATACCTATACTGCAGCAGGTAAGAAGAATGACAACGACAACCGGAAGCGCTTTACAAGCCGCTCCGTATAATAGATCAGGAGGAGGATATCTATGATACGTTCTACATTTGCCGGATTCACCACTGCCCAGTTAGGTATGGCCGCCAGCCAGCGTGCCCTTGACGTGACCGGTCAGAATATTACGAATATTAACACCCCCGGCTATACCAGACAACGTCTGGATATTGCCAGCTTGAATACACAGAAAGGTGATTACTACAATTCCAAGTCCAATATCAAGGTTGGTTTTGGTGTAGAGATGACAGGGGTTTCCCAGCTTCGGGATCCGTTTTTGGATGCTCAGTATCGTTCTCAGATCAGTAAGCTGGGAACTTCTGACGCCCATGCAGCCGGCTTCGAGCAGTTGACACCTATCTTTGACGAAGCCACTATGTCCGGTGTACGAGATGCTTTTATCGCTCTTACCAGCGCTCTTAATACACTGTCTACTCCGCAAGGTATCGCCAATGATGAGAATGACGCAATGGTGCGTTCCAAGATGCAGATTCTATTGAATCTGTTCCGCGATAACTCTGTTCGTCTCCAGGATGTGCGAGACGATGTACAGACCGGTTTTGCTACGACGGATGTTGCGGATGTGAACCAGATCTTGGAAAATATTGCTAATCTGAATGTAAGCATTAAGAACAGTCAGATTCTTGGCAATCCTGCTCTTGAACTGCAGGATCAGAGAAACTCTCTGTTGGATGAATTAGGAAGTTATCTGCCAATCTCAGTAAAATACAGAGATGAGGAAATCGGACCTAATCAATATGTTGAGATTCTGGATGTGAATTTCACAGATTCTAACGGTGTAAAGCATTCCTTGATTTCTGATAGCCGCGCTGCCAAGTTTGATACTATTATCAACGACAAATCCGCTAAGCTGATCTTAGCGGATGCTAAGGGAAGCACGGCCGATATCACAGATGTCCTGGGATCCGGTACATTGAAGGGAACTCTTGATCTGATCAATAAATCAGGTGATTTTGACGGCAGTGATTTCAGAGGTATTGGGTATTACGAGAAGGCATTAGATTCTCTGGTAGCTACTTTTGCCGAGAAGTTTAATGAGATGAATATTCCGAGAGATAAGGACGGAAATCCTACTAATTTAAAAGACAAAGATGGTAATATTATAGTTCCGCCAGGCGGAAAATTTTTAATAGATGAAACAACTAATCAACCCTATAAAGATGCAGACGGAAACGATGTTTATGCCTATCCTTTATTTGAAAAAAAGGATGATTCATTACCGTTTTCTGCTTCCAATATCAAGATCGCAAGCGGTTGGGCAAACGGTTCCTATAAGATTACAGCTTCCAACAATTACGTTGTTACTAATCAGGAAACAGGTTCTACAGCGAATGAAAATATCCTGAACATGGTTAAACTCTTGGAAAAGGATATTGGTTTCACGGTTGAAGTAAAGGATGGAACTACAACAAGAGACGTCAAGTTCTTCACGGGAAGTTTCCATGATTGTTTCGCTAATCTTGAAGCAACCTTAGGTACTGATTATAAATCAGAAAGTACCATGTTAGCCAATCAGATATCTGTGCTGAACCAGACATCCAATTCAAGAGACGGCGTATCAGGCGTACAGTTGGATGAAGAGGGTATGAATCTGCTGCATTATAATCAGTCATATACTGCTGCTGCAAGACTTATGACAACATTGGATGAAGCTCTTGATGTATTGATCAACAGAACCGGCGTAGTCGGAAGGTAACAGGAGGTCTAATATGAGAATCACAACAAATGCAATTTTAAGAAATTATAAATCTAATCTGGCAACCTCTATGTCGAATCTGGATGTCGCAAGAACTCAGGTTATGACACAGAGAAAATTCAATTCCACTATGGAAGATCCTTCCAGCGCGTTACGTGCTGCTGTATTGAACCGCAAGTACGCAAGGAATGAGGATTTCCTGAATCTTGTGAAGGACATTCAGTCTTACCAGGACGCACAGGAAGACGCTGCAATGCAGATCAATAACATTTCCTTGAACCTGAGCAAGCACTACGGAATTGAAGCTCTGAACGGAACGAATGGTTCCATTGAGACGCGTAAGACCTACGCGGAAGCTTGGCGCGGCGCACAGGAAAGTATTCTCCTGAGTCTGAATGCCAGCTACGAGGAGAAGTATGTATTTGCAGGAAGCGACGGTATGAATCCTCCTTTCAGAATGACAACAGATGCCAATGGTAAACAAGTGTTGTTATACCGAAATGTTGACGTAACTACAGGTAATCTTTATAAAGCTGATGGTACAGTTGATACTAACAATGCTGCTCAACGATTGGAAGAGTTATCCAAAGATTCTTCTTTTGTTGATTTAGGATTCGGACTTACACTTAATTCTAAAACTAGTGACGCTTCTTCTGCCGTTAATGTAGATGCTTCAAGCGCCTTTAATATCAGCCTACCTGGCATTAATTTAGTAGGTTTTGGCGAATATACAAATGCTGATGGAACTACAACACCGAAGAATATGCTTCTTCTGATTGGTGAGATTGCCAATACCTTAAAGCAGCCGGATTTTGATTATGATAAGTATAAGGATCTCTTAGGCAAGTTTGATGAGCGCCGCAGCGATGTTCTTAAACATGTAACGACCCTTGGAACCAATACGGAGTTCCTGACAACTACCGCCGATCGTCTGCAGACCAATGAGATTAATCTTACCCAGCAGATCGACAACGTTGTGAACGTAGATATGGCAGAAGCGATTATGAACTTCTCTTGGGCCCAATATGCTTACAATTCAGCATTAAAGGTTGGTAATAATATATTAACACCTTCGTTTATTGATTTTATGAATTAATATTTAAAAAAGGAATGAGAAAGGAGGTATACTTGTATGAATCAACTCATTAGAATAACAACAGTTCCTATTCAATATGAACTAAAGATCAATAATGCACGATTGGAATATTCCCGTTCCAAAGCTGAGTTAGAAATCAGCCGAAATGAAGGCGGTCTCTCCATCAAAAGCCGTCCTGTCAAATTGCATCTGGATTCATCAGAGGCAAGGAATTCTGTCGTTCCTACTACTGCCAGAAGCGTTGCGCAGACTGCTCAGAAAGGCAAGGAAGCCGCATATAATGCCACCGCCCAGATGGCACAAGAAGGACACCTGTTACTGAACGCCAAGATCGGCGAAGATGTTATCGGACAGATCATGCAGCAGAGGACTGCCGCTCCTACCGGCGAATTCCAGCTCGGATTCACACCATCCGCGCCTGTGGACATCAGCTATGAGGCCGCTGATCTAACAATCAATTATGAGATGGATAAATTGAACTTTGATTTGAAGATAGCGAATGGCAACTTTGAGTTTATACCTGGCAATATTGAGATGTCAATCACACAGCGTCCAGAAGTTCGAATTGAATATGTTGGCGGTCCTATCTACGTTCCGCCGAGTGCAGATCCAAACTATGAACCAATCGATGTAAGGGCTTAGAACAAAGCCCTTACTTTTTAATATTACAGAATCCAATCTCGCTATCAGCAGATTTTCGGATTCCCAGGAGGTATCACATTTGAATATTAATGCAAAATACTTTGGACCTATTTCCTATGAAGAGAAAGAGACAATTCATATCATCAATGGACTGATCGGTTTTGAAAGCTTTACAGAGTATCTGCCCATCCCATTTCAGGAGAATGACGACTCTATGATCTCTCTCCAATGTCTGGCAGACGAAACACTTTCCTTTATATTGATGAATCCGTTTACAATATTCCCGGACTACGCACCGCTCCTCCCTTCTCATGAATTAAAAGAGCTTGGTGCAGATTCCATAGACGACATTTCCTTCTATGTCATAGGGGTAATCCGAGATTCCGTCGAAGAATCCACCGTGAACCTGAAAGCTCCTCTCGCAGTCAATGCAATGAACCGTCAGGCTAAGCAAGTGATTCTTGATCACCCGGAATATACATTCCGCCATTCCCTTGGCGATATGCGTAAGGAGGGTTAATGTATGCTGATATTGCAACGCAGGAAGGGGCAATCCCTTTCCATTAATGATAACATAACGCTGACCGTCGTTGACACCGGAACAGACTGGGTGAAGCTCGCGATCGACGCTCCCAAGGAGATACCGATCCTCCGTTCTGAACTGAAAGAAGCCGCTGCCGAGAACCAGATGGCTTCCGCAACTGCTTCCAGACAGGTCTTGGATGAGATCATGAAGAAAAAATAATAAGCAGACAAAAGGAGTTGTTAGGATTATTTCCCAGCAACTCCCTTTTCTTATTCATCACTATTACGCCGAACAATCAATAGATGCCACCGAAGTCACCGGCGCTGACATAACTTCTACGCTCACACCGCTCCCGGCTGCTGCTACACCCAGAGACGGCATCTCCGCCGCCAATGCCGTTGACGACAGGGTATCCACATACTGCTCCGCGATCTGCCTGAATCTCTCGTCACTGACCGGAGCCCCCAGTACATCATCCAGACCGGCGGTCTGACAACGCTCCTGCCCCATCCTGGAGCTCTGCTTACGCTTAAGCTCCTGTGCAAGCTGCCTTGCAAGCTTCTCCTTCATCTTACGCTCTGCTGACTTCTGGCGAAGCCTTAAGTTCTCTTCCTTATGAAGTCTTGCGACCTTGATATTCCCGCTCTGGATCACCGACTTGATCTTACGGATCACCGCCGCCGCCTCAGCCGGATCGCTCACCTGTGACTTAACCCTCAGCATCTCTCCGTACTTGGCTGAGATCAAGCCCTTGACCGACTTCACATCCCTGGCGCTCGCTAAGCGCATCATATTCGAAGTATGCGAGAAACTGTAGGTCCTCGTCTTAGGCGTCTTCTTCTTCTCATTGGCATAGAACGAAGTCGACTCCTTATCTCTCCACCACGTAGGATAACTCTCCTTATCCTTCTCCTTCATAGCCGTCCACTTGGATACCTGGCCCTCCTCGTCAATGACAAGCCCCATACCTACCAGATTCTTATCACAGAGAAATGCCTCGACCTTCGCCGAATTC
This sequence comes from Lachnospiraceae bacterium, assembly GCA_910575835.1. Classification (GTDB taxonomy): domain Bacteria; phylum Bacillota; class Clostridia; order Lachnospirales; family Lachnospiraceae; genus Sporofaciens. Next base: position 75,773 of record CAJTGB010000004.1, on the reverse strand, counting down.
TGATAACTGCTCATATGATCCAAAATATCCTCAACCTGCTGCCGAAGCTTATCATCCGTACTCATCCTCTCCAACAGCTTCTCCGAGATCGCCACATTGTTCGTTCCCCTCTGAGTCGATCCATACTGACTGATCTGACGATTATTATCAAATGAAATGAAGCTAAAATCTATATTCTTATACTTCTGTGTCAGATAATTCATCATTGACGCCGCACCGGTCTGTTCCGCCGTATTCTTGCCATCCGACTCCTTCTGAGAATTCACCTGGGACAATCCTATGGCCTGCGCATCTGTGTAGTACCTGTTATTCTTTACCTGCATAGAGATCCCCCTTCCTCTTCTTCTACATCTCTTCTACGAATGAATTCCTCTCATCCTGCAATCCATTCACTCCGAAATTACCTTTATATAAATATATCGGCGGGGATTCAGGCTTCATAATAGAATACATGCATTCTATTGACAAATTATCTCAAATCCGCTATGTTTGATGGAGTACCGTGTATACTATATTCTGCAGAGCTTCGCCGGATATAATGCAGACAATACACCAGGCGTCAAGCCTTCTGTACACTTCGACACAATATAAAGGAGATCATAATATATGAAATCACTCGTTTTAGCAGAAAAGCCTTCTGTAGCCCGGGATATTGCCAGGGTGCTGAATTGCCATAAGAATCTTCCCGGAGCCATAGAAGGCAGCCAATATGTCGTTACATGGGCGCTGGGCCATCTTGTAACCCTTGCCGACCCGGAAGAATACGATCAGAAGTTCAAAGAATGGAGCCTCTCTTACCTTCCCATGATTCCGAAGCAATGGAACCTGATCGTAATAAAGCAGACATCCAAACAATACCATAATGTCAAGACCCAGTTATTCCGCAAGGACATTTCCGAAGTGATCATTGCGACCGATGCAGGGAGAGAAGGCGAACTGGTGGCAAGGTGGATCCTTAATAAGAGCGGCTGCCGCAAGCCCTTGAAGCGGCTCTGGATCTCTTCTGTTACCGACAAGGCCATCCGCGAAGGCTTCTCACACCTGAAGGACGGACGCCAGTACAACGACCTGTATTACGCCGCCAAGAGCCGCGCCGAAGCAGACTGGCTGGTCGGGATCAACGCTACACGCGCCCTGACCTGCAAATATAACGCCCAGCTCTCCTGCGGACGCGTACAGACTCCCACCCTGGCCATCATTGCAAACCGGGAGCAGGAGATCCGTTCCTTTCAGCCGAAAGAATACTATGAACTCACCTGTACTGCCGGTACTGTCAAATGGAACTGGCAGCATGAAAAGAACGGAAGCACACGCTCATTTCAGAAAGGATTCATCACAGACCTTAAGGCACAGCTTGACGGGCAGGCTCTAACCGTTACAGACATACAGAAATCCAAGAAAAAGACCCCGGCTCCAGGTCTCTATGACCTGACAGAATTACAGCGGGACGCCAACAGGCGTTACGGCTTCTCTGCCAAAGAGACTCTGAATATCATGCAACGCCTGTATGAGAATCACAAGATACTCACTTACCCCCGGACCGATTCACGCTACATCGGAACAGATATCGTCCCAACCATCAAAGACAGGCTGAAAGCATGCAATACAGGGCCGTATAAGACATTTATCCAACATTTGCTTAAAAGCCCCGTCAAAACCAGCAAAGCCTTCGTAGACGACACAAAAGTAAGCGACCACCACGCGATCATTCCGACAGAGGAGTATGTGCAATTGGCGCATCTGAGCAATGATGAGAGGAAGATCTACGATCTGGTCGTGCGCCGATTCATCAGCGTCCTCTATCCCGCCTTTGAATATGAACAGACGACCCTGCGATCTTACGCTGCCGGTCAGAGCTTTACAGCGCGGGGCAGGATCGTTCTGGCACCCGGATGGAAGGCTGTGTATGATACGGACGCCGGCAGCTTCATGGATGAAGATGAATCCGGTGATTGGGATAGTATTGATTCCAGCTCCCAGGGCCGCACCGCAAAACAATCTCTCCCTGAACTTACGCGGGGAGATAAACTGCCGATCATGGGAATCTCCGTCAACACCGGCAAGACTAAGCCGCCTGCACATTATACCGAGGCTGCCCTGCTCACGGCAATGGAGAATTCTGACCTTGGAACCGTTGCCACACGGGCGGACATTATAGAGAAGCTTTTTCATTCATTTCTGATCGAGAAGAAGGGCAATGAACTCCTGATCACCTCAAAAGGAAAACAGCTTCTTGAACTGGTCCCGGAAGACCTGAAAAAACCAGAGCTAACCGCTCAATGGGAACTGCAGCTCTCAGATATAGCCAAAGGGAAACGCAAAGAGAATTCATTTATCCAGGATATTCAGAATTATACCCAGGCATTGATCGACGAGATCCGGTCTGCAGACGGCACCTTCCGGCACGACAACCTGACCAATACCAAATGCCCCCGCTGCGGCAAGAGGATGCTTGCTGTCAACGGCAAGAACGCCCGTCTTCTGGTCTGCCAGGACCGGGAGTGCGGCTACCGCGAGACCGTTGCACGTTCAAGCAACGCCCGCTGTCCGAACTGTCACAAGAAGATGGAGCTGATCAAAAAGGGTTCGGAAGAGACCTTTGTCTGCGCCTGCGGTTACAAGGAGAAGCTCTCCGCGTTCAAAGTCCGAAGAGAGAAAGAAGGCGCCGGAGTGACCAAGAAGGATGTTCAGAAATATTTGAAAAAACAAAAGGACGAGGCGATCAATACCTCGTTCGCCGACGCCCTATCAGGAATAAAGCTATAACTTCTGGTCTGAACTACTGCCAAAATACACATTCAACGGCCGTCTCTCTCATAATATGCCACGATCAAGTCGACCATCCGGTTATAGCTTTTCACCCCGTCCGACTGTCCGTTCGCCTTAAGATATGTATCATTGACCCGGTTCGATACCTCCGCGATCCTGCCGTCATACTCCGCCCAGAATTCCCTGTTCAGCTTAAGATCCTGCTCCGCTTCCTGCGGCAATTGGCTGCGCACCTCTTCCCATGCATCGTAATCCGCCCGGTATAGCACGTTCATACAATGAATCCATCCCATCAGATACCCGCTGTACGCGAATGCCTCTTCTTCGGATCCGCTGCACGCAAGGAACGCAATAAAATTAGCCTCCTGCTCCTGCATGAATCCCCGCAGGTGGGACAATTCATGGCAAGCCGTGAACGGAATATTATAATCCTGCATATCGCCGTTATAATTCGCTTCTATCGTAAACGGCGAGTAAACTCCGCTTAGATTCTGTACGGATAGGATCCAGGAATTCATCAGCTCTTTCGGCTGAGGATAATAGCCTTCAAGCTCCGGGTATTCATCCTTAAGAGCTCTCATTGCCTCTGCCGCATTGTCCTCCAGATCCAGCTTCAGAACCATACCGCCGTTTGGGCCGCGCGGCACACTGCCGGCGTAGTCGGCCACCTTATCCGTAAGCCACTGGCATACCGCCTTTAATTCATCCGCCGTATACTCTTCTGCCTGGATCCCCGAGCATTCGGAAAATGAATCCCGATGGTAATTGATCCCGCAGTTTACCACATACAGGAAACAAAGCGCTGCCACAAGCAGAAGCAGATCCCATCCTGCACCTTTATACCCCGCCTGTTTCTTCCTGATATCCGCGGCTGATCTGACCGCCCGCAGCGCTATGGCAGCCAGCAGAAGATACAGCAGTATTTCTGCTGCCGAGAAGGGCAGATACCCCGTCAGCCGCCCGAGACTGCCCACCCATACAGGATACAGATGTGTGCTGTACCATTGGGCGAATCCCGGAACCATCCTCGCGGTTATGCTCAGTACAAGCGCCGCTGCCAGCAAGACTGCGCTTGCGATCTGTTTTGCTCTGTTCCCGCGAAACCGCGGGGCAAGTAGATATGCCTGCATACATTACACTCTCCGTTTCTCTCGTTCCCCTGCCGTCTTGATACAACGATAGTATAAGTGTAACAATCCCCCTCCTTACTGTCAAGAAAGAGGGGGATGCTTCCTTATATTTCCTTACCCTCAGCGGACAAGGGGACACACGCCCACTGAGGGTATCATCAGCCGCTACAAATTCAGAAATTGCAGCAGCATCTCCAGTTTCAGCCTGGCGATCCTGTCATCCAGTGACAGGTCAAGAAGCTCCTTCATCTTATCGATCCTCTTGCGGATCGTGTTGATGTGGACATACATTTTCTCTGCCGTAACGCTGAAGTTCATATTATTTTCCAGATATACTTTTAATGTCTTTAACGGCTCCCTGTTCTTCTCATCCTGCAGCAACAGGCGGTACTCGCTCAGCATAGCCTCCAGCTCGTCCTCCTGAATGTCGATCCACGCGTAAGGGCCGAGCATTCCGTAATCCCAGATATGATCCTGCGGAAATAATTTCTTGCCCATTGCCATTACTTTCTGGCATTTTTTCACTCCATCCTTCAAGGACAGCAGGTTGATCTCATCCCTGCATACGGCAAATTCTAATTCCACATCCTTGCATTTTGCTTTCACTTTGATGCGGAACTCCTCCAATATCCGGCTAAAATATTCCAGATCATATTTATCTCCCTCCTGCGCGTCCCAGAGAATGATTCCCCTGTTCTCATCTAAGAACGCTATCCTTCCGAAATTGGAAACGGCGCTGTCCAAAAAACTCCTCACAAAATTCTTGCGTTCATCCCTTACGCTTACCGTCTCGTCCTGTGTCTGAGCAAACATGATGCATATATACTTTTTCGACATAGAGATCCCGTGCTGACTCGCCTGATAGATCAGTCTGTCCTGATCCTTCTCATCATAGTTAAGAGCATACAGCACAAAATTCTCGAACCCTATATTACCGATACTCTGTGCAACCATGATCTGTTCATAGACCGACTGAAGCTCCAGAAACGCAATCCGTATAGAATATTCGTCGCAGTAGTCCAGGAAATCCTTCGACTCCATCACAACAAAATATGCCTGTGTCACTTTGTTCATGATAATCGGGATCAACACCCAGCTGATTCTTGGCCCTTCTGGATTAACCGGATCGATCAGCCGGTATCTGGTCATATGCATATGCTCGCACAGGCTGTGGCTGCTGTATTCTCTTGACGGGTTCCAGTAGTCCTCGTCCCTGAGATGAAAGCTCTCGGAGATCCGCCTGAAATTAGCAGAACTGTAATATGCCCTTTCTTCACCTATATCGTATAAAAATGCCGGGAACTTCATCTCCGCCTCAACAGCCTGCAGGATCTTCTTGATCTTCCTCTCCTTGAAGCTTAGGTTTGACAGCTGCAGCACACTGTTATTCCGAATACGGAAACGCCTGAATGCCTGATTCATCACAGCTACATTTACCTGATTGATTACATCCATAAATGCAGCCTCAAAAGGCATGCTGATCAGCGGCACGTCATATCTGTCAAACAATTCAATCACATGCTCGGGAATCGTATCCAGATAACGCTGCCGCTTGATCATCAGCCCTGTCGACAACTGTGCAGCACCTTCCTGAAAACTGCGTTCCAGGCAATAAGGCTCCTTCGACAACGCATATCCTGAAGTCATGATCAGTTCTTTTCCCTTCGTCCACCGAAGCGCGTCCGGCGCATCCATAACCGCAACTCCCTGTACCTCTTTTGTCAGGCCTTTGTGACCGGTTATTACATGAAAATCTTTAAAATACTCCTGAGCAAGCAGTTGGTACAGCGCAATCCCCATCTTCATCTCCCCCTGTAAATAATATATATGCACAAATCCAGCCCGTTCAAGCTCGTCTTCAACGAAAGGGCTGGATTACCTTCTAACAATTATGATTCATACATCGGAACATATGCATCCCTCTTCTGATTAAACTCCGTCAGGATAGCCTCTCTCTGATCAGGCCTGTTATACAGATCGTATGCAATGCCTGTAATAATCTGTGCAGCGCTCAGCGCGCCCTTTTCTCCCAATGAGCATCCGGCTGCTGCCGTAGCCTGCCATGTATGAGGCGCTACTCCTGCCGGCCAGCAGGAAGTAGTGACAACGCACATCGGCATAATGTGGCTGATATCCCCGCTGTCTGAGGATGCGGTCAGCGGATTGAGCTGGTACAGATTGCGGTCATTCAGCTTCCATGTCATCGGCCTGCCTTCCGTATCGTATAGCTTCTGTGCTTTTTCCGCGTCTGCTTTCGTCACGGTGCCGACAAGACGGCTGGCGAACTCTGTCTCCTCATCATCAAAAACCGGAAGCTCTGCTTCTTTCATATTCTGATACGCAAGATCTCCATAGGCATGATTTTCTAACATCTCACAGCATCCGTAATCTATTCTCACATCTGCCTCAGTCTCGGTCATGAGCGCCGCGCCTTCCGCTATCTTCCTGATTCTTTTGAGAATGTCTTTCACATCCGCTATATACGGGGCCCGTACAAAATACCATGAGCCCGCCAACGGCGGAACAATGTTCGGAGCAAATCCGCCGCTGTTCGTAGTATAATGGATCCTTGCCTTAGAAGTCACATGCTCTCTTAGATAATTTACCCCAACATTCATCAGCTCGACCGCATCCAGAGCGCTTCGTCCAAGTTCCGGTGCGAACGCGGCATGTGAACTTCTCCCCCTGAATTCAAAATGCGCCGACGCGCTTGCCAGATAGCCGCTGTCATATACCATATTAGCGCTCATCGGATGCCAGCTGATCGCAAAATCACAATCATCAAACATATGATAATATATCATCTTAACCTTGCCGCTTAAGAGCTCTTCCTCCGGGCATCCGTAGAAACGCACCGTCCCGCTGATCCCCTCCGCTTCCAGATAGCGTTTTACCGCGATCGCACCGATAGCCGCGGCCGCGCCCAGAAGATTATGCCCGCATCCGTGTCCCGGTTCCCCTTCCGCTACAGGCGCCTTATTGTCCGTCACCTTCTGTGATAAGCCTGGAAGCGCGTCATATTCCCCCAAGATCGCGATCACAGGTTTACCGGAACCATATTCCGCATAAAAAGCATTCTCCATATGCTCCTCATTTACAATCTTAAAACCCTCGCCTCCAAGAAGTTTCCTGAAATAATCGGCGGACTCTTTTTCATTACCCCCAACTTCCGGATGTTCCCAGATAAGCCTGCTTGTAGTTTCAAGCAGTGACTTCATCTTCTTCACTTCATTATGAAGATCTCTTTTTTCCATTGCCATCTCGTCCCTTCGACAGTTTATCCTACTTACTCTATGCCTGTTTCTTCGCGTTAGATAAAGTTGTAATACCCACTGCAATACTGATAAACACGCACCCTAATGTTCCAAGCCAGTTAGAAGCTCCCGGAAGCCAGTTAAATACACCCATACCGATCGCAAAATAAAGTGCGAATGCGATCACAACCATTATAACACTATGTTTGATCATTTTCATGCCAAATTGAACAAACAGCGCCCCAAAAAGTGCAGGAAGAAGATAATTAAGCGCAGCCTTGACAGAATCCGGAAGCATAGCCAGTACAGAGCTTCCAAGGATCGCGCCGATCGTCAGCACGGATACATTGATGATGATGGATACAGCCATACCCAGGGTCGCAATGATAGAACCCTTCTCCGTCCCCGGCTCAACCTCCGCCGCAACCTGCGCCATACTTGCACACGGAATCCTCATATTAGAAATATTTCCCGACAAAAATGCCATATACGTTCCCGCAGGACCTACCACCGGGAAATAAGAAATCGGCTCGACAAACCATAATACGCCAAATGCGCTTGCTCCGCTGATAAATGCAGTCAGAAGCGCCGCCGGCTTCGGAACAATACCGTATACCACCGCCAGCACAAGCGCCGGAGTGAACGCAACCAAAACTCCCAGATATCCTGTTAATTTACCTATCCTATTAATCTTGGGCGTATATTCGTCTTTGTAAAAATCACTGTTCATATTCTTCTTCTCCTCCTTATATCAGCCTTATACCAGCGCCGTAATGATCATAGCGCCCAAAATCGTAATAGTAAGCGACCATTCTTTCAGCCATCCAATGTTCTTACTATTTGCCGCCTTAGTCAGCACAAACATGATGACCGCGCCTAAGATACATGCCAGCAGGTTGTGCCACGCTGAAGACATAGCCGCGGCATCCGCCTTCTGTATCATGGAATAGAACGGTTTAGATAAGTGGCTTGCGACCATGGCGGAAAATACACCGATAATCGCTGCAGAAGCGATCGTTGTCAGCATTCCTGCATTCCCCTTAGAAAGCTTGTGTTCGATCTTCTCCATCTTATTCGCTGAAAATGTCGCGAATATAACCCATCCGACAGAACATAATATCATGGTCCAGACTGCCATGCCAAGCGCCTCTTCCGTCATTGCATCCGTTCCTAATGTCACACCTACCGCAGATGTTCCAAGACCTGCCGCAATGGATTCAAACATAACGGAACCGATCATGGAAAGACGCATCCATCCTACCGGACCTCCTACCGTTACCAACAGTGAAAGCATACCGCTGAGCACTACTATTGACGGCCCGATCGAAGTTACAGCGCTGCTTTTCATAGCTTTCTTCATCTTATCGTCTGTAAGTCCGACCTTCTTCCCCGCACTATACGCCCCCTTTGCAAAAAGAACCGCCTGAATGATTACGAATACCACCGGAATTCCACAGGCGATCCACATAGGCAGTCCATTTGCAATCTGCATTACATCCATCTTTTGTCTCCTCCTTCATATAACTGTTTCTCTAAATATTTATACAATTATACGAATTCGTCTGTACGATAAAAATAAAATAAATTTTCCTTTTCCAATCACTTTCGTATAAAGTGAAGATTTTTTCACTTTTTATGTCATTTTTTGTAGAAAATGGCCTGACTAATCTAATTTTTCCCTAAATTAGAAAAAATTTTTCTTTTTACTTTTACCTGGAAGAGATATCCTGTTATTAATACATCGAATAATAAGTTTTTAGTATTCTAAGGAGGAAGTTAGATTATCATGAAAAGTCAGATCATGCTGGAAGCAGAACAGCTTCAAGAAGAATTGACCGCATGGAGGCGCGAGCTGCATCAAATTCCTGAGATCGGCCTCAGCCTTCCCAGGACAGTTGCATTTGTAACGAAAAAACTGGACGAGATGAACATTGCGTATACCGTTTATGAGGAGAGTTCTAATATCGCCGCCTGCATCGGCCGGGGCGATACATGCTATATGATCCGGGGCGATATGGACGCGCTCCCGATCGAGGAAAAATCCTGCGAGCCTTTTGCTTCTACTAACGGCTGTATGCACGCCTGCGGACACGATATGCATACCGCTATGCTGCTTGGCGCGGCGAAGCTGATCAAAGCGCACGAGTCAGAGCTTCACGGTACCGTCAAGCTTGTCTTCCAGTCTGCGGAAGAGATCTTTGCAGGCGCCGAAGCCGCGATCCGCTCCGGGGTTATGGATAATCCGCACGTTGATGCCGCCTTGGCGCTGCATGTATTCTCCCAGAAGCCGCTCGGCACATTAGGCGGACATCTTGCCCCCTGCGCCGGGGTATACGGTTTCCGCATTAAACTTACGGGGAAGGGCGTGCATGGTTCTACACCGGAGGACGGCGTCGATCCGATCAACACTGCAATTCATATCCATCTGGGATTACAGGAATTAATAGCGAGGGAGATCTCTGGATTTGATGAGGTTGCTTTGACGATCGGCAAGTTCCACGCCGGAAGCGCTGCAAATATTATCCCTGAGACTGCCGAGATGGAAGGAACTCTCCGTGTATTCAACCCGGATATCCGCAAAAGGATAATTCAGCGGATCCATGAGATCACACAAGGCGTAGCCGAAACCTACCGCACAAAAGCCGAGATCGAGGTACTCAGCGACGTTCCTCCTATGGTCTGCGACGAGAAAGAACTTGCCTGGTGCCGGAAAGTAATCCATGAAGTTGATGATTCCCTGACCGTAGATACATTTCACGCGATGGGATCCGAAGATTTTGCCTGCTACTCCGAATTGGTCCCTGCTGCCTTCTTCATGATAGGAGCGGGCGTCGACGATCCTGAAGAACGGCTGCCGCAGCATAATCCTAAGATCCGTTTTAACGAGAAGGTACTTCCGATCGGCGCAGCGGTCTATGCCGCGGCTGTACTGAAGAGGCTTGGGGAATAATCCGTTGCCATTCTCACCTGAATACACCGCCGGCTCTACATGTTATCTTCATCTCGGAATACATTGCCGGCTCTATATGCTATCTTCATCTTCGAAAGCTATAATACAACATTTAATACATAAAAATGCGGTATAGTCCATAATTGGGACTATACCGCTATATGAATTTTCTTCCCTGCATTCATTCCGATCAAAAGCAGCTCTAATGTTTGAGGATTCGTGTTCCTGTATTTGAGATGATAAATCATCTGCTTTATCGTATTAATCAACTCCTGTTGATCTTCTGCAGAATAATCAAAATTCTCATCATAACATCCGCTCGCTTGTAAAAGGATCGTTAATGCAAACCTCTCGTTCACATATATATACTTTTCATCACACCCCTCGATCAACTGAAACGGCTTTCTCTTTAAGCACCAGGATGCCGTATACGCAATGAATTTAATATAATTTACACGGCTGATATCATGAAAATGCTTCAGCCTGGCTATATCTACCAAAATATCAATTAAACAATATTCAAAAATATTATCATTAAAATAAACATTTCCCTCCAGCTTATTCTCTTTATAAAACTCTTCCGCCAACTTATGTACTAATAAGCCGGCATTATTAATGTAGCTGTCAGAAAAAGAGTCATTCAATTCTTCCTTAAGTTTTTTTATCTGCTCCTTATCCATCTGTATATCTCCCGCTATTTATATTTTAAAACCTGCGTTAGCAACTCTGACATTTTTCTTACTTCACAGTAATTCTCCGCCTGTTTGATCTTATCTGTAATTGCTTGCCTTACATCTTCGTTATCACATTTTTTAATTTCTTCAAGAATAAATTGATATACTTCATTATCATCATGAACTCCAGATAACAAATTCTCTTGAAAATTACGGATATAGCTGTTAATAAAAGTTCCCATCTCGTCGCCCACGCCTGTCAGCCTGTTCATAATATCAATATAATTCTTCAACATCTCATTCTGTAAATTATACGGATACCGCAATTTGTGATCTATCTCGCTCCAAGCCTCTTCATACAGCGTCCTTACCTGTATCTCAAGCCCCAACCTATTATCGGCACGAATGACATAGTGGATTGACCGATACGGCTTATTATCTTTTATCTGGATCTTCCCTTTATATATACTGTCATCATCACCCTTACGAATATGCGCAAACGGCGGTTCAATAAGATCGTCCTCGTATAAATTCATTAAATAATTATGTACATGAATCCAATCCGACTTAAATAGCAATAATATCCTAATTCCTATCAAATCCGTCAGCTTTTCTTCATAATTTCCCTTTGATATAGAATCTCCTTCTTTTAGATATCCTGCATTTTTTCTGATAATCTTCTCAATGAGATGCGTAGTCATTTTAACCCTATAACTTAAAGAATGAACATAAGAACACTTTCGTATGATCTCTGCATACTGCTTTACTGTGTTCTGATGTTCATTCCTCTTTAGGTTAAAATCATCCGCGATTTCTTCCAGCTCTTCCCATGTTAATCGGGCATTCCTAAACCGTTCATCAGATATATTAAATTCCTTACAAAACCGTTCCCGCTCCTGCTTCGTATCCAGCATAAAACTTCCACCTCTACTCATTCAGTACCGCATCAATAATTCCTGATTTCAAAAGTTTAGAATATGACATTACTTGTTCTTCAATAAAATCCGCGTTAATCTCAGGTCCATTATTAGGCTGATTCTCCTTTTTGTACTCATCTGCAGCCAGCTTCTTCATAAAATTATCCATTACTAACTGAGCTTCCGTCATATCTATCACCCCTTCACCTTCTACATCTATAATTAATGATACTTTACTTATAATAACACAATCAACAAAATTTATCAATTATTATCACTTTTTTGGGTGACAAATTTTGGTGACAAATTAAACCGCCATAAAAATCAAACCGATAAAGAAGCGAAAAACCGTATTCCAAAAACTGGTTTTTAGATAAACCTATTGACTTTTTATTGTTTTTACTGAAATGTTAAAATGTGTTGCTTGCAGCAACGGGCAGTTCTGTCTACAATATTGGTAACAACTAAAAGAAAGGAGACCATCCCCCATGCTCAATGAAAATATTAAAACGATCAGAAAATCAAAAGGGCTTTCGCAGCAAGAGCTTGCCGTTAAGCTCGACGTGGTGCGGCAAACAATATCTAAATGGGAGCAAGGAGTTTCCCAAAGTTAAAGATACCACATCAATCCCACGCGGACTTTTGCTCAACCGATACAGCCGGAGGGCTGGATAACAAGAAAAGGCGGTATGCGCCCCGTGGAGGGGTAGCGTACCGCCTTTTCTTGTGGGGGTTTCCAAAGGGGGCAACGCCCCCATTTGGCACACGACTTTGCGAAGCAAAGTGTAGTGTGTTATACGCTCTGCCGGCGTTGCCGTGAAAATGCCGTTGCCGCCGGGGAGGGCAAGGGCATTTGAAGCGGCAGGAAAACAGGGCTGTGCTTGCGTGGCGTGGAGCCGCAAGCGCAGGTCTGGACTCATCAGCAGACAGGGCGTATATGAAAGCCCCAGTTCCTCGTCCTACGCTCCAACTTGTGGACAAAGTGTCCCGAAGTTGTGGCCACACTCCCGGAAAAGTAGCAGGACAACGGGCAACCGTCAAGGCTGAAATGAACGGGTTTACACCCGGCCTTGACCTCCGCCCGCTGTCCCGCTGGATGGGTGGACAAGGCGGCCAATCCCTCAAAGTGCTTGGCCGCTCTCTTTCTGATTTTGAGGTATTCAGTTTTTCAAAATTGAATAATCAAAATAAATTTTTTCGATTGAAAAAATTTTATTTGTTATCATCTTCAATGCCATATTTTTTCTTTTGCCGAATCACATAATTACTGATTTTTTCATCATATAGTGGATACTGGTAATCCAACTGGCATGCCACTTCTGACGAAACCTCCCGGAACAATGCCATACATTGTTCAAAGGATTCCCACATATGGGGATAGGAATCCATATTATAAGTGGACATAAGTCGTTCCCACAATTCCTCTGGGACATATTGCTTCATAAATTTATAGTTTTTTCCCAAACTGAAATGAAATCCCTGTTTGATACCAATCAGCCAGGAAATCATGCGAAGCAATTCTTTTCGTACTATATCATTCATATGGTCAATAGCAAAAAGAATTTCTTTGCGGCATAAGCCCTTTACTACATATGTTGTAGTATTCCAAAATTCATTACAGCAATCGTCAAACATTCTTTGAGTAGGCTTCTGCAAGTGGTAGTCTATATCCGTTGGTATTGGCGGCTTTACGATACGGTTGTCTTTATCCAACAGTAACTTTACCAGTTTATCCCATGTAAAATACTCGTCTATCAGTTCCAGCGGCAGCAAAGTTAAATCTATCTTAACATCATCAGTAAACAGCATTAAATATGAAAATCCCTTTTCTACAGCTGGAAATAATTCCATATCTTCCGGCTTTTGCAGAATCAACCTTTCACCAAATATATCTAGCCATTTATCATCACTTGTGAAGCTGTCCATATCCGTAACAAAAAAAGTAATATCAAAATCCTGAAAATCATCAGGCGGAATATTTGTATTTGTTCTAGATCCTTCCAAAGTAACCATGCGAATGCGTTTGTCTGTTTTTGCAAAATTCAAAACAATATCATAAACTTCCTTTTCTGATCTCATTTTTATCTCCTCCAATTATTGAAATAGGTGTGAAGCCATTTTAGGGCTTTCCCGCCTTGATTACCCTTTAGCAAAGACGGGCGGGACTGTCAACGGCGGCGCATGAAATGCGCCGTTCATCTTGACCGTTGACTGGCTCGGCTGGCTTTGCTATCTTCCTGACAAATGGGAATGTCTAAGATAGTAAAGACGTCCCACATGCAACTCTTTCTTTTATTGCGGAAACCGTATCTTTAATTGTGAATGTAGTTGTGTCTATGACATTTGATTCATATACTCCCAAACCGGAAAATTGCTCCCACATTGTTTCCACTAATTCAATATTTGTTTTTCTATCTAATTTTGAGCGTTCCACAGCTCGCTTCATAGTTTCTTTTTTACTCGCTCTTAATACAATATAGTGTACCTCGTAATCTTCTTGGGCAAGAGCTTTCCATGGCTCCAAAAACCATGGCCCGACAATCCCATCTACAATTACATCATATCCGCCACGAGCATATCGCTTTGCAGCTTCTAAAAAGGCTTCAATGACAACCAGATTTTGCTCGTTGGATTCTGGCAAATGTGGTGGTATTGCGCCTTTGCTTAAGTAATGAAAAAAGTCATCGGTGTGCATATGCACTGATTTATCCATATCTGATTCCTTTGCGACAATTGACGCAGTTGTTGTTTTTCCTGTCCCCGGTGAGCCTGTAATCACAATAATTCTTCCTTGATTCATCTGTATTTTCCCTCACAATTCAAATTTATCACTTTGTTCCTGCCTGCTCAATCATCTTCTTCGCAAACTGCTGGAACATTTCAACAGTTTCTTTATCCATCGGTGTAAGCTGTCCGATCTGTCCAGCTATCATCGCCGTTACATCGTCAATGGAAAGTGGTTTTTGTTTCTGTTCCGCCAGTGCGTCCCGCATGGCTTGGAACATAGCGGCGGTCACAGCTTCTCCCGGCTGTTCCCCGTTGTCAATGTCTTTCTTAATGTCCCGCAGGATAGCCAGGAACACATTTTTGATTTTTTCAATCTCCGCTTCATGTTCCCCTATCTTTTGGGCGTTCAAAAGCTGTAAATCCTGCTTCGCTTCTGCCCGGTGTTCCGGGTGTTCTTTCATCAGGTCGGACAGGGAAGCCGTTGCCATCTCGATAAGCTGGTTTCTTGCTGTTATGCCCTTTGCCGCCGTATCCTGAAAATAAATCCGTATCAAATCTATCAGCTTAGGAAAATTCCTGTGTTCCAACAGGCGGTTGAGGATTTGCACATCAACAGCACCCGTCACAAGCCCCCTCACGGCTCCCTCGGACAAGCCTAATTCAGAAATATCGTAGCTTTTACGAACGCTCACGGTAGACAAGCCCAGTATGTAGTCTGTCGATACCTTAAATTCCTTTGCCACACCTATGAGAATATCACTGCTGACCGTTCTTGTTTCGCCGCTGACAATGCGGCTCAACTGGGAAGCGGAAACGCCTATCTTCTCCGCAAGTTCCTTTTGTGTGATGTGGTTCCCGTTGCATAAATCGGAAATCCGCTGTCCGGGCGTTCCGGGTAAAGCCATAGATACGCACCTCCTCCGCATACTTCCATTATACAGAATGATTGCAAAAATGCAATTTCCAAAGTGTAAACTTCATCAAAATGCAATTCTCGCAATATTCCGGGAATTGCATTTTTTTCGTGTAGACTTAGGGTAGTTCATCGATGGACGGCACCTTGAAAACAGAATGACCGTCCGAAAAGGAATACCCCGGCTGGGGAAGCACCGCAAGGAGTCGGACTTCGGGACAAAATGTCCCGAAGTTGCGAGGAGCGTGCCAACGCCGGAACACGCCGCAGGAATGGGGCAGGAAACCTTTTCGGGGAGAACGGCAACGGAAAGCAAAATGGAGGGAACGCATGAGAGATAACCCCTATAAAGACTTGCCGCCGCTGGAACGCAGGCCGGACGGTTCCCTTTACCGCATGACCCCGGCGCAGAGAAAACAGGCGGCCAGCCTGATACGCCGGGAGTGCTGTTGCTGTGAGGACGGCAACTGCATTGTCCTTGACGATGGGGACACCTGCACCTGTCCGCAGACGATTTCTTTCTCGGTCTGCTGTAAGTGGTTCCGCTGGGCGGTCTTGCCGCTGGACGGGACGCTGGAAGCGGAGATTTTCCGGGATAAGGACTTGAAACGCTGTGAGGTCTGCGGCGGTGTGTTCGTCCCCAAATCCAACCGGGCAAAATACTGCCCCGGCTGTGCCGCCAGAGTTCACAGGCGGCAGAAAACAGAAAGTGAACGGAAAAGGAGGTCTGCTGTGGACAGTTAGGAGCGAAAAAAGCCTTGATTTATCAGGCTTCGCAAGCCCCAAACCGGGGCTGGTGGTATAAAGTATCGCCCGCCCCGGAAAACGGGCTTCTAACCGTCCACAAAACGCACTATGACAAATACCATCTATATCCATCAGCCGGAAAAGGCGTTCAGCTTCACCCGGCTCCCGAATTTCCTCTTTGAAGCCCCCACATTCAAGCCCTTGTCCAACGAGGCAAAGGTTCTGTACGCCTTTATCCTGCGCCGGACAGAGTTATCCCGCAAGAATGGGTGGGCGGATGATTGCGGACGGATTTATCTGTACTATCCCATCTGCGAGGTGGTTGACCTGCTCCACTGTGGGCGGCAGAAAGCGGTAAACACCCTGCGGGAACTGCAATACGCCGGGCTGGTGGAGATCCAGAAGCAGGGCTGTGGAAAACCCAACCGCATTTTCCCAAAATCCTATGAAGCGGTTCCAAACACCGACTTCAAGAAATCCGGTTCTGGTACGCCGGAGGGCTGAAAACCGTACTTATGAAGTGAGGAAATCACTCCCCGGAAGTACGAAAACCGGACGGTATATAGAAATACAAAGATTAAAAAGATTTATTTATATTCTATCCATTCCAATCCTATCCGAGCTAATTTCTGCGGGATTTTCCCTGTGGAAAACCCCGGATAGGAAAGGAATGGGGAAAGGAGCAGAATGGCACAACACGCAATTTTGCGGTTTGAGAAGCACAAGGGCAACCCGGCAAGGCCGCTGGAAGCCCATCACGAAAGACAGAAAGAACAATACGCCAGCAACCCCGACATTGACACAAGCCGGAGCAAGTACAACTTTCATATCGTCAAGCCAGAGGGCAGGTACTATCATTTCATTCAAAACCGCATTGAACAGGCCGGGTGCCGAACCCGCAAGGACAGCACACGGTTTGTCGATACGCTGGTAACTGCCAGCCCGGAGTTTTTCAAGGGGAAATCCCCAAAGGAGATACAGGCGTTTTTCCAGAGGGCGGCGGACTTCCTCATTGGCCGGGTAGGACGGGAAAATATCGTGTCGGCGGTGGTACACATGGACGAGAAAACGCCCCACCTGCATTTGACCTTTGTTCCGCTGACAAAGGACAACCGCCTGTGTGCAAAGGAGATTATCGGCAACCGGGCAAACCTGACGAAGTGGCAGGACGATTTTCACGCCTATATGGTGGAGAAATATCCTGACTTGGAGCGTGGGGAGAGCGCCAGCAGGACAGGCCGGAAGCATATCCCCACCCGGCTTTTCAAACAGGCGGTTTCCCTCTCCCGGCAGGCAAGAGCCATTGAAGCCACACTGGACGGCATTAACCCGCTGAACGCCGGAAAGAAAAAAGAGGAAGCCCTCTCCATGCTGAAAAAGTGGTTCCCGCAGATGGAGAATTTCTCCGGGCAGTTGAAAAAGTACAAGGTCACAATCAATGACCTGCTGGCGGAGAATGAGAAGTTGGAAGCAAGGGCAAAGGCCAGCGAAAAAGGAAAGATGAAAGATACGATGGAACGGGCAAAGCTGAAAAGCGAACTGGACAATTTACAGCGGCTGGTTGACCGTATCCCGCCGGATATACTGGCGGAACTGAAACGTCAGCAGCGGCACACGGTAAAGGAAAGGTGATAGATATAAGCAGAAATTTTCGCCGCCTCTGTGCGGCATTGTACCTTGAAAACTGAATATGGAGGACACTGGATGGCAAAAAGTGAAAGCGATATTTTTACACCCCGAACAGGGCAGGTTATACAAGCAGAGAACGGCACGCAGTATTTTGTATGTGGGAACAACCGTATAAAAATCTCCGAACACTTCGCCGCAGGCGGGAAGCCCCTCGGTGATCTGATTGTAGATGTGGTGCGGCATACCGCAGAAAAAGCCGCTTCAACCTGATAGCCCATCATTGATAACACGCCCACGCTTATGATATAATTGCCATAGAGCAAAAGTATTGTAAGCGTGGGTTGTTTCTTTAGAAGGAGGATTTTTACGGTGAAACAACCTTACAATACTACGATTTACAACACGGCGCTTTATATGAGATTGAGCCGGGACGATGAACTGCAAGGAGAAAGCGGGAGTATTCAGACACAACGCATGATGCTCCGGCAATATGCCGCCGAGCATGGCCTGAATGTCATAGATGAATATATCGACGATGGATGGTCTGGAACGAACTTTGTTGAGGTAAGATAACGATACCTTTTTTGCAGAGGGTGTTATCTTACCTCTTTTTGATGTATGTTAGATAGCATAACTCTTTACGTCGGCTCCTATCTGTCTGAAATAGGAGATACTTTCAGTAGGCTTGTCGCCTGTATCAACTCTGCCGACAAAGCTATAAAAGATTTCGATTTTGCGGGTGTTCGTTTCCTTATCCAGTTCGTGAATAAGAATACGGTCAATAAATTCATGGACGTTTTCGTAGGTCAGTTCTTCAATCGCTGTGTATCTGCGTACCAGTGCGACAAACCTTTTTACGTCCGCGCTGCGCTCGGTGGCGTTGTCGATTTCCTGTGACAGCTCCGCAATCCTCCGGGTCAGCGTCTTTTTTTCTTCATCATAGCCGGAAGTCAGAAAAGCAAATTGTTCATCTGAAAGTTTCCCTAAAGCGTTGTCCTCGTAGAGCTTGCGGAATAAGATGTTCAGCTCGTTAATACGGTTCTGCGCCTTGTCAAGTTCTTTCCGCTGCTGTGTCAGCGTCTTTTGTACTGCCTTTGCGCTGCACTCGTTGGCGGTTTCGATAAACTCCTGTTCATGCTCTTTCACATAAGACGTTACTCGCTGCAAGTCTGCAAGGACAAGTTCTTTCAATACGCTTTTGCGGATATAATGCGTAGTGCAGAGCATATCATTTCTTGCCCGGTTGCGGTAGTTGCCGCAAGTGTAGGCGTGTTTCCGTTCAAGCGTCCCGGCTCCGCGTACTGCATACATTTTGTAGCCGCAGTCCCCACAAAAGAGCAGCCCGGAAAACAGGTCAATTTCATCAACCTTTGTCGGGCGTTGCCGGGTGGCAATCCGCTTCTGTGCAAGTTCAAAGGTTTCTTCATCAATCAAAGGTTCGTGAGTGTTGGGGAAGAAATACCTTTTTTCCTCCGGGTTCTTTTTCGTCTTTTTCGACTTATAAGATACCTTGTAGGTTTTCCCGGTTATGGTATGCCCTAAATACTCTTTCCTTGTCAGAATGTCGTACAGTGTCTTATCCGGCCAGTTGTACCATGCGTTGAGCTGTGGGCGGGGGTGGCGTTTGCTCCCTGTCCTGCGGTAGCGCAGTTCCCCGACGGTCAATATCTCATTGTCCCGCAGCCAGTTCTGGATTTCACACATACGGTCGCCCCGTACATACATTGCAAAAATCTGTTTTACGACGTGTGCCGTTTCCGGGTCGGGTATCAGATGATTGCGGTTATCCGGGTCGATAAGGTAGCCGTAAGGAGCTTCGCCGTTGACGCGCTCGCCTTTCTGTGCCTTTGCCTGTTTGACAGCCCGGATTTTCTTTGAGGTGTCGCGGGCGTAAAACTCGTTGAACCAGTTCCGCAGAGGGGTAAACTCGTTATCTTCCCTCGCTGTGTCTACACCGTCGTTAATGGCAATGTAGCGCACTTCGTATTCGGGGAAAACAATCTCTATCAGTTCGCCGGTTTTCAGATAATTACGTCCCAGACGGGAAAGGTCTTTTGTTATGACGGTCGCCACGTTCCCGGCTTCAACCTCATGCAGCATGGCTTGAAGCCCCTCACGCTCAAAGCTCACGCCGGAAAATCCGTCGTCTACAAAAAAGCGTGTGTTGAAAAAGTGGTGTTCGTCAGCATACTTTTGTAAAATCAGTTTTTGGTTCTGTATGCTTTCGCTTTCCCCGGCTTGCATATCTTCCTGGCTCAATCTGCAATATAAAGCGGTAATCTTGTCTGTCTGTAACATTTTGTCCTCCTTTCCGACGACAGACAAGCATGGTATTTGTACTGTCTATATTATACCACATACCGCTGCCTGTGTCATGTATAAAATGTGAAGAAACGCCCTATTTCCGGGCGTTTGCGGGGTTCAGCTCCATGTCCTTGCGAATGAGCTTCTTTATCTTTTTATCCAGTGTGTCCGTTGCGCGTTCACTTGCGGACGAACATACAAGGTAAGTAACTTTTCCGATTTTATGCTCCGTTGTGGTAACGGGCGTCTGGTTTTGCGTCAAAGAAAATCCCCCTTTCTTTCGCAAACATATAATACAGTCTATGAATAGCAGCAAGTCCACTATTCAAGAAAACAAAGGCTTTAATCGGACGGTTATTAGCATAACCTCATGGGAATTTCACCCCGGCATGGTTCTCATGCAGCCCTACCCATTGCCTGCGACGCTCTTAACGCTCGGACTGTGGCTGTAAGGAAGTATCATTGTATATTTTGCGTGTCGTCGCCCGCAAGCCGCTACACTTGCTTTCCGGCGCGGTGTTGGTCGCTCGGCTGTCCGGGCGGGGATAACCTCACCCGGATAGCGTCATGGCGCACCCACCGTATGGCTCGGCGCAAAAGGAACGTATCCGATTTGCCCTATGCTGCGCCGCCGTTATCTTGCGCCGCTTTCTTTGTCAAGGTTCAGAATGGCTTTGCTGCCGCGTCAGCAGCGGAACGGAAAAGGGGGAGAGAGAAAGCGTCCCGCCGCTGCGGTTTATTCCTCTGCCTTAAAGGTGAGGACAGCCATCATCAGTTTTGCTTGCAGCCGTTCCCGAATGTCGTGGTCTACGCCAAAATAGACGTTCCCGCGCTCGTCGTACAGCTTCCGCATGGAGAGGCGGGCTATGTAGCCGCTGAAATGCTGCAAGACAATCTTCATAGCGTCCGGGTCGCCCTTTGTCGCTGCCAAAATGACAGGATAGGGAACAAGGGCTTTTTCCGGGTAGCCGGGTTCGTTACCATTCGTCCCATTCATCAGCATTTTCCTCCAGATATTTTTTTAGCAGCTCAAAAGAGCTTGTCCGCCTGTACTGTATCGTGCTTCTCGACGTATCGAACAGCTCCGCAATCTCGGTGTCGTTCATTCCCTCGAAATAGTACAGGAGTACGGCTTTGCGCTTTTCTTCCGGCAAAGTACGGATTGCTTCAAGAAGCAGCTTCGGCGTGATTTTCTTCCCGGCTCTTTCAAAGGCGATTTCCCCTTTGAAATATTCATCAAAGGTATGAAGCTGCCGCGCTTCTTCTAAGGTCAAGTCGGAAAAGGTAATCTCCCTTGCCTTATGCCTGTGCAGCTCTTTGTGAGCGTCACACGCTTCATTGTGCAGTACCGTATTACAAAACTTCTGGAAAGCGCACTGTTTTATAAACTCCCTGCGATTAGGTTCCACATTCTCACCCCCTTTCTCGTTGGAAAGTTGGTGGTGCTTCCCCCTTTTCGCGGGGCAATACTGCCTTTTGAAAAAAACGCCGAAGATTTTCGGATTTTTTTCAAAAAATTTTTTGAGCAGCAAAATACGCCTGTCCGAAAAGCCCGGACAGACGTATAGGTATTGTAAGCGGTATTCAGATGATTAGACAGTTCATATTGATAGACGTAGTTTTCCCCGGCGGTGGTCGGGCTTTTTTTGATGTGTCAATGACCGTCGGATTTTGTCGATATGGTATGTGCTTCATGGCGGCTACCTCCTTTTAGCCGCCGCTTTTAACAGTGATACCGCGTCATTTCATTAGAAGATAAAAAGAAACGGCGGCTTTGGTTTTTCAAAGCTGCTGCGGAAATCAAAGAACGACAAGCAACAGTTCTGATTTTGCTCCAATATGGTTATTGGGGGCACAAATTAAATCAAAAAAGAGCCGATAACAGCAGTATTTCAAACTGCATATTATCGGCTCTGCGTCTGTGCGTCTGGCTCTTTTAATTAAATTATTTTTGTTGTTTTTTGGCTTTATTATATGTATTAGCTAACTGTCCACAAGCTGCTTTAATCTCTCTACCATGAGAAACTCTCATGGTAACTTCAAGTCCTGTTTGCTCTAATTGATGTTTGAACGCAACCATTTCTTGTTTTTGTGGTGCTCTAATTTTTGAATTACTCGTCGGGTTGTATTGCAGCACGTTAATCATAACATTTTTGCCCTTAAACCATTTTGCAAGTTGCCTTATATCTGAGGAACGGTCATTTATACCTGGTAAAAGCAAATACGCAAATACCACTTTTCGATTATGCCTTTGTGAATAGGACAATGCTTGCTTAACAACATCTTCAATAGCGTACATGTGCATATGAGGAATGATGCAGTTTCTCGCAGCCTGTGTTGCTGCATGTAAAGATATTGTCAACTGAATTTTTAGATGTTCTTCGCGCAATTTTTTTAATTGATTAACTGGACCAACTGTTGATACGGTAATGCCGTCGGTTGGAAAGTTAAGTCCATTTCTATCTCGAAGAATATGGATTGCTGCAATCAAGTTGTCGTAATTGAATAAAGGTTCTCCCATTCCCATAAAAACGATACGATTTACTTTTTGACGTATCAATATGACCTGTTGCACAATTTCAGATGGTGTTAGATTACGAACGAAACCATTGCGTCCGGACTCACAAAAAATACAGCCAACAGAACAACCAACTTGCGTACTTACGCAAACAGTCCCACCATCTCGCCGTTTAATAAAAACCGTTTCGATATACCTGTTGTCTTTCAATTCATAAACATACTTTTCAGTATCGCTACTTTTATAGACTTTTTTTGTTGATATTGATAGATTTTTTTTGTGAAATGGCTGTTTATACAATTCCGCATATAAGGCTCTTGCTTTATCCTCTCCAATTACTTCCGACATTTCTTTGTAAGTAAATCCGTATGGGTCATTCAATATTTCCGTAAGTGTACTTTTAGGTAAGTGTTTCATTTAATATCCTTCCTTTTGTTTTTCAGAGTTTTTGATTATGATTTCTAATTTTTCAACATCAATGATATGTGTTAATTTACATTTAGGGCAGAAAAGAGGAAAATTTCTTAATACCGTATTATAAAATACTTGAACCCTCGTCTTTCCGTTACAAATTGGACATTTTATCCAATATTTTTCAAGCATAATATTTCTCCTTTTGTGCAAAAAAATACAGGTCAATTCTCAACATGAGCATTGACCTGCATTTATACATATAACACTACAACAAAATTAAGGCATAGTTTTTATACTATGTCTATACATCGTTAGTTTTGTTGTATAGCATACGCAAAATAAGCATGACAAAAAAGCCCATATTGAAAATGGGAAAAATCTTTTTTGATTTCAATGCTTATCGAATACGCATGCTATGTAACATAAACATTTCCCCCTTTTAATAATACTATACAAAAAAAGCGGCTAATTGTCAACATATACATATGAATTATTTTGGCTAACTGATTGAATTGTGTAGACATATCCAAGAAGAAAGGGGAACAGTAAAATGTAACAGGGTGAATAACTATGGCAAAAAGACCAGTACCGAAATACGATTTCAAGGCTTTTGGGGCAGCGATAAAGGCGGCGCGGACAGGGCGCAAGGAGAGCCGCAAGAAAGTGAGCGACGAAATGTTTATCTCGCCGCGCTACCTTGCGAACATTGAGAACAAGGGGCAGCACCCAAGTTTACAGATTTTCTTTGAGCTTATGCTCCGCTACAATATATCCGTAGACCAGTTTCTTTTGGAAACGCCGCCAGAGAAGAACACGCAGCGGCGGCAGCTTGACGCGCTTCTTGACGGTATGAGCGATACAGGCATACGGATTGTGAGCGCAACGGCAAAGGAGATAGCGGAAGTCGAAACAGAGGGCAGATAAGAAGTGTCCGTCAGAATTGAATAAGGTTTAGAGAGCGTTGTAATCTTTTTTTGAGGATTGCAGCGTTTTTCTTTTGCGGAAGTTTGGCAAAACCGGGCATAGCTCCGTAGTAAGGCATAAGGGATAAAAACATTCGTAGCAAGCATAGGAAGCGGGTACCCACTTCCGTATTTTCCCCTCCCGCGCTGCGGCGCGTCGGTTGAAAATTGCTTGTTGGGAAGTGTCCCAAACCCTCGGAACGGAAAGGAAAGGAGCGAATACATGAACGGACGCAAAAGAACGGTGCAAATCAAATTCAGAGTGACGGAAGCGGAACGGGATTTAATACTGGAAAAAATGAAGCTCGTACCCACCCGGAACATGGCGGCATATCTGCGGAAGATTGCCATTGACGGGTATATCATTCAGATAGACCATGCCGATATAAAGGCAATGACCGCAGAGATACAGAAAATCGGTGTCAACGTCAACCAGATAGCACGCCGCGTAAACGCGACGGGGAACGCATACCAAGAGGACATAGAGGAAATAAAGGGGGTGCTTGCGGAGATATGGCGGTTACAAAGATTAAGCCTATTAAAAGCACTCTAAGCAAAGCCCTTGACTATATCGAAAACCCGGACAAGACGGACGGAAAAATGCTTGTGTCCTCTTTCGGCTGCTCCTATGAAACGGCAGATATTGAATTTGAATATACCTTGTCCCAAGCACTCCAAAAGGGGAACAATTTAGCCTTTCATCTGATACAGTCCTTTGAGCCGGGGGAAGTCGATTATCAGAAAGCCCATGAAATCGGAAAGCAGCTTGCCGACGCGGTAACAAAGGGGCAGCATGAATATGTACTCACGACGCACATTGACAAAGGACACGTCCACAATCACATTATTTTCTGCGCCGTAAATTTCGTAGACCACCGCAAATATAATTCCAACAAAAGGAGCTATTACGGCATACGGAACATGAGCGACAAGCTGTGTCGGGAAAATGGCTTGTCCGTCGTCGTTCCCGGCAAGGGCAGCAAGGGAAAGAGCTATGCGGAGTACCAGGCAGAAAAGACGGGTACAAGTTGGAAAGGCAAGCTAAAGATTGCCGTTGACGCGCTTATCCCCCAAGTTTCCAGTTTTGAGGAATTGTTGCAGCGGTTACAGGCGGCGGGCTATGAGATAAAGCCGGGGAAATATGTGTCATGCCGCGCCCCCGGACAGGAACGCTTCACCCGTCTTAAAACCCTCGGCGCGGATTATACAGAGGAAGCCATAAGGGAACGGATAGCGGGCAGACGGGCAAAGGCGGCGAAAGCCCCCAGAGAGCAGCGCGGCGTTTCGCTGCTTATCGACATTGAGAACAGTATCAAGGCGGCGCAGAGTAAGGGCTATGAACAGTGGGCGAAAATCCACAATCTGAAACAGGCAGCAAAGACCATGAATTTCTTGACGGAACATAAGATTGAACAGTACGCGGATTTAGTCAGCCGGATTGAAGAAATGGCAGCGGAAAGCGGACAGGCGGCAGACGCATTGAAGGACGCGGAAAAGCGGCTTGCGGACATGGCGGTGCTTATCAAGAATGTTTCCACCTACCAAAAGACAAAGCCCGTCTATGACGCATACCGCAAGGCAAGGAACAGGGAGAAGTACCGCGCCGGACAGGAACAGGCGATTATCCTACATGAAGCCGCCGCAAGGTCGCTGAAAGCGGCGGGCATTGCAAAGCTCCCGAACCTTGCCGCGCTGCAATCGGAATATGAAGCCCTCCAAGCGCAGAAAGAAGCCCTTTATGCCGACTATGGGAAGCTGAAAAAGAAAGTCCGGGAATACGATATTATCAAGCAGAACATTGACAGCATTTTACAGGCAGACAGGCAGCCGGAACGGGAAAAGGGAACAGAGCGCGGATAAGGATAGCAAAATCCCCGCCGCTGTGCTATGATAGGGCTATCAAAAAGCAGAGGAGCGTTGAGCATGGAAAACCAGAAAATGCCGGAATATGAAACCATACGCGCCGCCGTTGCCGGGGAAAAATGGGCGGTGGAGAAAGTCGTGGAGTGCTACAAGGACGAAATCGACAGGCTATCGACGGTAGCGGTCAGACAGCCGGACGGAAGCACGAAACAGGAAATCAACGAAGATATGCGCCAGTCCATCACAAAGAAGCTGATAGAAGCCCTCCCGCAGTTCCCGCTTGAAGAAATGGAAAAGGGAAATGTCAGATAGGCAAAAAAAGAACAGGGCGCGGAAGCCAGTATATGACTTCCGCGCCCTGTCTTTTTATGGGTGCTGTTTTCGTGAATGTTACGCAGTAGAACGCCATTTTTGGGGGTAAAGGTATAAAGTATCGCCTATCCGATTTTCACGCCCGGAAAGCCCTGTAAATCAAGGGATTTTCCGCGCCTACTGCGTAACAGGGGCGCGTCTTTTCCTCATGCGCTCGGCGGCTTGTCTGCGGGTGATACGTTTCCGGCAGACGGGGCAGTATTTGACACTGTTAGAGGTTGACGCAAAGAACGCGCCGCACTCGGTACATTTCTTCTTATCCCCTGTCTGGTAAAGCTCCGCATAAAGCAGCCTGTCGGCGGGAAGCACCGCAACCCGGAACCACTTGCAGAGAAGCGAATAGGAAATGAGCTGCGGACATACGCACTCGTCCCCGTCGTCCAGTAAGATACAGTTCCCGTTATCATAATTGCAGCACGTCCGGCGCACAAGGGCGTTGACTTTCCGGCTCTGGGGCGGCGTCAGCCGCTTAACCCCGTTCATACTTCATCAGCGGCGTAAATGGGAAGCTCTGCAAATTCCGCTTCGGTCAAAGCGTCCACTTTGGAAAGGGTGCGCTTTGCAAGCTCCCGCATATCCGCGTCCATGTAGGGCAGCGCGGCGTTGACATTCTCAATCAAAGCCCGCTTGCCGCCCTCGTTGTAAATGCTCAAAAGGTTTGTTTCTTCAACAGTCAGTCTAATCATGCTCATACCTCCATATCGTGATTTTTTGTTTTTGCCGCCGCCTTTTTCGGGGCGGTCTTTGCCTTGTCTGCTTTAAGCTGCGCCCGGATAGAGGGGCGGGGCTTCCTTATCTCCCTGTCCCGGTTCTCCCCCTTGTCAATCAGCGCATACGTCCCATGTCTGCCCTCGATTTTGGAAAAGGAAAGGGTCTTGTAGGGCAGCATGGAGAAAAGGCGGTCAGTGTCCTTTGTGGCTGCAAGCCGCATGAACGCCGGGGAAAGCTCTGCCATGAAATGGGTCTTGTTCGGGCTGTTCGGCTCGTAATGCCGCTTCATTTCCCGCACAATGCGCCGCGCTTCCGTTTCAATCAGCCCGTCCCGCAAAGCGGCAATATGCGCCTTGAAATCCCCCGGCGAAAGCTGCTCCCGGCTGCGCCGTTCTTCCTGTAAGAGCGATTGCAGCGCGTCCGGGTCGTTGGGTACGGCTTCAAAGCGTTCAAATTTCCCAAGCTGCGGGTCTGGGGTTCCGTCAAAATATCTCCCGGCTTCCTGTACCCTTTCCCCATGCTCATAAATCAGCTTCACCGTATCGGCGGGCAGCTCCTTTTCCTTGACGCGCTCATAATGTTTAGAGTAGTCCAGTTCGTACAGATTGCCCTTGATTTTCCCGCGCTCCTTTCCCGTCAGCTCGATTGCATAGGCAAGAACGCGGTCGCTTGTCTGCTCCATGTAGAAACGCCATGTGTTGTGGGGCGCGGTGTCTTTGAGGAAAACGTCGCGCTCCCGGAAACAGTGCGTCCCGGACGGGCGGCAGAACCACAAAAGTGTTTTGTCCTCCCTGTGGGGGCTTGCCGCCGCCTTTGCGATAATCTCTTTGTCAATGTCTAAGTCGCTCTGGTAAAAGCCTGTGTTCTGCTTCATAATCGCTTCAAGGGAAGCAAACAAATCCATGTTTTCAAATTTGCTCTGTTCCGGCATGGGTCAGCTCCTTTCCAAGTCCTGTGACTTCTGCTTTGCGTTTTTCTTCTGTGCCTTTTCCTTGTCGGCTCTAAGCTGCGCCCGGATAGAGGGTTTCTTTTCCGGCTTCGCTCCCTTGCCGCGCTCCTTGTCGGCTTTGACAGCGTTAGCCAGGTCAACAAGGGAAATCTGCTCGCCCGCCTTTACCTTTGCTTCCAGTTCGTCAACGGTGGGGGTGTTGTTGATGATACCGTCAATCATGTTCCCGTTCTGCTCTGTGGTCTGCTCGGCGGTTTTCAAGGGATTGTCCCGCTGCGCCTGTTCTGCGGCAACGGCAAACGCCCGCGTCCCATTCCCCATAATCAGATACTTTCCGTCGTCCGACTGGTGGTGAAAGCCATATCCGGCGGCTTCTATCTGCTCCCGGCTCATGGCGGTCACATGGAAAGTCCCCCTCGGTGTCTTGACAGTTTCGCCCGTTTCCAAGTCGTCCGGGGTAAGCTGCTTTTGCTCCTGTAAAAACTCCGGCACTTCCCGAAAACCTACACTGTCAACGAAATGCGCCGCGTCCTGTCCGTCCTGATGAAGCACTACCACGTCGGAAACGGAAAGGCTGTGTCCCTTAAAATCTTTGGGGTGGTCGATATTGAAACAGGTGTAAATATCTTCAAGGGAAGTTTCCGGCGCAAGGGGCGCGGAATAGACAAGCTCATAGTTCGCCCTGTCAACCACATTTCCCGCCGCCTGCAGGCGGTCGTATGGCTCAAAGCGGAAATCCCTTGTTTCGTCCCCGCCCTTTATCTGGTAAATGGAAAAGGTGTCTTTGTCCTGTCCGGCGGTCTGCGCCGTTTCCTGTGCCTTTGCGTAAAGCTGCTTCACGTCGCCCTCGGTCAGCTCGCCGCTTTTGAGCTGCCCCATAAGCTCGCGGCATTTCTCCGGCGTTCCCGTATAAAGCACGTCGCCCATTTTCGCCCGCCCGTTCTCCTGTGTCACATAGGCTTGCAAGAGGTAGCTGTTTTCCCGGCTGTCGCTGTAAGGGTTCCGGCGCACTCTGTAAATCGTTTCCGGGGTAAAGGCTTCTTTCGGGGCTGCGCCCGCTTTTTCCTGTGCGCCGGATTTTCCCGGTGCGGCTGCTTCCGGATCCGGCTTCTCCGGCGCGGCTTCCTGTCCCTCTCTGGTGGGCTGCTCCTGTCCGGCGGTCTGCTCCTTGTCCTGTGCCTTTTGCAGCTCCGCTAAGTTCTCGTCTATGGAATTGATAATCTCGGCGGCTGCGCTGCGTATCGTTTCAAGGGAGCTTTTCAGCTCGGACAGCTCCCGCCCGCTGCTCCACCCGGCGACATAGCCGAAAGAGTAGTCCGACGTGTCAAGCCCGTAATGTTGGCAGACAGTATAGGCGACGCTTTCCGCTTCGACTTCGCGGGTGCGGCGGTCAACGTGGGGCTGCTGCTCGTCCTTTGGCGCGTTGAGGTCAATGTCGTGCAGCTTCGCATGGGCGATTTCGTGAATAGCGGTCTTTAAGGTCTGTAATTCGCTCATGCCCTCGTTGATAGCAATGCGCTTGTCCTCCAAGTGGTAGTAGCCATGAGAGCCGCCCTCGATATTCTCAAAGGCGATAGGAACGGGGGAAGTCTTTTCAAGGGCTGCGAAAAAATCCTTGTAGCGGTCAACGTCGCCTGTCAGCTCGTCAACCGCAATGTCCGGCAGCTCCTTTCCCTCGGTCTGGGAAACGTCAAAGACGGATACCACCTTGTAGGCGGGTATGGTGACTTCCTTTTCCTCGGTGACGGGCTTCCCGTCCTTGCCGATAACGGGCTTCTGCGTGTGCGGGTCGATTTTCTGCATTTCCTGTTTGATTTTATAGGGTGACGGAGCAATGATTTTAATTCCCTTTTGCCCTTTCATCACGTTTCGTTCAAAGTTGTTCTTCCAAGCGGAAAAGCCCGCCACAAGGGAAGCGTCCGGCTTCTGCATGGCGATAAGGACGGTGTTTCGGAAGCTGTAATTATGGAATTTTGACATGACTTTCAGATATTCCCGGTAACGCTCGCTGTCAAAGAGTTCCGCAATACCCTGTTCCAGACGGTCGGTAATCTCTTTGAGCTTTTCGGCGGGCTTCTCGCTCGTCAGCACGATAGGGATAACCGGGCGCGGCTCCTGTGGCTGCTCTGCGGTCTGCGCCGTTCTCTGCCCCGGCGCGGCTGCGTCCATTTCTACCTTTGACGGGTCGGGTCTTTCCGGCTGCGGGGGCTGCGGCGTTACCCGGTATTCCTCCGGCACGTCGCGCCCGTCGTACCATTCTGTAAAGGTGTTGCGGTTGTTGTAGATATAGCCCTTTTCGGTAAACATACCGTCGTCGTTAATGGAAGCGTCCCGCCCGTATTCCTCATACATGAAATACTTTTTCGCTTCTTCGGGAAGTTCCGGTTCTTCCAGTTCATCAACCAGATAACGCCCGTATTCTTCTTCATTGTGGACGGACGGATAAATCCAGTAGCAGTCAAGGTTCTGTGCAAGGTTGATAATGTCCTGTAAGCTGTCGGCATGGTCGCCGTATTCAATGGCTGCAATGAATTTCTCCCGGTCGTCGTCAAACTGCATTTCCAAGAGCTTCCCTAAATAGTTCAGCTCGTCGGGGTGGGAATACTCGCTTAAATGCTCCGTCAAGCCGGGGATAGTGGATTGAAATTCTGTGAAATGCCATTCCTCATAGTGCTTGAAGTCAATCCCGATACGGTCAAAGACTTCTTTCAGATGTTCGGCAGTCGTGGGGAATGTCACCCATTCGCCCGCGGGTCTGCCCTCGGTGTACTTCCCAAGATTGGAAAGATAGCCGCTTAAAATCGGTTCTGCCATTTGTTCGCTCCTTTCTTTTTCAATCATGCGGTGCATAAGCTCAAAATCCTCAATGCTCATGCTCCCGTCAAATACATAGGGGTTAAAATCCTCCCCGTCCCGGTAGGGCTTTTCGGAAAAGGGAAGCCCCGCTTCATGGGCGGCTGCCCTCGCTTCCTCGATAACCTCCGGGGGAAGCCTGTCGTCATGCGCTCCGATAAAACCGTCAATGTCGTTCATGCTGTTTTCGTAGTGGTAACGCACTCCGGCGGTCAGCTCGTCAAGGCTCATGTCCTCGCCTAAATGCCCGCAATAGTAGCCGTTTAAGATAACGGCGGCGGGGTCAATGCTTTTTATTTCCTCTAACCGGCTCCTGTCCTCCGGGTAGAGCGTATCGTCCATATCAAGATGAAAATATTCCGCGTTCCATGAACGCCCCTGTTTCCAGAACGCCACCCATGCGATACCGTCCCTAAGCTCGTCTTGATAGTCCTTTACGGTGTCCCGTAAACTTGCCATAGTGAAAAACCTCCTTTCTCTGCGGCAGCGTCATAAGCTGCATTTTTTGGCTGCATGGTCTACTACGGGTACGCCCGCATTTCTGCCAAATATTTTTGAAAATTTTTAGAGGGTGAAGCCCTCCGCAAAAGAGGGTTTGGGAAACTTCCCAACAAGCAAAATCCCCGTCCGGCGCGTCAGCGTCGCAACGGGGATTTACGGAAGTGGGTACCCGCTTCCTATGCTTGCTATTCAAGTTTTTAGTTCTTCTGCACTTCGATACGGTAGTTGACGTATTTCCCGCCAGTGTCAGCCAGAACGATAGTTCCGTCGTAGGTCTTGCCTGTTTTCGGGGAGTAGAGCTTCTTCACATTCGCCTTGCCGGATTTAAGGAGCGCGGCGGCAATCTTCGCGGAAAAAGCGGTCTTGCGTTCCTCGAAAAAGCGGTCATTCTTCCACATGACAAAGGCACATTCTTTGTTGCTGCAATAATAGTTTTTCTTCCCCTCATGGACGGGGGAACCGCAACGGGGGCATTTGCCGACAGAGGGCTTTTCCTCCCGGAACAAATCCTTTTTCCCGTCCAGTGCTGCGGCGTGTGTCTGCACAAGCTCCCGCGCCATAGCTTCAATGCCGGACAGAAATTCGCCGGGGTCTGCGGCTCCCTTTGCTATCTGCGTCAGATTGTTTTCCCATTCTGCGGTAAGCTGTGGGGAAGTGAGTATATCCGGCAGAATACAGATAAGGCTGTTCCCGTTTTTGGTAGGGATAAGCTGCTTCCCCTTGCGCTCCGCAAAGCCGCCCTTTACCAGTTTTTCAATGACGGCGGCGCGGGTGGCGGGAGTGCCAAGCCCCCGGCGTTCCGCGTCCGGGTCGGTGTCCCCGTTCCCGGCGCGTTCCATAGCCGACAAAAGGCTTGCTTCGCTGTGGGGCTTCGGCGGCGTTGTGGTATGCTCCGTTACTTTTGCGGCGGGGTTAGGAAAGCCCTGTCCCTCGGAAAGCTTCGGCAGCGTCACGTCTGCATTTTCCCCGTCCTCCGCTTCGGGCTTATCTTTCAGCGTCGCCCGGTATCTGCGTTGAAGCTCTTTCCAACCCTCCGCAAGTACGGTCTTTCCCCTTGCGGTGAAGTCTGTCCCGGCGCATGAGAAAACCGCCGTAACCGCTTCATAAATATGCGGCTCGGCGGTGGCAAAAAGCAGACGCGCCCCCGCAAGGGTAAGGATATTCTTCTCGCTTTCCGGCAGCGCGTCCGGGTCAGCCTTTGCAAGCTCCATAGTGGGAATGATTGCGTGGTGGTCTGATACTTTTTTACTGTCTAATACCTTTACAACCTCCGGCGTGAAGTCCGCGCCCGCCATAAAGGGGAGTTTTTCGCAAAGCAGCGCGATAATGCCCGCTGCGGTGCCGCCCATGTCGTCAGTAAGAAAGCTGCTGTCCGTCCTCGGATAAGTAAGGAGCCGCTTTTCATAAAGGGATTGTGCAAGGTCAAGGGTCTGCTTCGCGGTGTAGCCGAAAATGCGGTTCGCTTCCCGCTGCAAAGAGGTAAGGTCAAAGAGCTTCGGCGGGGCTGCGGTTTTCTTCTCTCTGGTGAGGGAAACGCATACCGCCGTTTCCGCTTCGCAAGCCCCTTTCAGCGCGTCGGCTTCTGCCTTGTCGGAAATCCTCCCGCTTGCCGCTTCCGCGCCGGATAAATCAAGGCGCACATGATAATATTTTTCTTTCTGGAAATGGGAGATAGCCGCGTCCCGGTCGGTGAGCATTTTTAAGGTCGGGGTCTGGACGCGCCCCACGTTCAAGGTCTTTCCATACAGGCAGGAGAAAAGCCGGGTGGCGTTAATGCCGATAAGCCAGTCAGCCTTTGCGCGGCAGAGGGCAGACGCAAAGAGCGCGTCGTATTCCTGCCCGTCTTTGAGGGAAGCAAAGCCCGCCTTGATTGCCCCGTCCTCCATTGAGGAAATCCACAAGCGGCGCATGGGCTTCTTGCAGCCCGCCGCTTCGTAGACAAAGCGGAAAATCAATTCTCCCTCGCGCCCCGCGTCACACGCATTTACCACTTCGGAAACGTCGGCGCGGTGCATAAGCTCTTTTAGGGTTTTGAATTGCTTCCCCTTGTCCGGGTCAACGGCGTACTGCCATTCCTCCGGCAGAATGGGTAAGCTCTCAAAACTCCATTTTTTATATTGCTCCCCGTAGGCGGCAGCTTCCGCAAGCTGTACCAAATGCCCGACGCACCATGAAATGAGGCAGCCGCCGCCCTCGATATATCCGTCTTTCTTTTCCTTAACGCCAAGCGCGGCGGCGATAGTCTGCGCCACGCTCGGCTTTTCTGCAATAATCAGTTTCATTTTCTGTTCTCCTTTCGGTTGTTTTAGGTTTGAAATTGGTTTATACTTTAAGCATTACTATAAGAAACAGGTGACAATATGAAATCAATACATACTTTCGATGTTTTTGCTCCTACTGATGAACAGGAAGAAGCAATGAATAAAAAACGTGGCGGGCATTACAGGCGCGGTAAAAACAAAGAAATGGATTACTTTATTGAGTGTGCTACTTCGCTATTTCCCAACAACCATTATTCAAGGTTCACACCTATATATGATACGACAAAAGAGTTTTATCAACTGATTACTTCTTCCGATACAACAGAAAGAGCTATACTAAATTGGATAGCTTCTAATCGTGCATGGAATTATTTGTTTGGCTTATTACGGCATTATTACAGAACAGGACACCATGACGATAATTATATCTTTCCAGAGTTCAAAATCGGGTCGGCTTATGTGGCTGATTATCTGCTCATAGGTAATAGTTCAGACGGTTATCAATTTGTCTTTGTGGAATTAGAAGCTCCCAACGGGCGGATAACAAAAGAAAAAGGTACTCGTTTCGGGGAAGTAATCAATAAAGGGATTGAACAGGTTAGGGATTGGCAAATGTATATTGCTGCAAATTGGAAT
This sequence comes from Lachnospiraceae bacterium, assembly GCA_910575835.1. Lineage (GTDB taxonomy): Bacteria > Bacillota > Clostridia > Lachnospirales > Lachnospiraceae > Sporofaciens. The sequence continues at coordinate 41,719 of CAJTGB010000004.1, read as the reverse complement.
GTAATTGTAGCAGAATTGGAAAAGCACTCATTCTCCAATACAAAGTTACCCAGACAATTATACAAATATTGCCCTTATCAAATCTACTATGCTGTGATAGCCGGACTCCGTAAAGATTTTGAGAATATTCGTGATAGAAAGCTCCAACTGCAAAATGAAAATAACATAACACTTTTGCATTACGAAAATCTCATAGATGTTGCAAACGAAAATTAAAAGTCCATTTTCAGCGTTCCGGCTCACTTGCCTTTTTCTCCTGTACCTGTTTCAGACAGTAGCCCACACAAGGGAGCTGCCCTTTGTACGGACAGGAAGCGCAAGCCGGGGAATGGGGAACGGGCGGCGCATTGTCACGCCGCCCGCCCGGTCTTTGTATCATCATCTTTTCAAAGGGATTGTCGGTAAACAGGGTCATGCTTCCTCGTCCTCCTGTTCTTCATCAGAAAGCCCGTCCCCCTCGTCCGGCTCGTCCTCGTCGTAGTCGTCAAAATCGAAATCTTCAAGGTCGGTGCCGCCCTTGACGTTTTGCTTCGGCTTCATAAACTTAAAATAATAGAACGCGCCCCCGCCGCCAAGAAGTGCCACGACAAGGAAAAGCACAAGCCCGCCCGCATTGCCTTTCTCTTTGGGCAGCTCCGGCGGTTCCTCGGTTTCCGGCTCTGCTTCCTTGCCGCTGCAAGCGGTCATGTTGTCCTTGCAGACGGGGCAGCTCACATTTACCTTTCCGGCTTCGCATTTTTCGGTGCAACTGCAAACGGCGGGCGGGGCTGCTTCGGTGCTTCCGTCCTCCATAAGTGCTAAGAGGTCGGCTTCGTCCACTTGATTAAGGAAATGTACGGTGTTCTCGCCCTCGTCGTCCCGGTCAATGAGGATATAAAAGTAATTGCCGTTTTTGGTCGTTACGGTGATAAGCTGCTTGTTGCCGCCGAAATCGTCTACAAGGGTCGCGTTCCCGTCCGGGGTAAGGGGTTCTTCCTTTTGGGGTTCCTCGTAGACAACGCCGCTGTCGTTGGTGTCGTCCTCTCCCTCCGGGGTCTGTGCAAAAGCGGTGACGGAAAAGCCGCCCGAAAGCATAAGGGCGGCGCAAAGTGCGGTCAGTGTTCTAAGGATTTTCTTATTCATTCTCGGTGTCCTCCATTTCTTCGGTGTCGTGGTCTGCGGGTTCTGCGGGGTAGCCCGGCGCGGCTTCCATGCCCGGAATACCGCCCCCGGAAAGCATAGCGGAAAGCTCATGCGGGGAAAGGCGCATGGAGCGCACAAGCTGTACGATTTGCAGGTTTTCCGCTTCGGTTTTCTGCGCTTCAAGCCCCCTTAATTTATTCTGGTACTCGGTGATTTTCTCGCGGGTCTTTGCAATCTCCTTGTCGATACGTTCAATTTTGTTCATAGCCATCAATAAATTTCTCCTTTCAGATTTTCATTTTTTTGTTGTCAGTTCCAATTCATTAAGCCGTAGCCCTTGATACAGGAGTAATTGACGGGGTAGCTCTTTATCTTGCAGGCGTCGCCGGAATTGCCCTCGACGGTATAGACGCGCTCCCCGTCCGTCCCGATAACAAGCCCTACATGGTCTGCGCTCCCGTCCCCGTCCCAGTCGAAAAAGATAGCGTCGCCGGGGGCGATATTCTCATAGCCCCTCGCGCCCCATTGCCCGCGTGACTGGAACCAGGGTACGCCCTGTGACTGGCACCCGGCAAAGCGCGGCTCGCTTTTCCCGGCTTGATTGTAGCACCATGAAACAAAACAGGCGCACCATTCCACGCGGCTGTTAAATCCGTACCAGCTCCAAAAGGGTCGCCCGCCTACGTTGCCGACTTGCCGCTTCGCAAGGTCTACAACGGCGGTGTTGCCGGGGCGTGTGCCGTTTACAAGCTGTACGCCGCTTAAATCCTCGGACGCGCCCATATCGGGGGAGCCGCCGCCGAAAATCAGCGGCTTGTTTCCGCTTGTTTCCAGATAGACGCGGTACATTTCAAGCTGCTGTGGCGTTAGAAGTTCCTCCGCAATCTCGGAAATGGGCTTGTTCGTCAGCTTCACGTTGAGGATATGGTACTCGTAGGGTACTTCCTCGCTGGTCGTTTCCCCTGTTTCCGGGTCTGTGCTTGTTTCTGTGCGGTAGCGGATTTCCGTTTCTTCCGTCAGCGTCAAAGTGTACTGCATGGCAAAGACGCGGTTTAGTTCTGCCTGTGCGCTCTGCGGGGTGTAGGTCTGTAAAAGGGCGGTGAGGTAGGACGCTAACTCATGGGGGTTATGCCCGATACTGTCAAGGTCATAGCGGTATTCGTCATAGCCGGGGTGGGTGCTTTCGATATTGTCAATCTGCTGCTGAAGCTCGTTTTCCTTTGCGGCGTAATTATTTTCCGTCGCCACAAGGTCGCTGTCCTCCGACGTGTAGGAAGTCCCAAGTATGCCGTTCATCAAGCCGGAGAACATGGAGCCGCAAGAGGAAAGCCCCGCCGATACCATGATGAATAAGAGCAGCGCGGCAACGGCGATACATACGCCCGCCGGGTGCCGCCCTACAAAAGCGATTGCCTTTTTTGTTTCCTCGGCGGTCTTTTTTGCCGCCTTGCGGGTGTTCTCTGCGGCTTTCTGCGCCGTTTTTGCGCCGCCTTTCCTTGCCGACTTTGCATACTGCCGCTTGATTTGCTGCTTCTGCATGAAGCGGGAAAGGGGATTGCCCGCAATCTGCGGATTGTCATGTAGGGATTTATGGTACTGGAAATCCACATTCGCCTTGAACGCCGCTTTCTCTGCCTTTGCCGCCGCCCGGTAGGGTTTGAGCTTGTGGCTGCGGTAGCCCTCCTTGACTTTCCGCGTCCCGTACTTTGCGCCGCGCTCTGCCAGTTCTTCGGATTTGTGCGCCCCCTCAACGCCGGAATTGTCCTTTTCAACGGAATGTATCTTGTTGTGGACGAAAATACCCGCTTCCTGTGCGGGGCGGGATAGCGGGTTATTGTGGGGCTTATTCCTTCCTATGGGCTTTTCCTGTTCCTCAAAATGTAGGCGGGTCTTGCCTTTCCCGGTGGCTTCATCAAAGGTGCGCTCCCGTACAAGTTTCTTTTCTTTGGGGATAGCCGCCTTTGCCGCGTCCAGACGGTCGGCTGCTTTGTCCGATTTTCGGATATACCTTTCAAGCTCCGGCGTTGCCCGTTCCTCGTCGGTAAACTGCAAGCGGGAAGATTTTTCTTTTGCTGTGGCTTCTGCCTGTGCTTTCCTCGCCGCCTTTTTGCTCGCCTTTCTGGTACGCGCCCCGTCGATACGCTCCAAGACGCGCTCGGCTGCGGCGGTGTCCTGTTCCCGTTCTGCCCCCGGCGCATGGGGAAGCGGCGGCGCGGCGGCTGTGGGCGCGGGAGCTGCGCCGCCCGGTATGGTCTGCGCTGCCTGTTCCGGCGGCTGCGGTGCTTCGGTCTTTGCAAAGTCCGCGTCCCTTATCCGCTTGCTGATACGTTTCTTTTTCCCGGTGGCGGCGTTTACCTCGACAGCCCCCTCGCGGGTCATTTTCTGCGTGACTTTCTCACGCGCTCGATACTGTTTTATTTTTCTGTCCCTCCAATCCGCGCCCTTGCAAGGGCGCAATACTCGGCGTTTATCTCAATGCCTATATAATGCCTGTCAAGCTGCCTTGCGGCTGCTCCCGTCGTGCCGCTGCCGAAAAAGGGGTCAAGCACAACGCCGCCTTTCGGACAGCCCGCCTTGATACAGGTTTCGGCAAGTTTTGGCGGGAACGCGGCGAAATGCCCGCCCTTGTAGGGTACGGTATTGATAAGCCACACGTCCCGCCTGTTCCGCATGGTCGGCATGAGGGCTTCGTCGTAGTAGCTGCCGCTTCTCGCCCGGTTAAGCCCCTGTACTTTCCCCTGTCCGGGTACTTCGTCCGCATATTTCTGTCCCGCGCTGCGCCCGGTGCGGTACCGCGCCGCCGTTGTGGGGGCTAACGGCTCGGCTATGGCGGCTGCGTCATAGAAATATTTCTTTGACTTCGTAAGCAGAAAGATATGTTCATAGCAGCGGGTAGGGCGGTCTTTCACGCTCTCCGGCATGGGGTTTTCTTTCTGCCAGATAATGTCGCTCCGTAAATACCACCCGTCAGCGCGTAGGGCAAAAGCTAAAAGCCAAGGGATACCGATTAAGTCCTTTTGTTTGCAGCCGGAAACGCGGTTGTTTTTTGCAATCTGCTGTCCGTTTCTGCCTTTCGGGTTCTTCGGGTCTGCATGGTAGCCCTTGTTCCCTGTGCCGCAGTAGGTGTCCGCGATATTCAGCCAGAGCGTACCGTCAGAACGCAGTACCCGGCGCAGCTCGCGGAAAACCTCGGTCAGCCTGTCAATGTACTGCTCCGGCGTGTCCTCCCGCCCAATCTGCATATCAAGCCCATAATCCCTAAGCGCATAGTAGGGCGGGCTTGTGACGCAACAGTGTACGCTTTCCTCTGGAAGCTCCCGCAAGGCATAGAGCGCGTCCCGGTTGATGATGGTGTCAGTTTTCAGCCCGTTCATGCTTCGCCCACTTCCTCCGGCTTCGTCGTCATTACCCGGTAAAGCTCGGTGTCTTTCGGGAAGCGGTCTACAAAGGGCAGCACCACGTTCCCGTAGAAGATAAGCCCCTCGCCCGCTTCGGTGTGGGTGACATATTTCATCTGCTGCGGGGAGATGTTGAGCTGCTTCGCAAGGATAGCCCGGTCGCCCGCCGCCTGATTGAGCATGAGGACAAAATCAGAGTTTTCAAAGATATTCTCCACTTCGCGGGAAGCAAGCAAATCCTTGACATTCTGCGTAATGGCTGTGGGTATGCCGCCCCATTTTCTGAAACGCTTCCAGATTTCAACGGAATAGGCGGCGGTCTGTTCCTCTTTCAAGAGAAGATGAAATTCGTCCATAAAATACCGGGTGGATTTCCTTTCTGCCCGGTTGACGGTGACGCGGTTCCATACCTGGTCCTGCACAATGAGCATACCTAACTTTTTGAGCTGCTTCCCAAGCTGCTTGATGTCAAAGCAGACAAGGCGGTTGTTCAGCTCCACGTTGGTACGGTGGTTGAATACGTTAAGGCTCCCGGAAACATACAGCTCCAACGCCGCCGCAATACGCGCCGCTTCCGGCTCCGGCTGCTTCAAAAGCTCGTTGTAGAGGTCGCCCAAGATAGGCATTTTCTCCGGGTCGGGGTCTGCAAGGAAAGGGCGGTACACGTTCCTAACGGCGCGGTCAATGACGGTCTTATCGACGGGCTGCAAGCCCTCCTTGCCGCCTATGACAAGCTCGCAGAGGGAGAGGATAAAGTCGGATTTCAGCGCAAGGGGGCTGTCGTCCTCGCTGTAATTGAGGTTAATATCCATAGGGTTCACATACTGGGGCTTCCCGTCAATGCCCTTGCCCGTAGGGGATAAGCGTATCACTTGCCCGTCAAGCCGCTGCACAAGGGAAAAATACTCTGCTTCCGGGTCGCAGATAATTATGTCGTCGTCGGTAATGAGGAAAGCGTTTGTCATTTCCCGTTTGGCGGCAAAGGATTTCCCGCTTCCCGGCGTACCCAAGATTAAGCCGTTGGGGTTCTTTAGCTGCTTGCGGTCGCAGAGTATCATGTTGTTACTAAGGGCGTTTAAGCCGTAGTACAAAGCCGCGCCCGTCTGGAAAAGCTCCTGTGTGATAAAGGGGATAAAGATAGCGGTGCTTGACGTGGTAAGCCCTCTTTGAATGGGGATAAGGTTCTCCCCAAGCGGTACAGAGGACATAAGCCCCGCTTCCTGTTGGTAGTCAAGGCGGGTTAAGGCGCAGTTGTTCTTCTGTGCAATGCCCGCCGCCGCGAATACGTCATTTTCCAGTTTCCGCTTCGTGTCCGCCATGTTCACCACAAGGAACGTCAAGAGGAACATTCTTTCATTCCGGCTCTGCAAGTCCTGTAAGAGATTCTTCGCTTCGCTGCCGAAAGTGGCAAGGTCGGACGGTATAATATCCATGTCATAGCCGCTGCGTACCGCTTTCTTCTGTTCCTCGATTTTCATTTTGTCAAGGTCGGTAATCTTGCGCTTGATTGTCTTTATGGCTTCGGTCTGGTCGATACTGTGGATATGCAGATTGACGATAACGCCCGTTTCCAAGTCCAGAATGTCAGATAAGATACGGTCGTTTAATTCCGGCGCAAGGATTTCAAGGAATGAAACCGCGCCGATTTTGCGCCCCATGCGGAAATAACGCCCCTCGCCAAAACGGAAAGAGGACGGGGCGATAAAGTCCTTTGTGGAAAGCCCGGACGGGGCAAGCCATGAAAAATCAAAGGCAAACTGCCCGCCCTCCGGGTGGAAAATGCCATGCAGCATTTTAAGGCGTTCATAGCCTGTCATGGGGCGGGCAGACACGCCCAAGAGCTTAAAGTTGTTGAGTACGTCCGTTTCGATACGGGCAAGGCGGGATTTCGCCGCGCCCAGACTGTCGGCTTCAATGGCAAAGGTGATATATTTTGCTTTGACAAGCCCGTTGTTGCCCTTTGCAAGCTGGTTTTTCAGCATATCCCGGTATTCTGTGCGGATAGAATTGAAAGCGTCCTCCTGTGCCGGGATATTGACCGCCTTTTCCGCTTCGCCGCGCTGCGTCCCTTGATTGATGAAAGAAAGCTGCACCGAAACGGAAGCGTCAAAGTAGTTGAGGAAGTCGCACCAGTTCTCAAAAATGGCGGTCTTGTCGTCTGCCTGTGCAAGCTGATAGTTAATATCTTCAAAGGCGACGGTCTTTGAGTATTTCCGTCCCGTAACCTTGCAGATACCGTCCGGGTACATCTGGATATAGGGGATTGTCTGCTGCGCGGTGTGGGCTTTCCCGTCGCCCTTTGCCTGTCTGATGATTTCCGCAATCTGCTTTTTCTCGGCGCGGGTGAGCTTGCGGGGCGGGTTAGGCTTTGTGCTTCCCGCCGCGCTGTTTCTTCGTGTTTCCTTTTGCAATCGCTGATACCTCCTTTTCAAGTTTTCTCTGCCGTTCTAAGACGGAATAAAAGTTGTCTGTCCTGTATGGTCGTTCTTTGGGGGCTATGAATTTTGTCCGTATGATGTTCTTCACCACCACTTCAAGGGGCTGTCCATGCTTCTCATACATGGCAAAGAGGAAACAGGGCAGCATGACGGCAATCATAGCCATAGACGCAAGGCTTGTGCCTGTGCTGTCTTTGAGCAGAAAGAAAAGCGGCAAGCCGAACAGGAGAGCCGCCGCAAAACATACAATCTGCCGTTTGGTAAGGTTGAAAGCTACTTTTGTCTTGACTTTGGATAAGTCTTTGGGTACGGGTACATACGCCAAGTGAAAACCTCCTTTCTCTGGGTTTGGTGTTGCTGTAATTTTCCATAAGGGTAATCAAGGCAAAGGTCAATCTATGCCCTTTGCCCGCCCGTATTATATGGGGGTTATCCGCGTCAAGGTCGGGTCGTATTTTCGCCGCTTCGCTCTGAAAATCTCCACCCTGCCCTTGACACGCCGCTAATGCGCGGAGAATATCGACTTCGCCAGTGCGCCGGATTTGAACAGGGAGAAACAGAGGATAACGGTATAGGCTGCAAGGGAGAATATCGCGCTGTGCAGATTGTCCGCTATTATCATGTTGTTTACCAGAACCGCGTAAATGCCGACGCATATCATAATGAGGAAGCCTTGAAAACCGATAGCGAACAGGGATTTTAGGTAGTTGTTTCCTATCTGCCCCCATTCCCGGTTCGTCATAGTTGCAAACGGGATAGGCGATACCGAACAGTAAAGGTAAATTTCTATCATGCGCCCGTAGAGGATAACGGTTATCAGTACGGACATGATTTTCATGCACAAGCTCACAAGGCTTGTTTCCATGACAAGTAAGAGCAGTTCGGGGATTTCCATAGCGTCAAGCCCGCTCTGCATGGAAGCAAGGGCGGCGGCAACATCAATCTCTGTGCTGCCGCCGATTACCCCCGCCGCGCCGGAAACAACGTGCTGCGCCATATCGAACACCGCCATAGTAATGTCAAAGGTGTGCGTCACAAGGTAGACTGCCACAAACGCCTTGAACACCCACTTGAAGAACATGGAAGTGTCAACGTCGTGCATATTGTTCTTTTCCGTTACCATGCTGATAAGCTCATAGCATAGGACGTAGGTAATGACAAGCCCCGCAATGGGTACGATTACATTTTCACTAAGGGTCTGTATCATGGAGAATATATTTGCGTTCCACCCTTGCGGGGTCTGCCCTACCTCTGCGGCGATAGTGCCGACTTTTTCGTTTACGTCCCCGAACATAGTTGACAGATTACCGTTTATGGCTCCTATGAGGATTTCCTTTATCCATTCGTTAATCGCGTCAAGTATGCTCTGCATAAGCCTTTACCCGCGCTTCTTAACCGAACAAGCCGGAAAGCAGCGGTACAAGGGTCATGCCGATAAGGGCAACGCCGCCGCCCGCCATAAGCTGCTTCATGCCCTGGCTCTTTGCGCCCGGATTGTCATTGCCGTAGCCCTCCATCAGATTGATTACGCCCCAGATACCAAGCCCGGCTCCAAGTGCTACAACAAGGGTCTGCAAAACGTCTACTGCGCTATTGAAAAATGCCATAAATATATCCTTTCTGCCGCGTCTGCGGCTGTCCGGCAAGCGGACAAAAGGCGGTCAGCGTATGGTCGCCGCCGCACAAAAAAACCGCCCTCTGGTAAAGGCGGCTGTCCCCGCGCTGCGTAAGTTCTGCGGCGCGGCGGTATTCAGTTGTAAGGGGTGCGGCTCCTGCCGCTGTGTACTGCGCCGGAAAGTGGGGGCGCGTATCATGTAGCCGGTATGGATAGATGTGATTGCTTCAATCGCTCCTTTCTGTGTTCCGCTGTGCTGCCGGACGTTTTTTTCAGACTTGCGGGAAGTGAATAGCTTGCGTAGCAAGGTGTTCGCTTCCCGCAAGTTCACAAAGGGGTAGCTGCCGCAAGGCAGCGTAGGGGAAGTGTAGCTTCCCCTGTCCCCCGGCGGTCTGCCATGCTGTCACTGTTGCGGGATAAGCCCCCGGCGCGTGACATACTCCGTTGCAAAACGGCGGTGTTCCGCTTCCTTTTCCCGCCAATACTCCCATAATGCAGCGTCGGCGGCTTCCGCAACATTCATTAAAAACCGTTCAAGCTGCTTTTGTTTTTCCTCTGCGCTACGTTTCCTCATGGTCTGCGTCCTCCTGTAAGTCTGCCGCGTCAAGCTCGTAATAGTCAAAAACCTCGTCGGGCTTGACAATGGCGGGGCGGCGTTTAAGGTGCTTTTCCATGTCAAAGGCGTTCTTCGGGTCTGCGTCGGACAGGTACTTGTATTTCGGGTGCTTCGTTATGTCGAATTTGTCCGAAAAGAACGGGCGCACCCCGCGTAGCTGCAAGATACATTTCCCTCCGTCCATGACTGCAATTTCATCTTCCGTCATAAGCTGCTTTCCCAATTTCTGATAGTTCAGCCCATGCGAAAGCTCCCGCCCCCTTGTTTCGGACGTGTTAAAGCTGTCTATCGTTTCTTTTCCTAAAATTTCCGATATTTCTTTAAGGGTGGTTTTCTCCTTGCCGCCCAAGAAAAGCGTGGTGTCGCAGTTGCCGACTATGGTATCGGCGTTGTCTTTGTAAATGGCTTTTAGCTGTGACTGGCTCTGCAAGATGATTGACGCGGATATTTCCCGGCTCCGTATCGTTGCAATGAGCTTTTCAAACTTTGGTATCTGCCCGATATTCGCAAATTCATCAAGTAAGCACCTAACATGGACGGGAAGCCGCCCGCCGTATTCATCATCTGCCTTGTCACAAAGCAAGTTGAATAGCTGTGTGTAAAGGATTGAAACGACAAAGTTAAAAGTGTCGTCGGTGTCGCTGATGATGACGAAAAGGGCGGTCTTTCTGTCGCCTATGGTGTCAAGCTCCATTTCGTCGGTTTCCATAAGCTCCCGCAGCTCCTTAATGTCGAATGGGGCTAACCTCGCGCCGCATGAGATAAGTATGCTTTTTGCGGTCTTGCCCGCCGCAAGTTTGTATTTTTTGTACTGCTTGACTGCAAAATGTTCCGGGTCTTTTTCTTCCAGACGTTCAAACATGAGGTCAACCGGGTTCTGGAAATCCTCGTCGTCCTCGCGGGCTTCCGACGCATTTATCATCTCAAGCAGCGTCGTGAAGTTCTTCTCGTCCTCCGGGGCTTCATACCAGATGTAGCCGATTAGCGCGGTGTAGTAGAGCTTTTCCGCTTTCACCCAGAAATCCTCGCCGGATTTTTCCCCGTCGCCTTTGGTGTTGGCGATAATGGTATTGACTAACTTCAAAATGTCCTTTTCGCTCCGCAGATAGGCAAAGGGATTGTATTTCATGGATTTTTTGAAGTTAATCGTATTTAGCACTTTGATACGGTATTTGTACCGCTGTAACATTTTCCCGGTTTCCAAAATCAGTGTTCCTTTCGGGTCAGTGACGATATACGACGTTGGAAAATCCTTTGACGTACATTGCATGAGCGACGGTTTCACAAAGAACCGGGTCTTGCCGCTGCCGGAACCGCCGATTACAAGGATATTTTTGTTTCTTGCGTATTTCGGCTGCTTCGGGCGGCTGTTCATGGTGAGCCGTTCCGTCTGCGTTAAGGGGATATTGTTCTCAAATACCGGGTCGGTGTACGGCTTTATGTCGTCAGCCCCGCCCCAACGCGCCGAACCGTATTCTGTCCCGCGGCGGTATTTCTTCGCGTTCTTGCCTTTGGTGTAGATAATCAGCCGGACAATGACCGCCCCCGCAATGCCTAAAGCTAAGTCTGCCGGGTGGAAGCTCGGCGCGATACTGGAAAAGGCGGCGGTAAAACCGTCCCCAAGATGTAGCAGCTTTGCGCTTGCGTCCGCGCCGGGGGAGAGCCGGACAGCCGCGCCCACTTTATCAAAGAGCCAGACAAAGAGCAGATACGGGAGATTTAGGATAAGCAGCTTCTTGATTTCCGGCTTCATAGCGATACCTCCCTGTCCTTGTTCTTGACCTTTGCCCGTTCCGCGTTTCTGCCCTGTGCAGCTTCTTTGAGGGTAGAGAGCAGCTTTCGGATTGAGGGCTTTTTCTCCTGTGTCAGCTTTTTTGCGGAAAATTCCTTAAAGGCTGCGGTCAGTACGTCCGCGTCCCGCCCCTTGAAGAAAACCAGATAGCGGGGCGGGCTTTCCGTCGCGTCCTTTTTCAGCGCAAAGTCGATACCGTACTTTTTCGCCGTACTCTCAAAGGCTTTGATATTGCCCTCGGTAATCTCAATGTTGGAAACGCCCGCGTTCTGCTTCATAAGCTGCTTTAAGCTCTGCTTGCCCTGTGGCGGTTTTGCAAGCTGCTTTTTGCCCTTTGACAGTATGGCTTTCATTGCCTTTTGGAGCGTCTGCGCGGTCAGCTTCCCGGTCTTGATGTAAAGGGCTATGGTCTTTTCGTTTACTTCGTCCTGCAATTTGTCGCGTCCTCCTTTCGCGTTTCTTTATGGGGCGGCGGTCAGATACGCACCCGCAGCCCGTTCAAGTCCTCGGCTCTGATACCCACAAGATACCAGTTGTCGCCGTACTCAATCCGGGTCGGCTTCCACTTGCCCCGCACGAATACGTCAAAGCACTCGCCGCAATGCAAGCCCCCGTAGTAGCTGTTTAAGTCAAAGCGGATGTCGTAACGGTCGGTGCGCTCGTCAAATACCAATGCTCCTGTCATTTTCTGTGCCATAATAAAATCCTCCTTTTGTGGTTGTGGGTGGTTACAGGCTTTCGCCCTCATTGCATGAATAATAGTCCGGGTCGCCGTACTGCGGCTTTTTCGGTGACAGTGCGCCGCTTGCCATGTCATGGGCGACAAGGGAAGTGTAGTAGTTGCCGATTGTGGACGGGGCGTTGAAAAGGGCGGCTTTCAGATATTGCTTGATGTTGCGGATTTTGGTTGTGTTCTCCCGCATACAGTCAAGCACAAAGCGGATATGCTCGCCGTCTAGTTTCATAAACTTTGACTTCACAAGCTCTGCCGGGTAGTCGTCCCCCGCAATCCGTACCCGCTTTCTGGCGGTGCATACGGTTTCAAGCATGAGGTCTACAATCTCGTCCAGCCTGTCACTGTCAAACTTCATGTCCTGTTTGAGAATGTGGTAGTCGATATTGTCCTTGATGATTTCCCGGTATATATCAACTGCGCTCTGTGCTGCCGCTTCCGTTCCTTTCCGTTCCGGCGGCGCAGCCGCTTCTCTGCAAGGAGAGGGGTTAGGGGAAAGGATAGGAATGGAATGGGTACTTGATAAATCTGTATTTGATTTTTCTTTTTTTGGTAAGTCAGTTCTTTGTATATCTTTATTTAATTGCGTTGGATTTTCCAACGTAGGTTTTTCCAATGTTGGTTTTTCCTGCATTGGATTATCCAATGTTGGATTTTCCAATGTAGGTAAATCCGGCGTAGGCGGCTGCGGCTGCTCGAATATCACATAGTCCGCGCCCCGCAAGCGTCCTTTCTCGTCGCGCTCCCTTGAACGGACGATATACCCGGCGCGTTCAAGTTCCTTAATGGCTTCGCGGATAGCGTCTATCTTCTCCCGGTTGATAAGGGATAAGCCTTTCAAGGTGTAGTCCCAATCTTCGGGGAGTGACAGCATTTGCGACAACAGCCCCTTTGCCTTTAGGGAAAGCTCCTTGTTGCGTAGGTGGTGGTTGCTCATTACGGTATAGCCCTTGTTTCGTTCCACTCTGAAAACTGCCATAGTTCATAGCTCCTTTGCTTTGGATTTGTTACGCAGTAGAAGCGCGGTTTCGGGGGATAAGGTATAAATCCCTTTCCGCGCCAGATACGCGCCCGGAAAACCGCTTGTAGCAAGGCTTTTTCTGCCCCTACTGCGTAACAAAGGGCATGAAAAAAGCGGCGTTCCTGTTCTCCCATGTAGAGAGTAAGAAACGCCGCTTCTGCGTCGTATTCAGTTTTTAGTACAATACCCTGCTTGTCCGTCGCTCGAAAAACCTTGATTTTCCAGTGTTTTCAAAAGTATCGTTATCTAACGTCAGCTTTTGACAGGCCGGATTTTCAGAGAATGATTGATGACATTGAGGACGGGAAAATCAACTGCGTTGTTACGAAGGATTTATCCCGCTTAGGCAGAAACTACATTCTGACCGGCCAGTACACGGAAATCTACTTTCCCAGCAAAGGCGTCCGCTATATCGCTGTCAATGACAATGTGGACACCATCAACGGAGAGAATGAGCTTGCCCCATTCCTCAACATTCTGAATGAAATGCACGCCCGCCAGACCAGCAAAAAGGTAAAGGCGGCCATGCGGACACGGTTCGCAAATGGCGCACACTATGGAGCCTATGCTCCGCTTGGCTATGTCAAAGACCCAGATAAGAAAGGCCATCTTCTGATTGACCCGGAAACAAGGTGGATTATCGAAAAGATTTTTGACCTTGCCGTTCATGGCCGGGGAGCCGCCAGCATTACACGGATTTTGGTCGAAGAAAAAGTACCTACTCCCGGCTGGCTGAATTTCCAGAGATACGGCACTTTCGCAAATATCTATGCCGGAGCGCCGGAGGAAAAAGCCTATGCGTGGACGATAGCGCAGGTGAAAAGTATTCTGAAAGAGGAAACCTATATCGGACACAGCGTCCACAATAAGCAGACCAACATTTCATTCAAAAACAAGAAGAAAGTACGCAAGCCAAAAGAGGAATGGTATCGTGTGGAGAACACCCACGAAGCGATTATTTCCGAAGATGTGTTCCGTCAAGTACAGGAGCAGATTTGCAACAGGCGCAGACGGCAGAAGAACGGCACAACACAGATATTTTCCGGGCTGGTAAAATGTGCGGACTGCGGCTGGTCGCTGGCCTATGGTATGAACAGCCAGAACAAAAATCCCTATGCCCACTACCATTGTAGCAAGTACGGGCAAGGATTGCACCAGTGTTCCATGCACTATATCCGCTATGATGTGCTTTACGCCTATGTCCTTTCCCGTCTGCAATACTGGTCTGTGCTGGCACAGCAGGATGGGGACAAACTTCTGAAACGGCTACTTAACGCCAGCGACAAGGAACGCAATACTGCAAGGAAGCGGCAGACAGCCGAACTGAAAAAGGCGGAAAAGCGCAAAGCAGAAGTAGACACCCTGTTTGCAAAAATGTATGAGGACTGGTCTGCCGGACGCATTACAGAATACAATTTCAATATGCTGTCCGAAAAGTATCAGGGCGAACAGCGAGAATTGGACGTAAAAATTGAACGGCTTCACGAAGCGATGGAGACCGCCGCCCAGACAGCGGTTGACGCTGAAAAGTGGATAGGTCTGATGAAACAGTATGTCAATCCCACAGAATTGACGGCTGAACTTCTGAATACGCTGATTGAAAAAATCCTTGTCCATGAAGCGGTCAAAAGTGAGGACGGAAGCCGGGAACAGGAAGTGGAAATCTTCTACCGCTTTATCGGCAAAATCGAATGACACATCTTGAGATACCCAACAATATCTTTAACTAAGGGAAACGGGACTGTCTGTTCCCGATTCAGATATGTTGATTTCTATATCGGAAGTGCTTGAAACACCCGTGAGTACATTGCTTGGAGAAAATGTCATTAAACCGGAAGTTGATGAGTTAAAGGCAATTTCCGCAAAATTAGAGGTAATAAACTTGCAGCTTGCACAGAGAAAAACCACAAGAAAAAGAATTGCGCTTTGGATCCTTATCTTATTGTGTATAGTGATACTCTCAATTTTTGCAGTCTTATTGGCATTAGAAAGTCCTTACTCGGGCTGGGATTATAGTGATCCTGAAACCGCTGTTCTAGGGACGGCATTTCACTCATTTGAATGGCTGTTTGTCAGAGTCGCACCGATTATCCTTATCGGTACGGTCATTGGAATATTTTTGACGCGGAAGAAAAAGTAAAAGACCCCGCGGTAGTCGCCAAATGTACATGCAAGCATGCCCGCTTGGCTCATTGCTCGCGGGAATAAAATTCAGAAAAAGGGACGTGTTGTTTTTACGGAACGGAGGAGTATCCTGTGTCTAAAGGATACTCCTGCCGCATAAGTTTTCATCTCCGGTCTGCGGGCTTCGCCTGTTTGCTGCCGCAGTTACAGTACCCGGATCCTTTTTACTGCCGGAATCGGGTGTATAGCTGTCAGAGTCCCCGGATGGTTGTTGTGTTCCGGGCTGTGTCGGCGTGTCGTTATTTCCAGGTATAGACGGATTCGCCGGCCCCGGATTCACTGAGGGCTTATCCGTTCTTACAGATTTCCAGGCGACGGCAATGGGAGACAGGCCGTGAACGGTGAACCGAAGCCCTTCTTCGGTCTTCATAACTTCAGGCGCTTCTACTTCTCCCGGCTTATATCCGTTCATCTCATGTGTAAACATATGCGTTATAATGAAATCATACTCTGTGCCGTTGGTTCCTTTGGGATAGGGCAATGTCACAGGCAGTCCTTCCGGCGGGAAGTTCTCCGGCGATGCAAGTTCCCAGGTCTTACCTCCGTCCAGGCTGATCTGAAGCCTGACGTCATAGAGCGCTGTATTTTCTTTGAGATATCCCTGATGTTCCACTGCCGCACGGGTAAGCGCTTGCTTAATCTTTTCCTCGGTATCTATTCCGGCTGCGATCAATGCATCCGGAATGTCTTTGATCCCTTCCGTGATATCAATACGCATCTCTTCGCCCATGATGACGGATACCGTTAATTCTCGTACGACGCTGTGCGTTGACGCATCATAACCTTCAACGTCTGTATAATCATAATTTGTGTCATCTACTTTCAGCCTGGCTTTATAGCCTGGTTTCGTGCTGCTGACGGTTTCATCCGGCGCAAGCCATTCCCATCCCTGGGGCAGAACGGCCAAAGACAACGGCGCGCCTTGCTTGGTACTTAAGTTTTCAGGAAGCGTGATCTCTGCCGGGGGAGCTTTTGTTATCTCGAATTCTTTTTCAGCCGGAGCAGATGATACATAGTGACTGTCCTCTTCCACGAATACTGACACCTTATAGCTTCCGGCATTCACAGGGGCATCCGTTAATGTCTTCCAGCCTTCTGCAGCCTTCTGATACCATGTGCAGCGCAGTTCGCCCTGGCTTCCGCTTATCACGACATCCTCCCTGTTGATTGCCGCAGGCTGTCCGTCATACCTCTTGGTTAGATTGGAAGAATCCTTGAATGTGACCGTGCTGTCATTCTTGCCGATCACAAATTCTACAGGGTCACTCTCAAGGCCCAAATAATCTTCCGTCTTTGCAACAATGGCTTTCACATACCAGGTGCCGGGTTCTGTCGGTATCTCGGCGCTGTAGGAATTGCTGTCGGAAGCTGTGCCGTAGAGATACTGTACTTCCCCGAATCGTGCTTCTGCATGGGGAGTTGACGGAGCATCCCCATATTTCCACCCAGAGATTGCGGTAAGTTTCGTAATCCATTGATTGGTCCAGATGAAATGCAGAGTCACTTTCATGGACTTATTATTACCACAGTCATAGGTGTATGTGACATCTTCCCCAAACGAAATATTTGTCAGGATCATGCCGTCAACGGAAAGCTGCGCGTTTGTTAAATCCGATATCTTGGATGGATCCAGCTTCGGATCTGCTGAACCCAGATCATAAGAACTCTGGTTTTCTGCCAAAGTAATTGTGTCATACTGTTCACAATCTTCAAATGTTGTTACCTCACCTTGAATGATCAGGCTTTTTAAACGGTTGCCTGTGCAGCCTAAGTTACTTATATTAATATTTCCGCTTACATCTAACATCTCTAACTGATTATTCCGGCACCAGAATATTATCAAAGCTGGATTCTTGCTCACATCCATCTCTTTCAATTGATTATCATCGCAGTAAAAATAATGCAGATCAGCATTCTGGGATACATCCAGTGTTTTCAACAGGTTTTTCCTTGTATCAAAATAATATAATGAGGATTTATCTTTCACATCTATCTCTGTCAGTCGGTTATTGGTACAGACTAGATTCGTAAGCTTATTGTCCCCGGTGATATTTAATTCTGTCAACTGATTATCCGAACACCGCAAATGGGACAAATTCGGGCAATCACTGACATCCAGAGATGTAAGCTGGTTCTTTTGGATGGAAAGGGTTATCAAGTTAGAAAAACCTTTGAGCTGGATTTCTGTCAGCTGATTGTTTTCGCAGCTCAGTGAAGTCAGTGCAGTATTTCCGCTAAGATCTAATGTGGTCAATTGATTGTTTTCACATCGAAGCTCTTTAAGAGCCGGATTTGAAGCAAGATTCAGCGCTGCCAATTGATTGTTGTAGCAATATAGACTTTTTAGCTGTGAATTGCCGGCTGTATCCAGAGCAGTAAACTGGTTATTGTCGCACCATAGAACATGAAGCTGTCCATTGCTGCTAAGATCCAGTTCTGTCAATTTACATCCGCTGCAGTATAATGTATGCAGTTCCGTACAGTTCTTCACATTCAGCGTCGTCAGATTCCAAGTCTCTGAGCAGTTCAAATACTGAAGCTTAGTGTTCTTGCTCACATCTATGGACTTCAGATACGTGCCGTTACAGTGCAGAGTCGTCAGATTCTCGAAATGCTCGATTCCTGCAAGACTTTCGGCATTTAAACTGCTGTTTTTCATATCTAATACCGTTATTAATTCAATCTCGCCGGCGGTAAATTTGTTCGGGTCGCTATGTAATTTTAGCATATTGGGATCAGTCCGCAGGTATTCCCGAAAGCCTGCATCCGGGAAATTCTCTTCATTGATCTCCACATCCTCCGTCTGTGCGCACAATGCAGTCATCATGGCCATTTCCGATATACCGTAGAATAATATGGCAGCCAGTACAATCATCCGGATGCATTTTAAGATTTGCTTTTGCGTAGTCATTACTTCTTTTCCTTTCTTCTTATAAAATCCCTAAATCTCTGGCTGTAAGCACTGCATCCGCCTTGCCGCAAACACCCAGCTTCCGGTAGTTCTCCTTCACATGATACTTCACCGTTGCCTCCTTCATGGAAAGCTCCCCGGCGATCTGCGATACGCTCTTTCCTTCCGCCTGCAGGCGCAGGATGGCTAATGCCGCCTCACAGAAATCCGGCGCTTTGGCAAGCCGGCCTTTTAAATACGCCGGGTAGCGCACCGCCACCTTCCTTGTTTCCTCCATGAGCCGGGACAGCCATATCTTATCCGGCACCTCCTTTTCCAGAAGGTTCCTCCCCGCCGCCGCAAACAATTCCTGCGCCGCCGCCCCTTCCTCGCTGACAAGGCGTATAAAATGATATCCGCAGGCTTCCTTCAGCGCAGGAAAAAATTCTTCCTTCCACTTCCCGCCTGTCCGATATTTCGCTATGGCGCTAAGGAGGCGCACTTCCATGCAAATATAGGTGCGCCCGCATTTTTCCGCATAATAGCGCAGCTTTTCCAGTAATGCCTGCGCTTTTAAATACTCCCCAAGCGAAAGGTAGCAGCGCACTTTCGTAAGATAACGGTAACGATTTAGAATACAGAACTCTCTGTCCTCGTCCGGGGCCTGCCCCATCCACGCCAGCACCGCCTTCCTGTCACCCCGGTAAAGGGCAAGACGGCACCGCAGGGCTGCTATGTTTGGCAAAAGCTGCACCGCCCCCTGTTCTATGACATTTTTTTCAAATGAGGCAAGGACTTCCCCTGCCGTCTGTATCTGCCCCTGAAGGGTGTCAAGCCGTACCTGCAGGCCCACGGCGGCAAAGACGATCTCCGCCATACCCCCGCCCTCCGCTTCCATCTTCGCGCGGGCAAGAAGCGTCAGGACTTCGTAGGTATCCCCGCCTTTTTCATAAAGGCTCTCACCCAAGGCCGCTTTCACAAGCCCTTTCCCGTACCGTCCAAGCACCCGCTCCACCAGTTTCCCGATGGTTGCTGCAAGATTACGATCTTCCCTGCTCCAGTGACAGAAGTCCTTGCCCCCGTTCATGGTGCTGGGGTAATTGGCTGTCACCGAAAATTCCGGCAGGCTCATCCCTTTATCAAAGATCAGGGAGGGCATTTTCTTCATGATCCCGATCATATCCGCGCTCCCCCGGTGGGGCAGCGCGATGTCGAGGTATGCAAGACGGCTTAATGCCTCCCGCCTGCGTCCGCCTTTCGCGGCTGATGCAAAACCTTCCAGTTTTTTATACCAGTATTCGCTTTCCTCCTCCTGGAGCAGCAGGGAATAGAGCATGCTCATCCCCGCCATCAGTACCGGGCTCTCCTCCAGTTCCTTTTCTTCCATCTGTAAATAATAATGGCGCAGTTCAAAGTAATGACCGTTGCCGGGGTTCAGCCGCGCATTCCTGATCAGTAACTCCCTGATTCGTTCCTTATTGCCGCACTGTTCAAACATGGCAAGGGCAGGCACGATCTGCCCCTGCATCTCATAATACAGCCCCGCGTTATACACATGTCCTGCCCTCTCTTGGGGGCTGTACTCCTTTGCCGCCCGTCTGCGCAGCGCCCTGATAAGCTGCGGCCGCAGGCGGTATACGCCGTCCTCGCAGGAAATGAAGTTCCCGGTCTCCACCGCCCTCTCCAGAAGCTCCGGCGCATGGCAATTCCCCGTGACCATCTCCGCAAAGGGCAGGGTAAATTCATCGGCAATGCTCACCTGCATCAAAAATTCCAGAAGATCGCTGTCCCACTGTACCATCACGTGGCTTTCCAGATACCCCGCAAATGCCTCCGCGATCTCCTGCTCCAGCTTTGGACCGGGGCGCAGGCCTTCCAGCATCTTAAGGGCGGCATGGCGCACGATATAGGCGTTGCCACGGCTTCTTTGCGTTACAAAAGCCAGCTCTTCCTCCGTGATGTCTAGCCCCTGGGACACCATGTAGGCGTCGGTCTCCTTTTCCTTAAGCCGGAGATCATCCTCCGTGATGACGAGTAATCCTCCGCCCACATAGGGCGGCATCAGCCAAGCCGGGATGGGGCTGCGGCAGATCAGGATGAGCCATACATCCTGCCGTTTTATGAGGGAAAGGACAGCCCTGCGCCCCTCTGCATCTTTCAGCAGGTGCAGGTCATCCACAGCCGCCACCGTCCGTGTTTCCGCCTCTTTTCCTCTTCCATCCTGTGCCGCCTCCAAAAGACCTGCAAAATCCTCTGCACAGGAAATATAACGGTACCTGCGCTTTGATAAGTATTGCTTCACCAGTTCCGTTTTCCCATAGCCGGTTGCCCCATAGATATAGACTGTCTTCCCATGCCTTTTTGCCGCCCGCAGTTTCTTTAATGCGGCCTCCGGCACTATATACCCTTTATCCAACTGACTTTCCCCCTTCAAAAGCCTGAGACTGCCACACCCTTCAGGTTATCCCCAGATCAAAAAAAGGACCGGCTATACTGCTTGCTTAACAGATTGTGCGCTTTACCCATCTTTTTCAACCTCATTTCCATAAAGTTTTCACGTCACAGATGCATGATGTATCAAAGCTACGCTTTATTTTACGCCACTTCTTCTGTTAAGTCCACTCTCCAAACGGATAGTCTGGGGCACTTTTTTGTTTTTTCAAAAAAGTTTCAAAAAAATTTTATAATTTCTCTTGTTATTGATCCAATTTTGTTCTGAATTATATTTATTTATGTATTATTCCCCTGCACGATTCAAACATAATAAAAGGCCAATCCATACGAGACAGAATGACCTTTTCGGGCAAGATACGCTTGCCTTGCAATATCAACAAAAATGCAGCATATAGACACAGCCCCATTGAAATCTTTAAAAGTAACATTGCCAATCGATGCCTTCCGTAGTAAGCATATTCAGAAAACTCTGTTCCACAGAATATGCTGCATAGGCAATAAGATACGGTTCGCACCCTCCCTGAACAGCTAAAATGCAGAACATAATCATCTCCCCTCGCGCCAGATCAAGTCCTGTTCGGGCATAATAATCCCTATAACAATTTGCCGCTGCATCAATAATCAGATATTATATTGCGGAAATACGGAACCGTTCATAAAATTCTCCAAAGCATGACATTTGTACAAAGAAAACCCCGCAAACCTTGATGTTTGCGGGCTTTTTCAAACTCCCCGAGTTGGGCTCGAACCAACAACCCCACGGTTAACAGCCGTGTGCTCTACCATTGATACACTTACATACCGGAAAATCTCTTTCATAAATTATTCAAGTTGCTTTCAATTTCTTATTTGCTTTCAGAATTGCTTTCAATTTTTCGCTTGCTTTCAAGATTGCTTTCAGTTTTATAATCCAGTAATCCTATAATTGGTTGCAACTGATTCTTTCTGCTTTTGCAAAACTCCAACCTCAATCAATCTATTCAAATACCCTACCGTAGTAGTCGTACCCTTTCCGCAAATTGTTTCTGCTGTTGCACGGTCAATTTCATCATGAGTTTTAAAATATTCAATAATTGGGTATATTTGTTTCTTCTCTCTCTCGCTTAACTTTTGGCTGCATACGTCTAACATATACTCATATATTTTCTTTCTGTCTTCCATGGTTTCTTTTTCTTCTTCTGTCATCTCTCTGAAAGCATTGCCCAACAATGGATTTCCACGATCATCAGTTAGCCGATATCCATCTGAAGTTAAAATGTAGAATGTTTCTTCTATCATTTGATTTTCTTTTACAGCCTTATTTTCGCTAAGAATTTTTAGATACTTTTCGCATGCGAATGAATTGATAGTTATCCCAATATCTGTTTTTTCTAAAATAGGTAATTTAGCATTTATTTTCTCACATTCAACTCGTACCTTCCAAAAGCCTCTTCCCCAAGATTCTATCTCCCCAGCCCGGTAAAACACATCTGCGATTTTAGGATTATATGGCACGGATTCATGCTGCTGATATAAGGAAGCGCCTATCGGAATACTCTCAGGCCATTTCCCGACATTAAAAATCTTAATATGGTCTTCATATACGGAAATCTGTATTGGCGTGCCTTTCTCGTATTGCTTATGGTTAACAGGGTTCAACAACAGCTCTCTGATGATTTCACCAGGAAGCATATATGTCTCCATTCTCTGTAACTTATCATAAGAAATCAAAGCTTTGAAATACTTCGTATATAATACATCCATCGCTCTGTCAGCCTGCGTAATCAATGGTCCATGAATATCGTCCTTATATATAATATCTGCATCTCTATTCTTTCCATATGTCCCCGCCGGTGCAAAAAAAGCTATTTTAATATATGCCCCTGTAACATACTGTTCAGGATCCGGATGAAACAAAAGAATTGCAGCGCGGGTCAAGTAGTTTCCATCATATAGTTTAAGGTTTTTAAGCAGAACTTCATCTGACACATCTACTTCAGATTTACTCATCCTGCTATTCTTAACAGCTTTAGAACGAAAAGCATTTAACGCATTCTTATCAAGATCTTCCACAGAAACTCCTGGTATGGGAACTGAATCCCATGTTTTTCCTGCACGCTCTAACAAAAAACTCTGCAGTTCAAATCCCTGCAGTTCTCTAAGCGTAGAGCCTGACCTTTTATAATATTTCCCATCACAGCTTATTGCAAAAGGATAGCGTTCAATCGCTATACTAATATAATCAAGCCTTCCTTCTTGATTAAAATAGATTGGGGTTTCTTTTTCTAATCTTAAAATAGCCTGTTTGCATCTTTTAATTTCTGTTTCACCGCAATTATCAATTATCTCTGAATTAATTTTGCCACTTGCATATTTATTTACAAGTTTTTCAGATATATTGATTGGAACATTATTCCCATACCTGATATTAACTCCCTGCCTGTCTGCATGATGTATTTTTATACTTGCAACAATCCCTAATTTGTCATTGATCTTATTAGGCAAGGATTCAAGAAGAATTCGGGAATCTTTAAGTCCAACAACATATCCGTCATCATTGACTCCCACATAAAGGATTCCTCCATCCATATTTGCATAACCACATAACCACTTTAAAAAATCATCATTCCAAGACCATTTCCACTCAGTATATTGATTCTCTCCTTCAGATATATCCAAATCTCTGTTTTCGTATATACCCATTTCTCTGTCCATTCTTCCTTACTGCCCATCCTTCATTAAAACATACTCATTTATCTCAAACACTTATAATTCCGAATACTCAAATACAGCGCGCTCCCGCTTCATTTATAAGTTACTTTTTACAGTTCAAAATTTTTTCTAATAATCCCTGTTTTCAATATACTCTACCACAGAAAACTGATATATAACCTTTACAGATACTTTATCTTTTGCTGCATATTTCTTACCTTGTTTTTCAAGAAAAATACACAAAAACCTGTAAACAACCGCGTCTACAGGTTTTGCTAAACTATTCTATTAACTCCCCGAGTTGGGCTCGAACCAACAACCCCACGGTTAACAGCCGTGTGCTCTACCATTGATACGGTTACATACCGTAAAATCTCTTTGATAGAGTGTTATGTCCAAATTACAATCGAGGCTATACTTTTCACTCTGTTCGGCTACCATCTGACTGGTGACCTAACGAATAGTATATTAACACAACTTCTCTCATTTGGCAAGAGGGAATTTTATGTTTTTGAAAATTTTTTGCTCTTTTATAACGCAGTACATAAGTATCCGTAATGAAACATAATCCTTCTCTTTCAATGATAGGGTACATCAGCCGGCCACCTCCTTATCAGATGGCCGCCGTAACCAAAACGCTGCCGTCGCCCCACTCGGAGCAGAACTGCTGGTATGACATGTTGAGCTCAACAGAGATTTTGTAATCCCTCCCAACCTCGATACGCTTGAACAGGTGGCAGGCAATCATTTTCTTCTGCTCCAGTGTGGCCGTGTCGAATTCCTCCGCCCAGGACTTGAACTGGTTATAGGTCGGGGTGATCAGGTCAATCCCCTGTTTCTTCCTGGATTCTTCCTCCCGAAGCTCCGTGAGCTTTGCCTCCGCCTCGGTGACCCGTGACTTGATGGTCTGGATCGCCTGGGACAGATCCTCCGGGGAATAAATACTGTCGCCTGTCAGCGTCTTTGCGATTTCAAGCTGCAGCTTCGTGAGCTGCTCCTTATTCTTGTTAATCTCCAAATCCAGCTTCTTCTGCGTGGCCCTGTTCCCGGCCATCTGCCGCTTGAACATTGCCTGCAGCTTTTCTTCCTCCGGCGCCCCATCCATGCAGCTAAAGATTTTTCGGATGATCTGCCGGATGGTCTCGTCCACCCTGTCCGCCTGGTAGGTCGTCTGCCCGTCGCACTTGCAGAGCTTACGGCTCTTATGGTAACAGGAATACTTGATCTGGTCCACGGAATACTCCGTGCCGTCAGCCCTTGTATAGCTGTCCCGGTACCGGATGGTCGTCAGTCGCCCTCCACAGTGGGCGCAGAACACATTCCCTGAAAGCATTGCCTGCCCTTTGGTCTGCAAAGCGATATGGCGCTTTTCCTCATTCTTGTTCTGCCTCTGCTCCAGGATGTAAAGAATCTGGTCGTATGTATCATTACTGCGGAGCCGCAGAGCCTCCAACTGCGGGGAAGTTGAGCCGTCCTCCAGCCTCCCGCAATAGAAGGAATCCCGAAGGATACGGATCACTTTAATGCTTGTGAACTTTCCCCCGCCGCTTGGCTTGTACCCCTTTTTATTAAGGAAGTCCGCCATCCTGTAAGAGCCGTACCCCTTATGGATCGTCATTTCGTCGATCATGCGGAGCACTTCGCTGTCCGCCGGGTCAATCTCATACTTCTTAACCTTTGCACCCTTCCGGTTCACAAGGCCGCTGTCCACCAGACGGTACCCGAACTTGACCGGGCCGCCGGTATATAACCCGTCAAGGGTCATCTGCTGCATCTTGCTCTTGATCCGGATGGAAGTCTTTTCACTCTCGCCGGACGCCTGCCAGAACCGGAGATAATTCATCAGCTTGTCCACATGGTTGTTGAAGCACTGCTGCCCCTCCTGGGTACTCCATACCTCAACGCCGTGCTTGGCGAACCATTCCACCACGAAAGGCGTCTCGTCGTCAATCCTCCCAATCCTGTCAAACATAAATACCAGAAGAATGTCAAACTCGTTATTCAGGGCCGCCTCTTTCAGCTCCTGAATGGCATCCCTGTCATCCGCCGACACCTTATAGCCGGAAATCCCTTTTTCGGAAAACTCTTTCAGGATCGTCCAGTCCTGCTGGCTGCTGGCAAAATCACGGCACGCTGTTTTCTGCATGGGGATGTCGTTCTCATTCTTATCGTTCTTGTCTACCTGCTTTTTGGTCGATACTCTATAAAGACAATAAACCCGTTTCATTACGCTACCTCCGTACATTCTTTTTGTACGGAATCACGCTGCTATTCCTTATTCGCTTGTCAATGTGCAGCCGGTGCAATACCGCTCCCGGTACTTATATTATACCGTGAAATGCCCCTGACGGCAACGCGTCTTTTGAGGAAAAGCACCGCAATCCTCCTGTTTTCATAGTGCCTGGCCGCATGGGATGAACTCTTTCTGGAAGCGTTCCTCATATGCCTCCGTGAGTATGTCCCTGACCTTATTTTTCACATCCGTACCCTCGCTCCCGCTGAACATGATCGTGACCGCCGAGCTGTTGATATGTAACCGCATGACAGGATTCCTGTCTGTCCTCATATTCTCCAAAGAAAAACCTCCTTCCCGTTCCCAATGTCTTTATCAAGGCCACATGAATAAGTCGGGCCTGCGCTCTTACAGTCACAGACCCGGCCCATTGTATCTGATCTCGATTCTGTCCGCCGTATTTGCCACGCTCCCCGGCAGGTCCCATACACATTCATATAGGAAGGGATTGCTACAGGCTGCGGCCGGCTTCACCGCATCATAGCCCCGCCTGTGCCGCCGCTTTGCCAGAGCAAGCAAACACCGCAGGGACTCCCCTTCCAGTCTGTGAGGGGTCGTGAGA
Source organism: Lachnospiraceae bacterium (assembly GCA_910575835.1). Taxonomy (GTDB): domain Bacteria; phylum Bacillota; class Clostridia; order Lachnospirales; family Lachnospiraceae; genus Sporofaciens. The sequence continues at coordinate 15,910 of CAJTGB010000004.1, read as the reverse complement.
AAGTACCATTATGATCTGCGTCGTCATCGCGTCCGGCCTGCCACAGCCGGATCGGTGGAAACGTGGACCGCTCGGACAGCCTTTATTCATCACCTCCCCAGGCTGTCTGTCTTTGCGCCGCCCCATCCTCCGCTCGGAACACAGAATGAAGTACCCATAGCAATGTGTATGAAATTGTCAAGGTGCCGCAAAGGGCAGAGCAGATATTAGTCACTCCTTGGGGTGGTTCAGAGCCTGTGCCCTGCTGCCTCACCCCCGGCTTGTCCTGCCAGAAATGCCCTTCTTACTATTCCGTACATTTTCAGGGCAATTTCGCCGTCTGAATTAAAAAATTTCTTCTAAAACTTTTTGAAGATTGCTCAAACCGTGTTCAATGGATTTCCTCACATTGCTCTCATTGATTCCCTCCGCCCTGGCAATGGCGCTCTTGCTCATGCCGAGAAAATAATGCGCATAAATCCGGTTTCGCTGTTTTTCCGGCAGAGAGGCAAGGGCTTTATAAAGCTGTTCCCTGTCATAAAGCTGCTCTACAAGATCACAGGGATTTTTCTGGTCCAAAGCTGCCATATCCCTTTCAATGCCTCCAGCATAATCCAAAGAATAAAAAGCCTTGTAACGGTATGTACGGATTCTGTATGCTTCTTCCAGAAGCTCATACTCCCGGAGCAGCAATGCAATTTCCTCCGGCACCTCAACAACAGTGTCCTTTGTATAAAACGGGTAATAATCCCGCAGATTGATTTTCTTCATGGGTAATCCTCCAATTTCGATTTTTAGTTGACTGGCAAAATCGAAATCAGAGGGCGGGGAACGGCAACGGAACACTGATATTTTCCGTCGTCCCACATACAGATACGGATGTGAGATATCCGTGAAAGAAGGAGGATAAAGCCGAACTCTATCTGATTCTGTCGAAATGAAAAGCGCCGCAATCCCAAACTCACGGATTGCGGCGCATAGGGCCTTAAATATACAGTTGTTCCTTCGTAGCTGTCTGCCTTTCGGATACATCCCCGATTCCCTCCTTATATAAGGAAGAACAGAAGACTATCCAGGCAGCCAGCCTCCCTTTTGGAAGCATTATAACGGGGAGATGTACAGTACCCGTCATGGAACACTCATTTTTTAACCAAGAAAAACTCCGGCAGACCCAGCCGCCAGAGTTTCTATTCATTAAGGTGTTAGTCAATAAATATGTTGGTATTGCTTCACAGCACTACTAAGTTGTAGTTGTGAATATCGTATACACCATGCCAAAAGCAGCCGTTTCCAATGTTACACAGAGAATGGAACAGAGAGTCTGCCAGGCTGTTTGCACACCGGAATGCAATCGAGAATAATGCGTTGTAACGGTTAATGTATTTTGTGGCTACCCCACGGTAATGGACGTACATCTCTTTTATATAAGAATGCAGGCTGTTCACCACATTTAGGTTGAAGACCTTTTTGCCCTTTTGGGTATTCACGTTTACAACGGTGCAGCCGGTGGATGCTTCCAGGCTTTTATAGCTGCGGAGCCCGTCCGTCAGGACAAGGGTGTCTTCTGCTATATGAGTGCTGAATATTCCGCACAGTTCCTTACCTGAGGTTTTTGCGCGGTTTACCGTTTCAGCCACAGCCTTCCCGTCACGCTGGATGCCGGTGCAGATTGCGACATATTCACTTGAGATTCCGCGCTTTGCGGCTTTTGCTCCATGTCTGCGTGCGGCGCGGCTGACCTCCTCAGGAAGCTGTTTCCCCTTATAGCAGTCAAGCACAAAAGTTTCATCGAGCTCTGCGATACCGGAAAGGATGGCTGGTTCCTTTTCCAGCATATCCTGGAAGGCCATGAGGACCTTATGCCGCATATTGAATGCGGTCTGGTGTGAGAAGCCCAGTCCTTCCGCTGAATCATCCAGGGTTTTGCCGTCCAGCGTGTCGCGGATAAAGTCCGCCCATATGGAGCGGCTGAAATGGGAATGATATGCCAGCGTGCCGGTGGAATACAGGAAAGTCTGTCTGCAGCCATGGCAGAAGAAACGCTGTTTTTCTTTGGTATGGCCATATTTGATAACATGTGCATGCCCGCAATGAGGACATGCCGGCCTGTCCGGCTGCTGGTTAGCAGAAACGATACCCAGCACAAAGCTGATGATCCTTTCGATATCAGATTCACAAAGGGTTTTGATGCAGTCAAACAGGGTCGCAATTTTATTTTTCATGTGATTATCACCTCGCATTTCATTGGATAATCATATGCTATAACTTTTTGAGTCCCATAAAACGGACTTAAACTGAAACCAACACAGTTATTGACTAACACGTTCATTAAACTTATAACCCACACTGTGGACGCTCTTGATATAATTCGGCACCCCCGGCACAGACATCAGTTTTTTACGGATATTGCTGATATGGTTGATTATCGTCCTCCGGGCATAAATATCATAATCCTCATGCCATACCAAATCCATGATCATCTCATAGGTAAACACGCGCCTGGGATTCATGATGAGAAGGGCCAGTATATCAAATTCTTTTGTGGTCAGCTCCACCTCTTGCCCGCATACTTCTACCGAGCGGTACTCCAGGCAGAAATGAACCTTTCCAATATCAATGATTGTCAGCGGATTACTGTCAATCCACTCCCTGCTCGCCAAACTGTTCTCCATGTGTCCACCTCCCTTATAAAATGAATAATGGCCCAAGCATATCCTCCACAGCATTCTGCCGCCTGTACCGGCTAATCAACAATGCCCCTGATCTTGTCCAAAGAGGCTATGTCGTTTTCTTCCAGATACCCCCGGATGCCCTCTATGATCTCCACCGTGGCATAAGGGTTATGGAAGTTCGCCGTCCCCACCGCGACTGCGGCAGCCCCCGCCATGATGAACTCCAGGGCATCCTCAAAGGTGGCAATGCCGCCCATGCCGATCACCGGCACGTCAACGGTCTTACACACCTCATAGACCATCCGTAACGCCACCGGCATAATGCCTGGGCCGGAATAACCCCCTGTCCTACTGGCGAGCACCGCCCTGCGCCTGTGGATGTCTATCTTCATCCCCCGCAGCGTGTTGATCAGGGAAAGCGCGTCCGCACCACCCGATACCGCTGCCCTGGCAATCTCCGTTATGTCCGTGACCTCCGGCGACAGTTTCACGGCCAGCGGCTGCCCGGTATAATGGCGTACCGCCTGCACTACCCGCTCTACCATCCGTGGGGCCGTCCCGAAAGCCAGCCCTCCTTCCTCCACATTCGGACAGGAGATGTTCAGCTCCAGCATGTCCACATCACAGTCCGCCAGCCTCTCCGCAACCGCGCAATACTGCGCCAGCGTATGCCCGCAGATATTCACTATGATTTTTGTGTCATGCTGCCGGAGGAACGGCAGGTCATGCTCAATGAAATGCTCCACTCCCGGATTCTGCAGCCCGATGGAATTTAACATGCCGCTCTGCGTTTCCGCAATCCTGGGGATCGGATTCCCTTTCCACGGCTCGCAGGAAACCCCTTTGACCGTGACCGCTCCCAGGCAGTCCAGGTCAATCAGCTCCCCGTACTCACGGCCGGAGCCGAATGTGCCCGATGCCGTAATGACCGGGTTCTTCAGCGCCACCCCTGCAACCACCGTCTCCATCCTGTCATCCATTCCACACCACCTCCCTGCCGGAAAAGACCGGGCCGTCCCTGCAAACCCGCAGGTACTGCCAGTCCTTCTCCCCCGGCTTCTGTATCTTCACTGCACATCCAAGACATGCGCCTATGCCGCAGGCCATCCGTTCCTCCATGGATACCTGAACCGGGATGCCCTGCCTTCCTGCCCATTCTGCCACGGCCTGCAGCATCTGCCGGGGACCACAGGCATATACCCTGTCCGCAAAAGGCGCGATGGTCTCCACAAGCTCCAGCACCGTCCCGCGAAAGCCGCCATTCCCGGTCTGGCTCGCCACATGGACCTTCCGGCCATGTCCCCGGAAATCCCCGTCCATGAACGGGGCATCTGCATAGCCCAGGAAAACCTCCGCCTCTCCCGGAATCCTTTTGGAAAGCTCCAGAAGGGGAGGAATCCCCAGGCCGCCGCCGATGATGACGCTCCGCTCCCCTGCCTCCGGCAGCGTGAACCCGTCCCCCAGAGGCCCCATGAGCTGTACCGTATCATTATCCCGCAGCCGGGGGAACTGCTCCGTGCCCTTCCCCACCACCCGATACACTACTTCCACACTTTCCCCATGGATTGCCGCCAGGCTAATCGGGCGTGCCAGCAGGTTTCTCTCATCCGGCGGGTACATCTGGATGAACTGCCCCGGTCTGGCACTATGGGCGATTTCAGGCGCTTCCAGTTCCATTTTCCATATTCCGGGCATGAGCTCCTTCTGGTTCCTTATAGCAGCCTTGTAATAGGTATTCATCCGGCCCCTCCTTTCTCCGGTAGGCGCATTGCCTCTATCATCTCATAAGCGATGCTGATGTCCGTCAGCTCCTTCGGCAGACTGGAACGTGGGTGCCATGCCGCCGCTGACAGCTCCCCGGTGTCGATGCGCAGTTGATCCGAACCGTCCAGCTCCGCCGTATAGCCCGCGATCACGGAACCGGAAAAGCCCCAGGGCTGGCTCCCAAAATATTTAAGGCCCCTGATGCGGATGCCCGTTTCCTCATAGACTTCCCTCTCTGCCGCTTCCTCCAGCGTCTCCCCTGCCTCCACAAAGCCTGACACCAGAACCCATTGCGGGAGGGGACGGTTCCCGTACTTCGTCATCAGAAGCCTGTCCCCGTCCGTGACCGCCACCATGACCACCGGGGCGATGGCCGGATAAACGGTGTCCCCGCAGTCCGGGCAGCTAAGTGACCGCCGCCCCCTGTCCTGCGCCCTCACACCTCCGCACCTTCCGCAGTAGACATTCCTCTCATACCATCCAGCCAGGTGCAGGGCAGTGGCCCCGGCAAAATACGCCCAGCCCGGCAGGATGCCGTCAAGCTCCCGGAGCGGGAGATACTGCATGCCCTCCCTTTCGGGCAGGACGTCTCCCTGCTGCCGCAGCAGATAGACAGTCACCCCGTCCACGCAGAACAGGAAAACCGCCAGCCTCCGCACTTCTGCAAAAGGCATGCCCAGGTCATGGAATACCGGAATCCTCCGGCTGCCGTCCTCCGATACCCGCAGCAGCACCTCTCCGCCACGGAAGGAGAAAAAGCAATCCTCCGGCTCCGGTTCCCTGTCACGGAATGCATGGTTCAGGCGGTAGGGGAAAATGTCCTGTATCATTGCCCCATCCCTCCTTTACAGATGCCGCAGGTTCTCGCGGTATCTCCTGAGTTCCGTTTCGTCCACGGAGCCGATGACCTCATCCAGCCACTTGATCATCCTGTTCCTGTCCTTCGGCAGATGCCCTTCCACGTTGACGCAGTTGGACGCGCCCATGGTGGCAAAATAGGTATCAATAGCGAGCCCTTCTATCAGCATCCGCAGCTCGTACAGCTTTTCAATCTCCGTTTCCTCCGCCCAGTTCCCGGCCTGAATCTCCTGGTACAGCTCCGAGGATGGGTAGATGGTCAGCATTGAGGAAACAATAATCTTCGGGTGGAGCTGGTTGAACACCGCCGCCGTGTTCTTCACCCCTTCCTCCATGTGCCCGGAACCATAGATGCCCGCAAGGTAAAAGAAATTGTAATCCATGCCCACTTCGTCCAGGCGCTGGCACTCCGTAAGGATTTCCTTTACCCCGAAGCCCTTGTGCATGAAGGACAGGGATTCCTCGTCCCCGGCCTCCACGCCAATGGTGAGGCTGTTGTACCCTATTTCCCGCAGTTCCCTCAACTGCTCCGTGGTCTTCGGCGTGATGTCCGTGATGCGGGCAAAACAACCGATGGACTGCACTTTGGGGTAGTATTTCTTTACCAGCCCTGCCAGCGTTTTCAGTTTGTCGAAGCTCAATACAAAGGGATTGGCCCCGGTAAAGAACACCCTCTTTGCGTTCCGGTAATAGCGGCTCATTTCCTTCAGGTCCGCCTCCACCTCTGACAGGGGGGACATCCTGAACTTGAACGGCACGTCCTCATAGAGCGTGCAGAATTTACATTTGTGGTGGGTGCAGCCTGCCGTCACCTGGATCAGTGCGCTGCACGCCTCATAGGGCGGCCTCCATATCGTTCCTGTGTAATGCATAAGTCATCTCTCCTTCCGTTCATTCACTTATTTTCGCCAGCGCCCCACGGAGCGCTGCTGCCTTATCCGTCCATTCCCAGGGAAGCTGCAGGTCCTTGCGCCCGAAGTGCCCGTATGCCGCCGTGGGACGGTAGATCGGTTTCTGCAGCCCCAGCCCCCTTATGATGGAGGATGGGCGCAGGTCAAAGTGTTCCTCCACCAGCTCCAGTATCCTGTCATCGGGAACCGCCCCTGTGCCGAAGGTGTCCACCGATACGGAGACCGGCTTCGCCACGCCGATGGCGTAAGCTATCTGTATCTCGCAGCGGCGGGCCAGCCCTGCCGCCACAAGGTTCTTTGCCACATACCTGGCGGCATAGGAAGCGCTCCGGTCAACCTTTGTAGGGTCCTTCCCCGAAAATGCGCCGCCTCCGTGTCTGGCGGCCCCGCCGTAAGTGTCCACCACGATCTTCCTGCCCGTCAGTCCGGTGTCCCCCTGAGGGCCTCCTATCACGAAGCGCCCTGTGGGGTTGACCAGGTATCTGGTGTCTTCGTCCATCAGGCATTCCGGGATCACCTTGCGGATGACTTTCCCGATGATGTCCTGTTCGATGGTGTCATGGCCGATCTCCGGGAGGTGCTGGGTGGACACTACCACGGTATCCACCCGTACCGGCCTGCTGTCCTCATATTCCACCGTCACCTGCGCCTTCCCGTCCGGCCCCAGGTACGGGATGTCCCCGCCTTTCCTTGCCTGGGCGAGCTCCCTTGTGAGGGCATGGGCCAGATAGACCGGCATGGGCATCAGCTCGTCCGTTTCGTCCGTGGCATACCCGAATACCATCCCCTGGTCGCCGGCCCCAAGCTCCTGTTTCTTGCTCCCCCGGACCTCCAGCGCCCGGCTTACACCCTGGGCAATGTCCGATGACTGGCCGTGGATGGCGGTGATCACTGCGACCGCGTCCGCATCAAACCCGAAACGGTTGTCCCTGTACCCAATTTCACGGATCGTATCGCGGGCAACTGCCTCAATGTCGATCCCCTCCAGTCCCCCGGCTGATACCTCCCCCATGATGAAGACTGCCCCTGTCGAGGCGAACACCTCGCAGGCCACCCTTGCATCGGGCTTTTTCCGAAGGACTGCATCCAGGATGGCATCTGCGATCTGATCGCAGAGCTTGTCCGGGTGTCCTTCCGTTACGGATTCCGAAGTAAATAGTTTTCTCATATGTGGTTCCTCCTTGTCGTATGATCCAGGACGGGGCCAGCCATTCCGTCCTCCTTTATGCGGACGGACAGGATGTTTTGTGAGAACAGGCGCCCGCCTTCGTACAGCCGGTATTCCAGCCGTGCCTCCAGGCCGTTCCCGTCCGCCTCCATGGTGCAGCTCTCCGTCTCCGCCAGAAAGCCAATCTCCCCAAAGGGCGTCCGGTAAAGGGCCTTTGTCCTCTCCCCCGGCATGAACCGGAAACTGCCGGAGATAGCACCGCTCCTGTCAAGCCTTATCTCCGTTTGTGACAGGAACAGGCGATTGTCCGTGACATTCCCATGTTCATCCAGTTCCCGGTAGCTGACCTGATATCCCCCGCCCTGGGGTGAGCAGATCCCTGTCGTCCTTGTCAGGATTGCTTCCGGTCCGCCCCCTGCATCCAGGATGCCCAGGACGGAAACCTGAACGTCTTTCCTCATCCCTTTCGCCTCCGTTCAAGCACAGTCTAAAACGAAAAAATGGATATAACAAGTACTGTCTTTTAATGGTCCTGGACGTATTTTTAACACCTGGTATCTTTTGAAAAACCGGTATTTAAAAATACACTATCTTGATAACAGGCGCAAAATACGGTATAATTTCCCCATGTAAAGGAGGTCTTTTCTATGGCTGACAACAAATTTTCCCGCAGCCAGAGCCTGATGGCAAGCTGCGTCCCGATGACCACCCTGCAGTCCATCCTCGGTGGAAAATGGAAGATTCTCATTGTGTGGTATATCGCTGTATATAAGGTCCAGAGGTTCGGGGAGCTACAAAGGAGGATCGGAGACGAGATCACGAAGTCAACGCTGACAAAGCAGCTCCGGGAACTGGAAAACGATGGCTGGATCAACCGCCAGATTTACCAGGAGATACCGCCCAAGGTGGAATATACCCTTACGGAGCTGGCCGAGAGCTTCGTCCCCATCCTGGAACAGATGAAGGAATGGAGCGAAGTACACCTGTGCCGTCCCAGGCTTGCGCCGGAGGAGGAAAAGTAGGGTATCCATTTGTATTGCTAAAAATCCGTACAGAAAAAGATGCTTCACTTGCTCTGGCAGCCGTCTTTCTTCATTGGTATACAATAAGGGAACCAGCCTATCCCTGCCGGTTCCCTTTTATCGTTTGTGCTTTATTGGTTTTCTTCGTATGGTTCAGATATATAAAGAACCACTTATGCAATAAATCCTGCATGGTTTACTTATCCATGAAGTCCCAAAACTGCTTATAATCCAGATAGCCCTTTAAGTTTCCCGCATGGAACTGCATCTGCATAATCTCCTTAACAATATCCATCCAGTTTTCCTTATCAAATAAATTGCCGCCGCCCTTTTCGCTGTCATGGTTGGATTTCGCTCCCATAAATGATTTCTGTGCAGTCGGACACTTACCACTGGCAGTCAGATGACTGGAATATGCGAACATCTCAATTTCATCGCAGTTGTTTGGGTCAACCTTTGAAATGTCAACCAGCCTTTCTGTCACGTTTCCTGCCGCATCCTACGCTTTCACTTTATACACCGGATTTGCCGGGTCAAAATTCTTTGTCTTATACACGGTGGCGAAACTGTTATGGTCTCCCATTGAACCGATTGCCTCGCCATCCTCCGGGTTTGGTATGTACAGCGTGATGCCCTTGCTCTGTGTATTCCTGACATTGCCCATGTGTTTATCTCGTCCGCCTCCTTTCTTGAATCACATTATAACAACTGGCAGGAAAAAGAAAAGTACTGTCTTTTTTCGTTTATAGTGTAAAAAATGATACCGGTATCAAAAAACATAGTACCTTGAACTGAAAGAGCGGATATAGTATAATGCTGGCAAAAGGAGGGAACCACATGAGCAATATGAAAGCGCCGCTGCCCCAATGCGCGGCTATGGTCAGAGTACAGAACATCCTGAGCGGGAAATGGAAGATAACGATATTATGGTACATCGCGGAATATGAAGTGCAGAGGTTCGGGGAACTGAGGCGGAGGCTTGGGGACATCACGCAGTCCACCCTCACCAAGCAGCTCCGCGAACTGGAACAGGACGGCTTCATCTCCCGCTATATCTATCAGGAAGTGCCGCCAAAGGTGGAGTATTCCCTGACTGACCTTGGAAAAAGTTTCATCCCTATTTTGAAGGATATGAAAAGCTGGAGCGACACGCATTTAATGTAATGCTGGGAAGCCCCTGTCTATACAGAGGCATAACAGTGGAAACGGGGTGAAAAAGAAATGAAAAAAAGATTTTCTCCAAAAAAGACAGCCGCATTCTGCATGGTATCCGTGCTGCTGGCTCTGGCCATATGGACAGTATGGGGGAACACTGCGCTGATGGTAAGCACCGTTGCCATTTCCAGCAGCCGAATCCCTCCTGCCTTTTCCGGGTTCCGTATCGCACAGGTGTCCGACCTTCATAATGCCGAATTGGGAAAGGATAACTCCACGCTGCTGCGGATGCTGTCCGAAAGCAGGCCGGACATTATTGTGATAACCGGGGATCTTGTAGATTCTACGCATACAGACATAGACACAGCCCTTGCCTTTGCAAAAAAGGCCGTCCAGATCGCACCCGTTTACTATGTGACAGGCAACCATGAAGCCCGCCTGACAGAGTATGAACGGCTCAGAAACGGCCTTGAAACGGCTGGCGTGACTGTACTTGAAGACAAAACCGTATGGCTGGAACGGGATGGTGGAAAGATTATGCTTATCGGGCTTTCCGATCCCGATTTTACAGTTAAGGGTGATATGTTCGGGGAAGCGCCTTCTATGGCTGGCACAAAATTAGAATCCCTGACCGGCAGCGAAGGCAGCTACACGATCCTGCTCTCCCACCGCCCTGAGCTGTTTGAAACTTATACAGACTGCGGTATTGGTTTAGTCTTAAGCGGCCATACACATGGCGGCCAGTTCCGTCTGCCCTTCATCGGCGGGCTGGTTGCACCCGATCAGGGGCTGTTCCCCAAATATGATGCAGGGCTGTATACGGCAGGCAGCACGGACATGGTTGTCAGCCGCGGCATTGGCAACAGCATCATACCGTTCCGCTTCAATAACCGCCCGGAAATTGTACTGGTCGAGCTTTGCGCTGAATAAATAATTTTTTAGTGCCCTGTGTCCCACACGTCCGGTCCGCAGTACAGCCTTACCAGTTTTCCGCAGTGCTGGTATCCGATCACTCCATATGCCACCGCCTCCCCACACTGATATGGAACAAGGGAACCAGCCTGTCTCTGCCAGTTCCCTTTTATCGTTTGTGCTTTATGTAATAAATCTGAATGGTCTACTTCTCCAAAAATCCCAAGAACTTCTTCCACTCCATGTAGCCCTTCAAATCCCCATATTGGTACTCGGACTGCATGATATCATTTACAATTTTCACCCAATCCGTCTTTTCCGAAAAGCTCCATGAACCCGCGCTTCTCTGCTCCGCATTTTTCACAGCTTTAGCGACTGCTGCTTTCAGAACCGTATCCTCAAAACTGCCTTTCCCGCTTTCTTTCAGATTAGCGGTGTACGCATACATCTCAGCCGTATCACAGTTTTCCGGGTCTACCTTTTCTCTGCTGTGACTGCGTGGTGCGTATCTCCCCGTTTACCCCTTTCAGCGCGGCGGTCAGCTTTGTGGTGTCGCCGCCGATCTCCACCGTAATGCCCTGTATCCTTGACGCTCCCACCCAAAGCACCTCCCCACGAAAAAAGGAAGCCAAAAGGCTCCCTGAAAAAATGCGTAAAAAAAGACACCTGCTGTTATGGGGTTCTTTCTGAACTTTGGGTATGACAGCACCGCAATTAAGCCGTCAGATAAGTGTTCTGACGGCTTAATTTATATCAGATCCATAAGGGTAAAATCTTTAGTTTTGATCAGAAAAGCGAGCTTGCATTTTTTGGTCAGGTTGACAATCTTAGACCTGCCATATACCATACGCTTGATGAGTTTAAATTTGTTGTTGTTCCCTTCGACAAACCCAGAGCTCACGTCCATGGATATCGCATTCCTGACCGAAGAGATATCTTTTTTTAAACTATTACAGAAAGAGGACAGTTCCGTATCAGCATATTTCTCGATATATCTATCTATTTCCTCAGGTTCGTCACCCATCAGTATCCCGTGGAACTCATGGAATGTATCTGCAACCCATGTGACCATTGGGAACTTCTTCTTAATGATCTCCAGGTTTCCAGAAATGACCTTGTCCTTTTCTTTCTTCGGATCTATTGTCAGGATGTGTCTTAATAATTCATTCCGCCTGATGACAATTACATCATCAGGATATCTTTTATCCATGAGCCTCATGCCATACATTCTTTTTCGATCCGGAAAGTTTTCCCTGCTGATGGCTTTCATGTAATCAAACAATGTATTACGCGAAGTCGACACCCCGGATTTCCGGAGATATTGGTATATGATCTCATCATCGTATCCATCCGCCATCATTTTATATATGATATTTACGAAACCATTCCCGGCACGTTTCCTGGTTTTATAGTCCTTGGGTGCATCCATCCCGTTGATCTGGTCATCTGTCATGGAAACATATTTTTCCGCTGTATGCCTTGCAATGCCATACTCCCGGCACACCAGGCTGATCTTCTTCTTTGGCAGGCCGTCCCAAAACAGCTGAATGTCACGTATCAATTGCTGTTTTTTTCCCTGTTACAGGCATTCTTCTTATACTGCTTGCTGTTGAGGTTCCGCTTCTTGCTCTTGAATTCAATTTCAGCTCCATCTTCATCAACCGGTGGCGAATTATCATAGGAAATACCATCCAGCAGATTCCCGTCAAACCCCTTCTCCCTGACTTCCTTTTCGGGGGCCTTGTCCAACACAGCTCCGTCCTTTATGAATATAGTAGCAGGTATTTCGTTTTTGAAGATGTCCTTCATCTTATCCAGCAGATTCTGCATCAGGTGAAAACGGTCCGCAACCTGCGTACACTCCGGCAGCACCTCACTGATCGCAGATGCATATGCACTGGCCCGATCCCTTGCGACCAGCCGGATCTTCTTATGGCCTTTTAACCATTCCTTCAATGGGGCGCCATCCCTTCCTTCCAACAGGGCGATCATGTGGTGGTCCTTCAGGTCATAAATTGCCGTCGCATACTTTTGACCTTTTCTCATGGCTACGTCGTCAATTCCAACAGCTTCCACATCAGGGTCATCTTTGAATTCAATCCTGTCATACAAACGTTGGATGGTATCGTTGCTTATAGCGACACCCATAAGTGACAGAACAGTGCTGGCTCCTTCATTACTCATGAACATTGCCATGGCCAGGACCAATGCGTTTAAGGAATCTGTCCGAACCTGGGAAGCAGATGCAAAGGACAACGGCTCCATAAATACTTTCTGGCGGCATTCAGTGTTTACACAGTCATATTTGAAAACATTCACATGGACATACGTTGGCTTACATCGTATAGGGACATCCTGCAAGGTCCGTTCGTAAGTGGCATGTAGATCCGAAGATCTTGTTCCGCAGAGCGGGCACTTACAACTATGGACAGATGATTTCAGGAAAATGTCAATCCTGTCATCCGTTTCTTCTGTTCTGTATATGAATTGGTTCTTACCGTATAGCAGCGAATTATCTGAGGAAGGGGAATATTTCATTTGTGTTTACCTCTCATTTTGATGTCTCTATTATAACACAAATACCCAAATATGAGAAGTAATAAATCAATAAATAAGACAGGTGTAAATCCTGTCTCATTTATTGATTATACCCAAAGTTCAGAAAGAACCTGTTATGGCAAGTGCCTATGTAAGAATTCTATTCTATTTTTCTGCTGTTGTATCAGCCCTGCAAATGAGAAGTTATCTTTTTCTATCGCTTAAAATTTTTTCATTGAATCTATCAAGAAATTCTTTGGAATTGACCCATGTAAGACTCCCATCCTCATTTGTGAAATCATAACCAGACAATTCATATAATGCAGTTGCACAAATATATTCATACATTCCCGCATTCGGACTTTTGTAGATAATCCAATATAACGGCTTCATAGCCGACTCACCCATATTCAGCACTTCATTATATTGTTCACTGTCAAATACCCTTGTCCAACCTTCAGTTATCACTATTTCTGGATTTTCCCGCTCTGCTTCGACTTCTTCTTCAACTAATGCTCGAAGTTTCGTAGCAACTGCTTCTAATACTTCTGCATCTAAATTTTCCAAATAAAGTTCCTCATTAACTCCATCCTCTGTAATTTCAAGCCAACTCAAAGAATCTGTTTCAATAATTTCCTGCGATTCAATATGTTGATTTTTAGTTTCTTCTACCTGCTGAGTTGTATCAGCAGAAATATCTTCAACATCTTTATGGTTACATGATGTTATAAGGAATAAAAAAATTATAATACCAATCATTGAAGTAATCTTTTTCATGAATGTTTTCCTCCGATAAATTGCGACTTGTAAGTCATACTTACAGCCCTTTTCCACTACCAATCATAGCAGAAAAAGGCTGTTTTTCAATCAAAATGCGTCATATGCGGCCTGATCAGCCAGTACAGCGTAGGAAAAGGAATCATTGCGGCTCTCACAGTACATATCATTGATTAATCCTATTGAAAGCAGTTCCAAGTCAGCCATCGAAAGCCCTAGCTGCACACACCGCAGAAGGAACAGCGGCGTGGTCATTTCCCGCTCAGTTGGGCGAAGTTTTTTTAGCCTCCACATCCGTTTTCACGTTCAACCCCCACAGTTCTATCAATTGCGGCAGGACTTGGTATATCGAAAAGGTGTTGAATCCGTCCAGCCATTCATCCACTTCACCCGGTATCTGCGGGTCTGCGTGTTTCGCCATCGTATAGGCGATATTCTCGAACATCTCCAGAGAGAATAAATCGAGGTTGGAGTTTTCCTCATCCCCCTCACCGATACTCTTCTCCAGAATCCGCAAATCCTTATAAATGTCACGCTGGAACTTCAAGCGGTAAATCCTCGGTATCGCCGCCGATGCCTTCGGGCATTTCACCTTTTCCATTGACCACCGCCTCCCCGCACTGATATTTAATAAGGGAACCAGCCTGTCTCTGCCAGTTCCCTTTTATCGTTTGTGCTTTATTGGCAATCCTACTTATCCAGAAAATCCCAAAACTGCTTATAATCCAGATATCCTTTCAGATTCCCGGCATCATACTGCGTCTGCATGGCATCCTTTAAAACGCTGATCCAGTCATTCATCCCGAACAAATCATCATGTGTCCTATTGTCAGCGCCATGCTGATTTGCACCTGCCCTTATAAAAGCAGACTGTGCGCCCGGACATTTCCCGCTTGCCGATAAGTGGCTGGAATATGCAAACATATCTATATAGTCGCTGCCCGCTGTGTCAACTTTCGACACATCCACCATGCGTTCTGTCACATTTCCGCCTTTATCCCATACCTTCACTTTATATACCGGGTTTGCAGGGTCAAAGTCCTTCGGCTGATAGACCGTAAGGGAATAATCCGCCCCACACATTGAGCCGATTGCCTTTCCGTCCTTATCGTTTGAAATATGTAACTCAAATGTGCCGCCGGATGACTGTGTTGCCGGAACCATATTACACATCTGGTCAGCGTAATTCCTTCTTGCCCTTCTTGTCTCATACCCTGCCGCCGGGTATCCTGCTGCTCCTATTCCGTTTACATTCATTTTTCTTAATCCTCCATTGTTATCAATATTTATTGGCGTTTCTTCTGTCATTCAGACCCCCCATGCCCTCTTATAATAAGTCCAGGCATTTCACTATCCCAAAAACTCTAAGAACTTTTTATAGAACATCAATTCCTGCCCTGCAAAATCCGGGTTCGCCGCCGGGGTCAGCGGATTCTCCAGCCTATGTATAATCTTTTCAGCCATTGACTTTGCGGAGCCTGTGCTGTCACCCAAAAATGTGGAACTCAAACCCTGCTGCCCGCTTTCAACGTGCAGTACCAATGCCGTTGAAATGCGGTTCATCGGGAAAGGATTTACTCCCGTTTCCGCAAGTGCCTTATCCCATGCCTGCATCACCTCATCAGAACTCTCCGGTCTGAAAGCATTCGTTTCTTTCTTTGGTGCTGCTTTGTTTATTGCATCAGCAAAATTCCTGCCCGCCGCATTCCTCTCTGCCTTTCTCGTTTCATACCCTGCTACTGCATAACCTGCTCCTATTCCGTTTACATTCATTTTCTTAATCTCCTCCATTATTTTTGTCAGCCCCTCTGTCGTTCAGAGCCGCATCCGCTCCCTCGCAATAAGTCCGAGCAGTTCATTGTCTCCATGCAAATATACCTGTTAACCTCCCCGGTCAAATTCCATACCGGCCTTCGCCTCCTCTCGCTGATCTGCCTGTGACTCCTGCCCTGTCCGGCGCCACTTTGGCGACCTCGCTTTTCCGCAGGGCAAGGAACTTATTTCCCATATAGACATTCTGCGCCGCATCCTGTTATCTTCTCCCGGAGGGAATCTGAAGTGCTATACTAAAGTTGTAACGGGAGTGGCTAATGAGATATAATAAAAATCACAAGAAAGAGGTATTCATTATGTCACAAAATTACACCCCCGAAT
>CAJTGB010000003.1 GCA_910575835.1 Lachnospiraceae bacterium | reverse complement strand
ACAATCTCAATATTCAATTTTTAAAGCAGCCACCGAAAGATGGCTTGTTTGTTGTGTGCTTAAGGTAATGGATACCCTCTACTTTTCATTTTCAATCTTTCTGCCTCCTTTCGCGATCCTGCCGAAGAGCCGGGTCACCATACGCAATAACCCCTTCCCCAGTCCGATGCTGCCCATTATCAGCAAGATACCGATACCTAGCCCTATGAATCCGGCGCCCAGCGTAGCAACACCGTCTGCAAATGAAGTGAACAGCATCCATACGCCGATAATGATGCATGGAATTGCGGACACAGCGACAGAGATCGTCACTACAAATACGCAGAAGATCAGTGTGAAGATGAGTATGACCAGCGTCAGTCCCATGACGCCGAGCATCAATGCGAAGGGTAATCCGATCGGAGCGGCGAAGACGGCAAGGATTCCGATCCATACAGCCGAGAATCCATGCCGTACATCCCTGGCAGGCTCTCTGGCATTCTCGACCGCGAAGTCCCGGATGATCTGATCCGCCGCCAGTTCAGGCGTTCCCAGGTCTTCGATCGCCTGGGCTTCATTATCCGGCCCGGCTTCCTCGAAATATTCTGTAAAATAAGAAATTGCCTTGTCGTATTCTTCTTTGGGCAGCCGCCTGAGCCGGTATTTCAGGTGGCTGATATATTCGTCTCTACTCATGCTGTACTCCTCCTGTTCTCACGATCTGATCTACCGTATCACGGTAAGTATTCCATTCTTCTGACAGTGTCCGGCAGTGTTGGCGGCCGGATTCGGTAATTCTGTAATACCGCCGGTTCCTTCCCTGATAGGACTGGTCATAGACAGTCAGGAAACCCTGTTCCTGCAGCCGCTTAAGGACAGGGTAGAGCGTGGAGTCCTTCGTATGGGATACTCTCTTGATGATCTGGCTCAGCTGATAGCCGTAGGCATCCTTTTTTGCGGTGACCGACAGAACAAGCAGGTCAAACATCGGTGCGTTCATGGGAAATATCATAGTGATTCTCCTTAATATACTTAGAATAAGTATATTATATTTTATATAATATATGTTGTCAAGTAATATATATAGTTAATATATATTGCGGAATGTATTGTGAGATATATTGTGATATATATTGCCGTGCGCTGATCTGTCTGAACGGTTACGTCTGCACAAAAAATAATATTTTAAAATAGTATTTTGATATTCAAAATACTTGACAAGCAAAATAAAATGAGATATACTTTGAGAATCAAAATAATTTAAATTCAAAACAAATCAGAGGAATTCATATGACAGCGACAATATGCGGGACGGGTTCATATATACCGTCATATACAATGGATAATCATGATATTGCCAGACTGGTGGAGACCAGTGACGAGTGGATCCGGGAGAGGACAGGCGTTGCAAGGAGACACATTATCCGGGAAGAGACCACGGTTTCCATGGCGGCAGAAGCGGCAAGGCGGGCGCTTAAGGATGCAGACGTGCTGCCGGAAGAGGTGGATCTGATCCTGGTATCGACCATTTCTTCGAATGTAATCATTCCCTGTGCGGCATGCGAGGTCCAGAAGGAGCTGGGGGCGGTGAACGCCACGTGCTTTGACCTCAGTGCGGCCTGTACGGGATTCGTCCTTGCTTACAATACGGCACTGGCCTATCTTGCCGGAGGAGTCTACCGGACGGCGCTGGTGATCGGGAGCGAGAGTTTGTCGAACCTGACGAACTGGAAGGATCGGGGGACATGCATCCTGTTCGGCGACGGCGCGGGCGCCGCGGTATTAAGAGCGTGCGGCGGACAGAAGGAGGCCGGCGGATCCGGTGCGGGTCCTTATCTCCCCGTTACACATTCCGACGGGAGCAAGGGCGCGGCGCTTACCTGCAAGAGCCGGCATGATTTCAACGGATTAGCAGAAGAAGGCCGGCAGAGCAGCCCGGAGGATATGACGGATGAATCGCACTATATGCAGATGGACGGCCAGGCGGTATTCAAGTTCGCTGTGAAGCGGGTGCCGGAGGTGATCGGAGAGGTGCTTTCGCTCAATCGGGTAAGCACGGATGAGATCAGTTATTATATCCTGCATCAGGCGAATAAGAGGATCGTAGAGGCCGTGGCAAAGCGTCTTGCGGAACCTATGGAGAAGTTCCCGATGAATCTCCAGGAATACGGGAACACTTCTTCCGCCAGTATTCCCATACTCTTAGATGAGATGAACCGGGAAGGAAGATTTGCCGCCGGGCAGAAGCTTGTCCTTGCAGGATTCGGCGCGGGACTGACTTGGGGTGCGTCGATCGTCGAGTGGAACAGATAGCGCAGGCGGTCATTATTACGGTAATAAACCGCCGCACGGCGCATCCGCGGCAGGCGATGCATAAGGAGCGTCCTTAGACGGCCGGTTTATATATAGCAACAAAAGGTTAAGATAATTAAGAAATTAAAAATCAAAGGAGAATGAATCATGTTAGAGAGAATCAAAGAAATCGTATCAGAGAATCTTGGAGTTGACAGTGCGCAGATTACAGAGGGGTCTTCATTTAAGGACGATTTGGGAGCAGATTCCCTTGATCTGTTCGAGATGGTGATGGCGCTGGAGGATGAATATGAGATTGAGATCCCTACCGAGGAGCTTGAGAAGATCG
The DNA here is from genome assembly GCA_910575835.1 of Lachnospiraceae bacterium. GTDB lineage: Bacteria > Bacillota > Clostridia > Lachnospirales > Lachnospiraceae > Sporofaciens. The sequence continues at coordinate 206,072 of CAJTGB010000003.1, read as the reverse complement.
CAACGGTCGGAGATGTCGTTGAGTATATCAATGCTCATAAGGATCTGTAGGAATTATAAATAATATTTTTAGAAGTGGGGTTTTACAATGCAGACAGAAGTAACCAGTTTATTAGGAATTGAATATCCGATCATTCAGGGCGGCATGGCATGGGTTGCAGAATATCATCTGGCGGCGGCTGTGTCGAATGCGGGAGGTTTGGGACTTATCGGAGCCGCAAGCGCTCCGGCCGAGTGGGTAAGAGAGCAGATTCGGGAAGCGAAGAAGCTGACAGACAGACCGTTTGGAGTCAATATTATGCTGATGAGTCCGTATGCAGATGAGGTGGCGCGTATAGTTGCCGAGGAAGGCGTCAAGGTAGTGACCACCGGTGCGGGTAATCCTGAGAAATATATGAAGATGTGGAAGGAAGCAGAGGTAAAAGTGATTCCTGTGGTTGCTTCTGTTGCCCTTGCAAAACGTATGGAACGCTGCGGTGCGGACGCATTGGTAGCGGAAGGATGCGAGGCGGGAGGACATATCGGAGAGAATACGACGATGGTGCTGGTTCCGCAGATCGCAGACGCGGTAAAGATACCGGTAATTGCAGCAGGCGGTATCGCAGACGGAAGAGGAATCGCGGCGGCATTTATGCTGGGCGCGAAGGGAGTACAGATGGGGACTCATTTTGTCGTGACAGAGGAGTCGCAGGTTCACGAGAATTATAAGGACAGGATCATAGCTGCGAAGGATATTGATTCCAGAGTAACAGGGAGAACCACAGGACATCCGGTCCGTGCCCTTCGCAACGATATGACGAAGAAATACATTGAATTGGAAAATAAAGGCGCAAGCTTCGAAGAATTAGAACAGCTGACGCTTGGCGGACTGCGCAAAGCCGTTGTGGACGGGGATGTGAAGAACGGAAGCGTCATGGCAGGACAGATCGCCGGAATGGTGAAGGAGAAGATGACCTGCAAGGAGCTGATCGGCAAATTAGTACAGGAAACAGATGCATTGATAAAAGGAGCGGGATTTTATGTCTAAGATTGCATGGATCTATCCGGGCCAGGGAGCCCAGAAGGCCGGAATGGGAGCAGATTTTTACGAACGGAGCGAGACTGCAAGGGCAATCTATGACCGCGCAGGCGAGATCCTTGGATTAGATATGAAGGCGCTCTGTTTTGAAGAGAACGAGAAGCTTGACCTTACAGAATATACTCAGGCGGCTCTGGTCACCACTTGTCTTGCTATGACCAGGGCGGCAGAAGAAAGAGGGCTTAAGGCGGATATCACGGCGGGATTAAGCCTTGGAGAATACAGCGCCATAGCCTGTGCAGGCGGGATGGATGACCTGGACGCGATCCGCCTGGTCCGCAAGAGAGGGATCCTGATGCAGAACACGGTGCCTGCCGGTGAGGGCGGCATGTGTGCGGTGATGGGACTTGATGCGTCTAAGATAGAAGAAGTGCTTGAGCATATGGGAGAAGATGCCTGTGTGACGATCGCGAACTATAATTGTCCGGGACAGATCGTAATAACCGGGAAGACGGCGGCAGTTCAAGAAGCGTCCGTACTTCTCAAAGAAGCGGGCGCGAAGCGTGTCATGATGCTGAATGTCAGCGGGCCGTTCCATTCTCCGCTTCTGGTGCCGGCGGGAGAAGAGCTTGCGAAGGAATTAGAGACGGTAAACCTTCATCCTCTGAACATTCCCTATGTGACCAATGTAACGGCCCGGAAGGTAGAAGATATCGGGGAGACGAAGGAATTGCTCAGATCACAGGTAAGCTCTCCGGTGCGCTGGATGCAGAGCATGGAGTATATGATCAAAGAGGGCGTTGACACATTCGTTGAGATCGGCCCGGGAAAGACGCTCGCGGGATTCCTTAAGAAGATCGACCGCAGTGCGAAGGTCTGTAATATAGCTTCCTGGGAGGATATGGAGAGAGTAACCCAAGAACTGGTATAGTTTTGATTCTGACGGAGATTAAGAAAGGGCAGAATATGTTAAATGGAAAAGTAGCAGTCATAACCGGTGCGTCAAGAGGAATCGGCAGAGCGGTCGCGCTTAAGCTGGCTTCCTTAGGAGCGGTTGTGGTCGTCAATTATAACGGCTCAGAGGAAAGAGCAAAAGAAGTGCAGCAGGAGATCGAAGCAGACGGAGGAAAGGCTTATATCTACCGGTGCGACGTGTCCGATTACGGGCAATGCGAGACATTCATCCAGGACGTTATTAAGGAATACGGACATCTGGATATCCTGGTCAATAATGCAGGCGTTACCAGGGACGGTCTTCTGATGAAGATGACAGAGGAAGCGTTTGACCAGGTGATCGGTACGAATCTTAAGGGAGCGTTCAACACGATCCGGTTTGCAAGCCGTCAGATGCTTAAGCAGAAGAGCGGCCGCATCATCAATATGTCTTCGGTGGTGGGTGTGACAGGGAATGCCGGACAGGTGAATTATGCGGCGTCCAAAGCAGGCGTTATCGGCCTTACCAAGGCGGCGGCAAGAGAGCTTGCATCAAGAGGGGTCACGGTTAATGCAATTGCGCCGGGATTTATTGAGACGGATATGACGAGTATATTGCCGGAGAAGGTAAAAGAAGCGTCTGTTGCGCAGATCCCTCTCGGAAGCTTCGGCAAGCCGGAGCAGGTGGCGGCTGCGGCGGCATTTCTTGCATCGGAAGACGCGGGATATATCACCGGGCAGGTGTTGCATGTAGACGGCGGCATGGTAATGTAGGCGGCTTAAGGATAACGGAGAGGATATGAGTGGAAAGGAATGGCAATAATATGAAAAGAAGAGTTGTAGTGACCGGGCTTGGTGCTGTGACGCCGATCGGGAATACGGTGGAAGAGTTCTGGAACAGTGTCAGGGAAGGAAGGGTCGGAATCGGTGAGATCACCAAATTCGACACTTCGGAATATAAGGTGAAAGTTGCTGCAGAGGTGAAGGATTTTGCTGCAAAGGACTATATGGATTTTAAAGCGGCGAAGCGTATGGAGCCATTTTCCCAGTATGCGGTGGCGGCTGCTTCGGAGGCGTATCGGGATGCCGGCCTTGATATCAAGAAGGAGGATCCGTTCCGTGCGGGCGTGATCGTCGGATCGGGTATCGGCAGCCTTCAGGTTGTGGAGCGCGAATACGAGAAGATTCGGACGAAAGGCCCCGGCAGGGTGAATCCGCTGATGGTGCCGCTGATGATCTCCAATATGGCGGCGGGAAATATCTCCATTCAGTTAGGACTCCAGGGCAAATGTACGAACGTTGTGACGGCCTGTGCGTCCGGCACCAACTGTATCGGCGACGCGCTGCGGGCCATACAGTATGACGACGCGGATATCATGTTCGCAGGCGGAACAGAGAGCTGTATCTGTCCTACGGGAGTGGCTGGATTCACAAGTCTGACCGCATTGTCTGCCTCCCAGGATCCGATGCGGGCATCCATACCGTTTGACAAGGACAGGGACGGCTTCGTATTAGGCGAAGGCGCAGGCGTGGTCGTACTCGAAGAACTGGAGCACGCGAAGGCAAGAGGCGCGAAGATCTATGCGGAAGTTACGGGGTACGGAGCTACCGGAGACGCCTATCACATTACCTCCCCGGCGGAGGACGGCAAGGGCGCGGCAACGGCAATGTCTCTTGCGATGAGGGAAGGCGGCATCAAGCCGTCGCAGGTGGATTACATCAACGCTCACGGAACCAGCACGCATCATAACGACTTGTTCGAGACAAGAGCGATCAAGCTGGCGTTAGGCGATGCGGCGAAGGATGTGGTCATCAACTCGACCAAGTCCATGATCGGACACTTGCTCGGAGCGGCAGGAGGAGTTGAGTTTATTGCCTGTGTGAAGACCATTCAGGATGGATTCATTCACCAGACGGTCGGTACGAAGGAAACAGACCCGGAGTGCGACTTGAATTACGCGGTGGGTGCGCCCGTGGAAAAAGACGTCAATTACGTCCTTACCAATTCCCTTGGATTTGGCGGACACAATGCTACGCTGCTGCTGAAAAAATACGAGGGATAGGACCCGGACGCGGCAGGCGATCAAACAGAGGAGGCCTATAGTATGGAAATAGAGAATCTTATCAAATTAATTGAGACCGTGTCCGCATCCGAACTGACCGGACTGAAATACGAAGAAAACGGTGTGAAGCTTCATCTGACGAAGAAGAAAGACAAGGTTCAGATCGTGCCGGCAGCAGGCACAGGCGAGGGCTCTGTCAAAGCAGACGCATCGGTTCAGGTAACGAATATCGCTTCTGTCGTTGACGCTGATGAAGCAGACAGCCAGAAGCCGGCGGGCCGGATCGTGACGTCGCCCTTAGTCGGGACCTTCTATGCGGCGCCGGCGGAGGATGCAGCGCCTTTTGTAGCGGCAGGCGATACCGTGAAGAAGGGGCAGACATTGGCTATTATTGAGGCCATGAAGCTGATGAATGAGATCGAAAGCGAGTATGACGGAATTATAGAAGAGATACTGGTTGAGAACGGGCAGGCGGTAGAGTACGGCCAGCCGTTGTTCAGGATTAGATAGAGGAGGATGTTATGCGTTTAGATATTAATCAGATCAAGGAGATCATCCCCCACCGTCATCCGTTCCTTCTTCTGGATTACATTGAGGACTATGAGCCGGGGCAGTATGCCGTCGGTTATAAGTGCGTCACCTACAGAGAGGAATTCTTCGCGGGACATTTCCCCATGGAGCCTGTGATGCCGGGAGTCCTGACCGTGGAAGCGCTGGCCCAGGCCGGTGCGGTCGCGATCCTGAGCCTTGAAGAGAACAAGGGGAAGACTGCTTACTTCGGCGGTATCAATAAATGTAAGTTTAAAGGCAAGATCGTACCCGGCGACAAGGTTCGCCTGGAGACCCGCATCATTAAGAGAAAGGGTCCGGTAGGAGTCGGAGAAGCAGTTGCCAGTGTAGACGGTAAGACGGTTGTCTCTGCGGAGCTGACATTCATGATTGGATAGGTGAGAGAATGATCAAGAAAGTATTAATTGCGAATCGGGGCGAGATTGCGGTGCGTATCATCCGTGCCTGCAGGGAAATGGGAATCGAGACGGTAGCGGTATATTCCGAGGCAGATAAGGAAGCCCTTCATGCGAAGCTTGCGGATGAGGCTGTCTGCATCGGTCCGGCGGCGTCTGCAGAGAGTTATCTGAGTATGGACCGGATCATCAGCGCTACGATCGTAACGGGCGCCGACGCGATCCACCCGGGTTTTGGATTCCTGTCGGAGAACAGCAGATTCGCGGAGTTATGCGAACAGTGTAATATTACTTTTATCGGACCGGATTCGAAGGTCATAGCAAAGCTCGGGAATAAGCAGGAGGCCAGGAATACCATGGCGGCGGCCGGCGTGCCGGTCATTCCCGGAAGCACCGAACCGATCTATGACGCCGCAGCGGGCGCGGTAATAGCCGGAGAGGTCGGTTATCCGGTCATTGTTAAGGCGGCTCTCGGCGGAGGCGGCAAAGGCATGCGAATTGCCAATACGCCGGAGGAATTCGAACGGAGTTTTCAGACTGCCCAGAAGGAAACACAGATGGCGTTCGGCGATAATACCATGTATATCGAGCATTTCGTGCAGCATCCCAGACATATCGAATTCCAGATATTAGCGGATCATTACGGCAATGTGGTCCATCTGGGAGAACGGGACTGTTCTATCCAGCGGAACCATCAGAAGATGATAGAGGAATCTCCTTCTGTCGCCCTGTCGGATGAGTTGCGGGAGCGGATGGGCGAAGCGGCCGTGAAGGCGGCTAAGGCAGCGGGATATCAGAATGCCGGGACGATAGAATTCCTGTTGGAGAAGAGCGGCAGCTTCTATTTTATGGAGATGAATACCCGTATCCAGGTGGAGCATCCGGTCACGGAGTGGGTCACGGGGATCGATCTGATCAAGGAACAGATTCGGATCGCATCAGGGAGAAAGCTTGCATTCGCACAGGAGGATATTCATCTGAACGGCCACGCCATCGAATGCAGGATCAATGCAGAGAATCCGGCCAAGGGATTCCGGCCGTCGCCCGGAACCATCACGGATATGTATCTGCCCGGCGGCAAGGGAATAAGGATCGATTCCGCCATCTACAGCGGGTATACCATACCGCCTTACTATGATTCTATGGTGGCAAAGCTCATTGTATGGGCGAAGAACCGCAGCGAGGCCATACGCAAGATGCAGAGCGCGCTGGGAGAGGTGATCATAGAAGGCATCGATACGAATGTGGATTATCAGTATGAGATCCTTGGCCGTCCTGATTATCTGTCAGGAGATATTGACATAGAGTTTATTGCGGAAAATGAAGAGGCGCTTCACAGAGCTTTGTACAGGTAAACAGAATAAAGATGTAAAGGTGACGTTTTATGAAGCTGGATAATGTGTTTAAGAAGACCAGGCTTGCGTCTGGGAGAAAAGGATATATTGCGTTAAATTCCGCGAGGCCGGAGGTGCCGGAAGGACTCTTGCGGAAGTGTAATAAGTGCGGCAGCGCGATCATTGCGGAGGATGTTAAAAGCGACTATTATATCTGTCCGAAATGCGGAGGATATTTCCGGGTGCATGCATACCGCCGTATCGAGATGGTGGCGGACGAGGGAACCTTCGAGGAATGGGATCGGGAGCTTGTCACTCCGAATCCGCTCGACTATAAGGGATATGAGGAGAAGATCGGCTCGCTTAAGGAGAAGACGGGCCTTGAGGAAGCCATTGTCACGGGAAAGGCCTGTATTGACGGGACAGAGACAGTCTTAGGCGTCTGTGACGGCCGTTTCCTGATGGCGAGCATGGGAGAAGTGGTAGGAGAGAAGATCGCAAGAGCCGTAGAGCGGGCGACAGCAGAGCGTCTTCCGGTGATCCTGTTTGCCTGTTCCGGCGGAGCCAGGATGCAGGAGGGGATCGTATCCCTGATGCAGATGGCGAAGACTTCGGCGGCATTAAAACGGCACAGTGATGAAGGGCTTCTGTATATCAGCGTGTTGACGGATCCGACGACAGGAGGAGTAACGGCAAGCTTCGCTATGCTTGGAGATGTGATCCTGGCAGAGCCTAAGGCGCTGATCGGATTCGCCGGACCAAGAGTGATCGAGCAGACGATCGGACAAAAGCTGCCTAAGGGGTTCCAGCGTTCGGAATTCCTTCTGGAACACGGCTTCATAGACGGAATCGTGGAGCGGCCTCAGCTTAAGGAGACGTTATCCCAGATATTGACGCTTCATGAAGAGAAAGGGAGCACAACTGCTGTTGAGGAAAGTGATCTGTCAGACGGAGAGCTTACCTCCAAAGGTATGGAGATCACGAACAGCCTTGCCGAAGCCTGGGACCGTGTCCAGATCTCACGTATGAACGACCGGCCGGTGGGAAGCGATTATATCCGTGAGCTGTTTACCGACTTTATAGAGTTCCACGGGGACAGATATTTCGCCGATGATAAGGCGGTCATTGGTGGCGTTGCCAGGTTCCGCGGGATCCCGGTGACGGTGATCGCGCAGGCGAAGGGCACGAATACGAAGGAGAACATAGAGCGCAACTTCGGTATGCCTTCCCCGGACGGATACCGCAAGGCGCTGCGGCTGATGAAGCAGGCGGAGAAGTTCGGCCGTCCCGTTATCTGCTTTGTAGATACTCCGGGAGCTTTCTGCGGGCTGGAGGCAGAGGAACGGGGGCAGGGCGAGGCCATTGCCAGGAATATATATGAGATGTCGGCTCTTAAGGTCCCGGTACTTTCGGTGATCATAGGGGAAGGCGGAAGCGGCGGAGCGCTTGCCATGGCTGTGGCAGACGAGGTATGGATGATGGAGAATTCAGTGTATTCCATTCTCTCTCCGGAAGGATTTGCAAGTATTCTTTGGAAGGACAGTTCGAAAGCCAAGGAAGCGGCAGGGGTGATGCGCCTTACGGCGGAAGATCTTTACCGCATGGGGATCGTGGAGCAGGTATTTGCCGAGCCGTCCCGCTATACCGTAGAGAATCTTAAGGAAGTTACCCATAAGCTGGCAAGCGGGATTGAGCAGTTTTTGATCCGGTATGGGCAAATGTCTGCTGCAGAGCTTACGGCTCATCGCTATGAGCGGTTCCGAAGAATTTAACGGCAGCTAAGTATAAGGAGAATGACAATGAATATTCATCCATTGAAAATAGGAGATATAGCAGCAGGTGTTCCGGTTATACAGGGCGGAATGGGAGTGGGTATAAGCCTTGGGAATCTGGCCGGAGCAGTTGCAAAGGAGGGCGGCATAGGGGTGATCTCTGCCGCCCAGATTGGTTTTCGAGAGCCGGATTTTGACAATAATACAAAAGAAGCGAACTTAAGGGCGATCCGTAAGGAATACCAGAAGGCGAGAGCGATCGCGCCGGACGGAATCATCGGGTTCAACCTGATGGTAGCGATGCGGTATTATGAAGATTATGTCAGGGCGGCAATCGATGCGGGCGCGGACATCATCATATCAGGGGCGGGACTGCCTATGGACCTTCCGAAGATCGCCGGGGAGTCCGATGTGAAGCTGGCGCCGATCGTATCTACGGAGAAGTCGGCGAAGGTGATCCTTAAGTACTGGGGTAAGCGATACGGACGGATGCCGGACCTGCTTGTGATCGAAGGGCCAAAAGCAGGCGGACATCTGGGTTTTACCAGGGAGCAGCTTGAAGAATACGGAGTATCAGGCGCAGAGGATTCCGAGAATAGTCAGGAATTACGCGGTGCAGAATTATATGATGCGGAAGTCAGGAAGATTCTGAATACGGTTAAGCAGTATGAAGAACAATATCACTGTAAGATTCCGGCAGCGCTTGGCGGCGGGATCGAGAACAGGCAGCAGGCCGTGCATGCGTTCGCCCTTGGCGCGGATGCGATTCAGGTCGCCACGAGATTCGTTACCACAGAGGAATGCGATGCGGATATCCGGTACAAGGAAGCCTATATCCGGGCTAAGGAAGATGATATTGCGATCGTGAAGAGTCCGGTCGGAATGCCCGGGCGGGCGATCATGAATCCATTCATGGAGAAGGTAGCGGCGGGGAAACAGATTCCCCACAGTCCTTGCCACAGATGTCTGCATAGCTGCAATCCGGCCGAGATCCCGTACTGTATCACGGACGCCCTGATCCATGCGGCGAAGGGCGAGGTGGATGAAGCGCTGTTATTCTGCGGGGCCTATGCATATAAGGCAGATCATCTGGAAACCGTAAAAGAAGTTATTGATTCTCTGATAGGGGAAAGAGTATAATAAGAATTGAGTGATACGGCATCGGACATAGTTAGCAGATAGAAGGAGGTGAATGGGAATGGAACAGGCATATATGACGATCAACAATATTCTGGTGAACCTGATCAACGAGATCTGGGAGCTTGAAGAGAAGGCTATCATTACGGAAGAATTCGGTGATCTTACGAATAATGATATGCATGTAATAGAGGCGGTCGGTACGGGTAATGGCAGGAATATGTCTTCCATTGCCAGGAAACTGAATATCACAGTCGGTTCTCTCACAACAGCCATGAACAGCCTTGTGAATAAGAAGTATGTGGAGCGCCGCAGAAGCGAAGAGGACCGGAGAGTGGTGTATGTGAAGCTGACCGCTAAGGGGGTCAGGGCATACAGACATCACGAAGACTATCACAGGCAGATGACCAAGGCCGTGCTCGATAAGCTGGATGCGGCGGAAGTGCCGGTATTGCTGAAGACATTGGATGCATTATCGGATTTTTTTGCAGGGTACAGCAGGAAGAAGGAGTCATGACTTATGGTAAAGGGTGTAATATTTGATATGGACGGCCTGATGTTCGATACCGAGCGTCTGGCGTCTGTTTTCTGGAAGCAGGCGGGCGATGAGATGGGGACCGCGCTGCCGATGGAATTCTTGAACAGCTTCCGCGGGAGGAATCCGGCGGCGATCCGGCAGGCGTTTGCCGACAGATTCGGGGAAGGCTTTGATTATGACCGCTGTATCGGCCGGAAGACAGAGTTACAGTATGAGTATATCAAAGAAAAAGGTGTTCCGGTGAAAAAGGGGCTGAGCAGGCTTTTGGATTATCTGAAGGAACACGGTATCCGCAGAGCGGTAGCGACCTCTACGGACCGCAGGCTCGCCGATACGATGCTTGAGAGGGCCGGGGTCAGAGGAGATTTTGACGCATTTGTCTACGGAGATATGGTGGAAAGAAGCAAGCCGCATCCCGACGTGTTTCTTAAGGCGGCAGAAGAGATAGGAGTTCCCATTGGGGATTGCCTTGTGCTTGAAGACAGCATTGCAGGTGTGAGGGCCGGCAAGGCGGCGGGAGGCTATATCATCCATATCCCGGATCTTATCGTGGTGCCGGAAGAAGTGAAGGACGGGATCACGGCGCAGTTTGACAGCCTGGATGAAGTGATCGGCTGGATTGAGAGCACATCGTGCAGTAAGTGACAGGGAGGGAATGCCATGTATGAAGAAGAAGTAAAAAAGCTTCAGGCTATTATCGACGACAGCAGCGATATCGTATTCTTCGGCGGGGCAGGCGTATCTACGGAGAGCAATATCCCGGACTTCAGAAGCGCCGACGGATTATATCAGCAGGAGTACCGTTATTCGCCGGAACAGATCGTAAGCCATAGCTTCTTTATGCAGAATACGGAAGGCTTCTATGAATTCTACAAGGAGAAGATGATGTTCCTTGATGCGAAGCCGAACCCGGCTCATCAGAAGCTTGCCGAGCTTGAACAGGCAGGGAAGCTGTCCGCAGTGATCACCCAGAATATCGACGGGCTTCATCAGGCGGCGGGCAGCAGGAATGTGCTGGAGCTGCACGGAAGTATTCACCGCAATTACTGTCAGAAGTGCGGCCGGTTCTACGACGCGGCATATGTGAAGAATTCGGAAGGGATTCCGAAGTGCGCCTGTGGCGGCCGGATCAAGCCGGATGTGGTCTTGTATGAGGAAGGGCTTGATTCTGATGTGATCCAGAGGAGTATTCATGCGATCAGCCATGCGGATACCCTGATCATCGGCGGCACATCGCTGATCGTCTATCCGGCGGCGGGATTCATCGACTACTTCCGGGGGAAGCATCTGGCGGTGATCAATAAGAGCGCGACGGCAAAGGAGGTTCGTGCCGAGCTTACCATAGCCGCGCCGATTGGAGCGGTCTTTTCGCAGATTCATGTATAATCAAGAGTCAGTTAAGACTGATAATCAAGAGTCAGTTAAGATTGTCTCAATTCTCAGGATTCAGATGTTATATGCGCTGCGCCTTAGGGCGCGGCGTTTTTTTTGTCATAATTTGTCGAATTGTTTGTCTTGTGAAAGCGCCGGAACTGTGGTATTATTTGGTAAATCAATTTCTGTCCATCTTGTACTCTGTGTACTCATATTTCTGACAGTCTATCGATTTTCGCGACAAGTTTCATTTTTATATTTATTTTTCTGCGAAGCAATGAGCTGAGCAGCCATGATTGCATGGATATCAGGCTATCACTTTATGATGGTTCTATGTATCTGATTTTTCTGGATGCCAGAATATCCGATGCTTCGTTCATGTTCTGTGAACGGCGGCGGATCGTCTGGTCTCTTCTTAACTCGGTATCCTTAGTGTCTCTGTCTGGGACACATCGATTATCCCCCAGATCAATGATCATATGAAGCTGTTGACAGGCGAAATACCTGAAAATATACGCGGAATGCAAAAGTCCTGCAGAAGCTTACGGGCAGAAAACGATTGAAAAACCATGTAAGTGAAAGGAGAATCAAAAGGTATGAAAAAAACGAAGAGAGGCATATCATGCGTACTTGTGCTCGCAGTATGTCTGTCATTGATACTGCAGCGCGCCGGGGCTGTATCTGCCTCGGAGGTAAGGACAGACGAACATGACGGAGAGAAGGCAAAGCATTCCGTAACGTTAGAAGAAGCGCCGGGCGGCGAGCTTGGATTTGACGGGATGCAGGAGAGGACTCAGAGCTTTGAAGAGAATGCTCAGGTGTTGCTTTGGGCAACACCGAATGAAATGTTCACTCTTAAGTCGATTGGGATCTTCGACGGGCAGACCGGGGAGGAGCTGTTCTCTCCTGAGCAGACGGAGGAAGGCGCCTATACATTTCCCATGCCGGATCGCAGCGTGACCGTGAGAGGTACATTTGTCCAAATTACGGAGGAGAAGGAGAGTGAAGCAGCGGAGGATGGGACGGGCACAGAAGAGGGAACAGCCTTAGGATCGGTGCAGATGAACGCCGCAGGCGCATACGCGGCGGCAAGGTCAGGAAGCACGTCCAGCCAGTTAAGGGCCAAGATCGGGCGGATCCGTGTGTTCAGCGACAGCAGTGAGCAGATCAAGACCTACAATGAAGGTATGCTGGGGGTAGACGGCAAAGCGGCCTTTTGCCTGAATCCGCTGGTTAATTTCCAGAGCGGCAGCGTGACGGCTGTCAATCTTCTGGAGTACGGGCTGAAACAGTCGGATATTACAGCGTGCGCGCTGTATATCAAATATGTGTATGAGCATACGGAGCTGACGGACAATCAGAAGTATCTGGCGGCGCAATGTCTGGTCTGGCGGCATCTGAACGGCCCGTTTAGCTGGAATTGCGGCAATATTCATGTGGACGGTTCGGATTTTAACCTGGATCTGCAGAACCAGGTGTACGGGGATGCGATCAATAAGGTAGCAGCCAATATGGGGAAATATATTGGAGAGGGTACAGCCTATCTCAACGGCGCGTCGCAGCCGCTTGCACATTTTCTGCTCCGGGAGATTCCAGAGCAGCCTGACATTCCTGATAAGCCTGAGATCCCGGAAGAACCGCCGACAGGCTATGCAAGGCTGGTGAAGGAGTCTGCGAATACGGAGATCACGGCGAATAACTCCTGCTATTCCCTGGGAGGCGCCCAGTACGGCGTATATAAGAACAGAGGGTGCACGCAGCTTGCGGCCACATTGATCACGGATACGAATGGGAAGTCAGATACCGTAGAACTGGAGACAGGGACTTATTACGTCAAGGAAAAGCATGCGCCCAAAGGCTACATCCTGGATACCCAGGTGCATACGGTAAGAGTCAGTGAGTCAAAGACTTCGGTGCTCAGGGTAAGCGACGAACCGGTCCATGACAGATTGGCCATTGAACTGTACAAGATCGACAGGGGGACCAGGCTGCCGGGAGCCGAGGGAGCGGCGTCTCTGGAAAATTCCAGATTCATGGTGAACTTCTATCAGGGATACTACGATAAAGAGAATCTGCCGGCCAAACCGACGCGAAGCTGGGTGCTTAAGGCAAGGACCGGTTCCGTGCGGGCCGGGGCGGGAAGAAGCGTCAGGCTGTTAGAAGAGACGGAGAAGGTATCCGGTGATGAGTTCTACAAAGTCGGTGATACCATAACCCTGCCCCTTGGAACGATCAGTGTAGAAGAGGTGCAGCCGCCGGCGGGATATCTTCGGAATCCGCTGTATCTGCAGGCGGAAAGCGGAGCGGAGAGAGGAGAGGGCGTGTATGTATCACAGATTATTCAGGACGGCATCCAGGCGGCTCTTGAAGGGGGCAATGCATATGCCGTTGCAGACGGTGTGTTCAGGGGAGATATTGAATTAACCAAGATCGATAAGAATACTCAGACGCCTATGGAAGGAGTGCAGTTTCGCCTGACGTCCAATACTACGGGAGAATCGCATGTATTTTCAACAGACGCCAACGGTCATTATTCTACCAATACCGCGTACGCGGCGCACAGCCATAACACGAACGGAGGGAATATCGGAGACGGAATATGGTTCGGGAAGAATGCAGACGGCCAGACGGCGGCGGTCGATGACAGTGTGGGCGCGCTTCCATACGATACATATACATTGGAAGAACTGAAATGTGCCGCCAATGAGGGAAAGTATCTCTACAAGAGTACCGTATCCATCACACGGGACAGTTATATCGTGAATCTGGGAAATATTGAGAATGCAGATGTACGAATCGGCACGTCGGCAAAGAACGAGGCGACCGGTACCCGCTACGCGAATGCGGACAGTGATACGGCGGTCGTAGATACGGTCGACTATATCGGTTTGAAAAAGGGAGAGAAGTTCAGAATGGTCGGAACCCTGATGAACCGGACGACGGGGGAACAGCTGACTGACAAGAGCGGTAACGTGATTACGGTGACGAAGGAATTCACCCCCAAGGATTCCAACGGCACGGTTGAGATGGAATTTTTCTTTGACGCGTCCGGGCTTCGGGGAATGGATATTGTTGTATTCGAAGAATTATACAAGGGAGATGAGAAGCTGGCAGAGCACAAAGATATCAACGATTCTTCCCAGACCATTCATTTCCCGGATATCGCGACGCAGGCCGCGGATCAGGAGACGGGCATGGAGATGTCCAAAGCGGATGAGGAGGTCGTGATCGAGGATACGGTGGCCTATGAGAATCTGCAGGCGGGGCGCAAGTATACCATAACCGGAATCCTGATGGATAAGGAGACCGGGAAGGAAGCTAAGGACCGGTACGGCAATAAGATCGAGGCGCAGACAGAATTCACTGCGGCTGCATCCAACGGAACGGCAGAGGTGGTATTCCGGTTTGACGGAAGAGAAATGGGCGGCAGGACCCTTGTAGCGTTCGAGACACTTAAAAAGGACGGCCGGGAATATGCGGTGCATGCGGATATTAAGGATGAGGCTCAGACCATCTATATCCCGAAGCTTGGTACGGTGATCCGTGACGACGATACGAAGCAGAACCTTTCCCGCGCAGATACAGACGTGACTCTGATTGACGAGGTAAAATATACAAATCTTGTGCCGGGAAGAGGATATGTACTGGAAGGAATGCTGATCGACCAGGAGACAAAGAAAGCGGCAGAGGACGCACAAGGGAATAAGATTACCGCGCGGACGTCATTTACGCCGGAAAAGAAGGACGGCAGTGTGGAAGCAGTGTTCAAGTTTGACGGGTCAAAGCTTAAGGGGAAGACGCTTACGGCTTATGAAGAGCTGTTCTGCGGCGGCAGATCGGTGGCAGAGCACAAGGATGCAGATGATAAGGCTCAGACGGTTTATTTCCCGGAAATAGCTACGGAAGCAGAAGATGAGGAGACAAAGCTTCAGATGTCCTATGCAGGCGAAGAGGTGACTATCCGGGATAGAGTGCGTTATAAGAATCTGATTCCCGGGAAAAAGTATACGATGCGGGGAACGCTTAAGGATAAGGTCAGCGGACAGCCGCTAAAGGACGCTGAAGGAAAAGAGATCGCATCGGAGACGGAATTCACGGCAAAGGACACGGACGGTGAGGCGGAGGTCGTATTTCGGTTTGACGGAAGCCTTCTTGCCGGAAAGGTTACGGTTGCGTTCGAAGAACTGCTGATAGAGAAGAAGAGTATCGCGGTTCATGCGGATCTCAACGATAAGCCGCAGACGGTAAGATTCCCCCGGATACAGACGACGGCCCTTGATCAGGAGACGGGGGTCAATCTTACCATGGCGGCGGAAGAGATTACCGTTGTGGATAAGGTGGCTTATCAACATCTGACTGCCGATCATCAGTACAGCCTTGAAGGGACGCTGATGGATCAGGAGACGGGCAAGCCGGCTCTTGACGCGGACGGAAAGGAGATCCATGCGAGGGCGGTCTTCGTGCCGAAGGAATCTGACGGAACCGCCGAATTGACATTCCGGTTTCCGGGGAAAGGGCTTGAGGGACATACTTTCGTTGTGTTTGAAGAGCTGTTCCTTAAGAAGTCATGGTTCAAGAAGGTTTTGACGGCGGTGCATAAGGATATAGAGGACGAAGCGCAGACCATCCATATTCCGAAGATTCATACGATGGCAATAGATGATGAGACAGAGACGCACCAGGCCAAGGCGGATGAGACTGTCAGCCTGACGGACAGGGTGTCCTATGCCAATGTCCTGGCCGGATATGAATATAAATTAACGGGAGTGCTGATGGATCAGGAGACGGGAGAACCGCTTAGGGATGACGACAGGAGGACGGTGACGGCAGAGACGGTATTTACTGCAGAGGAGGCAGAAGGAGAAGCAGAAGTGAAGTTCGAATTTGGCGGTGTTTCCCTTGCCGGAAAGACGGTAGTTGTATTCGAGACACTTACCTTCAAGGAGAAACCGATCGCCAAACATGAAGATCTGGAGGATGAAAAGCAGAGCGTCTATATACCGTCTATCCGAACGGCTGCAGCGGGGAAGGGTGACGGCAGAAAAGAGATCGTTCTTACGGAGGAGATCACCATCGTAGATCAGATCGAGTACAAGAATCTGCTGGCAGGAGAAGAATACAAAGCAGTCGGGACGGTGATGGATAAGGAGACAGGCGAAGCGCTGATCAGGGACGGGAAGCCGGTCACTGCCGAAAGTATATTCACGGCAAAAGAACCGTCCGGCAAGACAGAGGTGGAGTTTACATTCAAGAATGAAGAGATAGGAGAACGGGAGCTTGTCATATTCGAGAGACTCTATATGACCGGAAACGGGAAAGAAGCGGCGGTTCATGAAGATCTGAATGACGAGGGCCAGACGGTGAAGCTGGTGAAGAAACAGCCTCCGGCAAAAACGCCGAAAACCGGAGATATCAGTATGGGCCGGCTGTGTTTCTATCTTGCCGTGCTGCTCATAAGCGGATGGTTTGCAACACATGTGACCAGACGGCGTATGCCGGGAAAGAAACAGAAATTTACATCAGGTTGTACTGGACATAAGGCGAAACATCAAGTACAATAGTGGATATGAAATTAAAAACAGAGTCCGCTCGGTAATTGAGAGCCGGACATCTATACTTTTCATGAGGGCAGGGCTTTGGCCCTGCGATGGATAAGAGAATACGCAGAAAGGATAAAGAGAAGATGAGTAACCTTACAGAGATCAGATGGCACGGCCGCGGCGGCCAGGGTGCCAAGACTGCCGCATTGCTCCTTGCAGACGTGGCATTTCAGACAGGCAAATACGTCCAGGGCTTCCCGGAGTACGGTCCAGAGCGTATGGGAGCGCCGATCACGGCTTATAACAGGATCAGCGATACACAGATCCGAGTACATTCCAATATCTATGATCCGCAGTATGTGGTAGTTGTAGATGAATCCTTATTAGAGGCGGTCGATGTGACCAGCGGGCTTAAGAAGGACGGGGCGATCCTCGTGAATACTCAGCGCGCGAAGGAAGAGATCATTCCTCATCTGAAAGGATACGAAGGAAAGGTCTATACCATTGACGCCCATAAGGTATCCATGGCGGCCATGGGCAGGTATTTCCCCAATACTCCGCTTCTTGCTGCGATCGTGAAGGTGGCGGGGATCATGGATGAGGAGACATTCTTAAGAGAGATGAAGGCGTCGTTTTCCCATAAGTTTGCCAGCAAGCCGGAAGTGATAGAAGGCAATATGGCAGCGCTTAAGATGGCGCTTGAGGAGGTGCGGTAATGGCAGCAGATATCACGAAATTAGGTGTAAAAGCAACGTGGAAGGACCTGACAGAGGGTATGATCATCGCCGGGGCAGGTACGTCGAAGGAATTCAATACGGGTGAATGGTCTACGGATAAGCCGGTATTTATAGAAGAAAAGTGTAAACAATGCTTACTCTGCACGCCGGTCTGCCCGGACAGCTGTATTCCGGTGAAGGACGGCAAGAGAGGCGAATTCGATTATGATCACTGCAAGGGGTGCGGTATCTGTGTGAAATCATGCCCGTTCGGTGCAATTACGATGGAAGGGGTGTAAGTAAGATGGCAAAAAGAGACCGTTTATCAGGAAATGAAGCGATTGCGATCGCGTTAAGACAGATTAACCCGGATGTATTTCCGGCGTTCCCCATCACCCCGTCCACAGAGATCCCGCAGTATTTTGCGTCCTTTGTTGCAAATGGACAGGTAGATACGGAGTTTATTCCGGTGGAGAGCGAACACAGCTCCATGAGCGCGGCGATCGGGGCGTCCGCGGCAGGCGCGCGGAGCCTTACCGCGACGTCGTCCTGCGGGCTTGCGTATATGTGGGAAGAATTATACATAGCCGCGTCTAACCGTCTGCCGCTGGCGCTGGCGCTTGTGAACCGCGCCTTGTCAGGACCGATCAACATCAACTGCGACCACTCCGACAGTATGGGCGCAAGGGACGCCGGATGGATCCAGATCTACGCGGAGAATAATCAGGAAGCCTATGATAATATGGTGCAGGCTTACCGTATTGCGGAGCATGAGAGCGTCAGGCTGCCGATTATGATCTGCCAGGACGGATTTATCACCAGCCATGCGGTAGAGAACATGGAATTGTTAGAAGACGAAGAGGTTAAGAAGTTCGTCGGCGAATATCAGCCGGAGAATTATCTGCTGAACCCCGAATGCCCCATGGCAGTGGGGCCGTATTCCATCACGGATTACTACATGGAAGCAAAACGCAGCCAGGCGGAAGGTATGAGGCACGTAGAAGAAGTCGTGTTAAATGTCGCGGAAGAATTTGCCGGGATCTCAGGCAGAGAGTACGGCCTGTTTGAAGCGTATCGCATGGAAGATGCCGAATACGCGGTGGTTATGATCGGATCGGCGGCAGGTACGACAAAAGACGCCATAGATAAGTTAAGAGAGCAGGGAGAGAAGGTGGGTCTCCTTAAGATCCGCCTCTATCGTCCGTTCCCGGCCGAAGCGATCGCCCAGGCTTTGAAAGGAGTCAAAGCAGTTGCGGTCATGGACCGGGCAGAGGGTTATACGAATCACGGAGGCCCTTTGGGCGCGGATGTGATGGCGGCGCTGTACCGGGCGAGATCACAGGCTCTTGCTGTGAATTATATCTATGGACTCGGCGGGCGAGATGTGCGCGTAGAGGACATGGAAGGTATATTTGCAACCCTGAAACAGATAGCAGCCGACGGCGATGCAGGCGAGACGTATCGTTATCTGGGAATCAGAGAATAAGGGGGGACAAAAGATGAGTTATAATTTCAAAGAGACTATGAGCAAACCGGAACGTCTGGCGCCGGGACACAGAATGTGCGCAGGCTGCGGCGGAACCATCGCGGTAAGGAATGTGCTGCGCGGACTCCATGAGGGAGATAAGGCAGTCATCGGCAACGCCACGGGATGTCTGGAGGTGTCTACCTTTACTTACCCATATACGGCATGGGAGGACAGCTACATCCACAATGCCTTTGAGAATGCGGGAGCAACCTTAAGCGGCGTGGAAGGTGCGTACAGGGCGCTTAAGAGAAAAGGAAAATTAGACGAGACCTATAAGTTCATCACATTCGGCGGCGACGGCGGAACCTATGATATCGGGTTCCAGTCATTGTCCGGTGCAATGGAGAGGAACACGGATATGGTATATGTCTGCTATGACAACGGCGCATATATGAACACGGGTATCCAACGGTCTTCCGCGACTCCCATGTATGCGGACACGACGACGACTCCGGTAGGGAGTGTGAGCAACGGGAAACCGCAGAACAGAAAGGACTTGGCGGCGATCATAGCGGCGCATGACGTTCCTTATGTGGCACAGACCACATTTATCGGCAACTTCAAGGATCTGCATGTGAAGTCTGAGAAGGCGATCTATACGCCGGGCGCGGCCTTTTTAAATATTATGGCTCCGTGCCCGAGAGGATGGAGATACAATACGCCGGATATCATGGAGATCTGCAAGTTGGGTGTGGAGACCTGCTATTGGCCGTTATTTGAAGTGGAGGAAGGCAAGTGGATCCTGAATTATGAGCCGAAGAAGAAGCTGCCGATCGAAGATTTCCTGAAGCCGCAGGGAAGATTCAAACATTTATTCAAGAAAGGGAACGAATATCTGATCGAAGAATTCCAGAAGGAAGTAGACCGAAGATGGGAAGAGCTGCAGTTCAGATGTTCCAGAGGATAGAGTAGAGTGAAGAGAGAAAAGTTTGGTTCGCGTCTGGGATTTATTCTGGTATCTGCCGGATGCGCGATAGGAATCGGGAATGTATGGAAGTTCCCTTATATGTGCGGAGAGTTTGGAGGAGCGGCGTTTATCCTCATCTATCTGATATTTCTTCTGATCCTGGGTATTCCGGTTATGATCTGTGAGTTTGCGGTAGGAAGAGGAAGCCGGCTAAGCGTTGCGGCAAGTTTTGAAAAGTTAGAACCGGAGGGGACTCGGTGGCATGTGATGAAGTGGATCGGTGTGATCGGATGTTATCTGCTTATGATGTTCTATACAACCGTCGGCGGCTGGATGATGTATTACTGTTACCGCAGTATCAAGGGAGAATTCGTCGGCGCATCGTCGGATACGGTGGCGGAAGGATTCACGGATATGTTAGGCAATGTTCCGGTTATGACATTCTGGACGGTGCTGATCTGTGTTGTAGGCTTTGCCGTCTGCTATTTTGGAATTCAGAAGGGGATCGAGCGTGTATCTAAGGTCATGATGTCCGCGCTTCTGCTGATCATGGTGGTGTTGGTGATCCATTCCATATTTCTGGAGGGAGCAGAAGACGGTATCCGCTTCTATTTGGTGCCGGATTTTGCCAGGATGAAGGAGATTGGAATCGGGAACGTGATCTTCGGGGCAATGAGCCAGGCATTCTTTACCTTGTCCATCGGAATCGGTGCGATGCTGATCTTCGGAAGCTATATCGGACAGGAAAGAAGCCTTTCAGGCGAGGCGGCCAGTATTACGCTGCTGGATACCTTTGTTGCGCTGATGGCCGGCTTCATTATCATTCCATCCTGCTTCGCGTTTGGCATTGAACCGGGGGCAGGACCGAGCCTGATCTTCATTACGATACCGAATATATTTGCTCAGATGCCGGGCGGCCGGATCTGGGGAGCGCTGTTCTTCCTGTTCCTGACCTTTGCTGCGTTTACGACCATCGTGGCGGTGTTTGAGAATATTATCTCGTTTGCGATCGATCTGCTTGGATGGTCCAGGAAGAAGAGTGTTCTGGTGAATGTGGTGATGCTTGTTATCTTAAGTATGCCTTGCGTGCTTGGGTTTAATGTTCTTGCCGGATTTGAACCGTTGGGAGCGGGGACGAATATCATGGACCTGGAGGATTTCATCGTGTCCAATAACCTGCTCCCCCTTGGAAGTCTGGGGTATGTGCTGTTCTGTACCAGGAAGAACGGATGGGGATGGGAGAATTTCCTCAGTGAAGTTAATGCCGGGGAGGGCGTTCATTTCCCGCGCGGGCTTAAGGGATATGTATCTTATGTGCTTCCGCTGATCATTATCGTTATCTATCTGAAAGGGTATTATGATATGTTTGCGGGACGCGGGACGGCGGTGCTTGTTGGATGGATGGCAGCGGCGGTGCTGTTCATGGGATTCGTGCTGTTCTGTGCGGCAGGAGCCGGGAAGAGTAAGGATAAGCAGAATACTTAAGAGAATATAGGGGCATGGGATGACGTCAGGTTCATTCCATGCCTCATATCTTTTTCAGGAATTGATGCTCCTAAACCATGCCAGAATGATAAATTCGCTTGTAACAATGTATGAGGTCTTATATAATGGAGAAAAGATGCTTAGGGGTGAATCGGTATTATGGGATTATTTTTAAATAGTATTGCTCCATATGATAAATACAAGATGATTTCACAGGATCCATATTTTGTGGATAAGTCAGCGATGATAGAGGAATTGATTCCGGCTCTTGGACGAGAACAGCGTTTCTTCTGTATTGTCAGGCCGCGGCGTTTTGGAAAGACTGTGGCGGCGAATATGATCGGCGCTTTTTTCGGGAAGGCGAGAGACAGCAAGGATGTGTTTGAACATCTGGCAATTGCCGAATCGAAGAAATGTCTGGAGCATTTGAACAGGCATGAAGTAATCTATCTGGACTGCAGTGAGATTCCGAAGGAATGCCGTGATTACAGGAGCTATATTTCAAGAATCGAGGATGGGATTTATCAGGATCTTGTACAGGCTTATCCAGATCTCAAATTAGATCAGAGCAAGGCGGTATGGGATCTGCTGTCCCTTATATTCGAGGAAAAGGAGCAGAAGTTTCTCTTTGTGATTGATGAGTGGGATGCATTGTTCCATATGACATTTATAACAGAAGAGAATAAACGGGAATATCTTTTGTTTTTAAAATCATTGCTTAAGGGGAAGAGTTATGTTGAATTTGCCTATATGACAGGCGTCCTTCCGATTGCAAAATATTCAGAAGGTTCGGAGCTGAATATGTTTTTGGAGTATGATATGGCTACAAAGATTCGATTTGGAGAGTATTTTGGTTTCTTGAATTCGGAGGTTGATCATCTCTATGAGGTGTATAAGGCAGAGACCATAGACCGGCGTATCACCAGAGCGGAATTAGACGAGTGGTATGACGGTTATCATACAGCGGGGGGAGAACATCTGTATAATCCGCGTTCAGTGGTCAGTGCGCTGGCTAATAATCAATTGGCGAATTACTGGACCAGTTCGGGGACATATGATTCTGTGTTTTATTATGTCAGAAATAATGTAGAAGAGGTCAGAGATGATATTGCATTGATGGTAGCGGGAGAGCATGTAGAAGCAAGGATGCAGGAATATGCGGCAACCGCCAGGGAATTAGTTACGAAGGATCAGATTTATTCAGCGATGGTAATATATGGATTGCTTACCTATGAAGATGGGGAGGTATTTGTGCCTAATAAAGAACTGATGCTGAAATATGAAGAATTGTTGTTGAACAAAGAGTCCTTTGGTTATGTATACCGCTTGGCGAAAGAGTCCGCTAAAATGCTGAGAGCAACCTTGGCAGGTGATACCAGTACGATGTCGGAGATTTTACAATATGTGCATAATACTGAGACCCCGATATTGCTGTATAATAATGAAATAGAGTTGTCAGCGGTGGTCAATCTGGTTTATCTTGCGGCACGTGACAGATATCGGGTGGAGCGGGAAGATAGAGCAGGAAAGGGTTTCGTTGATTTTATCTTCTATCCGTATAAGGAAAATGAGAAAGGGATGATTCTTGAACTTAAGGTGGATCATACGCCGGAAGAGGCGATTTGGCAAATTAAGGATAAAGAATATATACTAAGATTCCAGGGAAAGCTTGGTGAAGCGCTCAGGTATACAGGACAAATTCTGGCAGTAGGAATTGGATATGACAGGAAGACAAAGAAGCATTCTTGTAAAGTGGAAATACTTAGATAATAATGATAGGAATGTTGTATCAGAAAAAAAGGAATAAGATTGGGAGGAACGAATGATGTTACTGTTATCAAAAGAAGATATTAGAAAAGTATTTACGATGAAGGATGCTATTGAGGCGGACAAGCGGGCCTTCCGATTATTGGCAGAGGGGAAATGCAACGCGCCGCTTCGTACGAATATCCAGGCGCCGAAGCATGACGGGTGCTTTCTCTTCATGCCGGCTTACGCAGAGGAGATGGATACGGCGTCTCTTAAGGTGGTCAATGTGTTTCCGCATAATGTGGACAACGGGCTTCCTGCATTACCTGCGCAGGTTATGCTGATCAATGGGAAGACGGGAGTGGTAGAGGCTCTCATGGATGGGATCTATATCACCCAGATCCGTACCGGAGCAGCGTCCGGGGCGGCATTCGACCTTCTGGCGAAAAAGAAGTGTAAGATCGGTGCGTTGATCGGTACAGGAGGGCAGGCGGCAGCCCAACTGGAAGCGATGATGGCGGCGCGGAGCTTAGACGAGGTTAGAGTATCCGGTCTGCATTATGAGCGGACACAGGCATTTGCAGAACGTATGCAGGAAGAATTGAAGGATTATGGAGTCAGAATCGTACCGGTAGCCACGTCTGACGAGGCGATTGAAGATGCAGATCTGATCATTACGTCAACTTCATCGGTAACGCCTGTTTTTGACGGCACGAAGGTGAAGAAGGGAGCAACTGTCAGTTGTATCGGTTCCTATCAGCATCATATGCAGGAGATGGATCCGGTGATCTTAACCCGTGCTTCTAAGATTTATTTTGATTCAGAGGATGCAGTGCTGTCCGAAGCGGGTGATATCCTGATTCCGTTGGAAGACGGGACGGTCACAAGGGAGGATTTCACAGGAGATATCGGGAATGTGGTCAAGGGTGAATTAGCCGGGAGAGAGAACGATGATGAGATCATCGTGTTCAAGTCGGTAGGAGTTGCCGCGCAGGATTTGGTTACAGCGAAGGTGATCTATGACAGGGCGGTCGCGGCCGGAGCCGGGATGGAATGGAATTAAAGCTTTACACCCTAAATTCATATTGATATAATGAAGGTATCGAAGAATAAGATAGGCAGGAGGTATATAACTATGAGATATGAGATTCTAGGCGAGACTCTTCCGGTAGTGGTTTGTCAGCTAGAAGGCGGAGAGAAGATGATCACAGAGGGCGGCGGCATGTCATGGATGTCACCGAATATGCTGATGGAGACAACGACGAACGGCGGTCTTGGGAAAGCATTCGGAAGGATGTTCTCAGGAGAGAAGATGTTCCAGAACGTCTATACTGCACAGGGCGGCAATGGTATGATCGCATTTGCATCCAGTTTTCCGGGGTCGATCAAGGCGTATGAGATCGGTCCGGGGCAGGAGATGGTATTCCAGAAGAGTGCGTTCCTTGCAGGAGAGGCAGGAGTAGAGCTGTCCGTATTCTTCAATAAGAAGTTCAGCTCAGGTCTGTTCGGCGGAGAGGGCTTTATCATGCAGAAGATCAGCGGGCATGGAACCGTATTTGCGGAATTTGACGGGCATGTAGTGGAGTATGAGTTGCAGCCGGGACAGCAGATCGTAGTGGATACCGGACATCTTGCGGCGATGACAGCTACATGCCAGATGGAAATCAAGAGTGTGCCTGGAGTGAAGAATATGCTGTTTGGCGGAGAAGGGCTGTTTAACACTGTGATCAGCGGACCGGGGAAGGTGTGGCTGCAGACGATGCCGATCAGTAATGTGGCGGGAATATTGAGGCCTTATATGCCGTCAGGTTCATAGAAACATGTTAAAATTAGTGCTAATGTGTCGAAATGTGTCGAACAATGTGCTATACTAATAATGGTTTCTCAATAGTAAGGGAGGGGAGAGCTAAGGTTCTCCTTATTCACTTACTATTTTTATGCAAAAGAGGAGGTTATTGTATTGAAACATTATATCCGTAATAAAAATTTAACTCAAAAACTTATTGCTGCAATTATTCTGTATAGTTTCATGCTTCTGTTGCTTACAGGATGTTCTAATGAAAAAACAGAAAAATTGCAAAAAGAAATGGATCAAATTGTATCTGAGCATGAAGAACTTCAAAAAAACTATGATAATCTTGTTGAAGAATATCGTGACTTATCGGCTGAACAAGAAATTCTACAGTCGGAATTACAGGTGAAACAAGAAGAAAATCAAACTCTGCAGACAGCAATAGATGATTTAAATGCTCAGATTGCGGCACTTCAACCACTTCAGGAACAATGCAGCACCTTGACGGCAGAGAATGAGTCGTTAAAAGCACAGATGGCGTCAATACAGTCGGCACAGACACAGAACAATACTCCGGCCAGTAGTAATAGCGGGGCACAGACCGCATCACAGACTGATAATCAGGGTGCGATGGTGTGGCTGTCGGAAACCGGATCAAAATATCATAGAATCAATAATTGCGGACGGATGAATCCTAACAAAGCCAGGCAGGTATCCCAAGTATCGGCGGAATCCAGTGGATATGGCAGATGCAGCAAGTGTTTTTGATAATTTGACTGGTACAGCATCCTCAATACATTGAGTATTAAAAATGACTGCTGTTAATTGTTCCTAGCTCTCCCCCATATGCTCTTTGCGGTATCGGCTGGGCGAGCATCCCATATACCGCTTAAAGATCTGCCCATAGTAGGCCGGGGTGGAGAACCCGGTCATGCTTGCGATCTTCGTGACGCTCTCTCCTTCCCTCAGAAGCGGCAGACTGTTCTGAACCCGCAGAAACAGGATGTACTCGAAGATGGTCATCTTCATATATTTCTTGAAGAACCTGCAGCATTCGCTCTTGCAGATATTCACATGCTCGGCGATCTCATCCAGCGTAAGCTCCTGGGCATAGTGCTCCTGAACGAAGGAGAGGATATCCTTCAGCCGTGCCAGATGCTTCTTGGGCCGGTATCCGCTGACGGGAAGGGAGATATAGTACAGGTAGAGCCTCTGCCAGATCCCAGCCAGGATAAGATGTACCTTGAGCTCATAGTCCGGCGGCGGCGTCTTTGACATCTGGTAAATGTCCTGAATCTGTCCGATGATATCCTGATGCCAGTCGGTTTCGGTTCCAAGCATCAGAGAGTGCCAGGATTCATTGGAAGTGATAAAGTCAACATATTTCGTCTGGAGAAGGCTGTTCTCGTATCCGTATATGAACCTGGGATGGAAGGTGACGGACAGATAATTGCAGTCTTTTCCGTCCTTCATATATCCAGAGTGAAGAGAGTTGCTGTTGCAGAACAATCCTTCGCCCTCTTTTAACAGATACTTCTTATCATTCACAAAATATTCGATCTGTCCAGACATGATCCAGGTCAGTTCGATCTCCGGGTGCCAGTGCCAGGGAAATGAATCCTGCTCGTAGGATTGTATTTTCTCAAGGCTTAAATGGACGGGGAATTCATAGTTACCGTGATTCTTGATCTCTTTTTGGTCTTTTTCTATGTGAAGCTGCATAGCTGATCTCCATTTCCTCAATATACTGATAATATTATCGAATATTCTTATTGTATCCCCTGCTCAATCTCATTATAATTATAAATCAGATAAGGTAAATGCGCAAGAGAAGCGCCAGGAAGATTAAGAAAAATAAAGAATGCCGCAGGGAAGCTTATCTGAACTGCCGCAGGAAGAATGGAGGACATAAGTATGAAGGAGAAATTAATTCAGCAATTTCAAGAACTGTACAAAGGCGAAGGGGAGATCCGTTCTTATTTTGCGCCGGGCCGTGTGAATCTGATCGGGGAACATACGGATTATAACGGCGGCCACGTATTCCCGTGTGCATTGACTCTTGGAACCTATGGAATCGTAAGGAGCAGATCAGACAGGAAGCTTCGGTTCTATTCTGCCAATTTTGAGAGGCTGGGAGTGATCGAGACAAGCCTGGATGAGCTGGTTCCAGACCCGAAGGCGAACTGGACGAACTACCCGAAGGGCGTGATGTGGGCGTTTGAGAAGAGAGGGTATAAGCTGAATCACGGTCTTGATATTCTGATCTACGGCAATATCCCGAATGGCTCGGGGCTGTCGTCTTCCGCATCACTGGAAGTTCTGACAGGTGTGATCCTGAAGGATACATATGGATTCGATGTATCTATGGTGGATATCGCGCTGATCGGGCAGGATTCGGAGAATAATTTCAACGGCTGCAACTGCGGAATCATGGATCAGTTTGCAAGCGCGATGGGCAAGAAGGATCATGCGATCTTCCTTGATACCAATACGCTGCATTATGAGTATGCTCCGGTCGTATTAGAGGATGCGAAGATCGTGATCACCAACAGTAAGGTGAAACACAGTCTTGTAGATTCTGCTTACAATGACAGGAGAAATGAATGCGAGACTGCGCTTAAGGAGCTTAAGGCGGCGGTAAAGATTGAATCGCTGGGAGAGTTGACAGAGGAAGAATACGAGGCGCATAAGGATGTCATTAAGGATGCCGTAAGGCAAAAACGTGCGAAGCATGCCGTATACGAGAACCAGAGAACGATCCGTGCAGTAGAGGCTTTGAAGAACCAGGATGTTGAACTGTTCGGGAAGCTGATGAACGCATCTCACGAATCCTTAAGGTATGACTATGAAGTTTCCTGCAAGGAGATCGATATTCTGGTTGACCTTGCACAGGCAATGCCGGGTGTGTTAGGCTCCCGTATCACCGGCGGCGGATTCGGCGGGTGCACGGTCAGCATCGTGAAGAATGACGCGGTAGATACATTTATCAGCGAGATCGGCAAGACCTATCAGGAGAAGGTCGGACATGAGGCTGAATTCTATGTAGTAGATATCGGCGACGGCGCCGGTGTTATATAAGAAAAATCCATCCGGGCAATCATAGAGGATGTCCTTCGGATGGGGAAGGAGAATGAGAAGATGTTAAATGAGAATATCAAGAAATTAGTAGAATACGGCATTCAGACTGGTTTGATTCCTGAGACGGAGCGTGTCTATACAACAAACCTCCTGTTAGATATGTTCCGCGAAGATGATTATGAGGATGTTCCGGTAGATGCGGATGACATTGAATTGGAATCAGTTTTAAAAGAACTGCTTGACGAAGCGGTGAAGCGCGGCATCATCGAGGACAGTATCGGTTACAGAGACTTATTCGACACGAAGCTGATGAACTGCCTGGTTCCAAGACCGGCCCAGGTGCAGGAGACATTTGCGAAGAAATACGCAGACTCTCCGAAGGAAGCAACCGATTATTACTACAAGCTCAGTCAGGACAGCGACTATATCCGCCGTTACCGCGTGAAGAAGGATATGAAGTGGAAGGTGGATTCTCCTTACGGTGAGATTGATATTACGATCAATCTGTCCAAGCCGGAGAAGGACCCTAAGGCGATCGCAGCGGCTAAGAATGCGAAGGCAAGCAGTTATCCCAAGTGCCTGCTCTGTATGGAGAATGAGGGATACGCGGGACGTCTGAACCATCCGGCAAGAGAGAACCACAGGATCATCCCGATTACTATTAATGACAGCAATTGGGGATTCCAGTATTCTCCGTATGTATATTACAATGAGCACTGTATTGTATTCAACGGACAGCATGTTCCGATGAAGATCGAGAAGGCTGCATTTATCAAGTTATTCGACTTTATCAAGCTGTTCCCGCACTATTTCCTGGGATCCAACGCGGATCTTCCGATCGTTGGCGGATCTATCTTAAGCCATGACCATTTCCAGGGCGGCAACTATACATTTGCCATGGCAAAAGCGCCGATTGAAAAGTCCGTGACGATACCGGGGTATGAGGACGTGGAAGCGGGAATTGTCAAATGGCCGCTGTCTGTTCTCCGTATCAGGCATAAGGATGAGAAGCGCCTGATTGAACTGGCAGATCATGTTCTGGCTGCGTGGAGAGGATATACGGATGAAGCTGCATTTATCTATGCAGAGACAGACGGAGAACCGCACAATACGATCACGCCGATCGCAAGGAAGGTGGGAGACATCTTCGAGCTGGATCTGACTCTGAGGAACAATATCACTACAGAGGAGCATCCGCTTGGAGTTTATCATCCGCATGCGCAGTATCATAACATCAAGAAGGAGAATATCGGCCTGATCGAGGTTATGGGTCTTGCTGTGCTGCCGTCCAGATTGAAAGATGAGATGGAGACTCTTGCGGATTATCTGGCAGAGGGCAAGGATATCCGAAGCAATGAGAAGCTTGTGAAGCACGCTCAGTGGGTGGAAGCATTCCTGCCGAAGTATGACAGCATCACCAGAGAGAATGTGATGGATGTACTGAAGGAAGAGATCGGCATCACATTCACGCATGTGCTGGAGGATGCGGGTGTGTATAAGTGTACGGAAGAAGGACGCGAAGCCTTTATGAGATTTATCCGTACATTATAAAATGGAACAACTATTTAGGGTTGCCGGGAAACATTTCCGACAGCCCTTTTTACATCAGATATGGAGCAGCCATCTCACAGACGAATACGACAACGCAGCATAACGCGGCGATCCCCATCATATTAAGTCCCTTCCAGGCGGCAGCAACGCCTGCGGTAAGGGCCAGAATGCCTGCAAGAGGAAGCTTGGGCGCAGTGATGATCGCGGGAAATGTCATTACCGACAGCGTCACATACGGAACGTAATAGAGGAATGACCGTATAAAAGGATTCTTGATCTTTCTCCGTATGAGAGTCAGCGGGAGGACACGGATCAGGAAGGATACGGCCGCGGCCACAAGTATGTACAGGTAGATATTGTGCGTCATATTCTGCTGCCTCCTTCCTCTCTATTATCGGTATCAAAGCCGTCGTCGTCCTTTGACGGGAATAAGGCGGCGGCAACTCCTGCGATGATCACGGTGAGAAGACTGATCTTCATACTGTCAGACATCCGGTCAAGCTGCGGGATCTTAGATACGGCGAAGCTTGCAAGAAAGCTTGCGATCACCACGCCGCCTACGATCTTATCCGTTCTGGCTGCAGGGATGATGATGGCGATAAACATACCGTATAGCGCTACGCTTAAGGCGCTGACGATAGATGCGGGCAGGATGTTGCCTGCGACGATCCCCAAAGCGGTGCCGAGCGACCAGCCAGGGAGGGCGATCGCCATCGCGCCGTAGTTGTAATAGGGGTTCAGTGCGCCGATCCTTCCGATGCTGATCCCGAAGATCTCGTCTGTGATTCCAAATCCTACCAGGAATCGGTGCGCGTTAGAGGTGCCCGGGTCAAACCGCTGGCTCAGCGCACAGCTCATCAGCATATAGCGGATATTGGTGATCAGAATGACAAATGCCATCTCGATATAAGGTGCATTTGCCATGATAACGGTAAATTCAGCATATTCTCCGGCGGAGGCATGGTTTAACAGGCTGGATAAGAATCCCTGAACAGGATTCAGTCCGGCCTTTTTTGCTACGATTCCCAGAGAAAATGCTACGGCAAAGTAGCCAAGGGCAATCGGAATCCCGTCTCGGACTCCGTTGATAAATGCGTTCTTATTTCTATTCATATATAACTCCATTTGATAATTTTATCGTGCGTTTACAGTGAATGAAGATGATGTGAAGGATTCATGTGAAAATGTCTGTAAACATCTCCGTCCAGAGTCTTCCATGTGAAAAGCCCGTCCTCTAACAGCATATAGCTGTGAGAGCTGTTCTCCTTTGGAATGGAGACGGAGCCTGGATTTAAGTAGTATCTGCCGTCAAATTCTTCGGCCGCCGGGATGTGCGTATGTCCGTGAAGCAGGATATCGCCGGACTTAAGCATAGGAGGATTAGACGTATTGCAGTGATGTCCGTGTGTTGCGAAGATCATATGTCCCTGCTCATATAGAATGCAGTAATCCGCAAGAATAGGGAACTTAAGCACCATCTGGTCGACCTCTGTATCACAGTTGCCGCGGACACAGAGAATCTCTTCTTTTATATTGTTGAGAAGCTCTATGGCTTCCTTGGGTGCATAGCCTTTGGGAAGATCGTTTCTCGGACCATGGTAGAGAAGATCTCCAAGGAGAAGCAGCTTGTCGGGCTGCTCTGCAGTATAGCGTTCCAGAAGCCTTTTCAGGTAAAAAGAACTTCCGTGTATATCAGATGCGATCATTATCCTCATAATAAAACCCTCTTTATATCTAAAATAATATACGGATATTAGTATAACTTGTCTGACGGATAGATTCAAGCGTTAGACGTTTTTTTGAGTTTTTTGTATATTGCTATTGACATTTTTAAATATTTATGGTTATATACTTATATAGTTAATTACTCGAGTAACTAACTAAGCGAGCAACCGGTACACTGAAAGATAAGTTCATAGCCATTTGATAATCAGGATTTTGATTACTTATTATCCGATGCACTGGAAGAAGGAGGAACGATATGAAACTTGACCTTGATCAGGAAAAGCCTATTTTTATCCAGATCGCCGAGGGCATTGAAGACGGGATATTAACAGGCGCTTTTCCCGAAGAAAGCCAGATTCCTTCGATTACAGAATTTTCTGTTAATTATAAGATCAATCCTGCCACGGCGCTTAAGGGCATTAATCTGCTGGTGGATGAAGAGATCGTATTTAAGAAGAGGGGGGTCGGCATGTTTGTAGCGAAGGGAGCCGTAAGCAAGCTTCAGAAGAAGAGACAGAATCAGTTCTATGACAATTATGTGAGCAGGCTGGTGGAGGAAGCGAAGAGACTGGGAATTACCAGCGATGAGATCATTGCTATGATAGAAAGGGGATTTGTACAATGAGCAGAATTGAAGTAAGAGATGTATCCAAAGAATTCAAGGATACGAAGGCCTTGTCCCATGTGAATCTTCTGATTGAAGAGAATACCATCTATGGGCTGTTGGGAAGGAACGGAGCCGGGAAGTCCACGCTCTTGAATATTATTAATAACCGCCTGTTCCCGGGCAGCGGTACGGTTCTGATGGGGGATGAGACCTTGACGGAGAATACTGCGCTGTTATCGAAGTGCTTCCTTGCGAATGAGACGAATCTGTACCCGGAAGGTATGAAGGTGAAGGACGCGTTCCGGTGGACCCGAGAATTCTACCCGGATTTTGATGCGGATTATGCCGGGGAGCTTAGCAGGCTTTTTGAGCTTCCGGTGAAGAAGAAGATCAAGAGTTTGTCGACAGGGTATCAATCCATTTTCAGAAATATTACGGCTCTGTCGGTGAATGTTCCGTTTGTATTCTTAGACGAGCCGGTTCTCGGGCTTGACGCCTGTCACCGTGAGCTGTTTTATAAGCTTTTGATTGAGAAATATGCCAGAGGTCCGTTTACAGCCGTTGTATCGACACATCTGATCGAAGAAGCGGCCAACATTATAGAACAGGTTATCGTGATCGACAAGGGGCAGATCATTCGGAATGAACCGACGGAGAGCCTTCTTAACAGCGGTTACTGTATCAGCGGACCGGCCGGGACGGTGGATGCCTATATTAAGGCAAGGGAAGTGATCGGTACGGATATACTCGGAGGATTGAAGAGCGCTTATGTCATAGGAGAACCGGAATATCCGCTTCCGTCAGGGCTTTCGGTATCTAAGATGGATCTGCAGAAGTTGTTTATTAAGCTGACAGACAATCTTCACAGCAGATAGAAAAGGAGTGATATATATGAAGAAGATATTAAGGTTTCAGTTAAAAGATTTGACTTATTCTTGTGTGGCCTACGCATTGGTGATGCTGCTGCTCTATTGTATTCCGCTTGTGATCAGCATTACATTCGGCGATATAGATATGGGTATTAATGGAAATGGTCTGCCGGGCGCTGTTTTTTGTCTTGTATTTGGGATCGCTGTATATAAGGAGCATTTATTGATGGCGGTTCAGAACGGTATATCAAGAAGGTGTTATTTCCAGAGTGTTCTGTGTGTGCTGGTAATTGCAGGCTGTGCATGCGCATTGATCGATTTGCTTACCCTCTTCCTTGGTGTCCGGATAGGGGCAGGTTTTTCAGGAAACAGCAATTTTAGAGCTATCGATATCTGGAAAATGTGTTACCCAGGGTTTTATGACAGGGCAGGAAGCGTGTCAGGCGCGGCCGTAAGCTTTGTGCTGTCGGCGTTCGTTAATTTTCTGCTATTTGCTTCCGGGCTTGTGACCGCAGGAGTATACTGCCGGATGGCGAAGAAGTTCCGTACTTTTTATTGTGTGGGGCTTCCGATCTTCATGTTTGGCGTGCTGCCTGTGATCGGGGCATATTTTCATAAAGAAGTATTCAAATTGGTGAATGGATTCATGAATATTATGGGATTCAGAAGCAATAATCCATTCCTGGGAGTTCTGACGATGACAGTGATCATCCTGGCTATCCTGTTCATTTGTTACAGGCTTTTAAGGAGGACGGAGATCAGTTAAGACTTGATATCTTCATGGGCGGTCCGTATAATGAATGTCAGAAGCATATAGAGTAGTCATGGAGAAGAACAATGGTGGAATCTAAGATATTATTGATAGAGGATGACCAGGCGATCGTTGAGAACCTGTCGGCATTCTTGAAGGAAGAGGGATTCGAGGTCACGGCCGCGGACGGACAGACAAAGGCAATGGAGATTCTGGAGTCAGGACGGCCGGATCTGATTCTTCTGGATGTGACGCTGGCGGAGGGGAACGGATACAGCGCATGCACGGCGATCAAGATGAAGTATGATATCCCGGTAATATTTCTGACTGCACTGGGAGACGAATTCTCTGTAGTCACAGGACTTGATATGGGGGCGGACGACTATATCAGCAAGCCGTTCAGGCCCAGAGAGCTGGTATCCCGGATGCGTTCCGTGTTAAGAAGGGCAGGAAGAAGCGGGGGCGCGGTGTATGTCGGCGATCTTAAGGTAGATACGGAGAAGGGCGCTGTGATGCGCGGGGGAGAGGAATTATTCCTCTCAGCCCTGGAGTACCGCCTGTTCCTTGTCTTCTTGAACCACCGCGGCAAGGTTCTGTCACGGGGGCATCTGTTAGAAGAGATATGGGACGTTGCGGGCGAGTATGTCAACGACAATACGCTGACCGTCTACATCAAAAGGCTTCGGGATAAGATCGAGCGTGATCCGCAGAATCCAGAGATCATCAAGACTGTCCGGGGGCTTGGATACCGGCTGGAAGCGTAACCGGATGGAAAGGAAGCTATGGGATTATGTGGAGATTTCGCAATAGGGATTTTACGATGCAGACCGTCATATCTGCTGCGGGAACGGCGCTGGCCGTATTGGCTGCGAGGCTGGTATGGGGGCGGGAGGCTGCGCTTGCGGCGTTATTGTGCAGTATATTCTGGTGTGTCTTCTATTTTATCTGGGCGAGCAGGCGGTATCGGGAAATACGGACGCTTGCGGGACAGATCGACGAACTCCTGCATGGGAGCGAGGTGCCGGAATTCAAGCATTTTCGGGAAGGAGATCTGGAGATCCTCCGGGATGAGATCAATAAGCTGACGATACGGCTGCGGGAACAGGCGGCGCTGCTACAGAAGGACAAATCTTCTCTGGCAGACGCGCTTGCAGACATTTCCCATCAGATACGGACGCCGCTTACGTCTCTTAACATTTTGCTGGAGCGTATGAAGAGCCGGGAGATCGACTCAGATACAAGGCGGTATCTGCTGCGGGAGTCAGGGAGGATGCTTTCGAAGATCGAATGGCTGGTAACGGCGCTTCTTAAGATGTCCAAGCTGGAAGCCGGGAGCATCGTGCTGCAAAAGGAGACTATCTGTATGGACAGGTTCTTAAGAGAGGCGATCCTGCCCTTCGAGATCGCCATGGAGGTGCATGACAAGAGATTGAATGTCACCGGAGCAGAAGGCAAGAGATTCACTGGAGATTATGCATGGACGCTGGAGGCAGTCCAGAATGTGATCAAGAACGGGTTAGAGTACACGCCGGACGGAGGAAGCCTGTCTATTGGCTGTGATGAGAATCCTCTCTATACGGAGATAGTGATCACGGACTCGGGACCGGGGATCCCCAAGGAAGACCTGCCCCATCTGTTCGAGCGGTTCTATCGGGGAGAGAATGCCGGAACAGACAGCTTCGGAATCGGGCTTGCGCTGGCTCAGATGATACTTGCGCGGGAGAATGCGGTGATCCAGGCACAGAATGCGGCAAAAGGCGGCGGGCAGTTTCGGATACGCTTTTATAAGACATAGGATGATCTGACTGCCTGAGATATTTCATAAAATATTTTAACAAAAATCTGTCTTGACAAAGTTTGATAAATGCGGTAGGATTCTATTCAAACATATATCGCATATGTGAAAAGGCTTTGAAAAGAAAAAGTAGTGATCTATACACCCATACAGAAAGCCGCCGGCTGATGAGAGGCGCATGAAGGAATGGATCATGAATACATCTTGGAGCTGCACACCGAAAGCGTGCGCCGGGGATTAGAAGACGGAAGCAAGCGAGTAGGCTGTGACGTAGGGCATACGTTAACATGCAGGGCCGTGATCTGCGGCTTACTAAGACCGGTGATGCGAGTGACCGGTGAATCAAGGTGGTACCACGGGAATGATCCGTCCTTATCTTATGATAAGGGCGTTTTTTTTATTCCCGCGAGCAACGAGCCAAGCGGGCATGCTTGCATGCGCATTTGGCGACTGCCGCGAGGTCTTTGACTCCAATTCGGCTCGTTGTTACGTGAAAGTAAAAGAGAGGAGATACATGGATTATGGGAATTTATGAAGAATTACAGGCAAGAGGTCTGATCGCGCAGGTGACAGACGAGGAGGAGATCAGAGAGCTGATCAACAGCGGCAAGGCAACCTTCTACATCGGATTTGATCCGACGGCAGACAGCCTTCATGTGGGGCACTTTATGGCATTGTGCCTGATGAAGCGTCTTCAGGAGGCGGGGAATAAACCGATCGCCCTGATCGGAGGCGGGACGGCGATGATCGGGGATCCTTCCGGCAGGACGGATATGCGCCAGATGATGACGGAGGAGACGATACAGCATAACTGCGACTGCTTCAAGAAGCAGATGAGCCGTTTTATTGATTTTTCAGAAGGAAAAGCGCTGATGGTCAACAATGCGGACTGGCTTAAGGATCTGAATTACATCGAGGTGCTGCGGGAGGTAGGCGCGCATTTCAGCGTGAACAGGATGCTGACGGCAGAGTGCTACAAGCAGAGAATGGAGAAGGGACTTAGCTTCCTTGAATTCAATTACATGATCATGCAGAGCTACGACTTCTATGCATTGTTCCAGAAATACGGCTGTAACCTGCAGTTTGGCGGCGACGATCAGTGGAGCAATATGTTAGGGGGAACAGAGCTGATCCGCCGTAAGCTTGGCAAGAACGCAAGCGCAATGACGATCACGCTGCTGTTGAATTCCGAAGGGAAGAAGATGGGGAAGACCCAGAAGGGCGCGGTATGGCTTGATCCAAAGAAGACTACGCCGTTCGAGTTCTACCAATACTGGAGAAATGTTGCAGACGCAGATGTGTTAAAATGCATCCGCATGCTTACTTTCCTTCCGTTAGAAGAGATCGATAAGATGGACTCCTGGGAAGGGGCGCAGTTAAATACCGCAAAAGAGATCCTGGCATTTGAGCTGACCAAGATGGTTCACGGCGAGGAAGAGGCGAAAAAGGCCATGGATGCGGCGAAGACACTGTTCAGCCAGGGGGCGGCGGCAGATATGCCGTGCGTAGAGCTTGGAGAAGCAGATCTTGCAGACGGCAGGATCGACATTCTGACTATGCTTGTGAAGTCAGGCCTGGTGCCGAGCAAATCAGAAGCGCGCCGTGCGGTTACTCAGGGAGGCGTAACGGTCGACGGGGAGAAGGTTGCGGATATCTATGCGTCATTCGCGGGAGAAGAGCTGTCTGGCGAAGGAATCGTGCTGAAGAAGGGAAAGAAGAATTTTAAGAAAATAGTCATGAAATAATAAAAAGGGGCTGCCGAGTGACGATATCATCGTTAAATCGGCGGCCCTATTGATAACCGTTACATTACTTTTAAGTATTGTACGCTGTAGGCAGGCAGTTCCAGACTTCCGTTCATGGTTACTTTCTCTTCGGTCAGCAGATCCAACGCATTGCCGTTAAGATCCTGATGGCGCGCTGTGTAAGGAGAATCTGACGCGTTGATCGCGATCATGACGCATTCGTCGTTGGAGCGGCGTTCAAATACCAACTGATGGTTCTGGATCACCACATTCCTGTATGAACCGTTGCAGATCGCGTCGCTCTTCTGACGGACGGTGATCAACAGCCTGATATAGTCGGTTAGATCGTTCGGCTTCGGCTCCTCAAAGCACGGCCTTAAGGCGTAATCGTTATCCGGCGCCTTCTCGCCGGTCTCACCCCACTCGCTTCCGTAGTATAAGCACGGGATACCGGGCATACCAAGCAAGAGACCATATGCCAGCGGGATGTGCTTCTTATTGGTCAGGATACTTGCAAGCCTGGTAACGTCATGGTTATCGACGAAGGTCATCAGATGCTTGCCCCGGTAAATGCACCACTGGTCCGCGCCGAACTGGCGATGCAGAGAATGGGCGATCTCGAACAGGTTCATGGAATTGAAGCTGGAGTAGATTCCCTTGTAGCATTCATAATTGGTACAGCTATGCAGCATCTCATCATTGACGATCCGGTTATAATCCCCGAACAGAACTTCCCCGATCAGTACAAAATCAGGTTTCAGTTCTTGTACATAGGAACGAAGCCTTTTCATAAAATGATGTTCCAGACTGTAGGCAACATCCAGGCGCAGGCCGTCGATGTCAAATGTGTCTACCCAGAATTTTACACATTCCAGGAGATAGTCGGTGACGGCAGGATTGTGGAGATTCAACTTGACCAGTTCAAAATGTCCCTCCCAGCCTTCGTACCAGAATCCGTCGTTATATGCGTTGTTGCCGTCGAAATTAATGTGGAACCAATCCTTGTAGGGGGAGTCCCACTTCTTCTCCTGCACATCCTTGAATGCCCAGAAGCCTCGGCCTACATGGTTGAATACACCGTCCAGTACGATCTTCACACCGTGTTCATGGAGACTCTTGCATACGTCTGCAAAGTCATCGTTCGTTCCGAGACGGCAGTCGATCTGTTTAAAATCCCTGGTATCGTAGCCGTGATTGTCAGATTCGAAGATTGGATTCAGAAGGATAGAATCTACGCCAAGATTCCCAAGATATTCTGACCAATCCAGCAGTTTGCGGATTCTCGGGACACATTCGCCGTCGTTGTGTACGGGCGCTCCGCAGAATCCGATCGGGTATATTTGATAAAATACTCCGTTATAAGCCCACATGATATTACCTCTCTTTCCGCAATTTTGCCTGATTTCTATAATAGGAGCTTGCATGTGCGGTTAGTGCGCTGCAAAAATATTATAGCAAAAATAGCTGTAATATGCTATAGTCAATGCGATATATTTGTTGTCGGAGGATGTTTTAAATGGAAAGATTTGTACTGAAAAAGACGATGGATTATGAGTCAATGGTAGATCTGTTCGTGAGGTCGGGACTGGAGATCAGCCCGGATGATCCGAGGCCGGAAGGGCTGGTGACCTGCTTTGAACTGGTGGATACAGATGACGGAAGGCGGATCGGTGCATCAGGGCTCTGCTGCAGTGACGGCGAGTATGTGCTCCGCTGTGTTGCCGTAGAAGAGGGGCTTCGGGGAAACGGATACGGCAGGAAGCTTGTCAGCGCTGTGATGGAGGAGGCGGGAAGGCTTGGGGCCAAACGGATCTGGCTCACAGCGAAAGTGCCGGAATTCTATAAGAAGTTCCGGTTTGAGGTCGTGCCGAGGGAAGAGGCGCCTTTTGTGACAAAATGCGGAGAATGCCCGCAGTATCACAATGGATGCGAGTCTGAGGTCATGGTGTTTTCTTATTAGAAGACGCCTGTGAAGGATAAAAACAAATATAAAAATAAATATAAAAATAAATATAAAACAGATATATACAGGCTGAAAAGTCGGTATAAAAAATAGCATAAAAATAGAAGAAAATGGTTGACACACACGGAAGCGTATAATATAATTTAACGGTATGACAAAAAGAGAAACAGGAAGGAACCAAAGCCCCGGAGCCTTGTTGTTTTCGATACAACCGTATACGGAGAGCCTGCCAGTCTCAGGAGTTCCGTA
This sequence comes from Lachnospiraceae bacterium, assembly GCA_910575835.1. Classification (GTDB taxonomy): domain Bacteria; phylum Bacillota; class Clostridia; order Lachnospirales; family Lachnospiraceae; genus Sporofaciens. The sequence continues at coordinate 166,889 of CAJTGB010000003.1, read as the reverse complement.
TATAATTATCATGAATATGTGAATGACTCATTGCAGGAGGTAAACCGATGAAAACTTATATGGCGAATCCAGATAAGATTGAGAGAAAGTGGTATGTAGTTGATGCTGCGGGATGTACATTAGGCCGTTTGACATCAGAAGTAGCTAAGATCTTAAGAGGTAAGAATAAACCGGAATTCACACCGCATGTTGATACCGGCGATTATGTGGTTATTGTGAATGCCGAGAAGATTAAAGTAACAGGCAAGAAGATGGAGCAGAAGATTTATTATCACCATTCAGATTATGTAGGCGGTATGAAAGAGACTACGCTGGCAGAGATGATGAATAAGAAGCCTGAGAAGGTGATCGAGCTTGCAGTAAAGGGTATGCTTCCAAAAGGACCTTTGGGAAGATCCATGATCAAGAAACTTCATGTTTATGCTGGCCCAGAGCATAATCAGCAGGCACAGAAGCCAGTAGAACTGAAATTTTAGGAAAGTCTGAAAGGAGGATATTAAAATGGCTAATGCAAGATTCTACGGAACAGGAAGAAGAAAAAAATCAATCGCAAGAGTATATTTAGTACCAGGAACAGGTAAAGTTACGATAAATAAAAGAGATATTGACGAGTATCTCGGACTTGAGACATTGAAGGTCGTTGTTCGTCAGCCGTTGGTTGCAACAGAGACAGAAGGCAAGTTTGACGTGATCGTCAATGTTAAGGGCGGCGGATATACAGGACAGGCTGGTGCGATCCGTCATGGTATCGCAAGAGCGCTTCTTCAGGCAGATGAAGAGTACAGGCCGGTACTTAAGAAAGCAGGATTCCTGACACGTGATCCACGTATGAAAGAGCGTAAGAAGTACGGTCTCAAAGCAGCTCGTCGGGCTCCGCAGTTTAGCAAGAGATAATTCAAGCGAATATTGCAAAAGAGAGACATTCCCCGGAAACAGCGCGTTTCCGGGGTTTTCTTATACTCTGAATTACCTATGAAACAGTACAAAATCACACAAAATTTTCACGATAACTAACACGTAACTAACACGTAACTGACAAATAAGAAAATCTTTTCCTTGTGTCGTGCGCACGACAATGTTATGATGCAAAAAACAGGAAAAGAGGTGGTATCAGTGAACCGGACGGAGTATAAAAACCGACACGCAAAAGAGCATTACGACCGGATAAATTTCAAAATACCAATAGGGGAAAAAGAAAGAATACGGGCAGCAGCATCCGCAATCGGGATGTCGGTCAACGAATATCTCTATGCACTGATATGTGATGACCTTGCATCCGGGGAAAGTAAGTTCGGGAAGAAAAAGCAGGGATTCAATGAGGAGCAGCGTCGCATGTTGGAAAAGTGGCAAGTTCCGAAAAAATATTATGATATGATTGAGGATATGTCCTATTCAAAGGAGGAGGGATATTTCATATATCTCAGGATGGATTCATAAATGATGTGACTGGCAGCAGGAGCATCCATTGTGAAAAGACATCCGAGATTCGTAGGATAATTGGAAAAACACACAAGAAATAAAGATTGTAGAACATAAGAAAATATGATAAAATATGACATGACAATCGTGTTGCAGGGTGGTGTTGACCTCTATTCTTGACAGGATGGGGGTGATGCTATGAAAAATCAGAATCATTTTGATTTTAAGGATTTGTTGACTTTTGGCATATTCCTTTTGGCATTGCTTACATTCGTTTTTACGTTTTGTAAGTAAGTCTACATAGAAAAACCACCCCAAAACTTTGACCGAGCGACGGGGTGGATTTTTCTATCTACGTTTTGTAAGGTCAACCCACCTTGTGGGCGGTTGTCTTTTTGTATTTATAATATACCATAAGCGGGCAGAGAGTTCAAGGGAAAAATCATTTGTGGGATAGTATAGAACGATATGAGATAATATGAGAACATAAAAGGGGGCAGGATTGAACCTGCCTCTTGCTATATTTTATTGATTGCGTCGATTAGTTCCTCAATTTCAAAGTGGGTATATACAACCTCCGTCGCACTCTGCCCTTTATGACCGACAATTTTTTTGATGACCTTATCATCGACACCTGCGACGGTCAGCATTGAAATGCAGGTGTGCCGGGTGCAGTGTGGCGTGTGGTCGATGTTTAGAACCTCAACCAAAGAAGACCAGTACGAATCATAATAATTACGGTATATGAAATGTCCGCCGTCCGAGGTGCAGAGGAGATATTCGCATTTGCTATGTTCATATCAGTATTCAAAAAATAGGAGAACCTTGTCGGCAATCGGAACAACACGGATTCCGGCTGCGGTTTTCGCTTGGACGATATTGAAATAGTGTTCCTCAAGGTTGACATGTTCTTTCTTTAGGTCGAGCAGTTCCGAGATACGGCATCCGGAATATATCAACATGAGGATGTAAATATCTGAAAAAGTAAGGAGGACGAAATCATGTTATACTATTTAGGCAAGGGAACGGAGTTCAAGAAAGAGGAGTGCAAAGAATACAAGACATTAAAAAATGTACTGGCAACAGCGAAAGACGAGGTTCTCACCGTATGGGATGAAAACGGAGTGGTCGTCGGTGGCTTGACTGACAATGAAGATGGTGAGGACGATTGACGATCTCTATCTCTCCGGACTGTCTGAACACGTTCAGTTTGAACAGTTGTAAAATCCGGAAAAAGTATTACAAAAATCATGATTCCGATGTATAATAAAACAATAGCGGAGCATATGAGACTTTTCCGGTAATAAACAGGTAATAAACAAATGCCTTGAAAATGCCGGAAAATAAGGGTTTGAAACTATCCAAGAGATAGGAAATTGTTTATATGCATCATGAAACCCTTGACGATTTATTTTCAGGGGTTTCGTAATATTTTTGTTGATTTTTATAAAGAAATTGCATATAATAAAAATAGATAGGAAACTATCTTTGGAGAGTTCCTGCCAGATAAGTGGAAGATTATAAACTCGGGAGAGTCCCTGCCAGATAGTGGGAGATTTTAAACTCATAGGGAGCAGTAATGCTCCCTTATTTTTTTAGAAAGGAATAGGATGGAAGAATTTAAACTGTATAGTGTGTCAGATGAATATATAGAATATTTGCGGAAAGTATTCCCAAATGTATATTCCAATAAGGAAACAACGAGAATCGGATTATCAGATTGCCGGTGAGAAAAAAGTGATTAGAAAAAGTATTGTTCCGATTATGAGGATTGTAGTGAAAAATTCAAAGGGACAGAAAGAGTTGAAGGGAACTTTACGAATCAGTCATATGATACCTGTGCCGCAATCAGAGCTTCTGCTTTATGATATCGAAAACGAGCAAGATTGTACATATAAAGATTTGGTGAAGAATGAAATTATTTTTATTCGTAAAAATCAAGAAAAAATTTTTGCCAATGCAAATTTATTATATAAACAAAAATCAGAAAATGATTTATCGGCAGGATATGTACGAGCAGCATTAGAGTATAAGGAATTAGAAAAACTTTGCAGAGATTTTATAGCCGAAAACATGTGAAAAAGACATTGGAGAGTTATTTGAGAACATATGGGTAAGTGACACGTAACTGACAAAATGCTAAAAAATGTCGTATTTTAGGCATTTGAAACTATGCAAGAGATCGTACAAGCGAATATTGCAAAAGAAGGATATTCCCCGGAAACAGTGTGTTTCCGGGGATTATTATATTATGAATTTACCATGAGACAGTACAAAATAACACAAAAATTCACAGTAACTAACATGTAACTGATATATACAAAAATATTTTCCTAATCTGTTATCTTGTACGCTTCTTCAGCATTTGGCTTGCAGCGATACCGCCGAAGGCTGCCAGCATCAGAAGCATAGATGTTGCTGTTGCAGCAGCGTCTCCCGTTTTTGGAGCTTTTACAGTATTGCCGGCTGCAGCAGTGCTTCCGTTGACTGTAAAGGTAGTCTCAGCATATCCATCGGTATAATTTACACGGTAGGTGTGCTTTCCGCTCTTTAAGGTCTCCATATATTCTGCCTTGAAAGTAACGATCGTAGAGCCTGATTCTGCAACATAATTGCTTTTGTCTACAACAGCGCCGTCGATTTCTACACTGACAAATTTAGAGAAATCACCGTCTGTTTTCATCACCATAGGCTGGCCGCTGCCTTTGGTCCAGGTATTGCCCGCTCCGCTGACAAAATTATACTGAGTGGAAGGAATGACGCCCGGTATGACTGTATCTGGATCAAGGCCGTTGCTGTCGTCATTCGGTTGATCGGCATCAGGTGTCTGATCAGGCTTATCGGTGTCTGGATTAGGATTCTGGTCAGGCTTGTCAGTATCCGGGTTAGGATTCTGGTCAGGCTTGTCAGTATCCGGGTTAGGATTCTGGTCAGGCTTGTCAGTATCCGGGTTAGGATTCTGGTCAGGCTTATCGGTATCTGGAGTATTGCTTCCGTTAAGGTCCTCGCGGGTTCCTCCGCCGTTGCCGGTACCGAAGATCTGTACCCAATAATCCGTGCCGTTCGCACGGACATGTCCAACGCCGATAGAAGTAAAAGTAGTGCCGATGCCGAGCATATTCCTTCTATGGCCCTGGCCGCTGTAAGGTTCGTTAGTCTCTTTCCAGGCTTCTACCACTTCATTTGCGGAAGTCTGACCGTATGCGATGTTCTCTCCCCATGCAGTCATTCCCAATGAATCAATTACCATGCTGCTGGAAGTTCCTCCGCCTGGTCTCGTGTGGCTGAAGCTTGTAACGATTTCCGCTGCTCTGACCATTGCAACTTTCTCCAGTCTATAGTCATAGGCCAGAGCCGGAAGATTTCCGCATTGCTGCTTTTGTCCGTTGGCATCAAAGTACCAGGGATTATCTGCACGGAAATTGTTCGTCAGATTGGCTACCGTCTGGGAATCGTCATACACATAAGTAACTCCGGCGGCCAGAACGTCCGTCTTCACTCCCAGGATCATCGTACACATCAGCAATAGTACGAGACCCTTCTTCACTTTTGCTCTCATAATTATTTTTCCTTTCTGTATAAATATTCTATCTATTCAACAATATATAATTTGCCAAGGAATGTCAATATAAAAATATGCCTTTTTGAGTCCTGATATATGTAGACGTTTTGTTAGGTAACTTCCTTATGCATATAAACTAAGCTTGGCTTTCTTATTAACATTTTCAGATATTTGGGTTATAATAATAAGCAAGTAGATGAAAGGAAACTCTTTTGGTTATGAGACGGATTTTTTTGGTGGAAGACGATGGGGCGATTGCCAGGAATCTTACACGCCTGCTTCGTTCCGAGGATTTTGCCGTTACGCAGGCATCGACACAGGCAGAGGCATTTTCCATATTGAATGAAGAGAGATTCGATCTGGCATTGGTTGACGTCTCTTTGCCGGATGGGAATGGTTTTACAGTCTGTACAGAGATTAAGGAGACGCAGGATATCCCGGTCATTTTCCTGACGGCTTCCGGGGACGAAGCAAGTGTCGTTACCGGACTCAATATGGGGGCGGACGATTATATTACCAAGCCGTTCCGCCCGCGGGAACTGGTTGCGCGGATCAGGGCGGCCCTTCGCAAATCAGGGCAGGCGCCGTCTGCTTTTGAGATCTTTGGACTTGAAGTTGATACGGCCAGCGGAGTTGTGAAGAAGGACGGAAAAGAAGTATTCCTCTCGGCGTTGGAATACCGTCTGCTTTTGGTATTCGTCAGTAATCCAAAGAGCATTATGACGAGGGACAGGCTGTTAGGAGAGCTATGGGATGCGGCGGGTGAATTTGTCACCAATAATACGCTGACGGTATATATTAAGCGGCTAAGGGAGAAGATCGAAGATGATCCGGCGGATCCGAAGATAATACTGACTGTTCGGGGAACGGGATACCGGCTGGGGGATGGACATGCTTCGTAACAGAGAATTCCGGCAGTTTGTAATATGTTATTTGCTGATAACGTCGGTGAATGTTATACTCGGGTTTGCGATTCATAGAGCGGCAGGGATTCTGGCTGCCTGTTCTTCTATGGTTTTCGGGATTGCATTCTGTGTTTTTACCAGGGCGAGGTACAGAAGCATCGCGCAGATCGCGGATCAGATCGATCTGGTGCTTCATAATGCAGATCATCTGTATATCAGCGATTCGGAAGAAGGAGAGCTCTCCATCCTGCAAAGTGAGATCGTCAAGATGACGCTCCGAATTCGGGAGCAGAACGCTATGCTTAAGAAGGAGAAGGAGCATCTGGCGGATTCGCTTGCGGATATCGCCCATCAGCTTCGCACGCCGCTTACTTCGATCAACCTCATCCTGTCGCTGCTTGAGAATGGCCCGGATGGCAATGAGAGGGATAACCTGTTGTGGGAGGCGGAAGAACTGCTTGCCCGGATGGATTGGCTGCTTACTGCTCTGTTGAAATTATCCCGTCTTGATGCCGGAATCGTTGAATTTAGGAATGATCAGGTTGATGTAAAATGCATGATAGATGCAGCTTTAAAGCCTTTATCGATCACAATGGAGCTTCACGGTATCAGTCTTGGGACGGAGATACCGGAGGGGCTTGTGATCGCCGGGGATTCGGACTGGTTGTCGGAGGCTGTCCGAAATATCCTCAAAAACTGTGTGGAAAGTGTCGGCGGCAATGGAAGGATTGAGATTGTCTGCGAGGACAATCTGCTGTATACGGAGATTGTTATCCGTGATAACGGGGCAGGATTTAAGGAAGAGGATTTGTATTATCTGTTTGACAGATTCTATCGCGGAAAGAATTCTGATACGGCGGGATTTGGGATTGGATTGGCTCTGTGCAGGACGATCATTACCCGTCAGGGCGGAACGGTCAGCGCAGGGAATCATCCGCAGGGCGGCGCAATGTTTTGTATACGTTTTCCCAAGTGACGGACTTATTACTTATTCGAAGAGCAAAAAGGAGATGACAGTATGGTGAAGAGGAGGCGTCCGGTCAGAAATATCATATGCGTTCTGATGATCGTGCTGCTGTATGCGGCGGCGGCATCCGTCATTGTAATCGGTGTAAAGGGTTACCGGATGTATGAGGATGCCATATCGCAGATGCCGATTCAGGAGCGGGTCGAGTTGATTCGTGAGGGAGAGGACTTTACGCATTACTCGGAATTGACGGAATTCTATATTAAGGCGGTCGTCTCAGTGGAAGACCATCGTTTTATGAATCATTCCGGTCTCGATCCGATTGCGATCTGCCGTGCTGCATTGAGAGACATCATGGCGGGATCTTTCAAAGAAGGCGGCAGCACCATAACGCAGCAGCTTGCCAAGAACCTGCTGTTTACGCAGGAGAAGAAGGTGGAACGGAAGGTAGCGGAGATCTTCGCAGTGTTTGATATTGAGGAGGAATACAGTAAGGAAGAGATCTTTGAGTTATATGTGAATACGTCTAATTTCGGCAGCGGCTACAGCGGGGTTTATGCGGCCTCTAAGGGATATTTTGATAAATTGCCTTCTGAGCTTACGGATTATGAATCAGCCTTGTTGGCGGGGGTTCCCAATGCTCCTTCGCTGTATTCGCCGGATGTAAGCCTGAAGCTTGCTTCGCAGCGTGTCGGAGAGGTGCTGCAGAGTATGGTCAGGGAGAGTGTTCTGACACAGGAAGAGGCGGATGATATACAGGGGAATATTGAGATAAAGAGAGCGGATGAGTAGGGATCTCATCCGCTCAAATGTTGTTCAAATGTTGTGGCAAAATTAGTATAGAAAAATGTTGACAACTATGGATCGGCTCACTATAATACCTCTGCCCAAGTTCAGAACAGAACGGATTAACCAAAAAGAAAATCGGGAGGGCCTTGCAATGATTATAGACAAGATCGAGGAAAATGGTATCGAGGTCATGTTCTCTTATTTCCCGGCCTGGGAAATGTTTTTCTCTATGCATGTGCTTGCACAGCCGGATCATCATATGGGCAGGAGAAAATGGAGTCAGGCGGTGGAGAAGAAGAATCCCCGGCTGACAGAAGAGATCAGGGATCTGCAGGATCTTACAGGCGGATGGACGCTGCTGATCGATATACCGGCCTGGGATACGTTTCGCCAGATGGAGATTCCAGAATTGCTTGTATGTCTGCGCAGGAAGAACATTTACGAATGGAACGAGATGCTTCTGCCGTTTGGCAGGAAGATGGATATCAGGGAGAGAGACAGGATCCTTGACGCGGCAAGAGAATACTATCAGCTTGTTTTTGGGAGGGAGGAGATGCTCTTAAGGCCCTATATCAGGCGTATTCTTAAGGAAGAGAGAGAATATTGCGCCGGGAAGGGACTTTGGAACTGGTGCTGCAGGATTCATCCAAGACTGGTCGTTGGAGAGGATTATTTAACGTATCTTAAGAACAGGGAGTATACCTTCAGGAAGAAAGAGATACAGAGGATCTATGCGTCGGTCAGCACCTTTGTTGTGCCGCATCTGTGGCTGTATAAAGAAGGACAGGCGCTTGATATTGTAAAAGGTATTCAGGTGGAACAGCCGGAAGATGGGATACCGGAAGATATGGTGAGGCTTTTTAAGGCGCTGGCGAACCCGACCAGGCTTAAGGTTGTGAAATTATTGCTTAAGGACGTCCATACGATACAGGAATTGTCAGGGTATCTGTCCATCAGTGAGGCAGGAGTATTCAAGCATCTGAAAGCCCTTGACGATGCGGGATTGGTTAAGAAGAAGAGGCGGGGCGCTTATGTGGAATATCATTTCCAGACAGAGATCATTGACTTTATACCGTATACATTCTATGAGATCATGGGGTAGGAATATGTGGAGAGTTATTATTTCAACGTACAGGAAGAACAGAATAGGAATTTTAAGAGCTGTACCGTGGTCATTTATGGTTTCAAGAATCGTTACGGGGGTGACTCAGATTATATTTCCGTATTTTATGTATCACTATTATATACATGGGAATCTGAACAGTGAGTTTCACGAATATGCCAACGGAGCAGATTATATGACATATGTTGTGCTGGGTTCTGCGCTGAATGTACTGGCTGTGTCTACGCTTATGAATATCGGAAGGGCGCTGATTACGGAATTAAGAGAGGGAACGCTTGAAACACTTTTGATGACGCCGATGCCAAGGTATGCATATTTTTGCGGGTGTCTGCTGGAACAGACGGCAAGGGCCCTGCTGGAATTCGGCGCAGTGACGGCGGTTGGGGCATTGGTGGGAGCGGACTTGGGATATTTGTTCTCGGTTCGGGCGGCTGCAGTGATCTTATTGGCGGTTTTTAGCTTTTTCTGCATGGGAATTGCGCTGTCGTCGCTGATGCTGTATACCAGGGACACCTATCTAACGCAGAATACATTATTCATAACTATGAATCTGGTATGCGGTATCATGTATCCGCTCCAATATCTTCCGGCAGGGCTTCAATATGCGGCGCAGATATTCCCGCTGACACCGGCTGTCAGTCTGTTTCGGAATGTAATGATAGAGAATCAAAGCCTGTCGGTGAATCAGCTTTTGATTTGGCAGATAGTCTTGCTGTCCGGGGTGTACCTGCTGATCGGTACGGTCTGGTATAAGAAGATGGAGCTTAAGCTGGTGGAAAGTATATTCGGGTAAAGGAGAGCGTGTGATGTACGGTGCAGTCAAGGGACGTTTAGAGGATCAGGATGCAAGAAAAATTATTGCTCAGCATTTGGTAAAAGATTATATTCTAAAAGAAAAAATAATGGAAAAGAGCGGATTATTCGGCCGTAAGCAAAAAAGAGTCATCCATGCGGTAAAAGACATATCGTTAGAAATCCCGCAAGAGAAAATCATCGGAGTCCTGGGGATTAATGGAGCGGGAAAGACGACGACTATCCGTATGTTGGCGTCCATCATAGCCCCGACGTCGGGCAGTCTGACTATGAATGGAGTTGACGCTGTGAAAAATCATTTGTGGATAAAAGAAAGGATCAATGTAATCTCGGGCGGAGAGAGAAATCTCTATTGGCGGTTGACTGCTAAGGAGAATCTCAGATATTTCGGAAGCCTGTACGGATTGAGCGGTGTTGATCTGGATAAAAGGATTGCATACTTGTTAAGAACAGTTGGATTAGAAGAGGCGGCAAATGTTCCTGTCGAGAGATATTCGAAGGGGATGAAGCAGCGATTACAGATCGCGCGGGGACTTATCAATGATCCGATATACCTTTTTATGGATGAACCTACGCTTGGACTCGATATCGTGATAGCAAAGGAGATAAGGAATCTGGTATCTGATCTGGCACACAAAGAAGGAAGGGGAATTCTGCTGACGACTCACTATATCAGTGAGGCAGAGGAACTGTGTGATTATATCTATATATTAGATAAGGGCAGGATAATTGCGGAGGGAACGAAGGAGCAGCTTAAGGGGCTTTTGGCCTATGAACCGAAAGTCGTCACCAGCGTACAGGAGCCAAGTCTGGAGGAGGCCCTTATTGAGATCATCAACCGCTGCAATTCATAATCAGTCTGGTAAATGAGTACGCATACAGGAGGGGCGCATGAAGAAATTTTTAATCGTAATGAAGGCTGAGATCACGAAGCAGCAGCAACATGATTATCACTCGGCATATGTATATTTTTCACTTTTAATCTGGCCGATTCTTGGTTTTTTTGAGGTATACTATGCATACAAGCCGTTTGAGCTTACAGACTATATGGGGATTGAGGATGGCAAGACTTTGCTTGCCTTCCTTGGAACCGGATTCATGGCATATACCTGCTTCTGGTCTATGGTTCAGAATGCCTGGTCCATGGCGAATCAGGAGCGGAGAGGGGGAACACTGGAGATCGCCTCCCTGACGCCGGCAAGCCGCCTTGCTATGAGCTATGGAAGAGCGCTGGGGGCGCTGATTCAGGAAGTGTGGATGTTCGTCTGTTTCTGCGGGTTCCTTTTGATGTATACTAAGACAATTCGGTGGGATAATCTGTTCCTGCTTCCGGCGGTGTTGCTGCTGCTCATTATTTCTTCAACTGTCTGGGGCGGGATGCTGAACGCGGTGTTTCTGTTCTCCAGAGACGCATCGATCGTGATGGATGTGTTCGATATGCCTATGACCTTATTTTCCGGGACGAGGGTGCCGGTGGACAGCTTCCCGTGCTGGGCGAGAATTGTATCCATGGTATTTCCGTTGACATACTGTATCAATATCATACGCTTTGCATTGCACATACAAAAAAGCAGCCGCGGGTGGCAGGCAGAAATTCTGGGACTGTTGATCTGCCTGGGCGTAATGACGGCGGTCACGGTGTTCCTGATTGGCAGGGCAGAGCGCCATAACAGGGAGACCGGGGAGCTGCAGTTTTATTAAATCCAGAATTCTTCTAATCTTTGAGCAAAATATGATTTCTCGTATATTCTATCATACCGTCCTTCTGCATTTTGGAAAGCTCATTGCACATAGCACTGCGATCGACATTCAAATAATCTGCCAACTGCTGACGGTTATATGGAACAAGAAAAGAATTACTTCCGAAATGCTTAGCGCATTCTGAAAAATAGGACATCAATCTTCCTCGTACAGATTTTGAACTGGTATGCTGTATCCTTTGGGAAAGCTGAAGATTTTTGTGGGCGCAGACAGTCAGCAGATTTTGCGCAAGTCTTGCATGAAAAGGGCAGGCATTGCTGCAGGTAGTCAAGATGCGGCCTACATTCATAAACAGAATAGAAGTATCTTCTGCAGCTGATACCGTAACCAGCAACGGCTGACCCGGAATGCAGGCATATACCTCTGCAAATATAGAACCGGGGGCCGCATTTCCTAAAATACTAGTATTTCCCCAAATATCACAACAAGATATCATGACCATGCCCGATAGTACGATCCCTGAATTTTCTGTAGTACTCCCTTCGGAAAGAATAACTTCTCCTTTTTTATAGCTGCGTTTTTCGGCATTCAGACAGTCTAAAAGAGAGGTGATTTCATCTTCTTTTAACCCATAAAATAATTGTGTATTAGATAAATTCATATATTCTCTCCTTTTGTTGTTATAACAACAGAAATTTATATTTAATTATAGTATACTGATCCTAAAATCACAAGAGAGGATGGATTTAAAATGATTCGAAAAATTATTCAAATAGACGAAGAAAAATGTAATGGCTGCGGTGCATGTGCTTCTGCCTGTCATGAAGGAGCAATTGGTATGGTAAATGGAAAAGCGAAACTTCTTCGTGATGACTATTGTGACGGCCTGGGAGATTGCCTGCCAACCTGCCCAACAGGAGCGATTTCCTTCGTAGAACGTGAAGCTGCTGCCTATGATGTAGAAGCTGTACAGGAAAATATGAGAAAAAAGAAAGAGTCAAATCCCCTTCCTGGAGATTCTCATACTTCCCATTTTCAGGCACAGACTGCTTCCTGCCTTGGCCAGTGGCCTTGTCAGATGAAACTGATTCCTGTCAACGCACCTTATTTCAACGGTGCAAAACTGCTGATTGCGGCTGATTGCAGCGCATATGCCTACGCCAGGATGCATGACCAATTCATGGATGGAAAAGTCACGATTATCGGTTGTCCTAAGCTTGACGACACAGACTACAGCGAAAAACTGACACAGATCATTCAAAATAATAATATTCAAAGTGTGACTGTTGTACGAATGGAAGTTCCGTGCTGCGGCGGGTTAGCATTGGCGGCAAAAAAAGCATTACAGGCAAGCGGCAAATCCATTCCCTGGAAGATAGTTACCCTATCTATTGACGGCAGAATTATGGAATAAACGAAGGAGGATTATTATGGACGTAAAAATGAAAAATATTGCAAAATCAGAAGTATTAACGCTGAAAGAACAGATTTCCTATCAGGATGGGCAAGTCGTCAGTAAAACGCTTGCGCAGAATTCAGCGTTGAGTATTACTCTATTTTCTTTTGCAAAAGGTGAAGAAATCAGCACCCATGAATCAGGCGGAGATGCTTTTGTTACCTGCTTAGACGGTACTGGTAAAATTACTATTGATGGTGTTGAATATCTGCTGCACGAAGGAGAGTCTATTGTCATGCCAGCAGGACATCCTCATGCCGTTTATGCAGAGGAATTTTTTAAAATGCTATTGGTCGTTGTATTTTAGCGATAACAAATCTTTTGAAAGCTGTAGCAGTTCAGACAGGGCTGCCTGTCTGAACTGCCATGTACAGCTATCAAGGAACACGGTTCTATATGGCAAAAATGCTTCATACGTTATTTCAAAAACAAATGTATCAGCTTCTCATTCCATTTCTTATAAGGCTGATATCTCATCGGCAGGTCAATCCAGGTCTTCTTGTCTACAATACTCTTATAATGGGTAAATGTATCAAATCCGTCTTTTCCGTGGTAAGCTCCCATTCCGCTCGGACCGAATCCGCCGAATCCCATCTCGCTGGTTGCAAGGTGGATGATTGTATCGTTGATACATCCGCCGCCGTAACCGCAGCGGGAAGTTACTCTTCTTGCCGCGGCTTTGTCATTGGTAAAGATATAGAGCGCCAGCGGATGCGGCATGGAGTTGATATTGCGGATCGCCTCGTCCAGAGAATCGTAGGTGAGGATCGGCATTACAGGCCCGAAGATCTCCTCTTGCATCACAGCGTCTCCAAAGGTGGCGTTGTCAATGACGGTCGGTTCGATCTTAAGGGCGCTCCGGTTCGATTTGCCGCCCCAGGCTGTTTTATTCTTGTCGATCAGGTTCATGATCCTGTCAAAATGCTTCTGATTAATGATCTTGCCATAATCATTGCGGTCTAAGGGCTGCTTGCCGTACTGCTTCTGGATCTGCTTTTTGATCTCTTTGACCAGGCGGTCTTTGACGGAGCGGTCGCAGTAGACATAGTCCGGCGCGACGCAGGTCTGCCCGCAGTTTAAATATTTGCCGAAGACGATCCGCCTGGCGGCAAGCTTTAAGTCGGCGCTTTTCTCGACGATACACGGACTCTTCCCGCCTAATTCCAGAGTCACAGGAGTCAGATATTCGGCGGCATGCCTCATGACTTCCTTTCCGACAGCCTGGCTTCCGGTGAAGAAGATATAATCGAAACGCTCATTTAACAGACAGGTATTCTCTGCGCGGCCGCCGGTGACAACGGCGGCATACCGTTCGTCGAAGCAGTCGCAGATGATCCGTCTGACGATCTCGCTGGTATAAGGAGAGTATGCGCTTGGTTTTATGACGGCGGTATTCCCGGCCGCGATAGCGTCTATGAGCGGATCAAGGGTCAGCAGGAACGGATAATTCCACGGACTCATGATCAGCACGACTCCGTAGGGTGACGGTTTCTTGAAGCTTCGGGAGTGGAACTGGGCGAGCGGCGTCGCGACACGTTTTTCCCTGGCAAAAGTATGGATATGTTTCAGCATATAGCTGATCTCACTGAGCACCAGTCCGGTCTCGCACATGTAGCTTTCAAAATTACTCTTGCCGAGATCTTTTTGCAAAGCCGCGTTGATCTCCGGCTCGTGCTTGATGATGCTGTCTTTTAATCTTCTCAGTGCGCTGACCCTTGCGGCAACGTCAAGGGTAGCGCCTGTAAGGAAATATTTGCGCTGGTTGGATACAATATTTTTGATTTCATATTCATTCATAAGGCTGCTCCTTTTTTGTGCTGGTATATCAAATAATAAGCTTCTGGCTTTGTGACTGGTTACTGATTACTCGATGTACCAGATTGGGTCATCAGGGTTATGTAAAACTGCTTAAGCTCTTCGGCGTCCATCAGGACGGGCACCGGATACAATGGATTGGCTTCCTTATCCGCATAGTGAGAGAGCTTTGGGATGTCCTCTTCCCGGATCTCGCTTACCGTATCCCCAATGCCGAAGCGTTTCTTCATATCCTTGATGGCGTCAATGAATTCCCTTGCCGCCGTATCATAAGGGGTGTCTTTTGCGGAAATGCCTGCCGCTACCGACAGGTGATGCAGTTTTTTGTGGATGCAGGGGCCGTAGGCTTCCAGGACGAACGGAAGCAGTATGGCGTTCGCGAGTCCGTGAGGTACATTGTATTCTCCGCCCAGGGAATGCGCGACTGCATGTACATATCCGACGTAGGATTTGGTAAATGCGCATCCGGCGTAGAAAGAAGCGTGGAGCATATTCCTGCGGGCATCTATGCTGCTTCCGTCCGAGTATGCCTTGTCTATATTTTCAAAAATGAGCTTGACAGCTAAAAGCGCATCCTTACGGGTGCCGTAGGTGGTGGACCTGCCGATATAGGCCTCAACCGCATGAGTCAGTGCGTCCATTCCGGTTGCGGATGTGATGGACGGCGGAAGGCTCAAGGTGACTCTGGGATCCAATACCGCGTATCTTGGGATCAACGGAAAATCATTGATCGAATACTTGTACCTGGTCTCGGCGTCTGTGATCACTGCCGCAAGAGTGGTCTCGCTTCCGGTTCCGGCAGTGGTGGGGACGGCGATCAGAAGGGGCAGTTTCTTATGGACCTTTAGGATTCCCTTCATCCTGGCAAGGGACTGCTTCGGCTTAGCAATACGGGCGCCGACGGCCTTGGCGCAGTCCATGCTGGAACCGCCGCCGAAACCGATGATAGCATTACAGTTATTAGTATAGTACATTTCCAATGCTTCCGCTACGTTGGCAGTAGTGGGATTGGCAACCGTCTTGTCGTAGATGCAGAAGGTAATGCCGTTCTGAGTCAGCACCTTTTCAAGGCGCCTGGTCAGCCCAAGGGCTCGGATTCCGGCGTCTGTAATGATCAGCACATGGCTGCATCTGCGTTTCCTGATGATCTCAGGGATAGCTTTTACGCTGCCGATGACTTCCGGTTTACGGTAAGGAAGAAAGGGAAGCGCTATTTTCAATCCCATCTGAAATGTCCGGCAGTAGATTTTCTTAATTTTGTTCATGACAGGTCATATCCTTTCTGATTAATATGAAGAATCATTCTGCGTTATTTAGCTGAAAATGAACGTTGCTGGATTCTTCCAGTTCTTCGCAGAATTTATCCAGGTTACCGGCGATCATGAATAAAACGCGGTAGAAGATATCCCGCTCCTTAGCGGTAATATCCCGTCCGCCTTCCAAAACTGCGCGGAGGATCAGGCGGTTTACCTTCCTTGACTGTTTCTTTCCTGAATCGGTGAGGACGGCTTTGGAACGGTACTTTTTCTTATCCTGAGGATGTGTATACCGGATAAATCCGTGCTCTTCAAGGTCTGACAGGATCCGCGAGATGCCGGCCTTGTCTTCTTTGCAGAGATTGCAGAGATCCGCGGCGGTTAGTCCGTCAGGGTGCGAGTACAGGAAGTATAAGCACATAACATGCGTACCCTTAAGCCCTAAGGAGCGCATCTCTATTTTCTTGATCCGCTGTATATTCTTATAGATCTGCGATACACCGGTTGTAAGCTGTTCAAATCTGTGGATCATATAAAACTCGCTTTCTTATAATGTAAAAGTTGAGTTGTCAACTTCTTTGCCAAGTAGACTATAGCAAATATAAAGTTGAGTTGTCAACATATTTTTGCATGGGATGACTTTCGTGATGACGTATGCACTTTAAAATCATGTTCGCACAGTCAGACAGCAAGTGTGCAGACCGGTCTGAGCTGCTGCCTGTAATGATATTTTCAAAGAACATAATGTTAACAGATGTATAATATAAGTTGACAATTTGAAATGTGATGATATTATAATAAGTAAATATCAGGATGAAAACGATATATGAAGGCAGGGATGAAATTATGGGATCAGCGGAGTGTTTGAAAGAGAAGATATTCAAAGGAAACCAGATTACCAGAGAGGAAGCGCTGCGATTATACGGCGAGCCGTTAGAGGAGATCTGCCGGGCGGCAGATGAGATACGTCAATTCTTCTGCGGGGACAAGTTCGATCTCTGCACGATCATCAACGGCAAGAGCGGAAGATGCTCGGAGGATTGTAAGTATTGTGCGCAGTCGGCGTACTATCATACTCCGGCAGAAGAGTATCCATTGCTCGATACGGATGAGATCGTGCGTCAGGCGGAGTATAACGCGAAGCGCGGCGTGCTGAGATACTCCATTGTAACTTCAGGGCGGTGCCTGGACGATGCAGAGGTAGATCAGATGTGCGAAGCGATACGTGCAGTCAGAAGGAAGGCAAGGATAGAAGTATGCGTTTCATTCGGCCTCCTTACAGAAGAACAATTCCGTAAGGTCAGGAAGGCGGGGGCGTCCCGGGTACATAATAATCTGGAGTCCTCTGAGCGTAATTTCCCGAATGTCTGCACGACGCACACATTTGCAGATAAGGTCCGCGCGATACAGGCGGCGCAAGCGGCGGGTTTAGAGGTATGCAGCGGCGGGATCATGGGACTCGGAGAGACGGCAGAGGATCGTATCGATATGGCGTTCAGTATACGGGAGCTTGGGATAAAGAGCGTCCCGGTAAATATGCTGAATCCGATTCCGGGAACGCCATATGAGAAGAATGAACGGCTGACGGCCAATGATATGAGAAGGATCGCGGCAGTTTACAGATTTATCCTTCCAGACGCGGCAATCCGGCTTGCAGGCGGCCGGGGTCTGTTGGAGGATAAGGGAGAAGGAGCGTTCTGTTCCGGGGCTAATGCCGCGATATCCGGCGATATGCTGACGACCGCCGGGTATACGGTAGAGACAGATCTGAAGATGCTGACAGAACTTGGTTACAAGGTGGCGCTGTAGGGGGCGTATTGTAAGCGTCCCGCCTATGGGTCCTCAGGATTTCAAAGAAAGCAGTTCATCACGTTTTCTGATGATTTCCCGAAAGTCTGCTTTCGTAACCTCGAGTAAGGAGGGATCCCGCAGGATTGCCGAAGGATGGTACACGGCGGTCAGCGAGCAGTCCTTACGGCAGATCCATGTGCCGTGCTGCCGGGTGATCTTAAAATCCGGTGAAATGATCCTCTGTGCGGCGACACGGCCGAGACAGACGATGATCTTGGGCTTTAACAGGTAAGTCTCGTATTTCAGATAAGGAAAGCAGGCGTTCTTTTCTTCCTCTTTAGGGTCACGGTTTCCCGGAGGATGGCATTTCAGGATGTTGGTGATATAGATTGCGTCTCTGGTCAGGGAACAATCATCCAGGATCTCGTCTAATATATTCCCGGAGCGTCCGACGAAAGGAAGCCCTTCAAGGTCCTCCTGACCGCCGGGAGCTTCCGCGATCAGCATAATATCAGCGCTGCGGCTTCCACGTCCCATGACGGGCAGCTTCCGGGTCTGGCTTAAGGGGCAGTGCGTGCAGGCGGCGACATGCTGTTCAATATCATCCCATGTGTACATAAGTGTGTGATCTCCTCATTTTCTTGTTTGAATGGTGATTGGCTTTTTTGTATGCAGGAATTAAAAATGGCTTTTTCGATGAACCGGTCTGACGTCACAATCAAAATGATGGTGTTTGTTTACTGACAGGTTGTAGACGGATTTCAATCTCGTAAGAAGGAGCCCAGGCTGTTTGAGAGCGTGTTTTGGTAGAAAGGGTGTAAAGCTATTGTGATCTGCCAGAAGCTTTACACCCTTATTAGTGAACTATTCTTTTATCTTGTCTATTTCTTGCAGATTAACGCCTGCAACTGCCAGAATAACTTTTAATTCTTTATAGCGGTCAAGCATCATATTATATGTGCTTATGTCGTTATTCTCTTTCGCGGATAACATCCAGTTTTGTAATCGTGAAAATTCAACTACAGAATCTTTAACAATATCTGATATACTGGGCATATGCTTCACCTCACTTTTTAAGCGGCGTTTACTTGGTGATTTTATTATATCAATAAATGATTTTAGTGTAAAGCTTAAAAGATAATGATGAGTATTTTTCCAGATATTTCTTATAAATGGATTGGATGCCATCATTTTTTTTGATGGCAGGATAGCAATTATAGATATTTTACAAATCCCCCATATAGAATTATTCTGGATATAACAAAAAGCGTATTAAGCAAGCCGGACAAAAAAATTGCGGATTTCCTGCATAAGCTGCATTTCCTGAATATTCAGCCGTGCAGAACTGTCACACATCATAAAGATAGTCAGTGCAGTATCAAAGCCTGTGATGTCAAGAAGCTTAAGCTGTTCGCCTGAGGTGAGCCTGTCCTGATAGACGGCAAAAGAGGGAACCAGCATCAGCATATCCGGATTTTCAGAGAGTACATTTTTGGCGACCTCAAGATTATTGAGTACCGAAAAGTTTTTAAATTTGTGAAGGATATGACCGATTGGTTTGTCCTGCGGATTCGGGTAAGTGTGAGTGAGCAGTAAATGGTAATCCAGAATGTTATCCAGATGGACAAGCTTATTATCTGCCAGTGCTGACCGTGAGGAGACAAGCACATGGAAATGATCTTGAAAAAGCGGCTCGGCAAAAGTCCTGCCATTGCTGGAGTTAATAATAGCATTGAAAAATTCAGGAGATTCGGCGCCGATGACAATACTGGCGGTGTGATTATTGATACAGTTGTATAGATCCTCATGGCCGATCTCATATATATGGAGATGTGTATGCTTATGCTGTTTGGCCCAGATCTTTGTCAGATGACTGGAGAGGGCATATGTGCCTGAAGGGAAAACACCCAGATTGATAATACGGCACTGATGGCTGTTGCTGGAGTGAAGAAAATGGAGCTCGTCATTCTTTTGAATAATATCCTGGATGATTTCCATTGCTTCTTCACCTTCAGGAGTGAGAACAGTTCCTTTGTTGGTCCTTCTGAAGATCTGAATATTAAGCTCGGCTTCTATGGAATTTACGATAGCGCTCAGGCCGGTCTGGCTGATGTAGAGTTTTTTGGCAGCAGTGGAGATAGAACGGCATTTGGCTATTTCAACTAAAAATTGTAAATGTTCAATACGCATATGAATACCTCGAAGGGAGAATTTGTATTTATGAAAAAGTATACGCAAATTATAGCAGATTATTTATCAGGGCTCAAGTATGAAGACATTCCGGAGGAAGTGATTGAGAGAGCTAAGCTTGTGACACTCCATACGGTAGGCGCGGCAATCGCGGCAGTGAAAACGGATGCAGGGAAAAATATCATTGATATAACAAAAAGTCTTGGCAGCGGCGGAAGAGAGGCAACGATCATCGGAGACGGCGCAAAAGCCGGAATAAGCAACGCACTTCTCAGTAATGGAACTCTGGCTGACCTTCTTGACTGGGAGGACTGCAGCTTTACCGGACATCCGTCGGCAGGAGCGGTACCCACTGGGCTTGCGGTGGCAGAAGCATATCATAAGAGCGGAAAAGAATATCTGACGGCTCTTATAGGCGGTTATGACGTCTATCAGAGGATCGCCATGGCGGTACAGCCGTCCCCGGAGCGTTTTGAGAAGGGGTGGGGGCTGCATTGCTGGCAGATATTTGCTCCGGCAGCTATTGCAGGAAAGCTTATGGGAATTGAAGGAGAGAAGATGAATCAGCTGCTTGGTGCGGCAGGACATATGACTCCCATAGCGATCAATCTCATTCATTCAAGCTTCAGTGATTTTTATCATTATACACACGGGCTGACAGCCAAATCCGCCGTGGAATGCGCAATGATCGTAGACAAAGGAATATCAGCCCTCATGGGTGTTCTGGAGGAAGAGACGGGGTATTACTTCGGCGTGTCTGACCACTGTGACTGGGATTGGTATGATAAGGAACTTGGCAGCAGATATATGATCATGGACCTGATGCTCAAAAACTGGCCGGTGAATATGTGGATCCAGACTCCGATGGATATGATCCATGCAATTAAGACGAAGCATCATGTGGATCCAGATCAGATAAAACTGATCGAGGTCTCACCCTTTATACCGGAGAGAAGTGAAGACAGTCCTGCGGATGGTTATGATTCCATGGTGGCGGCTCAGTTCAGTATTCCTTTCTGTATGGCAATGTATCTCAAAGGACCGCAGCCGGGAACTGCGTGGCTGGATGAGAAGTACCTGAGAGATCCGGACATCTTAAAGATGGCGTCGAAAGTAAAAGGCGTTGGAGAGACGTCCCTGATCAGCACGAATTTTAACACTTTCCAGCAGGGGTCTTATCCGTCTTATACAATGAAGGTTGTCATGGAAGACGGAAAGGTTTACGAAGAGGCTGTCCAGTTCCCCAAGGGACATCCGAAGAATCCTTATACCAGGCAGGAATGTATCGATTGCTTTAAGCTGGCAACGAACGGCCTGATGGAGGAAGAGAAGCAGGATGCACTCTGCGGCTTTATTCTTAACAAATTAGAAAGCATTGAGGATATGTCAGAGATCAGCAGATATATCTGTATTTAGGAGGCGGGAAAGTGATTCGGAAGATTACAGTGATCGGAGGAGGCTCTACAGGGCATGCGGCGGCTGCGCTGCTTACGAAAAAAGGGTTCGAAGTGACACTCTGCGATAAGGAGGAATTTGCCGGGGAATTACATGCGGTTGAATTAAACGGAGGGATTTTGCTGCGCGGCTGCGCAGGAAGGGGAATCTATACTCCTGCATGTGTTACACAGAATTTTGAGAAGGCTGTGAAAAATGCTGAGCTGTTATTTATCTGTGTACCTGCCGGGCGGCACAGGGAAATTGCGGAGAAGATCGCGCCTTATATGAAGGGAGAGCAGAGTGTATTGATCCTTCCGGGAAATCTTGGATCATTTATCTTTCAGGAGATTTTTGAAAGACATAATGTTCCGGATAGTGTGATCTTGGCGGAGATGGAAGGGAATCTCTGTCCATGCAGGCTGACGGCGCCGGCGGAGGTGACGGTAGGGCTTCCGGTGCGGGCAAAGAGGATAGCGGCGCTTCCGGGGAGAAGAACAGAGGAATTTATTGAGCGTAATCAGGGTGTTCTGGAATTTACAGGTAATAACAATGTATTAGAGGGGGCGCTGCTGTCAGATAATTATGTGCTTCATATAGGGGCGACGCTTCTGGCTTCCGGTATGATCGCACATATGAAAGAAGAGTTTATCCTCTTTCGGCATGGGCTGACAGATTATGTGGTTTCACTGACAGAGGCGGTAAGGCAGGAGAGACGAAAGCTTCTTGAAGCTTTGGGACTCGAGGAAAGAAGTTCGGCTACAGAGTTTTTTGAAGAGCTTCGTGACTGGAGAAATCATCCGGAATACGATGTATTTCGAACCCTGACAGGTCCGGACAGCCTGAAACACCGGTATGTGGAAGAAGATGCGTCTACCTGCGGGGCTATGGCGTTGTCCTGTGCGGAACGTACAGGGATACAGATGCCGGTTTTCAGAGCGGTTCTTACTATAGCATCAGCAGTGAATCAGGATGATTATTATGCGCAGGGGAGAACGCTTGAGAATCTTGGCTACGGAAAAGATATGTCGATGGAAGACATTCTTATAGAATTAAATTAAAGGAGGAGAGAGACTATGCTTTATAACTGGAGGGCGATGATAGGCGTGATCGCACCGACCACAGGGGTGGCGATCGAGACAGATTTTCACAGATTTGCCCCGGAAGGTGTTGCTGTTGTGACGAACAGAATTCCGTTTTCCGGCAATCCGACCCCGGAGGAACTTAAGGATATGGTGGATTGCCTGGAGACGTCCGCGAAGATATTCAATCAGGATTTGCCCTTTGATGTGGTAACCTTCGGCTGCACATCCGGCAGCCTGGTGGGCGGAAAAGGATTTGACAGGCAGTGTATTAACACGATTGAACGGGCAAGCGGTTATCGGGGGCTTACGACCAGCACTTCACTGCTTGATGCGTTCAAAGCGTTGGGAGTCTGTAGCGCTGCGGTTGTGACACCGTATCCGGATGAGACGAACGTATTGGAGAAGCAGTTTCTGGAGGATAACGGAGTCCATGTAACAGCAATCGAAGGGATGACTTCGCCGCGCTGTACACTTGATGAATTGAGCGACAGGCCTCATGAGATATACCAGCATGTAAAAAAGCTTGAGCTTACCGGAGCAGACAGTATATTTATCAGCTGTACGGGCATGAATACTTTTGATATTATCGAGATCATCGAGAAAGATTTTGGACTCCCGGTGCTTACGAGTAATCAGGTAACATTATGGGGAGCGTTAAGAGCAGCCAGAGTAGGAGATAAGATTCCCTGTCTTGGTAAACTGTTTACGATATAAAGGCGGAATAAAATATGACGGATGTAAATGAATTAACAAAAGCTAAGATACCGTGTGAAGGAAATGGTATACAGATAAAACGGACATTATGTGACATCTGCTGTCCGGGAATGCATTGCGGGGTTAATGCTTATGTAAAGGACGGAAAGATCATTAAGATAGAAGGGACAAAGGAGCATCCCCGCAATCATGGAAAACTGTGTACAAAAGGAGCAGCCGGGCGTCAGTATGTATACAGAGAGGACAGGATCCAGACCCCTTTGAAAAGAACAGGAGAAAGAGGGGCGGGGAAGTTTGAGCCGATTACGTGGGATGAGGCATACCGGACGATCGCAGACAGGCTTATGGGCATAAAAGCTCAGTATGGTGCGGACAGCGTTGCTTTTTTCTCCGGTTATACGAAATGGTACCGGCAGTATTTACACCGTTTTGCATATTCGTTCGGGAGTATCAATTATGGAACAGAATGCAGTACGTGTTTTAAGGCCAGCGAGATGGCATGGCAGGCTACAGCAGGACGGAATTCAGATCCGGATATGGAGAATTCAAATGTGATACTGGGCTTTGCCCTTAACAGTTTTCATTCGAATCATCTGATGGCGGCCAGATTGCTAAGGCTTAAGGAGCAGGGGAAGAAATTCATTATTATAGATCCAAGAAAGACGCCTGCTACACAGAAGCTTGCGGATATTCATCTCCAGATCAAGCCGGGGACGGACGGCGCGCTGGCGCTGGGGATGGCAAATCTGATCATTGAGAATGACTGGCACGATAAGGAATATATAGAGAGATATACTTATGGATTCGAACAGTATGCAGAATATGTGAAGAGATTTGATCTCAGGACCACTGCAGAGATCACGGGACTTAAGGAAGAAGATATTTTTGCCGCAACAAAGCTCTATGCGACAAATGGACCGGCTTCCATAACAGAAACCTCCTGTTCCCTCACACATCATATAAATGGCTTCCAGAATTACCGGGCAATGATCTGCCTGAACGGGCTTACGGGTAATTTTGACCGTCCGGGCGGCCAGATTCCTGAAGAATCTACGTATTATGATATGCCGGCCGGATATCATATGTACGAGCATGAATATTATCTGGACGTACAGCCGGGACGTAAGGAAGAGGCGGTGGGATGCAGAAAATATCCGCTGTGGTGTAAATTCATGGATGAGTTTCAGGCAATGGATCTGTCCAGACAGATATTAGAGGGTACGCCGTATCCTGTCCGGGCAGTTTATGGAGCCGGCATGAATGCGAAGATGTTTCCGGATACAAAGAAAATGTATGCTGCGTTAAAGTCATTGGATTTCTTCGTGGATGTGGATATCTTTATGACAGATACGGCAAAGTATGCGGATATTGTGCTCCCGGCCTGTACTTCGTATGAGAGGGGAGAATTCAAGGCCTATCCGGGCGGCTATGCCGCATATACACAACCAGTCATTGAGCCGTTATATGAATCAAAGAGTGATGTTAAGATCCTGAAGGAACTGGCGGATGTGATGGAACTTGACGACACGCTCCTGCGGCAGGGATATGAAGCGGCGATAGAGTATATGATACGTGATCTAAGTATTACTGTTTCTGATATGAAAGCCAGCGAACTGCCGATCAAGGTTCCGGAAGCACGCGCTGTTGTTCCGGGAGAATTTACGGAAAATGGAATGAATACCAGGAGCGGGAAGTTTGAATTCTATTCCAACTATATTGCAGAATTTGAGAGCCTGGGATTGAGTCCGATTCCTACTTACAGGGATACTCTGGAGGATGAGGGTATGGATAAAGAGGCGTATCCATATGTTCTGGTAACTGGTTCAAGGCTTCCTAATGCGATCCACTCAAGACTTCATGATGTGGCATGGACGAGAAGCTTAAGAAAAGAACCTATGGCAGACATCAATATAGAAGATGCACAAGAACTGGGGATCGGACCGGGTGACAGGATTGTGATCGAAACCGTCACAGGTAAGATCACCATGAAAGCAAATCCATCTGTTAAAATCCGCAGAGGCGACGTGCAGATATACCATGGATACAGGGAAGCCAATGCGAACGACCTGATCGGGAGTACCCATACGGACCCATATAGCGGATATCCGGGATTTAAGTCAAGCAGATGCAGAATAAGAGTAAAAAAGTAAAGAATGCACCGAGGAGGAAACCAGGATGACACAGGCAGTAAAAGATGTGAACAGTATAGTATTGGTATTCGCGATATTATTGATAGGGTATGTAATTGTACAGGCGACATTTTTTTTAAGACATGCGCTGAAATTTAATGAAAAGTATAAACTGTTTTCAAAAGAGGAGATTAAAGATGCGGTACAGGCAAGTGCGATTTCGTCGATCGGACCGTCGTTTTCCATCGTAGTTATCGTATTGGCGATGATCTCGCTGATCGGGCCGGCTGTAACGTGGATGCGTTCCGGAGTATTAGGTTCGGCAGATTACGAGCTGTGGATCGCGGATATTGTATCGACACAGCTGGGTGTAACTCTGGGTGGAGAAGGATTTACAGAAGCAGCGTTTACGGTGGCGATTTTTGGAATGGTTCTGGCAAGTGCACCGTTTATGGTCAATTGCCTGATTACGTTAAAGCCGTTGGATAAAGCAATGATGAAAGCCGCAAAGAAGAAAAATTCATTTATCCCGCTTCTGGGCATGACGGCAGAGCTTGGTATGATGGGGTACTGGGCGTTAGAGAACGGTACCAAAGGCGCTTCAAGCACAGCGGCGATCGCCGCCAGTCTGCTGACTGCCATGGCAGTTGTAACCTGGTGTCAGAAAGGCGGACATACCAAGCTTAGCAACTGGATCCTGGCCATTGCCCTGATTGCAGGCATGATCGTAGCAACAATAGTACAGAGTATAGTCGGATAAAGAATGAGGAGGGAAATAGAATGACACAGGAAAAAATAGTCAGTACAGATCAGAGAGAAATAGAAGAGGCATTTACTGGAGATTATACAAAAAAGGTTCATATTGTAGGGCGTCTCTCGATTGTGATCGTATTAGTTTTATCGTTCCTTCCGGTACTTTATATGTATTTTATCAAAGGATACCAGATGCCGATTGATAAATATCTTAACGTTGCGTTTGCCATTACAGCTTTATGTATAGGATTCTGGCTGACAGAACCGTTTACATGGTTTCCTATCTTAGGATCTGCAGCGATGTATATGGGATATATAGCCGGTAATGTGAAGAATATAAGGGTTCCGGTGGCAAGACAGCTCAGAAGTAAATATGGATTAAGTGCGGCAGAGCCAAAGGGGCAGATCATCACTACGGTCGGAGTGGCGATATCTGTGTATGTCAATCTGATCATTCTGACAGTGATCGTTGTATTTGGAAGCTTTCTCGTATCAGTGCTTCCGCCGATCGTCATTGAAGCTTTTACCTATGTAATTCCGTCTCTTATCGGAGCCCTTCTGGCATTTCGTATAAGCGAATCCGGGTGGATCGTGACACTGAAATGGTCAGTTCCTGCAATTATTATCTTTGCACTGATGAAAACAGGGACAATTGGCTTTCTGGTTGATTTCGGTATGTCCACATCGATTGGAATTACGATTCTGATCGGATATATCATTTACAGGATGCAGGGAGGAAAGGCGAAAGAACAATGAAAAATTTGTTAGAAGAAGCGAAGAAAATCCAGGAAGAGTTAGTCGCATGCAGAAGAAAGATACATCAGTATCCGGAAATCGGGGAAAATCTTCCGCAGACGAAGAAGTTTGTTAGGGAAAAACTGGTTCAGATGGGATATCAGCCGCAGGAGTTCGGGGACAGCGGCCTTGCGGCCCTGGCCGGGGATCCGGAATCCGGCAGATGTATATTGCTAAGGGCAGATATGGATGCGCTTCCCATGAGAGAGGAGACGGAGCTTCCGTTTCGTTCGGAAAACGGTAATATGCACGCATGCGGGCACGATATGCATACGGCAATGCTGCTTGGAGCCGCAAGCCTTTTGAAAAGCCATGAGTCAGAACTGCCAGGCTGTGTGAAGCTTATGTTCCAGCCGGCGGAAGAAACCTTTACCGGTGCGGCGATGATGATCCGGGAAGGAATACTGGAGAATCCGAAGGTAGATGCCGCCGTTACCATGCATGGAGACGGAATGTCCGAGTATGATACAGGAAAGATGACTATGATCACGGAAGGTGTGGCTATGGCTTCCTGTGATTCTTACCGGATTGAGATAGAGGGAGTAGGAACTCATGGCGCATTCCCCAATCAGGGTGTGGATCCGATCATGGCAGGGATGAATATATATAATGCGCTGCAGGAGATCATAACAAGGGAGATCAAGGCATCAGATGTCGCAGTGCTGACTCAGGGTACATTTCATGCGGGTACAGCGGCCAATATTATTCCGGATACAGCGTATATGGAAGGGACGCTCCGTACTTTTGACAAGGAGATCAGAAAGTACATCAGGCAGAGAGTGGAAGAGATCACGATGTCTGTCGCGGCAGCATTCCGCGCAGAAGCAAGATGCATATGGAACGGAGGATGCCAGCCTCTTTATAATGATCCGGAAGTATTTGAGGATGTGTCAGGGTATATCAGAGAGCTTTTAGGTCAGGAGGGCCTGGTGATCGAGGGAGAAGAGGCTGTTCCTTTTTCATCGGAGGATTTTTCTAATATTCTTGACCTCGTGCCCGGAATCCAGATGTTTCTTGTTACGGGAAGTATGAAGGCGGGGGCAGATGTGCCAATGCATAATCCCAAGATCGTGTTTGACGAGTCTGTGATGTATATCGGCGCGGCAGTGCTGGCATATGTGGCTTCAAGGTGGCTGGAAGAACATTGCCGGTAAGATGAGGAGGAGAATAAGATGCAGAAGACGGCAGTTGCGGGTTTTGGATGTGCGGGATACCATGCGGTAAGATCAATGCGCGAGCATGGTTATCAGGGTGAAATTGATGTCTATACTGACACACAGTGGGCGCCTGCGAATCCCATGCTGACAACCTATTATATCTGTGGAAAACTTCGGAGGGAAGCAACGCTTCCTTTCGGAGCTATAGAAGAGCTTTCTCAAAAATATAATTTTCATATAATTACCACATCGGTTCAGAAGGTGCTGTCAGAAGAAAAGGCAGTTTTATTACAGGATGGTAAAACACAGTATTATGACCAGATATTGATCTCCACGGGTGCAAGGGCGTTTGTACCTC
The DNA here is from genome assembly GCA_910575835.1 of Lachnospiraceae bacterium. Classification (GTDB taxonomy): domain Bacteria; phylum Bacillota; class Clostridia; order Lachnospirales; family Lachnospiraceae; genus Sporofaciens. Next base: position 138,677 of record CAJTGB010000003.1, on the reverse strand, counting down.
CGATTCCGGGGCATGAGAGCGAACGTGTCTTTTCTATGAGGACCATCGAAGATGCGGATCGTGTCAGAAAGATTCTGGAGGGAAGAGAGATAAAAAGGGCTGTGGTTGCAGGAGCGTCCATGGTGGGGATCAAGCTTGTGGAATTGCTGCATGCAAGAGGAATCCACTGTACGCTTGTAGATATGGCCCCTTACATATTTCCGTTGGCCGCTGTTCCTTGTGTTGCAGCGGAAATTGAGAGAAGGCTTACCGGTATGGGAGTTGAACTTGCTTTTTCCAAGGCGCTTAAGGCAATCGAGGAAGACGGGCAGAGAGTGGTATTTGCCGACGGAGAAAGTATATCCTGTGATATGGTGCTCATGTGTATTGGAACAAGGGCAAATACAGAGATCGCAGATGAGAATATCAAGGTGAACCGGGGGATAGTGGTTGACAAAAGGATGAGAACGAATATGCAGGATATCTATTGTGCGGGAGACTGCAGCGAAGGCTGCAACCTGCAGACAGGGGACAACCAGATCATCGGTATATGGGATAACGCGGCGAGACAGGGAGAGACAGCCGGAGCCAATATGGCAGGAGTTGTAAAAGAATATGAAGGTAATATGCTCCACAATATCACACATTTTATGGGTATGGATTTTATCGGATTCGGAGATGTGAAGAGCGAAGGAGAGGAATTTCTCTATGAAAATAAAGAAAAGGGAGAGGCATTCGTAATACGGGTCAAAGATAATAAGCCAGTCTGTATGAATTTTCTTGATTCATATGGGGCCAGCGGAGTGTTAAAGGCGTATATGATCAATAAATTCGGCGGGGCTGGCAGACAGATGGATTCTGTTTCAAAGGTACGTCTCTTGAATGAAGGAATACCAGAGAAACTGATCAACTTTCTTGAGAGTAACAGCCAGGAGGAAGACGTATGGGAAAAGTAATAGAACTTAATGCGGACAAATGCTCTGCCTGCGGTGCCTGTGCAGTTGCGTGTATGGATCAGAATGATCTGGATGTGACAGAAGGCGCTTCTGCATTCCGGATTGTCAGGGATCTTGAAGGGGCAGATGGAGGATATGAATATTATTCTATTGCCTGCTTCCATTGTGAAGACGCTCCCTGCATCTCGGCCTGTCCCTGTAACTGTCTGAAAAAGGATGAGGAGATAGGCTTCACCGTGTATGATAATGAGAACTGTATCGGCTGTCACAGCTGTGCAATGGCTTGCCCCTATGGCGCACCGTGTTACGGAAAAGACGGGAAGATGATAAAATGCGGCGGCTGCGCAGTCAGAGTCAAGAATGGGCTTGAACCGGCCTGTGTGGCCAACTGCCCTACCGGAGCGCTCAGATGCGTGGATAGAACCGAATGTGAAGAGTTATAGAAGACGGCCAGTAATCGTGGAGGGCGAACAGAATGGACAGAGAATTTATCTATCTGAACCGTGAGACGGTGAATAAGTACCTGACACCGGAAGATGTGATATCCGTGATAAAGAGAATATGGAAGAATTGGAAAAAGGATATATTCATAGAGGGAGAGCATACTTTCCTTCCGGCAGGAATTCATACTGGAAATGAATTCCTGCATATGCCGGCATGTCTCCCAGAGGATAATATACTGGGCTTTAAGTGGATCAACTGTTATACAGATCCGGCTTGCGGGTATCCGTTCAGCCACGACAATATTGTTGTATTGAATGATATGACAACAGGTTCCTTAAAAGCAATTGTGAATGTGACAGATATAACGGCGATGAGAACTGCCGGCGGTCATGGAGTCGCGGCAGCCAGGTGCCTTCAAAAAGGGCCTTTGAAAACCTTGTCTGTACTCGGGAACGGTTCGCAGGCAGTCTGCGGAATAAGAGGGTTCCTGTGTGAATTTCCTGAAATTGAATCAGTAAAGGTATACTGCCGGAGAAAAGAAGCTTTTGAGTCAATGAAAAAAATGTTTGAAAAAAGAGTTCGGCTGGAATATGTGGAAGACAGCCGTGAGGCAGGAAAAGATGCAGACGTAATACTGGCAGCTACAAGCAGCAGGGAGGTCTTATTAAAATATGAAGACTTAACTCCCGGAGTTACGGTTATAGCGCTGAACGGTTTTATCGATATAGATCCAGCAATCTCATACAAGGCAGATAAGTGGTTTGTAGGAAATCTGCGGACAGACAGGAAAGAAATCATTGACAGCAAGGAAATGTCGCATGGGCAGGACTTAAATGATGAGGATATATACGGGGAACTTCCCAAGGCAGCTGCCGGCATGATACAGGGAAGAGAGTCCGGCAGGGAGATCATCGTATATACACATATGGGCCTGGGGGTATATGATGTTGCCTGTGCAGATCTGGTTTGTCAAAAAGCAGCAGAAAAAAAGGACGGCGTAAGGATTCAAATATAAGAGGATAAAGGAGAGGATTTATATGATAACAGGGCTTCTCTGCGTTGCCGGAGCGGCGGCGCTTTTGGGGATCATGCCTACGATGCAGAAACAATTATTGATGAATGGACTTTCTATATACAGTTTACTGTTTTTTACAAATCTGACAACAAATATAGTATGTCTTTTACTTATAAATCTGAAGAAGAGGAGCCTGAAGATCAGAAAAGGACAACTGCTCCAGTGTGTTTTAATGGGAATATTCGGTCAGCTTCTGACAGGCGTTTTGCTAAATTCAAGTTACCTGTTTTTGCCGGTCGGAACTACGATGATGCTCAATTTCCTGTATCCGTCAATTGTGTGCATTATTATGGGAACACTGTTCAAAGAAGGATTCACCAGACTCCAGTTTGCTGCGATAGGAGTATCTGTTCTGGGAATGGTTTTCCTTACCGGAGCAGGAGGGGCGATGCCGGTTATAGGCGTTGTACTGGCCGTTGCATCTGCATTTACCTATAGCGGCTATCTGATTGCGAATGAGAAGGGACCGGCCAATGAACTGCCGATTGAAGTAAAGCTTCTGTATATAACCATACCGGGCTCGCTCATATACTTTTTGCTGTCAGTGACAACCAATACATTTACCATACCGCAGGGAGCGCCGGAATGGGTGATGCTGATCGTAGGGTCAGGCTTGTTTTCAGCAGGCGGGTTCTTCCTGATGCTGTATGGAGTCAGCCGGCTCGGCGCATCTACAGCTTCCTTTGTATCAATGCTTGAGCCGGTGATAAGCGTAGTATTTGCGACAGTCTGGTTCCGCGATCCGGTAACGGTGGGTATTACCGTCGGGGGGATACTGGTCATTATGAGTATTCTGTTGATCACAGTAGACGGGCAGAGAAAAAGTAGTCTGTCAGTAGTTTGAGTTTGATCTGTTTTTAGATTCCCGGCCTGCAGTTTTATTATGCTGTCCGTTCTGCTTTCGGTTTTTGCACTTCGTCAAGTGGAGGTCCATACAATCTCACGGAAATGATACTGCAAAAATTAGTGTTCATCCAGCCAATCTATGGCGGCTTTTGCGTAGATTGCCGCGCCAAGAGGAAGACACTCATCAGAGAATCGTACTTTTGGGTTATGCTGTCCAAGCCATTTTGACTGGTCTTCAATTCCCGCGCCGAGACCGAAATAGCTGGATGGAATCCTCTCGGAGATAAAAGCAAAATCTTCGGAACCCATCACGTGATAATAGGGAAGCGTCTTGATCTCATTGTCCAGACCATGGATGGATGTCAGAATCTTCTGATTCAGTTCCGGGCTGCATGCCACCGGAGGGACATCGCTTAACACTTCAATTTCCACTTCTGTACGGTATGTCTTGGCGACGGAACGGACTACCTCGTCAATACGCCGGATCATCATGGAACGGAGCTCGGGTCTGAAGGTCCGTAAGGTACCTTCAAGGACCGCATGTTCCGGAATGACATTGGATACATTGCCTGCGTCAAAACGTCCTATGGTAAGAGCAGCCTCCTCGGTAGAAGAGATTTCTCTTGAGATCAGTTCCTGTAATGCGAGATAGATATGTACGCCGGTATTGATTGGGTCGATGCCAAGCTGAGGCGTCGATCCGTGGGTGCCTTTCCCGGTAAGTGTGATCCGGAAGCCGTAGACAGCTGCCATGGGGTAATCGCCGTAGATGATCGTATTGGCAGGTGCAATGGACGCAACATGCATTGCAAATGCGGCTTCGGCGCGGGGATTTTCCAGGATACCGGCTTTGATGGCGGCTTTTGCCCCTTCAAAGGTTTCTTCCCCAGCCTGAAACATAAGCTTTACAGTTCCTTTCAGTTCATGCTCATGCCTTTTCAGGAGTTTTGCGGCACCTAAGAGTATGGCGGTATGCAGATCGTGTCCGCAGGAGTGCATACATCCGTTTTCTGATGCAAAGCTTACATCGGATTCTTCGTGCATGGGCAGGCCGTCCATATCGCCGCGCAGAAGAAAGCATCTGCCGCCTGTACCCAGAACGGCCGTGATACAGGAGCATTCCCCGTATTCTGTAAATGCTATGTCCATTTCTGCAAGCCGTTCTTTAACAAATGTGGTGGTTTTGGGAAGATGAATGCCAAGTTCCGGGATTCTGTGGAGAGAATGCCGCCATTTGGTGAGTTCTTCCTGCATATTTTTTGCTTCTTGTAGAATCTGATTCTTCATTTCAAAAATCCTCTTTTCTTTTATTATTCTGAAAATTGTCTTCTTAACCATACATCCGCCGACAGCACCATCCTGCCAACTGGGCGGAGTATCGGCTGGCTGATATATTAACGTTTCGGTTTTTCTTTCACGATACCTGCCTTATAGAGAAGAAGGTAGCATAAGAAACTGATAACGATAAAGCCCAGCATGAAGAAGCTGTACCCGGACGATATAAAGTCATATCCGAGAATGAGATATAAAAGGCAGCCTGCAATGACTGTGGGAATACTGAGTTTCCCGTTTTTCATGAAATAAGGCGCGGCAAGCGCTCCGGTCAGAGCGGGCGTAACGTTGTTGAATGCAGGCGCAAGGGCGGGACCTGTAATGACCGGAACCAACAGTCTGCCGAGAAAAAGCATGCCCAAGAACAGGACGACTGTTGTGACGACAGAAGATGCGCCGATGGCAAGAGTGGTGATCACTTCCCCCTCGTCTGTCCCGCGTTCTACATTATTTACCCGGAGTGCATTGGTTGCGGCAGGGAGCTTCATATTCATGATATTTCCGGTGATAAAGGAAAGATAGGTTCCTGCCGAACCAAGGAAAGGTGAGAATGATACGACCTCTACCACGCTTACTACCCCGTAGATTGCTGACAGTGTAATAATTGCGCTGATGGTGTTGGAGATCTGGATCTTTACATCCTTTCCATATATCATAGTGATGACCGCAGGGACCATCAGGATCAGTAATATTGCAATCAATGTACTGAGCTTACCGATGCGGTGAGTATTATTCGTATAGGTTTCCTGAGTGTTAGCAGCTTCTTTTTTCATAAGATACCTCCGATCTGACTAATGTGTGTCATTATAAGAATAGATTTGCAATATATGCACCGAGCATTCCGACCAGCATACCGCCCGGGAACGACATTTCAGTCAGGAAATGCCGATTGGTCTTTTTGGCGAGCCAGTTGAATAAGAGCGCGGCGCCGCCGCCGGTAACCAGGGCTGCCAGGGACAGGAGTTGTTCCGGTTTCTCTGTCCAGTATGTCAGGTAGGGGGCGCAGAACCAGCTCATCATGGCGATAAATATTCCATCGATCAACAGATTGTAGAAGATAGGTTTGCTCTTCTTAAGTTTGGTCATTCCTTTATCCAGACTCTTTTGCCCGAACATAATCAGTAGAGGTTCATAGAGGATGCAGATAGACATTGCCCACAAAGTACTGATGAAGATGGATGCATTGTAGCCTTCGTCTGTGTAAGAGAGAAGTCCGAATGACCGTGCGGCAATATTTGCAGCCACGTTTTCATAGGAACTTGAACCTATGACTGAAAGGCGGAGCCATGGGAAGTAATTTCCTAATACGGACATCAGCATGACAAGGATAATGAGTATGGGAATACTTGGGACAACGGAAAATAATGCGCTTCCACTCACAGTTTTTCTCATTACTTTTGTGTCCATCCCAATCTCTTTACCACGTTTCCATGCGCGGCGCATAAAGAAAAGGGATTGCCCCAGAACATAGAGGATGACGATTCCGCATGCGGCGGCCATGAGTGTAGAATTGGCGATTGATAGATAGTCTTTCATTTTTGTTCTCCTTTGTTTTGTTGATTTTGTTTCGTTTCATTTCTTTGCTTATTGAAGATGATAACATGGGACAAATGATTTGCGTTATCCTGAAAAGTATGAGAAGATATAAGTAATTAGTTATAAGTTGGGAGGAAATGTATGAATTTTCATCATCTGGAATATGCAGTATCGGTGGCAAGAGCTGGTTCCATCAGGAAAGCATCGCAGAACCTGTATATGTCGCAGCCCTATCTGAGCGGTATGATAAAGAGCCTTGAAGATGAGTTGGGCTATCGTATCTTCAACAGGACGGCGGCGGGGATTACCCTCACAAGAGAAGGAAAGGAATTCATAAGAAGTGCGAAGACGATCCTTCTTGAGCTTAAGAGGATCCGTGAGATGAATGCGGATGAGGAAGAGCAGAGGCTTAATATTTCCTGCTATTATGCAGCATATGTGATGGACAAATTTCTGAGATTTCATAATATGTCAGATTATAAATGCGCTGATAAGATCAAGGAGATGGGGAGTAAGGAAGTGCTCGAATCCGTATCGGCGGGAGACAGTACCATAGGGATAATATTTTTTGTAAAGGAAAAATATCGTAATTATATGGAAATGATCGCGGAATATGACCTTCTTGCCACGGAATTTTTAAAGCCTATGCAAATATATGCGTATATGAATAAGAAGCATCCGCTTGCCGGTATGCCGGGAATGAAGGTAGAGAATCTGAACGATTATCCTTATGTGACATATGGTGACGAATGCTCCAAGAAGTATTTGAGCATTCTGGGTATTGAAGAGCATCCGCATCTCTTGGAGGTGTCTGACAGGGGGAGTTTTAATGATGTTTTAAGGAGTGGAGAGTATCTGACATCAATGGCGTATCCTCCGAAATTTCCGGAGAATAACAGTGAGTTTGTACTGCTTCCTTTTGAAGATAAAAATATCTTCCTATGTTCTGTCTTTGTGACGGAGAAGAATTACCGTCTGAATAAGCGGGAGAAAGAATTTATTGATTTTGTGAGAAAAGAAGAGTCATAAAAAGAAAGGTGATAACATCTGCTGTCAATGCTTCAGCGTACCGGCGGTTCCGTACAGATATTCAATATATGCAGCCGCCGTATCAAGCGATTTTTAATGGCCGGATGCCTGTAACAGTGAAGGTATCTGAACTGTTACGATTTCACAGAGTTGTGTAAGAATATTTCATGAATCTGCTCTTGACATATGGTGAAATGTGGAATATACTAATACCAACCTAAATGGTAGGTATTGGAAAGCGAAAGGAGACACCATTATGCCTGATTACAGATTTGAAACTTTACAACTCCATGTAGGCCAGGAGAATCCTGACCCGGCAACTGACGCCCGCGCAGTGCCGATTTACGCGACTACTTCCTATGTATTCAAAGACTCGGCTCATGCGGCGGCCCGTTTTGGCCTTGCCGATGCCGGCAATATCTACGGAAGACTGACAAACTCCACGCAGGATGTGCTGGAACAGCGTGTGGCGGCTCTGGAAGGCGGAGCGGCGGCTCTGGCTCTTGCCTCCGGAGCGGCGGCGATTACATATACGCTGGAAGCCCTGGGGCAGAACGGCGGTCATTTTGTTGCACAGAAGACCATATACGGAGGCAGCTACAATCTGCTGGCGCACACGCTTCCGGCGTTCGGAATTACAGCCAGCTTCGTTAACATTCATGATCTTGATGAGGTGGAAGCAGCCATTCAGGATCACACAAGAGCGATTTACATAGAGACGCTTGGCAATCCGAACAGTGATATTCCGGATATTGACGCGCTTGCAGAGCTTGCGCATAAGCATGGCCTGCCTTTGGTCGTAGACAATACTTTTGGTACGCCTTATCTGATCCGTCCTATTGAGCATGGTGCAGATATCGTCGTACATTCGGCAACGAAGTTCCTTGGAGGCCACGGTACGACTCTTGGGGGTATCATCGTTGATTCGGGCAGGTTTGACTGGAGCGCTTCAGGAAGATATCCGGCGATTGCCGAACCCAATCCGAGCTATCACGGTGTATCCTTTGTGAAAGCGGCGGGACCGGCGGCATTTGTGACCTATATCCGTGCGATTCTGCTCCGTGATACAGGCGCGGCGATTTCTCCCTTCGCGGCATTCCTGCTTCTGCAGGGGATAGAGACATTATCCCTGCGGTTGGAACGGCATGCGGCTAATACGGCGAAGGTTGTGGAATTTCTTGCGGCGCATCCGCAGGTCGAGAAGGTGAATCATCCCTCCCTTAAGGATCATCCGGATCATGAGCTGTATCAGAGATATTTCCCTGATGGAGGCGGTTCGATCTTTACATTTGAGATCGGGGGCGGCGTGGAGGAAGCCCATAAGTTTATTGACAGTCTGAAGATCTTCTCGCTGCTTGCCAATGTTGCCGATGTGAAGAGCCTGGTTATCCACCCGGCGACCACGACTCACAGTCAGCTTACGAAGGAAGAACTTGCGGATCAGGGGATTAAGCCGAATACGATCCGGCTGTCTGTCGGTACGGAGCACATAGATGATATCATAGCCGATCTGCAGGGCGGTTTCGATGCAGTAAAGTAATAAGGATTCGTTGAATAGGAGGGAATGTTATGTCCAATATATATACATCCGTCGATCAACTGATCGGCAGAACGCCGCTTCTGGAACTGACTCATATAGAAGAAGCCTGTCATCTGAAGGCAAGAATCCTTGCGAAGCTTGAATACCTGAATCCGGCGGGCTCCGTCAAGGACCGTGTGGCGAAGATGATGATCGAGGAAGCGGAAAGAACAGGGAGATTAGGGCCGGGTTCGGTCATTATCGAACCGACCTCCGGCAATACGGGGATTGGCCTTGCCGCTGTCGCCGCAGCGCGGGGGTACAGGATCATCATTGTCATGCCTGAGACGATGTCCGTGGAACGGCGTCAGCTTATGAAAGCCTACGGCGCCGAACTGGTGCTGACCGAAGGCGCGGGGGGGATGAAGGGCGCCATTGCTAAAGCGGAGGAGCTGGCTGCTGAGATTCCAGGAAGCTTTCTTCCCGGGCAGTTCGTGAATCCTGCCAATCCAAAAGCGCACAGGACGGGCACAGGCCCGGAGATCTACGAGGATACGGACGGGGAAGTGGATATCTTTGTCGCGGGTGCGGGAACCGGCGGAACTATAACCGGTGTCGGCGAGTATCTCAAATCAAAGAAGCCTTCTGTCAGGATTGTTGCTGTAGAGCCGGCTTCCTCTGCCGTACTCTCCGGCGGGGAGGCGGGGCCTCATAAGATTCAGGGGATTGGCGCGGGCTTTGTTCCCGAAGTCCTGAATACGGCAATCTATGACGAGGTCATGCCGGTCTCCGATGAAGACGCATTTGCGGCAGGAAGGCTTGTCGGCAGGAGAGAAGGCGTGCTTGTAGGCATCTCTTCCGGCGCGGCGGTTTTCGCGGCAGTGGAGCAGGCGAAGCGTCCTGAGAATGAGGGGAAAACAATCGTGGTGCTTCTGCCGGATACAGGGGACAGATATCTGTCTACCCCTCTGTTCGCAGAGTAGGAAAAGCCATGCAGCCTGCAGGCATTAGCACGGCATTGCGTAATTAATAGTGAATTTTGCACTCGCTACTGTTATTTATGTAGTCTTTTAGGAGGGGGGGATCGGGATGATGATTTCAACGAAAGGCAGATATGCGCTTCGGGTGATGATCGATCTGGCAGAGAATGATGGAAAAGGTTATGTCCCCATGAAAGAAGTAGCAAAAAGACAGGAGATTTCTTTGAAATATCTGGAGCGCATTCTTCCGGTACTGACGAAGAATAAGATGATTGAAGGACTTCAGGGGAAGGGCGGCGGTTACCGCCTGGCGGTCCGGCCGTCAGATATCCGTGTCGGGGACATCTTACGCCTTACGGAAGGGGATCTTGCGCCGGTGGCATGTCTTGGCTGTGAGGCAGATATCTGTGAGCGTGCCGAGGGCTGCAGGACATTACCGATGTGGACAGAGTTCTACAGGCTTACCAATGCCTATTTTGATGGAATTACATTGGCGGATCTGATGAAGCCTGTATGTTGATCCGAAGCATACGGTTTGTGTAGCCGACAGCCCACGTAACGTTTAAGAATGCTGTTAACGAAACGCTGGGCGTTTTTCAAATGGAAAAGCCAAAGGTAACTCAGAAAAAGAAGACGGTGAATCCGAAGATGACCTGGAGCCACATCTGACAGACAACCCGTTTTCCTGCGACGATTTATTTCAAAAACAGATGTATCAATCGCTCATTCCACTTCTTATAAGGCTGATACCGCTTGGCCCAAATGCTGGATCGTCAGCCAGGGGATATCTTGGAGTATCGGTGTGAGGGCAGAAAAGCCTTGTAAACAGGCGGTTGCAACTGCTAGTTGACAAATTTCCAAGTGCCGTTTTCTTGTGTTTTTATGGGATCAGAGGTAAAATGTCAGCATAAGGCAGACTCCGGGAAGCGGTTTTGCAGCAGTCAGCCGGACAGGAATCAGAAAGGCAGGTAGTACAGATGAATCTGGCAGGAAAACTTATAATACAGAGAAAGAAGCTGGGAATGTCTCAGGAGCAGCTTGCGGACAGGCTTGGCATTACCAGACAGTCAGTCAGCAAGTGGGAGGCCGGAAGCAGCATGCCGGAGATATCCAAACTAATTGCGATATCGGAGCTCTTCGGCGTCAGCCTGGATTATCTTCTGAAGGATTATCAGGATGAGGATCTCTGTCAAAGCAGATCATATGGGAAGAATACGGTTGATGAGAACAATGAGGAGAACGCAAGACTTGAAAAGAAAGTGGATGAGCTTGCCAGATATATCAGAGGATATGAATACACCAGTAAGACCAGGATCGCAGGGATACCGCTCGTATCTATCCGGTTCTCCAGGCAGTTGGGAAGGGAGGGAGTGGCCAAGGGAATCATAGCCATCGGAAATATTGCGATAGGCGTGGTCAGCCTTGGAGCTTGTTCTTTTGGAATTATCAGTTTTGGAGCGACAGCAATCGGGCTGCTCTCGATAGGAGCATTCGCGTTCGGGCTTGCCGCATGGGGAGCGCTCGCCGTAGGTGTGCTTGCATGCGGAGCGACGGCGGTGGGGTACTATAGCGCCGGTTCGGCGGCGATCGGAAAGGAGATCGCGGCAGGGGTGTACGCCTCGGGGAAGACGGCGATCGGCGAGACTGTAAAGGGAACGCATTGCCTGGTCTATGAACGGGGAATAACTACCGCCTCGCAGATAGAACGGTTCCTTGAAGAGACGAATCCGCACTTGTGGAAACCGATTAAGGATCTGCTTATAGCATTTATAATGTACATTTAAAACACCGATAAAAATAATCTGAATAATTATAGAAAAATTCTTCAGATAAGTGTATAATGATGAACCATAGTTGGATAAGATAAGGGGGCGGTGTTTTTGGGAGAGCAATTGACGCGAAGCGATGTGCAGAAGATCAAAGAGGAGATCGAATACAGGAAACTGGTAGTTCGCAAGAAGGAGCTGGAAGCGGTCAAGGAGGCCCGTGCACAGGGTGACTTAAGTGAGAATTTCGAATACAAGGCGGCGAAGCAGGATAAGAACCGCAACGAAAGCCGCATCCGGTATCTGGAGAAGATGCTGAAACATGCGAGGATCGTATCGGATACGTCGAAGGACGATGAAGTGGGGATCAACAATACGGTGGATATTTATTTTGAAGATGACGACGAGACGGAGACCTACCGTTTGGTGACCAGTGTGCGCGGGAATTCGCTGCAGGGACTTATCAGCATTGAATCGCCGCTCGGCAGAGCGATCAGAGGCCATAAGGCGGGCGACCGGGTCAAGGTGAAGACGAACGGTGAGGACGGCTATTTTGTGGTGATCAGGAAGATAGACAAGACAACAGATGACTCCAATGATACATTGCGAAGATATTGATCGGACAAGGCAGATATTACAGATATGAATGAGAATGATGAGATCAGAGAGCTTCTGGAATCATTGGCGGAGCCTGATTTCCAGAAGTTTGCAAGCAGCCTGATTCCCAACATCCCTTCAGAGAGCGTTCTGGGTGTGCGGCTCCCCAGGCTCCGTAAGATCGCGAAGCAGATCGCGCGGTCAGATTGGCGGGACTATCTTGATAAGGCGCAGGACTTAAGCTTTGAGGAGACTATGCTTCAGGGGATGGTGATCGGATATGTGAGAGAACCGCTTCAGGAGATCAAGAGACGGATCGCATGGTTTGTTCCGAAGATCGATAACTGGTCTGTGTGCGACAGTTTTTGTTCGGGGCTTAAGATAACGAAGGATTATCCCGATGAGATGTGGGAATTCATAGTGCCGTATGTGCAGTCGGATGAGGAGTACGGGATACGGTTCGGCGTAGTCATGATACTGTTTTATTATGTGGACAGCGTACATATGGAAGAAGCGTTCAGGCTGTTGGATGCCGTTCAATATGACTCTTATTATGTGAAGATGGCAGTCGCCTGGGCGGTCTCGATCTATTACTTAAGCTTCCCGAAGGAAACGCTTGCATTCTTGTCAGGATGCTCTCTGGATGATTTTACCTACAACAAATCTCTGCAGAAGATTACGGAATCTAAGAAGGTGAGCGCGGATACGAAGGAAGAGATCCGCAGGATGAAGAGAAAATAAGCTCTTGATATTTGAATGAATCTGTGATATTCTTTCTAAAGAGCACAGGCCGGATCGTATAGACGGCGGAAGATGCTCGGCATATTTATGGTATATTTATAGATAGATGGGAGATGGAAGGATGAGGATTATTTCTTGCTAATCGTAACGGTAACTGCATAACAGGAGGCCGCGGTGAAGATACCGTCTTTTTGTTGTGCTGATAGCAGGAAAGTCCTAAGACCCATTCATCTGGAAATAGAACGTACAATGGCTCCGGTATCTGCGGCGGAGGCATATTGTGTGTATTTCGTGAGGCTGTAAGGAGACTTTCTTGCAGCTTTTTTTCGTGTCTGATACACTGAAAAAGTTTCCGGCCATATGACTGGTTACTTATATTGAAAAAGTTTTCGGCTATATGGCTGGTTACTTATTATCTGGATATTTCAGGATACGGATTATCAGGAGGTATGCATATGTCAATGATAGATGTTGTGAATTTGAGTTTTTCTTATGAAGGAAATTATGAAGAGGTATTTAAGAATGTGTCCTTTCGGATCGATACGGACTGGAAACTGGGGTTTGTGGGGAGAAACGGACGGGGGAAGACTACTTTTCTGAATCTTTTGCTGGGCAGGTACGAGTATCAGGGAAGTATTTCGTCCAGAGCAGAGTTCGTTTATTTCCCTTACGAGGTGGCGGATGAAGGCAGAATGGTGTTCGAGATCCTGGAAGAATTGAATCCGCAGACGGAAGAGTGGGAGATCTTCAGGGAGCTGAATCTTCTGGATGTGGATGCGGAGGTATTGTACCGTCCGTTTTGTACCTTAAGTTACGGGGAACAGACGAAGGTGCTGCTTGCAATGCTGTTTTTGTCGGAGAACCGTTTCCTGCTGATCGACGAGCCGACGAATCATCTGGATGCGGAAGCGAGGGAGAGGATCGCCGGATATCTGTCCCGGAAGAAAGGATTCATACTGGTATCCCACGACCGGCATTTCCTGGATTCTTGTGTGGATCATATTCTCTCGATCAATAAGATGGATATTGAGGTCCAGAAGGGGAATTTTAGTTCCTGGTATGCCAACAAGGAGGCGAGGGACCGGCTGGAAGCGGCGCAGAATCAGAAGCTGGAGACCGAGGTTAAAAGGTTGAAGCGCGCGTCGAGGCAGTCGTCGGACTGGTCTGCGAAGGTGGAGAAGAGCAAGAAGGGACAGAGAGTAGCGGGGCTTCGTCCTGACAGAGGGCATATCGGCCATCAGGCCGCCAAGATGATGAAGCGGGCGAAGGTGTTGGAGAACCGTCAGCAGCAGGCGATCGAGGAGAAGTCGAAGCTTCTTAAGAACGTAGAGACGATGGATGTCCTTAAGCTCCGGCCGGTGGCATATCATGCGGACCGGCTTGCAGAGATCAGTGATCTTGCTGTCTATTATGACGGCAAGCCGGCATGCTCAGGGGTCAGTTTCGATATCCGGGAAGGCGAGCGCGTCTGCCTTGCAGGGAAAAACGGATGCGGCAAGTCCAGCGTATTGAAGCTGTTAAACGGAGAGGACCTTGAATACACAGGAAAGCTTCAGATCGGGTCAGGGCTTAAGATCTCTTACGTCTCCCAGGATACATCTTATCTTCGGGGCGGCTTAAGGGAATTTACCGAAAGGTATGAGCTGGAGGAGAGCCTGTTTAAGGCGGTGCTTCGCAAGCTGGATCTGGAGAGAGGACAGTTTGAGAAGGATATAAGCCAGTACAGCGCCGGGCAGAAGAAGAAGGTGCTGCTGGCGAAGAGCCTGTGCGAGCAGGCGCATCTCTATATATGGGATGAGCCGTTGAATTATATTGACGTGCTGTCGAGAGTCCAGATAGAGGAATTGCTTCTTGAATACAGGCCTACGGTTATATTCGTGGAACATGACAGGGCTTTTCGGGAAAATGTAGCGACGAAGGTGATTCAGATTCAGGAGAAATGATATGGAGCAGATGACGTTATTCGATGACAGGAAGCAGACGGCGCCGTTAGCGAGCCGTCTGCGCCCGCTGACACTGGCGGATTTCGCGGGGCAGGAGCATTTGCTGGGAGAGGGGAAGATGCTTCGCCAACTGATCGAGCGGGATCAGATATCTTCGATGATATTCTGGGGGCCGCCGGGGGTGGGTAAGACGACGCTTGCCAGCATCATTGCCGGCAGGACTAAGGCGGATTTTATTAATTTCAGTGCAGTCACCAGCGGGATCAAAGAGATCAGGGAAGTGATGAGCCAGGCGGAGAACAGCCGCAGGATGGGAGTGCGCACGGTGCTGTTCGTAGATGAGATCCACAGGTTCAATAAGGCGCAGCAGGATGCGTTCCTGCCCTTTGTGGAGAAGGGAAGTATCGTGCTGATCGGTGCGACCACGGAGAACCCTTCCTTTGAGGTGAATGCGGCTCTTCTGTCCAGATGCCGGGTCTTCGTGCTGAAAGCCCTTGCGGAGGCGGATCTGGTGAAGGTCCTTCGGCATGCGCTCGGCAGTCCGGCGGGATTCGGGCAGCAGAATGTGAAGATCACGGACAGGCAGGTGGAGGCGATCGCCGCATTTGCCAACGGAGATGCGAGAACCGCGCTCAATACGCTGGAGATGGCGGTGACGAACGGGGAGATCAGCGCCGAAGGAATTCTCATCACGGACGGGGGATTGGAACAGTGTATCAGCAAGAAGTCGCTTCTCTATGACAAGAACGGGGAGGAGCATTATAACCTGATCTCAGCGCTCCACAAGTCCATGCGCAACAGTGACCCGGACGCGGCAATCTACTGGATGTGCAGGATGTTAGAGGGAGGAGAGAATCCGTTGTATATAGCGAGAAGGCTGATCCGGTTCGCCAGCGAGGATGTCGGCATGGCAGACAGCCATGCGCTCCAGGTTGCGGTTGCGGCGTATCAGGCCTGTCATTTCCTTGGGATGCCGGAATGCGACGTGCATCTGACTCATGCAGTTACCTATCTTTCTATGGCGCCGAAGTCCAACGCCCTCTATATGGCCTGTGAGATGTGCAAGCAGGATGTGAGGAGCCTGCGTGCAGAGCCGGTTCCGCTTGTGCTGCGCAATGCGCCGACCAGCCTTATGAAAGATCTGGAATATGGAAGGGGTTATGAATACGCTCATGATACTGAGGAGAAACTAACTCATATGCAGTGTATGCCTGAGTCCTTAAGCCAAAGAGAATATTATCACCCAACCGCGGAGGGTGAAGAGAAGGAGATCAAAGCCCGGTTAGAAGAGATCAAGGAGTGGAAGGGAAGTATATGAGAGAAAAGAATTCATTCGAGAAGATCTATGACGTGATCCGCCAGATCCCTAAGGGTAAGGTGGCCTCCTACGGTCAGATCGCGGCGCTTGCGGGAAACCGCCGCTGGGCCAGGGTGGTGGGTTATGCCCTTCATGCCGTCCCCAGCGGCAGCGATCTTCCCTGTCACCGTGTGGTGACGAAGGACGGGAGGATGTCCTGCGCGTTCGGAAGCGGAATGTGTAATCGGCAGACAGAGCTTCTGAAGGCAGAGGGAGTCGGATTTCAGGACGGCAGGGTGGATATGGAGAGATATCAGTGGAAGAGAACTGTATATTAAGAGGTGGATTATATTTTGAACATGCAGCCCCGCCTGGCAAGAGCGAATGCGCCTTGTCCAGGCGGGGGAAACTCCCGCAAGATACGCCCCGGTAGTATGAGTCAGCGAAGCCGGTTACGGTATCACAAGAATGGTCGTAGCAAGCGCCGTCAGTTCGGAATCCTTGTTGCCTGCGTCAAGCAGCGATGAGGCATTGATTGAAACGGACACGGAGGTCTCCTCGTCGAATGTAGGAGCTGCGGCGTATTTCTCCATTGCCGTGACCAGTCCGGCGGAAACCTCTTCGATGGAATAGTAGGTGCCGCCTTCGAATTCCTTGTAGGCGTCTATGAAGCTGGTGTTCGGCGAGGTGGTGATCTCTACTTCATAGCTGTAGACGCCGTCTTCCTTCTTCGGGATGCCGACGGAATACTTACACTGCTTCATCATGGTTTCCAGAGCCTTCTGATATCTTGAAACATATGCTTCGCTCAGATCAGAAGGAGGATCGAATACGTCTTTTTTATACCATTCTAGCGCTTCTTCCTCCGTTCGGTCCGTGTGCAGGGCAAAACGCGCTACATCTCCTTTGAAGGAAGCGTTGAGGTAAGCCTTGATGAAGTCATAGCAGTCAAGGATATCGCAGACCATGTTATAAGGCTCCATATATCCGTGAAGGGTCTGGGCCAGGAACTTGCCAAGGCTTTCCTCCGAGATAGAGTAGGATTCCCCGGACTTGGATACTTCGAGAGTGGATATGGTCTCCGCGTCGAAGGAGGGGGACTTCTTAAGCGTATCGGCGTCTTTTTCAAGAGCAGAAGAGACTGCTTCGGTCAGTTCCGACGTCTCCAGCGATTCTAAGAATTCGGCGTTGACGGTCTCCAGAGTATTCTTGATATTGATCGGGGTGTAGCTAACCTGGACGGAGAAGGTGCCGTCGTTCATCTTTGATGGTTTGGCGACTTCGAACTGGATGGTCTTGAAGGATTCCTTCATGAAATCCAGGTAAGGATCCTTAAGTTCATCGGGAAATTGCAGGACGTAAGAAGCATTGCTCTCTGCAATCCCTTCTTCTAAGAGTGCCGCGAATTTCTCAGAGCCGTTTTCCTTGATGGAAGTAATCTGTTCTCCGACGTACTTGTCCGCATTCTCCTTGCTGCAGCCAGTCAGCAAGGCAAGGGCGAATACGCAGGAAATAAGAAATGTTCGTTTACGCATGAAACATGTCCTCCTGTATCTTATTTATATTTCTTCATTGTAACATCCCAAAAACCTGTCTTCAATAGTAAATACTACTGGAAAAAGAGAAGTATTTTATATATAATAAACTAACAAGTCAAAATTCAGCAAAAAAGGAGAATTTTTATGGAAATGATATCAATTGAGAAGGAATTGCGGGAGAATTCTTATCCGGGGCGCGGCATCATCATAGGGAAGAGCGCGGACGGAACCAAGGCGGTGACGGCTTATTTTATTATGGGGAGAAGCGTGAACAGCCGGAACCGTATATTTGCAAAAGAAGGCGAAGGGATCCGCACACAGGCGTTTGATCCGGCTCTGCTCACGGATCCAAGCCTGGTGATCTATGCGCCGGTAAGGGTGCTGGGGAACAAGACTATCGTGACCAACGGTGACCAGACCGATACTATATATGAAGGAATGGACTGTCAGATGACGTTCGAGCAGTCCTTAAGATGCCGCGAGTTCGAGCCGGACGGTCCGAACTATACGCCGAGGATCTCAGGGATCATGCATATCGAGAACGGGAACTTCAATTATGCGATGTCGATCCTTAAGAGCAATAACGGCAGCCCCAAAAGCTGCAACCGCTATACCTTCGCATACGAGAATCCGGCGGCAGGCGAGGGGCATTTTATCCACACATACCGCTGTGACGGAGATCCGCTGCCAAGCTTCGAGGGCGAGCCGAAGCTGATCGCTGTGCCGGACGATATGGAAGCTTTTACAGATATGCTGTGGAACAGCCTGAACGAGGAGAACAAGGTGTCTCTGTTCGTGCGTTATATTGATATTGCATCAGGAGCTTACGAGACGAAGATCGTGAACAAGAATCAGTAAGAAGAGGAGGAGAGAACATGAAGGAATTAGAATTAAAGTATGGCTGCAATCCTAATCAGAAGCCATCCAGGATCTATATGGCGGACGGAAGCGAGCTTCCGATACAGGTATTGAACGGGAAGCCGGGATATATTAACTTCCTGGATGCGTTCAACGGGTGGCAGCTGGTGAGTGAATTGAAGAAGGCGACAGGGCTTCCGGCGGCAACGTCTTTCAAGCATGTATCCCCGGCAGGCGCGGCGGTCGGGCTTTCGCTTACTGAGACGCTTGCGAAGATCTATTGGGTGGATGATCTTGGGGAACTGTCTCCTCTGGCCTGTGCCTATGCCAGGGCAAGAGGGGCGGACCGTATGTCTTCTTTCGGGGATTTCATCTCGCTGTCGGATGTCTGCGACGCGGATACGGCAAGGCTGATCAAGCGCGAGGTGTCGGACGGAGTGATCGCGCCGGGATACGAGCCGGAGGCGCTTGAGATCTTAAGAGCGAAGAAGAACGGCGGCTACAACGTGATCCAGATCGACCCTGAGTATGTGCCGGAGCCGTTAGAGCGCAAGGATGTGTTCGGCATTACCTTCGAGCAGGGAAGGAACGAGCTGAAGATCGACGATGAGTTCTTTGCAAATGTCGTGACGGAGAATAAGGAGTTCACAGAACAGGCGAAGATCGATCTTGCCATTTCTATGATCACTTTGAAGTATACGCAGTCCAATTCCGTATGCTATGTCAAGGACGGACAGGCGATCGGTATCGGGGCGGGGCAGCAGTCCAGGATACACTGCACGCGCCTGGCAGGACAGAAGGCAGACAACTGGTGGCTCAGGCAGTCTCCTCAGGTGATGGGCCTGCCGTTCGTTGACGGTATCAAGCGCGCGGACAGAGACAATGCCATCGATCTGTATATCGGCGAGGATTATATGGATGTGCTTGCGGATGATGCGTGGCCGGCGATCTTCAAGGAGAAGCCGGAGGTATTTACAAGAGAAGCCAAGAGAGAATGGCTTGACAAGCTTGATAACGTGGCGCTTGGTTCGGACGCCTTCTTCCCGTTCGGAGACAATATCGAGCGGGCGCACAGAAGCGGCGTGAAGTATATCGCGCAGCCTGGCGGATCCGTGAGAGATGACAACGTGATCGAGACCTGTAACAAATACGGGATGGCGATGGCATTTACCGGACTTCGTTTGTTCCATCATTAGAATAAGCAGATTAGAATAGGCACAGAAATTAACGGTTGTATATTTATACAAAACCTTATATAATAGTAAAGGTGTTTGCGGCTATCGTGCAAAAAAAACGGTAGATATGGCAAATGAAGCGTATGAAATGAAGGAGCTGACAGTTATGGGTAAATATTTTGGAACGGATGGATTCCGTGGAGAAGCAAATGAAGTACTGACGGTGGAACATGCATTCAAGGTGGGAAGGTTCCTGGGCTGGTATTACGGTCAGGATCACAAGGCGAAGGTTGTGATCGGCAAGGATACGAGAAGAAGCAGTTATATGTTCGAGTATGCGCTTGCGGCGGGGATCACGGCATCAGGTGCGAACGCATATCTTCTGCACGTAACGACAACACCAAGCGTTTCCTATGTGACAAGGACGGATAATTTTGACTGCGGGATCATGATATCGGCAAGCCATAACCCCTACTATGACAACGGGATCAAGGTGATCAACGGGAAGGGACATAAGCTTGAAGCAGAGGTCGAGGAGAAGATCGAGGCCTATATTGACGGGGAGACGGGAGAACTTCCGCTGGCGAAGAAGGAAGACATCGGGCGTACCGTAGACTATGCGGCCGGAAGAAACCGCTATATCGGTTATCTGATCTCATTGGCGACCCGTTCCTTTGAGGACATCAGGGTTGGACTAGACTGCTCTAACGGAAGCGCATTTGCCATTGCCAAGAGCGTATATGACGCATTGGGTGCGAAGACCTATGTGATCAACTGTGAGCCGGACGGAACGAATATCAATACGAACTGCGGATCCACGCATATAGAAGTGCTCAAGCAGTATGTGAAGGAGAAGAAGCTGGACGTAGGCTTCGCGTACGACGGTGATGCGGACAGATGTATTGCGGTTGATGAGAACGGTGACGAGGTAGACGGAGACCTGATCCTCTACATCTGCGGCAAATACATGAAGGAGAACGGCCGTCTGAACGATGATACGATCGTTACGACGATCATGTCCAATCTGGGACTTTACAAGGCGTGCGACAAGGCAGGCCTTAAGTATGAGAAGACGGCGGTAGGCGATAAGTATGTATACGAGAATATGGTGCGCAATAACTTCTCTCTCGGCGGAGAGCAGTCCGGCCACATTATTTTCAGCAAGCATGCAACTACAGGCGACGGTATCCTGACTTCCCTGATGGTGATGGAAGTTATGCTGGAGAAGAAGATGAGCCTGTCGAAGCTCACAGAGCCGGTAACGATCTACCCGCAGCTTCTTAAGAACGTCCGTGTGGCGGATAAGAAGACGGCAAGAGAGAACGCGGAAGTTACGAAGGCTGTGGAAGCGGTAGCAGAAGCGTTGGGCGACGACGGACGCATCCTTGTGAGGGAGAGCGGTACGGAGCCGGTGATCCGCGTAATGGTCGAGGCGGCTACGGATGAGCTGTGCGAGAAATACGTGAACCAGGTGATAGAAGTGATCAAGAAAGAAGGCCTTATGGTGTACTAGGGACAACAAAAAGGATGGGGGAACCCATCCTTTTTAATATGGAAACATTTCCTAATTATATAATATCTATATTATACGGAGTGGAAGCCTTTGCCGATGATCTCGCTGGTGTTGGAGATCAGCAAGAAGGCGTCGGGAGAATTTTCCTTAATGTAATTCCGAAGCCTTACCGCTTCCAGCCGGTTTAATACGGTGAAGACGATGTATTTGTCTTCGCCGCTGAACGCGCCTTTGGCAAGAACGATGGTAGCGCTTCTGTGAAGATCTTCCTTGATATAAGAGCATATAGGCTGCGGGTTATTGCACACAACGTTAAAATACTTGGACAGATTCAGACTCTCGATAAATCCGTCGATCATGAAAGAACGAAGCGCCAGACCAAGGAATGAGTACAGTCCGGTCTCGATATCGAACACGAAGCATCCGGCAAGGGTGATGAAAAAGTCCGTGACTAACAGGGCTTTGCCGATATCGAAGCTGGTATATTTCTTCATGATCATGGCGACCACATCGGTGCCGCCGCTGGACGCGCCGATATTGAACAATACCGCGGAGCCGATGGAAGGAAGCGCAATAGCGAAGGCAAGTTCAAGCATGGGCTGATCCGTCAGCGGATGGCTCATAGGATAGATACGTTCCAATGCCGACAGGGTGACGGACAGAAGGATACTGCTGTAAGCTGTCTTGGCGGCGAACCGTTTTCCAAGAACAAAGAATCCGATCACGAGCAGGACCATGTTGGAAACAAAGGAAAAATCACTGGCGGAGATGGCGCCGGACTTGGCTACCAGTACGGCGAGACCTGTGATTCCTCCGAAGGTAAAGTTGTTGGTAAACTTAAAAAAGTAGATACCGATTGCCATGATCAGGGTACTGACGGTTAGATAGATAAAGTTTTTTAGTTGTGATTTCATATTACCTTTCCTCTGTTTGATTGTATTTTAAAATAATATCTAAAGATACCTTCACAGATTGTAACGCCAAGGTATAGAAAAGTCAATGATATTATTGAATCTGCATTAGAATAAGAAAATCAGTACATAATACCTTCTATAAAGAAGGAGGAAATGATATGCATAAGTATTTACCGATTACGGATGTATACGCAAGAGAAATCTTAGATTCCCGCGGGAATCCAACTATAGAAGTAGAAGTGCTTGCAGGCGATGAGCACCTGGGAAGGGCGAGTGTTCCGTCGGGCGCGTCTACGGGGCGGTATGAAGCTCTGGAATTACGTGATAAGCAGGCGCGGTACGGCGGTCTGGGCGTGGAGCTTGCGGTCGACCATGTGAATGCAAGGATCGCGCCGGCGATCATAGGGGTAAATGTGTTCGATCAGTTGATGATCGACCGGATCATGCTCCAGCTTGACGGCACAGGGAACAAGTCGAACCTCGGCGCGAACGCTATGCTGGGGGTCTCTATGGCGGCGGCGCGGGCAGCCGCGGGAGCGCTTAAGATCCCGATGTACTCTTATCTTGGCGGAACGAATGCGAAGCGCCTGCCGGTGCCGATGATGAATATTATGAACGGGGGCAGGCACGCGGACAATACCATAGATATTCAGGAGTTCATGATCATGCCCGTGGGCGCATGCTGTTTCAAGGAAGGTCTTCGGATGTGCGCGGAGATCTACCATACTTTAAAGGGATTGCTGAAGAAGTACGGGTACAGCACGGCCGTGGGTGATGAAGGCGGCTTCGCCCCGGATCTTCCGGATGCAAAAGAAGCGCTCCGTTTTATCATGGAGGCAGTTCAAACCGCGGGATACAAGCCTCGGGAGGATATTAAGATCGCGCTGGATGTGGCGGCGACGGAGCTGTACGACAAGAACTTCAGGAAATACGCCTTCGAGGGCGAGAGCAAGATGCACGGGCACCAGGTGGTCCGCTCGGCAGAAGAGCTGATCGACTATTATGAAGAACTGGCGGAAGAATTCCCGATCGCGTCCATTGAGGATCCCCTGGACGAGGAGGATTGGGAAGGCTGGGAGATCCTGACCACGCGCCTTGGGGTAAATATGCAGTTAGTCGGAGACGATCTCTTTGTCACCAACGCAGACAGGCTTAAGAACGGGATCGACAGAGGCGTTGCCAATGCGATCCTGATAAAGGTCAACCAGATCGGAACGCTGACGGAAGCCTTCAATGCGATCGAGATGGCTAAAAACGCCGGATACAGGACGATCGTATCCCACCGTTCAGGAGAGACGGCCGATTCTATCATTGCGGATATCGCGGTGGCTTTTAATTCGGGACAGATTAAGACGGGCGCGCCGTGCCGCTCAGAACGCGTGGAAAAATATAACCAGCTCCTCCGTATCGAAGAACGGCTCGGAGATGTGGCAGAATACAGGAATCCGTTTGATTAAAATAAAAAAATACTGCGTCCCCCTCCTTGCTATTTCGGACATCTTATGCTAGAATAATAGAGGTTCAGACACAGGAGGTGTAGAAGGTGGAGATTTTAAAGATAATATTAATGATCATATTTGCAATAGACTGTATTGCATTGACAGCCATTGTGCTGATGCAGGAAGGGAAGTCCGCGGGACTCGGTACGATCAGCGGCGTGGCGGACACTTACTGGGGACAGAACAAGGGACGTTCCATGGAGGGCGCGCTTGTGAAGTCTACGAAGTTCCTTGCAGTCCTGTTTATTGTACTGGCAGCAGTGTTGAATTTGAAGGTATTTGCGTAAGAGAAGGCATATTTATGAGAACATTAGGACACTCCTGTGTGGGAGTGTCTATTTCTATATATAGGTATTTCAGAACTCTTACGAACAGAGAGGGATAGAGGATGGAACAGGGATTAGAGAAGAGGAAAAAGGTTGTCTGCGATCTGATGTACGACAGCCTGTATGTACCCATGAAGTTTAAAGAGCTGGCTATGCTCCTTAATGTTCCCAGAGAGAAGAGGGACGAACTTCGGGAAGTGCTGGATTCATTAGAGGCGGACGGAAGGATATACCTGTCCAAGCGGGGCAAATACTGCCGGGGAGAGGCGAAGCGCCTGACGGGGGTATTCCGTGCGAACGCGAGAGGATTCGGATTCGTTGTGACGGAGGATGAAGAGGCGGACGTGTTCATCGGCGAGGAGGATATTAACGGCGCATTTGACGGAGATCAGGTGGAATTCGTGCTTACAAGGGAAGCGCGGGGACGGAGCCGGGAAGGGAAGATCGTGAGGATCATATCCAGAGGATTGACGGAGATCGTCGGTCTGTACCAGCATAAGGATAATCAGAAATTTGGCTTTGTCATACCGGATAATCAGAGATTTGCCAGGGATATCTTCATTCCCATTGAGAAGTCGAAGGGGGCGGTGAACGGCCATAAGGTCGTGGCGAAGCTGACTTCTTACGGAGACGGGGGGAAGAAGCCGGAGGGCAGGGTGACAGAGATCATCGGCCATATCAACGATCCGGGGACGGATATCATGTCAATTGTCAGGGGCTACGGGCTTCCGACAGAATTCTCAGAGAAGCTCCTGAACCAGGCGGAACGGGTAGGGAAGGATGTAAGCGAGGCGGATATGGCAGGAAGGAAGGATATCCGTGACTGGCAGATGGTGACCATCGATGGAGAGGATGCCAGGGACTTAGACGATGCTGTCTCGGTTACAAGAGAGGGGGACAACTATATCCTGGGCGTCCATATTGCGGATGTGACCAATTATGTGCAGGAGAACAGCGCGCTCGACAGGGAAGCCAGGGAGAGGGGGACGAGCGTCTACCTTGCGGACCGGGTCATCCCGATGCTTCCGCATAAGCTGTCGAACGGGATCTGTTCTCTGAATGCAGGGACAGACCGTCTGGCGCTTAGCTGTATTATGACGGTGAATGGGAAGGGGATCGTGATCGGGCACGAGATCGCGGAGACGGTGATCCATGTAGATGAGAGGATGACATACACCAGCGTTGCGAAGATACTGGTGGATCAGGATCCAGAGGAGAGGGAGAGATACCGCAGTCTGGTTCCGATGTTTGAGCGGATGTATGAGCTGTCTGGGATCCTGCGCGCAAGGCGGCAGAGGCGGGGATCTATTGATTTTGATTTCCCGGAGACGAAGCTGGTGCTTGACGGGGACGGGAAGCCGTTGGATATCAAGCCTTACGACCGCAATGCGGCGACGAAGATCATAGAAGACTTCATGCTTCTGGCCAACGAGACGGTGGCGGAGGATTATTACTGGCAGGAGCTTCCCTTCGTGTACCGGACCCATGAGGTGCCGGATGAAGAGAAGATACGTGCGCTTGCGACATTTATCAATAATTTCGGTTATTCTATGCACGTTGGGGTCAATGAGATCAGGCCCAAGGAGATACAGAAGCTTCTTGCCAAAGTAGAGAATACCCCGGAGGAGGCGCTGATCTGCCGTCTGGCTCTTAGGTCCATGAAGCAGGCGAGATATATGCCGGAGAATATCGGCCATTTCGGGCTGGCGGCGAATTATTATACGCATTTTACCTCACCGATCCGAAGATATCCTGATCTGCAGATTCATAGGATCATCAAGGATAACTTAAGAGGACGGATGGATGAGAAGAAGATCGAGCATTACCGCGGGATCCTTCAGGAAGTGACCAAGCATTCCAGCGAGATGGAACGAAGGGCAGATGAAGCGGAGCGCGAGACGGTCAAGCTTAAGAAGGCGGAGTATATGCAGCGGCATATCGGGGAAGAGTTTGACGGAGTTATATCAGGGATGACCAAATGGGGCATGTACGTGGAACTTCCGAATACGGTGGAGGGATTGGTGCATGTGACGAATATGACGGATGATCATTATGATTACTATGAAGACAGATATGAGATGGTGGGGAGCCATACCCGCAGATCATACAAATTAGGTCAGCAGATACGTGTGAGGGTCCTTGGTGTGGATCGGTTGATGCGGACGATAGACTTTGAAGCGGTGGGAAATGCACCAGGGAGGGGGCAGACAGATGGCGAAGACGAATGGCAAGATGATTGCGAACAATAAGAAGGCATACCACGATTATTTTATACTGGATACTTACGAGGCGGGAATCGCGCTGCACGGAACAGAGGTGAAGTCCCTGCGGATGGGCAAGTGCAGTATCAAGGAGTCGTTCATCCGGGTGGAGAACGGGGAGGTCTATATCTACGGTATGCATATCAGTCCCTATGAGAAGGGCAATATATTCAATAAGGATCCTCTGCGGATCCGTAAGCTCCTTCTTCACAAGTCGGAGATCAATAAGATGCTCGGCAAGACCAAGGAGAAGGGAGTGGCGGTGGTGCCGCTTAAGGTGTACTTCAAGGGCAGCCTGGTCAAGATTGAGATCGGTCTGGCAAAGGGTAAGAAATTATACGACAAGCGTCAGGATATTGCGAAGAAGGACCAGCAGAGAGAGGCGCAGAGGGACTTTAAGATACGGAATTTTAGCTGATACCCGGAGATTCCGGGACTTTAGACAGGAAAAAGATTGCGTTTAAGAAGAATTAGGAATACAATAGAATGGTAGCAGAACAAAAGCACAGGGAAAGGAAAGAAGAGTTATGGCTTATTGCGTAAAATGTGGTGCAAAGGTAGATGACGGAACTATGTCATGTCCGCAGTGCGGTGCGCCGATACCGGAGCTTGGCGGCAGACAGGAATATACATACGGACAGGGATATACATACGGACAGGGATATGCTTACGGACAGAGCAGCGGTTCAGGGACAGCGGATTCCAGACAGGCATACCGGGCGGAGTATTTCGGTTCGGCCGAGTATTTTGACCAGAGCGAGGTACGCCAGAATAAGGCGATGGGCGTGCTGTCTTACCTGGGAATACTGGTGCTGATTCCGCTGATCGCCGGAGATAAGCGGTCGCAGTATGTCAGGCAGCATGTGAACCAGGGGCTTGTGCTCTACATATTGTCGAACATCATAGATTTTGTAGAAGGGAATTGGTTTTTCGGTCTGCCCTCGTTCTTCCATTTCGGAGGGGGACTGTTCTCATGGGCGTTTGATATCATAGATCTGGCAGTGTTCATTATTCTTGTAATGGGAATCGTGACGGCGTGCAAGGGAGAGAGAAGGGAACTTCCGCTTATTGGGAAGATTAAGTTCTTCAGATAGAAAATCAGCGTATCATATAGTACACAAAAAGGCATCACGCCGGCGGGTCATCCGCCGGTGCGGTGCCTTTTTTTCTGCTGTCGGCCGATTCCTTCTCCTGCTTGCGGATCTTCGCCGGCCTGTTATTTGTCAAGTTCTTCATCCTGTAATTCCAGCAAATGAAGGTGCCTGAGCAGATCATCCTGGGAGCGGGCAGACAGGCGGTAGTATCTCAGCAGCAGATTTTGTGCATTGACAGAATCCGTAGGGGATACATCCAGTGATATAGAGTCGGAATGTGTACCATCAAGAAGATAATCAACTGGTACATGAAAAAGATTGGAAAATGCTATCAGCTTTTCGTGTGACGGCTGCCGGTTCTTTGTTTCGTAGCCTGCGATAGTAGAACGCGCGACATTTATGCGCTGTGCGACATACTCCTGTGACATGTTATTTTTCTGACGTAAAGCTTTTAGTTTCTCGGCGAATGCCATGATAAGAAGTCCTCCTTTGTACATTATGGAATATTTTACCAATTGTGGCAGAAAAGAACATGCAAAGTGTCACTTTAAAACTGAAAGTGCCGAAAAGCAACATCTATGCTCAGAGTACGATGCAGATTAAAATGAGATAGGGGATAAGTCAGGAATATCCCTTGCCCGCTGCGCGATACAAAAGAGGAGGTCGAAACAGAAATGATATACGGTTATGTGCGTGTAAGTACCAGGGAGCAGAACGAAGGCAGGCAGATGCTTGCGCTGAACAGGAAGGAAGTGCCGAAGGAGAATATCTATATAGATAAACAATCCGGCAAGGATTTTGAGCGGCCGATGTACATCAGGATGCTTGAAAAATTGAAAAAGGATGATCTGATCTATATAAAGAGTATTGATCGCCTGGGGAGAAACTATGAGGAGATACTGGAGCAGTGGAGAGTCCTGACGAAGGAGAAAAAGGTTGACATCGTAGTGATCGATATGGAGCTTCTGGATACCAGGAGGGGGAAGGACCTGATGGGTACGTTTTTAAGTGATGTTGTTCTGCAGGTATTGTCTTTTGTGGCGGAAAATGAACGGAAGAATATCAGAGAAAGGCAGAAGGAGGGGATAGAAGCGGCAAAAGTAAGGGGCGTACAGTTCGGAAGGCCCAAGAGAGATCTGCCGGATAATTTTGTGCAGATCTGCCGCAAATGGAAGAAGGGGGAGATCATCGGAAGAGAAGCGGCGAAGCTCTGCGGGATGCCGCTGACAACATTTTACGGGAGAGCAAAGGAGATTGCGGCGGATTGACACAGATCGGCGTATCGGAAGATGCGCCGGTTCAGACTGATAAAAAATGTGTAACAAAATTTGTAAAAAGGTATTGAAATAATATGCTGATTGTGGTAAAATCTAAACAATTTAATAAAGACTTTAATAATTAGATTAATAAAGTAGATAGATATAAGAATGTCGACGCTTCTTGTGGATTATAGATAAAAATGATATAGATATTTTGTTTGATATTACATCTTGTGCTGAATATAGTAAAGATATATAATGGTAACAACTTTTATAAATTGATTTTATAAAATATATTTATAAAAATAATTTGTAAAAAACAGAAACGAACATAATTAATGAAGTGAAGGAGAAGCGAAGATGGGTATTATCGAGAAAATGAGACTGGACGGCAAGGCAATCTATGTAACAGGAGGAGCAAGCGGAATCGGGAAATCAGTGGCGACGGCATTGGCAGAAGCGGGCGCGGACGTGGCGATCGTGGACATCAATCTTGAAGGAGCCGAGAGCACCGCGAAAGAGATCGCAGAGGCAACAGGTTCTAAGACGATTGCGGTCAAGTGCGATGTGACCTGCAAGGACGATGTGGAGGCTATGGTCGCAAAGGTAGTCGATACATACGGGAAGCTGGATGCGTGCTTCAATAACGCGGGGATCTGCCTGAATGTTCCGGCAGAGGAGATGACATTCGATCAGTGGAACAAGGTTATCAACATCAACCTGAACGGTGTGTTCTTATGCGCTACGGCGGCGGGAAGAGTGATGCTGAAGCAGGGATACGGTTCCATCATCAACACGGCGTCTATGTCAGGACATATCGTGAACGTGCCGCAGCCGCAGTGCGCGTACAACGCGTCCAAGGCAGGCGTAAGCATGCTGACGAAGTCACTGGCGATTGAGTGGGCGAAGAAGGGAGTACGTGTGAACTGCATAAGCCCGGGATACATCGGAACGGATCTGACGCTTAACTCCGAAGCATTGAAGCCGCTCATTGAGCAGTGGAACGCTATGGCGCCGATGGGAAGGCTTGGAAGGCCGGAAGAGCTGCAGTCTATCGTCGTATACTTGGCCGGAGATACCAGCAGCTTTACGACTGGATCAGATATTATCGTAGACGGAGCATTTACCTGTTTTTAAACTTATATCTGCAAGGTTCAGGGAGTCTTGCAGATATTATATAAATATAAAAATTTACTGTCTGAGATAGCTAATAGCGTAGCTATATATTATATAAAATTAAAAGGAGGAAGAGGTATGAAGAACAGGATTCTGGCAGCGCTTCTGTGCGTGTCTATGACCGGGCTCATGTTGATGGGATGTGCGGATACACGTGATGACGGCACTATTAAGATAGGCATCACGATCCAGAATCTATCCAACGCGTACTGGGCCGGTGTCATGGGAAAGCTTGAACAGGAGATGGATGCGAGAGGATGGGAGTACACCATTGTCGGCTGTGACAACAACGCAGGAACTCAGGTAGGGCAGGTCGAGAACTCATCATATCAGGATGCGATCTGATCATGGTGCATCCGGCAGATGCGAATTCTGTCGAAGGGATCTGCAGCGAGGCAATGGAAGCAGACATCAAGGTGATGTGCTGGGATGACCCGATGGAGAACACCACGGCAAACTGGGTTCTCGACAACACAGATCTGGGAAGAGAGATCGGGAGGACGGCGTCGGAGTTCATCAACGAACATTACACCGAGGACGAGAAAGCACAGGTTACGGTCATCGGCTATCCGTCTACGAAGGTTCTGTTAGAGAGAGCGGACGGTATCAAGGAAGGGCTTGCGGATAACTGCGAGGATAATTATGAGATCATCGCAGAGGTGGACGGTCTTGAGGCTCCCGAAGCGCAGACGAACGTTGAGACGGTTATGTCGGCGCACCCTGACGCCAATGTATTTGTAGGCGTCTGCGCAGGCGCCATGATCGGTTCGAACGAAGCGCTTCTTGCGGAGTTTGGCAAAGGAAGTATTCCAGAGAATTACGGTGTGATCACGACGGACGTGACCCTGCAGCAGTTGGATTCCCTGAAGGCAGGCAATGAAGCGGTAAGGGCGATCGTGGGATTTGAAGGGTCCAACGAAGATACGGCCAAGGCCTGTGCCGATATGTTCGAGCGTATCCTGTCAGGAGAAGACTTCTCATCAGATAAGAATATATATCGTGAGATCGGACCGATCACCATGGAGAATGTTGATAAGGTGTTAGAAGGAATGTAGTAGAGAATATAGTCACGGGGGACGAATATGAGCGAAGAATATGTATTACAATTACAGCATATAAGAAAAGAATACCCGGGTGTCGTTGCACTGAAGGATGTTACATTGGAACTGAAGGCAGGTGAGATCCTGGCGTTGATCGGGGAAAACGGCGCAGGAAAATCTACACTGATCAAATGCTGTTCAGGAGCGGTTATTCCGACCTCCGGCAAGATTATTGTGAACGGCAGAGAATTTTCCAGTATGACGCCTCAGCTTGCGTCGGAGAACGGAATCGCGATCATTTATCAGGAATTCAATAATGTAAAGGAATTGTCGGCAGCGGAGAACCTGTTCCTGGGACGCCCGATAAGGAAAGGGATCGTCGTAGACAAGAAGGCGATGGAAGCAGAAGCGGCCAAGGCGTTCGAGCAGTTACATATCAAGATCGATCCCAAGGCAATGATGAAAGACCTGACGGTAGGTTATCAGCAGATGGTGGAGATCGCTAAGGCGATCCAGCAGAACGCAAGGATATTGATCATGGATGAACCGTCGGCTCCTCTGACAAGCGCAGAGGTAGAGAGCATGTTTGAGGTGGTTGAGCTCTTAAGAAAGAAAGGCGTCTCCATCATCTACATTTCACACAGGCTGGAGGAGATCTACAGGCTCTCAGACCGTATCGTCGTTATCCGGGACGGAGAGTATGTGAAGACGCTGATCACGAAGCAGAGCCAGGTGGAAGAACTGATCCAGCTCATGGTCGGGCGCGAGCTGACAGAGACGTATCCGCCGAGAGGAGACTGTATTGATCATAATGAAGTGATTCTGGAACTCAAAGGTGTAACCGGCAACGGCGACCGCAATATCAGCCTGAAGCTTCATAAGGGCGAGATACTGGGGCTTGGCGGACTGGTCGGCGCGGGCCGCACGGAACTTGCGGAGATGATCTTCGGGGCTGTGCCCAAGAAGTCCGGGCAGATGATCTACAAAGGGAAAGAGATCGATCCAAAGAGTCCGAGAGAAGCCATCGATCTTGGGATCGCACTGGTGCCGGAGGACAGAAAACGCCATGGCGCGATGCTCGGGGTATCGATCAAGAATAATATCAACATGCCGATATACGAGCGGAATTCGCGTTTCAGCGTGATCGATGAGAAGAAGGAATTGGAGATTGCCGAGAAGTACCGGGATAACATGGCGATCAAGACTCCGAACCTGGATCAGCTTATCAAGAACTTAAGCGGCGGTAATCAGCAGAAGGTTATCCTTGGA
Organism: Lachnospiraceae bacterium; assembly: GCA_910575835.1. Lineage (GTDB taxonomy): Bacteria > Bacillota > Clostridia > Lachnospirales > Lachnospiraceae > Sporofaciens. Next base: position 106,715 of record CAJTGB010000003.1, on the reverse strand, counting down.
AGATGGATGGCAGCGAATTCGGAACTGATCATCTTCGACGAGCCTACCAGAGGTATTGATATAGGGGCGAAGTATGAGATATATAAGCTGATGAACGATCTGGTAGAGAAGGAAGGGAAATCAATTCTGATGATCTCATCCGAGATGGAAGAGCTGATGGGAATGTCCGACAGGATCCTCGTATTGGCAGAGGGTAACATGACCGGCGAATTACGCAAAGAAGAATTTAGCCAGGAGACGATCATGACGTATGCGTCCGCGGCGTCGAATGAGTAGGAGGGTGGAGCGATGAAGGAAAATAATATAAAGAATTTATTCAAGAGTCAGGCAATATGGGTGGTATTCATTGTACTTTGTATAGGGTTTACGATTGCGAATCCAAGATTTATTACGGGAACCAATCTGTTGATCATGCTCCGTCAGGTAGCGGTGTGGGGAATTGCTTCCGTAGGTATGACCTTCGTGATCCTGCTCGGAGATATCGACCTGGCAACGGGTTCGATCATCACTTTTGTGAATGTGTTATGTTCTTATCTGATGGTTAATATGGGTGTGCCTATGGGACTTGCGATTATCATTACGCTGGCGGCGTCTACGCTGATCGGTCTGCTGAACGGATTCATGGTGTCAACCATAGGAATTCCGGCATTGATCGCAACCTTTGCTACACAGACGGCATTTTCAGGTATCGCGCTGATCATCTGCGACGGACAGCCGATCAACGGATTTACAGAGTCGTTCAAGGTCTTCGGCCAGGGTAAGATCGGTCCTGTGCCTGTGCCGGTAATTATTATGATCCTCTGTTTTGCACTGGGTGCATTCATCCTGAATAAGACGTATTTCGGACGCTACTTTTATGCGGTAGGCGGGAACATTGAAGCGGCAAGGCTGTCCGGTATCCGTACAGGGAGAGTCAAATACCTGGTATTCGCATTGTCAGGATTCTTTGCGGGGCTTGCAGGGCTTGTACTGCTGTCACGTGTGAATTCCGGTATGGGTAACGCGGGACTTGGATATGAATTCAAGGTCATCACCTGTGTAGTTCTCGGCGGTGTCTCCGTATCAGGCGGATCAGGAAGAATGTCAGGAGTAGTAGCCGGAACATTCATCATCAGTGCGCTTAACAACGGTATGGTATTGATCAACCTGAACAGTTGGGTACAGAATATCGTATTAGGAATCGTACTTGTACTTGCCGTTGGTTTTGATTGTTATCAGAAGAAGAGAAGAGCGAATTAGTATATAGAGAGTAAGCAGCCGTTATGTTGGTATTTTGGAGGACATAACGGCTTTTTTGTGATATTAGAAAACTTTGTTTCTTGATTATTGCGGTGTTTCTGGTACAATAAATAGAAGAAAATGTTTGAAGAAAGGCGGCAAAAAGCGTATGATTGTAATTGTCTGTGTAGATGAGGAATATGGAATGATGTTCCACGGCCGCCGCCAGAGCCAGGACCGCGCTCTTATTAAGGATGTTGCAGAAGAGTGCCAAGGAAGGATGCTGTATATGAATGCCCGCTCGGTCCCTTTGTTTGAAGAATACGGAGATATTCCGGTCACGGTAAGGGAAGATTACATGGAAGGCGCCGGGGAAGGGGAATACTGCTTCGCGGAGGATGCGGATCTAAGAGAGTGTCCGAAGGGGCTGGAGGGCGTGATCCTGTACCGCTGGAACAGGCGGTATCCGGCCGATCTGCGGTTCGGGCTTGATCTTACAGACGGAGGATGGGAGCTTGTGAGGACGGAAGAATTCAGAGGCTTTTCTCATGAAAGGATTACAAAGGAGGTCTACAGAAGGATAAGATGAGACACACGGATATAAGATGGAAGCTGCTTTTGGTTCTGTTGTGCTGCCTGCTTCTTACAGCGTGCGGGGGCAGCATGCAGGGAGCGGACAGTCAGGAGATGTCAGGCCGGCGGGAAGATATACCGCTGTCGGATATACCGGAATATACAGGGGAGCCTTATATTGCGGTAGACGGCAATGAGCCGGATTTTTCGGAGGAAGAGCGGACAGCGAATACCTTCGAGTCGTACAGTGAACTGGACTCATTAGGAAGGTGCGGCGCGGCGTACGCCTGTATCGGACGCGACCTGATGCCCGCAGAAGAGCGCGGCAGCATCGGCCAGGTGAAGCCGACAGGCTGGCAGACCGTAAAGTATGAGAACGTTGACGGTAAGTATCTCTATAACCGCTGTCATCTGATCGGATATCAGCTGACAGGGGAGAATGCAAATGAGAAGAACCTGATCACCGGCACGCGTTATATGAATGTGGACGGTATGCTGCCTTTTGAGAATATGGTGGCGGATTATGTGAAGGAAACCGGCAACCATGTACTGTACCGGGTCACCCCGGTCTTTGAGGAGGACGATCTGCTGGCGAGCGGCGTACAGATGGAGGCGTTATCCGTGGAGGATGAAGGAGCGGATATCTCTTATAATGTATTTGTCTATAATGTACAGCCGGGGATTTCGATCGATTACGCGACCGGGGACAGCGCTGTCTCTGAGTCAGAGTTATCTGGGGCGCAGAGCGAAGAAGGCGTTATCCGCGGTAATTCCAGATCGAAGATCTATCACTGTCCGGGACAGGCCGCGTATGAGGAGATGGCGGATTCTAAGAATCTGGTGATATTCGGGTCAGAGCAGGAGGCAGAAGCGGCAGGATACCGGAAGGCTAAGCGCTAAGCGGGGACGTCGGGGGATATTCTGCAAGGCATGGCAGGGAGGATCGGATATGTTAAGGAAGATAGAAAAGAACGAATTAGAACAGATGCTTTCCGGGAGAAAGGACAAGGAGAGGCTTGACTTGTCTAACTGTCTTTTTGAGGAGATGGACCTGTCGGGATGGGATCTGTGCAATATTAATTTTGATAAAAGCGATTTTCGGAATGTGAAGCTAGACGGTGCGGATCTGTCAGGATGCTCTGCGGCAAATGCATATTTTAAGGGGTCAAGCCTCCTGGGGACGAGACTTCGGGATGCGTTCCTCAATACGGCGGATTTTAGGCACTGTGATCTGTCGCGGGCGGATATCTCAGGGGCGGACTTGTTCGCGGCGGCGCTTCACGGCGCGAAGCTTGACGGGATTACGGCTGATGAGAAGACGAAGTATTATTATCCGCGGTGTCCGGCTAAGGGGGCGTTTATCGGGTGGAAGGTGTGCTTCGGAAGACGTATCGTCCAGCTTCTTGTGCCCGAAGATGCGCTGCGGTTACAGGGGACGACTCATGAGATCCGCGTCAATAAGGCCAAGGTATTGTCCGTCAGGACTGAGGATTATTCTGAGAGCTTCACGGAGGCGCATTCCTATGTGAATGAGAATTTCTGGTATCGGACAGGCGAGTGGGTGACAGTAGATCATTACGATATGGATCGTTTTACAGAATCCGGCGCAGGAATCCATATATGGATGGACAGGGAAGCGGCGGTTGCGTATCTGGGCTGATCAGAAGCCGGCATAAGAGATGACGGGCGGCAAATGGAATCAGGAATCAGAGCGGGAAGGCGAGAAGACGGCGAAGGAGGTTGTGAATTGGATTGTACAGGATACTACGGGCAGTTGACGCAGGATGAGCAGGAGGCGCTTACACAGATCATTCGGACGCTGTATCGGCAGACCTATCTGCTTGAACGCAAGTACGACCGCCGTACCGGACGGATGCAGTATATGAAGGAATACCAGGTATGCAGCAAGCACTTGGAATTTCTTAAGGAGTATTTTGCGGTGGCGGATATTATGCTCAGGGAAAATGCGCATATGGGCGTGATCTACATTCAGGGCGGACAGAACTGGGGGGAGAAGCTTCCAAGGCTTGCGACGGTCTATCTGCTGGTATTGAAGCTCATTTACGATGAGCAGATGGCGTCGGTCTCGTCAAGCAGCCATATTGTGACGACTATGGGTGCGGTCAACGGCAAGGCAGGAGAATTCAAAGTGCTGAGAAGCCTTCCGTCTGCCACGGAGATGAGACGGACGATCGCGCTGCTTAAGAAATACCAGATCATAGAGCCTCTGGAGACATTGGAGGAGATGAACGAGGAGACAAGACTGATCATATACCCGTGTATACAGGCGGTGCTGATGGGTGAAGAGATCAGGGAGCTACTGGCAGAATTCGGGGAGGAGGACAATCTTGGAGACGAGACAGCCATTCAAAGCACTATCGAGGATATGCCTGAATAACTGGCACTATATAGATAAGAAGGTACTGACACTGAATGAGGGGATCAACTTCTTTACCGGGCATTCGGGGAGCGGCAAATCTACGGTGATCGACGCCCTCCAGATCGTATTGTATGCCAGCACGGACGGAAGAGGATTCTTCAATAAGGCGGCGGCTGACGATTCGGACCGTACCCTGATCGAATATCTGAGAGGTATGGTGAATATCAGCGAGAATAATGAGGCGCAGTATCTACGGAATCAGAACTTCTCCAGTACCATTGTGCTGGAATTTGCGCAGACGAACACGAAGGAGAGGCAGTGCGTCGGCGTGGTGTTCGATGTGGAGACGGCGTCGAACGATATGAGCAGGCTGTTCTTCTGGCATGCGGGAGAACTCTTAGACAGCGTTTACCGGATTGGGAAGAGGTGCATGACTACGCTGGAACTAAGAGAATATCTGCAGCGGACGTTCCCTGCGGAGCGATTCTACTGCGGGCCCAGCAACGAACGGTTCCGCCGGCAGCTCTATGATATCTATCTCGGCGGGCTTGATATGGAGAAGTTCCCAAGGCTGTTCAAGCGGGCGATCCCGTTCCGCATGAACATTAAGCTGGAGGAATTCGTGAAGGAATATATCTGTATGGAGCAGGATATCCATATTGAGGATCTGCAGGAGAGCGTGATGCAGTATGGGAGGATGCGGGGGAAGATCGAGGAGACTCTGGAGGAGATCCGAAGGCTGACCCAGATACGGGAATTCTATCAGGATTATGACAGAAAACGCGGGGAGGCAAGGATATGCGCCTACCAGATCGAACGTTTGGAGATGCTTAGATTAGAAGCACAGGTACAGGAGTGCCAGGATAAGATCAAGGACCGCAGGGAGGAGATCGCCTCCGGCGAAAAGCAGCAGTCGGTGCTTGAAGAAGGACAGAAGAAGCTCCAGAAGGAATACGAGGAGATCATTCTTCGGATCGCCGACTGCGGATATGCAGGAATGGAGACTGAGCTTCGGGCGGTAAGCGACAGCCTAGAACGGCTTGCAGGAAGTCAGGCCAGATGGAGACAGACGGCAGAACGTTTGAAGGAATGGAAGGAGAAGGACGTCACGCCGAATCAGGTGATCTGGGATATCGACCGGTTTGCGCAGGAATCCATATCCAAGGAAGAGCTTTTGCGGCTTAAGGAGAGCCTTGAAGATATCAGGGAAGAGCTGGAAGGCCAGCGGCAGGAAGCAGACGCGAAGCTTCGGCAGATCAAGAAGGAAGAGCGGGAGGCGAGGGAGGAGCTGAAGGCTCTGAAGCAGGGGAAGAAGGCATATCCGCGGGAATTAGAGGAGGCGAAGTTCGAACTTAGGGGGCGTCTGCACGAGCGGTGCGGCAGGTTCGTCAATGTTCAGATCTTGGCCGATCTTCTGGAACTTAAGGATGAACGCTGGCAAAACGCGGTGGAAGGGTATATGGGCAATAACAAGCTGCTCTTGATCGTGGAGCCGCCTTTTGCGAAGATTGCTATGGACATATACCAGGAGATGGATAAGAAGAAGTTCTTCCGGGCATCGGTGCTGGACACGGAGAAGGTGACGGAGAATGCGCATCCGGTCCGCAAGGGCGCGCTTGCGGAAGAGGTCAGGGCGAAGGAGCCTTACGTGCAGGCATATATTGACTTCTTCCTGGGTAATGTAATGAAGTGCGAGACGGTGGAGGAGCTTAGAAACTGCCGGATCGGGATCACGCCGGACTGTGTGCTGTACCATAGCTTCCGTCTGCAGCATATCCATCCGGAGAATTATACCAGATGTGCCTACATCGGCGAGACCAGTATGCGGCAGAGGATCCGCCGTCTGGAGGAACAATGTCAGAGATTGCAGGAAGAGAGGCTGCCGTGTCAGGAGGAGTTAGAAGAGATCCGCCGGATGATGCAGATGGAGATTCTAAGCCAGCCTGTGCAGGACTATCTGGGATGGCTTGCGGATATCCGGGATATATCCCCAAAGGAGCGTGAGAAGAAACGGATCGAAGAGAAGATGCGTAAGCTGAAGAGCGAATCGGTAGATGCGTGGGAAGAGCAGAAGCAGGAGCTTAAGCTTCGGCAGGATGAGAAGAAGGATCAGATCGTCAGGGTTCAGGAGACGATCTGGAATTACCGCAGGGAGATAGAGAAGCTGCATGAGGAGCTTCTTAATGCAGAAGCCGGAATCATGGAACAGAGACAGAAGCTTAGACGGGAGAACGGTGCGGATTCGGACAGATATGAAGAGGAGTTTAAGCGCTATTTGGAAGGTAAGAGATCGGTGAATTACGATTATCTTAAGCGTCAGAGGATGTCGGAGCTCTATCCTGTCAGGGAAGCAGAGGAAGAGAGCTATCAGAAGTTGGTGGAGGTAAGGAGCAGTTATGTGAGAAGCTATCCGAACCGGACATTTTCTACGGCGGTCAGGGACAATACTCCCTATGACGAGCTCCTTGAGGCGCTCTCCTGCGATGATCTGGAGGCCTTCCGGGAGTCTGCGAAGGAACAGGCGCGCTCTGCGGTGGAGCATTTCAAGGATGATTTTGTGTTCAAGATCCGAAGCGCCATTCGGGAAGCGTACCAGAGGAAGGATGAACTGAACCGGATCATCAGCGGACTTGACTTCGGTAAGGACAAGTACCAGTTCGTCATTACAAGGAACAAGGGGGCGGACGGGAGATACTATAAGATGTTCATGGATGATACGCTCCAGATCCACCCGTCTCAGCTTACGGATTCCATGGAGAACCAGCTTAATATGTTTACGATGGAGCACGAGGATCAATACGGAGAGCTGATGAACGAGCTGATCAATATCTTCATCCCGCCAAAGGACGCGACCCAGGAGGAATTGAACGAGGCGAAACGGAATATGGACAAATACGCGGATTACCGGACTTACCTCTCCTTTGATATGCAGCAGATCGTCCACGGAAGGAAGGATATGGCGATCGGGCTTGGCAGGATGATCAAGAAGAACTCCGGCGGAGAGGGGCAGAATCCTCTGTATGTGGCGCTGCTGGCAAGCTTCGCCCAGGTGTATAAGATCAACATGCCGGCGAAGCTTAAGCGGAATCCGACGATTCGTCTGGTGGTGCTGGATGAAGCGTTTTCCAAGATGGATGCGGAGAAGGTGGCAAGCTGTATCTCTCTTATCAGAGGGCTTGGCTTCCAGGCGGTCATAAGCGCCACCAACGATAAGATCCAGAATTATCTGGAGAATGTGGATAAGACCTTTGTGTATGCGAATCCTGATAAGAGGCATATCTCTATCCAGGAATTTGAGAAGAAGGATTTTGGAGAATTGATTGAATAGTTTTAACGGAGGAAATATATGGATGGATTTGTCACGCTTAGCGGTGTTAAGAAGAGATACCGCATGGGTGAAGTGGAGATCATGGCGGCGGACGGGATCGATTTTCAGATCAGCCGGGGAGAATTCGCGGTCGTGGTAGGGCCAAGCGGCGCGGGAAAGACGACGGTGCTGAACATCCTGGGCGGGATGGATACGGCTTCGGAGGGCAGAGTGACCGTGGACGGACAGGATATCACGTCGTTTAACCAGAAGAGGCTTACGGCTTACCGCAGAGATGACATTGGATTCGTGTTCCAGTTCTATAATCTGATCCCGAATCTGACGGCGTTGGAGAATGTGGAGCTGGCGCTTCAGATCTGCAAGGATCCGATGGATGCAAGAGAAGTGATGGAAGAGGTGGGCTTGGGAGCGCGCCTGAATAACTTCCCGGCGCAGTTATCCGGCGGGGAACAGCAGAGGGTGTCGATCGCCAGGGCGTTGGCGAAGAATCCGAAGATATTGCTGTGTGACGAGCCGACCGGGGCGCTGGATTATAATACGGGCAAAGCGATCCTGAAGCTTTTGCAGGATACTTGCAGGAGCAAGGGGATGACGGTCATCCTGATCACGCATAATTCTGCGATCGCACCGATGGCGGACCGTGTGATCAAGATCAAGAACGGACGGGTGGCGGATATGGTACGGAATCCATATCCGGTGCCGGTAGAGACGATAGAGTGGTAGGATTGACAGATGAAGAATACGAAGAAAGCTACTAGAAAAGATTTCTATATGGAGATTCGCAGAAGCTTGGGAAGATTTTTATCGATTCTCTTTATCGTTGCGCTGGGTGTTGCGTTTTTCTCCGGGATACGTGCCGGCGAGCCGGATATGAGACTGAGCGGCGATGCGTATTTTGACGGATCCGGGCTTATGGACATTAAGGCTGTCTGCACCTACGGCGTTACCGGGGATGACGTCCGCGCTATGGAGGCGGAGGAAGGAGTGGCCTGCGCGGAAGGCGCGTACAGCGCGGATTTTCTCTACAATACGGCGGATCAGCAGCAGGTACTCCATGTAATGTCGCTTCAGGAGGAGCTTAATCAAGTCACGGTAAGCGAAGGCCGGCTTCCGGGGAAGATCGGCGAGTGTCTGGCTGATGATAATTCAGAATTCCAGATCGGCGATCGTATACGGCTTGAATCAGGAACGGAGGAAGAAGTTTCTGATACGCTTAAGACGGACACGCTGACGGTTGTGGGACGGGGTAACAGCCCGTGTTATCTGTCGTACGGCAGGGGAAGTTCTGCTGTAGGCGACGGCAGTATCCGCGCATTTCTTGCGGTACCGGAAGATACGTTTGATATGGATGTGTTTTCGGAGGTCTATCTGCAGGTTGAAGGCGCGAAAGAGCTGCTCGCATTTACAGATGAGTATGACGACCGGATCAAGGAGGTCATGGACGGAGTCGAGCGATTGACGGACGAACGGGCCGCAGTCCGTAAGAAGAGCCTGAAAGACGAGGCGAATGAGAAGCTTTCGGAAGCGAGGGAGGAATTAGAGGAAGGAAGGAAAGAAGCAAGGAAGAAACTGGACGATGCGGCGAATGAGATCGCGGATGCAGAAAGACAGTTAAAGGATGCGAGAAAACAGATCGAAGACGGAAGAGCGCAGATTGCCAATGCGAAGTCGACCTTAAGCGCGAAGCAGAAGGAGCTGGATGCGGCGAGAGTGCAGTATCAAGACGGTGTGGCGCAGCTCAGCGAAGGGAAAGCGGCATATGAGGAAGGTCTTTTGCAGTATGAAACGGCAAGGGCCGAGGCAGATGCAAGGATCAAGGACGGGCAAAAGCTGCTCGCAGGGCTTCAGGAGCAGATCGCAGCAGATGAGAGTGAGTACCGGTCCTTGATGGTACAGATCGAGGAGCTGAGAGCGCAGATGGATACATCGGGATCTCAGGACGGAGCGTCAGATGAACAGAATGCCGAGATCGAGCGGCAGATTGCGGAGCTTAACTTAAGGGCGCAGACGATCGCGGCAAGGCTCGAAGGAGAGCGTCAGGCTTATACGCTTGGCATGGCAGGGATAGAAGTGGTCCGGCGGGAACTGGACAGTGCCGGGGCCGAGCTTGAAGCGGCAAAAGGCCAGATCGACGCGGCCGAAGCCGAGCTTGCGGCCGCGCCGGCCAGATTGTCTTTTGGCCAGTCGCAGATCAACAGCGGATGGAGCGAATTGAAGGCACAGGAAGAGAAGCTTGCAAGCGGCGAAGCCGAGATCGTCTCAAATGAGGCGAGGCTTGCGGATGCAAAGAAGGAATATGAGAAAGGCAAGTCAAAGGCGGAGACAGAGATTGCCGACGGGGAGAAGAAGATAGCGGATGCAGAAGCAGACATTGAGGATATCGAGACGCCTAAATGGTATGTCTATGACCGCAGTACGCTGATCGAGTACAGCGGATTCGGAGAGAATGCCGAGAGACTCGGAGCGATCGGAAGGGTGTTCCCGGTGCTGTTCTTCCTTGTGGCGGCGCTGATCAGCCTCACAAGCATGACGCGTATGGTAGAGGAACAGAGGACCTCTATCGGTACGATGAAGGCGCTTGGCTACGGCAAGGCTTCGATCGCGTCCAAATACATCGGCTATGCGCTTCTTGCTACGGCGGGAGGAAGCATTATCGGGGTCCTGATCGGGGAAAAACTCCTTCCTTATATTATCGTCTATGCCTACGGTATCCTGTATCAGCATTTGCCGGAGATACTGGTGCCTTATAACTGGACTTATGCGGCCATGGCGTCGGGGGCGGCGGTGTTCTGTACCATATTTGCCACGGTTATGGCATGCTATAAGGAATTGGATGCTCAGCCGGCAGTGCTGATGCGGCCGCCGGCGCCGAAGAACGGGCGGAGGGTATTCCTGGAGAGGATCGGAATCATCTGGAGACATCTGAACTTCACCTGGAAGTCTACAATACGGAATCTGATGCGTTATAAGAAGAGGTTTTTTATGACTATATTCGGGATCGGCGGATGTATGGCGCTGATGCTGGTGGGATTCGGATTGAAGGATTCCTGTTATGAGATCGCCAATCTTCAGTTTGCTGAGATCCAGTTCTATGACGGCAGCGTCTATCTGAAGGATGATATAGATGAGAAGCAGAAGGAAGAACTGACGGAAGCTCTGGACAATGAGAAGCAGATCACGCAGTATATGGAGGCTTATATGCAGAACGTCACTCTGACAAACGGCAAAAAAGAATGTGCGGCCTATGAGTGTGTGTTTGGTTCTGCCGAAGATATCCCGCAGTATGTTGATTTCCATGACCGGAAGTCGAAAGAGAGATATGAGCTTACGGACGACGGAGTTATCGTCAGCGAGAAGACGGCGAAGCTGCTCGATGCGAAGACGGGCGACATCATTGAGATCAAGGATGAGGAGAACGGCAATAAGCGGGTAAAGGTCGCGCAGATCTGTGAAAACTATATGGGACACTACATATATTTTACTCCGGCATGTTACGAGAAGGCGTACAAAGAAAAGCCCGAGTATAACAGTATCCTGTTCGTTACAAAGGAATCGGGCACGGATTCGGAGCTGGAGAAGATCGGAAGAAATATATTAAAACAGGATGCGGCGCTCAGTGTAAGTTATACCCGGGACATTGAGAAGCAGCTTGACGATATGCTGCGCAGCTTGAATCTGGTCATTGTCGTTCTGATCATATCTGCAGGCATGCTTGCATTCGTGGTTCTCTATAACCTGAATACGGTGAATATCGCGGAACGCAAACGGGAACTGGCAACGCTTAAGGTCCTGGGATTTTATAACACAGAGGTGGCGGAGTACGTGTACCGGGAGAATATCCTCCTGACCTTCCTTGGAGCGGTCGTCGGCGCAGTTCTCGGCAGATTCCTTCATCTGTTTATCATAGAGACTGTGGAGGTGGATTCGGCTATGTTCGGAAGGAATATCAATATGCCGAGCTATATCTACAGCCTGCTGCTTACGGTGGCATTCTCCATGATGATCAATGGAGTGATGTATTTTAAGCTGAAGAAGATCGACATGGTGGAATCGCTGAAAAGTATTGAATAAAAGCGATAATTAGAGTGCGGCAGGCTTGATTTTATCGCTGTCCTGTTTTACAATAAAGCGTATGGGAAGTTGGGAAATATCAAAATAGAAAATAGGAGGCAGCATATGCAAAAACGTATATTGGTAGTTGATGACGACTCAATGAATTTGGTAAGGACGAAGATGATCCTTGGGAAGCAATATGATGTGATTCTTTCAGAGTCAGGAGAGGATGCGCTTAAAAAGCTTAAGAATGAAACGATAGATCTGGTTCTTCTTGATATTGAGATGCCGAATATGAACGGCATCGAGACCTTTGAGCGGATGAAGGATCTTCCGGCCGAGGTCCCGGTGATCTTTCTTACAGCATCAGGAGATGAGGAGGATGTAATGAGCGCGATTAGATTGGGAGCGGTTAATTATCTGAAGAAGCCCTTCTATCCTGAGGAGCTTTTAAAACGAGTTGCAAAGGAGATTGAGAAAGAATGAGAGGCAACGGGCAGACTGGACAACATCTGCTTCTGGCCGGAGTCGTCACGGTGTTCAGCGTAATACTGATCATGCTCACGATCGTAATGTCGTGGGAGCTGTGGATGGTTCCGCTGATCATGCTCAGTAATTTCAGTGTGTGGTTCCTTCATATCGGAAGGCTTGGTTCGGGGATATTTTACGAGAGCCTGTGCGCCGGGCTGCTGATGATAGAATTTTTCTTCTTTGGAGTACATAGGAGCAGTCTTTTTGATATGCCTGCTGTGGCATGCGTTATGGTCCTCGTTTTATTCATGCTGGATAAAAAGAGGATGTTATATATAATAGGGATTCTTTATGTGTTGGGACTTCTGTATCATTATCTTGTCCTGCGTACCATTACTTATAATATGGAGACACAGGATTTACTGCGACTCGGAATTGGGGGCGCAGTGACGGGAGGTTCAGTGCTGCTTGCGCGGTATTGGATCAACAGACGGAGAGAACAGAGGAGGAGTTACGAAAGTGCGTTTGCGGAGCTGGAGACGGCAGGCCGGCAGAACGCCGTATTTTTGTCGAATGTTTCTCATGAACTCCGTACGCCTATCAATATGGTGATCGGGATCAGCGAGGTTACGCTGGGGAAGGATATTTCCCCTGAGATCCGATCGAATATGCAGTCGATACAACTGGCGGGCAAGCGTCTGTCCAATCAGATCAACAATATGCTGGACTATACGGAGATCGTGGAGGGTACGCTGACTTCATCGAAGGAAGAGTATATGATCACCTCGGTGCTTAATGACGTGATTACCATGACGGCTATGCAGGGCAGCAGCCATCAGTTGGAGATGGTGTTTGATATCGATCCGAATGTGCCGGCCGTTCTCATCGGAGACGCGGAGAAGATCTCACACGTGCTTAAGATCCTGGTGGAGAATGCGCTCAAATTTACCGAGGAAGGCGGGATCAACGTCTGCATTGGATACCGGAAGGAGAGCTATGGGATCAATCTGACGATCGATATCTATGATACCGGTATCGGTATGACGGATTCCCAGCTTACGCAGATGTACGATACATTTTACCAGGCAGATTCCGGGAGCAGCAGGTTCGCGGGAGGGCTTGGGCTTGGAATCCCAATTGCAAGAGGCCTGCTGAATGTTATGGGCGGCTTTATACATTTTGACAGCGACGGACAGCAAGGCCTGCAGGCTCACATTGCCGTTCCGCAGGGAGTGGCGGATGGCGCTCCGTGTATCACGCTTGTCAATGCGGATCAACTCTGCATTGCCTGCTATTTCAGGCCGGATAAATATAGCTGTGACGAGGTGCGGGGATACTATGACAGGCTGATCCTGCATCTGGTAGAAGGACTTGATATTGAAGGGTATCAGGCTCATAATTTTGAAGGGCTGCTCAAATTGCAGCGCACTTATGAATTGACCCATGTGTTTATGGCGCAGGAAGAATATGAAGAGAACCGTGAGTATTATGAGAAGCTGGCGGACACTCTCAAGGTCGTTGTGATCGCGGAGAGGGAATATTCCCTGAGCCAGGACAGCAAGCTGCTGGCGATCCATAAGCCGTTCTCCGCTCTTTCTGTTGTGAATCTGTTAAACGGCGAGGTGGAAGAAGCCGGATTTGAAGAGGCACAGGCTGCGGGCAGAAAGCCGTTTTCCTGTGTGGGAGTCAATGCGCTGGCTGTTGATGACGAGGAGATGAATCTGGTAGTGGCCAAGGGCGTTCTGGGCAGCTACGGGATACAGGTGGAGACTTGCTTAAGCGGAAAAGAAGCGGTTGAGCGATGCCGGAATACTTCTTACGATATTGTATTCCTCGATCATATGATGCCGGGATTTGACGGTGTGGAGACGCTTAAGCGCATCCGCGAGATCAACGGCGGAATGTATCAGGATCTTCCGGTGATCGCGCTGACCGCTAATACCATCAGCGGTGCAAGAGAGATGTTCCGCAACGAGGGGTTTACCGAATTCATACCGAAGCCGATTGAACGGGCCGTTCTGGAACGTGTGCTGCGTAAGGTACTTCCAAAGAATCTTATACAGTACGGCACAGAGTCGGCAGGAAGGAAGAATGCGGCGGCAGAAAGCGATGTGCCGAAAGAAGCTGCTCCCGGTGCAGGAAGCGATAAGCCGAAAGAAACTGTCCCCGAGACCGGAAGCGATATGCCGAAGGAAGCGCAGACATACGATCCGGCTTCTCCTTACGGTCAGCTTGAACAGGCCGGCATCAATGTTGAGATGGGGCTTGCTTTCTGCTGCGGTGAGGACGAATTTTACGAGGAAATGCTGCGGATGTTCAGCTCTCAGTGTGCGGAGAAGAAGGATGAGATCATCTCTCTGTATGAAGCTTCCAACTGGGCGGACTATGCCGTTAAGGTCCATGCGTTAAAGAGTACGTCGCTGACGATCGGCGCAGAGGAACTCTCTGCCCGCGCCAAGGAACTGGAGATGGCGGGAAAGAGCGAAGATATAGAATTTATCAGGGAGAATCATCCTGCGCTGATGCTGATGTACGAAGAGGTGTGTGAGAGTATTGCAGCGTTATATAACATTATTATACCGGGAGGAAGCATTACGTGATAAAAAAATGGTTTGAAATCATCTCCGACCACAGGATAAGCCTGAGGGAGCGTATGTTTCGTATTGTTACCAGCATATGTATGGTTGCATTATTCTGCATACTTCCTTTGGGCAGAAGTCTTCTGAATATGGTGATATTGGTTGTAAGCCTTGTGGCTATGGCTGCGATCGTGAGGATCAGTATCAGGAAGGAACGTATCAATACGGGGGCCACGATCATATCGGTGCTGCTGTTGCTGCTGTTTCCCATAAGCTTTTTCACGGCGGGCGGATTCTACAGCGGTATGCCTGAATGGTTTGTGCTGTGTTTTATCTATATCTGTATTACCCTGGAAGGAAGGCGTATGATTGCGTTTTTCTTTATCTGTACGTCAGAGATATTGTTTTGTTATTATATAGCATTTTATTTTCCTCAGTTTGTCGCGAGGAATACACAGAGCCGGTCCTTCATCGATTCATCCCTTTCCGTTGTCCTGGTGGGGATGCTGACCAGCGTGCTGCTGATGTTTTTGAACAGGCTTTATGAAGAGGAGAATGAGCTCTCCAAACAGCAGAAGAAGGAGATCGAGGAGCTTAACAGGGCGGAGAATCACTTTTTTTCCAGTATGAGCCACGAGATCCGTACTCCTATCAATACGATCATCGGGTTGAATGAGATCATCCTGAGGGGAGATATTCCGGAGGATGTCGCGGAGAATGCAAGAAATATTCAGGGCGCCAGCAAGATGCTGCTGACGCTGATCAACGATATTCTGGACATATCCAAGATCAAGTCCGGGAAGATGGAGATCGTAAACGTTTCTTACGAGACGGGCAAGCTTTTCTCGGAGATCGTCAATATGATATGGATCAAGGCGAAGGAAAAGGGGCTGGAATTCAAGCTGCAGGTGGATTCCTCGATTCCGAGTATGCTCTGCGGCGATGAAGTCCGTATCAAGCAGGTCTTGATCAATCTGCTTAACAATGCCGTGAAGTACACGGAGGAGGGATCTGTTACACTTGCTGTCCGCTGCGAGAGGCTGACTCTTAACAGGGTGCGCGTCTGGTATTCTGTGGAAGATACGGGACAGGGAGTCAAAAAAGAGAACATTCCGTATATATTCAATGCCTTTCGGCGTGTAGATGAAGAAAAGAACCGCCACATCGAGGGCACCGGGCTTGGACTCAGTATAGTACAGCAGATGGTAGAGCTGATGGATGGTGAGATCAGTGTCAACAGCGTTTACACCAAGGGTTCGAAGTTTGTTGTCATGCTTGAGCAGGATATTGTTGATGAAAAGGAGTTGGGTACATTTACCCTGACTTCCCGCTCCAGCACTCATGAGGGAGGTCATTATAAGCAGAGCTTCGAGGCTCCTGACGCGCATATTCTGGTGGTAGATGATAACGATATGAATCTGATCGTGGTCCGCAAGCTGCTTGCGGCGACAAAGATTCAGATAGATACGGCGTTAAACGGCGCAGAATGTCTGAAGATGACGCAGGATATGCACTATGACGCAATTCTGATGGATCACCTGATGCCGGAGATGGACGGAATAGAATGTCTGCATGCGCTTCGTACCCAGCCGGGAGGGCTGTGTCAGGAGGTTCCGGTGGTTGCGCTGACTGCCAATGCGGGAAGTGATAACCAGCTTCTCTATCGCAAGGAGGGCTTCAGCGGCTATCTGGCGAAGCCGGTCAGCGGCGCGCTGCTCGAGGCTGCTGTCTTAAGCATTCTTCCCAAAGAATTAGTACAGTTAAGCGAGGAGGCTATCCAGTCCGAGATTGGAAAAGACATCCTGATCTTCGAACATGCGAAAAGGCTGTCCGTTATGGTCACAACAGACAGCGTGTGCGATCTTCCAGAATCTCTTAAGAAGAAGCTTGACATTTCCATATGTCCTTACTATGTATGCACAGACGAAGGACGGTTCCTGGATGAGACGGAGCTTAAGGCAGATTCACTGCTGATGCATATGGCAAAGGGGCAGACCGGATATTCTCAGCCGCCGGAAGTAGAAGATTATGAGCGGTTCTTTGCGGAGAAGCTGACTGAGGCTCAGAATGTGATACATATTACTATGGCAAGGCATGTCAGCAAGGGATATGAGAATGCTCTTGAAGCGGCGAAATCCTTTGAGAATGTTACGGTACTTGACTCCGGGCATCTGTCCAGCAGTATGGGGCTGGTGGTGCTGCACGCGGTTACGATGGCGGAAAACCATGCGTCAAAGACTGAGATCGTGGATGCTGTTAAGAAGCTGAGACACTATATTTCTTCGGCGTTTATCATTGACAGTACGCATATGATGTGCCAGTCCGGGAGGCTGCCTAAGAGGATACAGATTCTCTGCGACGCGCTGCTGCTGCATCCGGTCATAGTGCTTAAGAAGAGCAAGATGGTGGTCGGCAGTATGGAGATGGGTGATTTCTCACATGTAGCAAAGCGGTATATCAGGAAGGTGCTTCGGGAAACAAGGAGCATCGACCGGCGTATTCTCTTCATCACTTACTCCGGCATGGATGAGAAAAGGATCAACTATGTGCAGTATTTGGTACAGCAGTATTGTCCTTTTGAGAGGATATACCTGCAGAAAGCGTCTTCTGCGATTGCCAGCAATTGCGGACCGAGATCCTTCGGCCTGCTGTTTATGAGGAAAAATGACGTCATAAATTTATAGAAATTTTATATTTTTAAGAAATTTGTTAGCACTCTATGATAAAGAGTGCTAATTTTCTATTGACTTTTCATATCTGCCGTATTATCATATCTGTTAGATAAGCGAGTGGATTATTTCCGCTTATAGATAAAAAGAAAATGAGGTAGGAGTGATAAAGATGGCAGCAAAAAAAGGAAATTTATCAATCAGCAGTGAGAATATATTCCCGATCATCAAGAAGTGGGTATATTCCGATCATGATATCTTCGCGCGTGAGATGGTATCGAACGGATGCGATGCGATCACAAAGTTAAAGAAGCTGGATATGATGGGCGAATACCAGTTACCGGACGATTACAAGCCGTCTGTTAAGATCGAGGTGAATCCAGAAGAGAAGACCTTAAAATTCATCGATAACGGTCTTGGTATGACAGCCGAAGAGGTAGAAGAGTATATTACGCAGATCGCATTCTCCGGCGCGACGGAATTCCTGGAGAAATACAAAGACAAGACGACAGAAGACGATATGATCGGCCACTTTGGACTTGGTTTTTATTCTGCGTTCATGGTGGCGGACGAGGTCCATATTGATACACTTTCTTACAGAGAGGGCGCTTCTCCTGTACACTGGGTAAGCGACGGCGGTACAGAGTATGAGATGGACGAAGGCAATAAGGAAGGCGTGGGTACAGAGATCACACTGTTCCTGAACGACGACAGCCTGGAGTTCTCCAATGAGTACCGTGTCAGAGAAGTCATCGAGAAATACTGTTCCTTCATGCCGGTAGAGATCTTCCTGTCGAAGGCGAATGCAGAGCAGGAGTATGAGACTATAGACGAGGCTGACTTAAAAGACGACGACGTTGTCGTAGAGCATATCCACGAAGAAGCCAAGATGGAGGAGAAGGAGAACGAGAACGGCGAGAAAGAGATGGTCGAGGTAGAGCCTGCCAAAGACAAGGTTAAGATCAACAAGCGTCCGGTCTCCTTAAGCGATATTCATCCGCTGTGGACCAAGCATCCGAATGACTGCTCTGACGAGGATTATCAGGATTTCTACCGCAAGGTATTCTTAGATTATAAGGAGCCGTTGTTCTGGATCCACCTGAACATGGATTATCCGTTCAACCTTAAGGGAATCCTGTACTTCCCAAGGATCAATACAGAGTACGATTCTATTGAAGGAACCATTAAGTTATACAACAACCAGGTATTTATCGCAGACAATATCAAGGAAGTCATTCCAGAGTTCCTGATGGTATTAAAAGGCGTGATCGACTGTCCTGACCTGCCGCTGAACGTATCAAGAAGTGCGCTGCAGAACGACGGATTTGTCAATAAGATCGCGGATTACATTTCCAAGAAGGTGGCTGACAAGCTGGCGGGAATGTGCAAGACGAAGAGAGAGGATTACGAGAAGTACTGGGATGATATCAGCCCGTTCATCAAGTTCGGCTGCCTGAAGGATGAGAAGTTTTGTGACAAGATGAAGGATGCGATCCTGTTCAAGAATATCGACAGCAAGTATCTGACGCTTAAGGACTGCATAGAGGAGAACGGCGGAGAAGTCGTGGAGCCGAACGATAAGAAGGAAGAGACTGACGAAGACAACGCAGACGAGAATAAGGTTGAGGAGATCAAGACGACTATCTACTATGTAACGGATGAGATCCAGCAGAGCCAGTATATCAATATGTTCAGGAATCAGGGACAGGATGCGGTGATCTTAAGCCACAACATTGACTCTCCGTTTATCACGCAGTTGGAGCAGAAGAATCCTACTATCCGTTTCCAGAGGATCGATGCGGATGTGACTGAGAATGTCAAAGAAGAGATCGCCGAGGAGGATAAGGAAGCGTTCAAGGCAACCTCTGACAGCCTGATCGAGATCTTCCGCAAGGAGCTTGGCAATGAGAAGCTGGATGTCAAGATCGAGAAGCTTAAGGATGATAAGGTGGCGTCTATGATCACCCTGTCCGAGCAGAGCCGCCGTATGCAGGAAATGATGAAGATGTACGGCATGGGCAATATGGGCGGAATGGATATGGGCGGCGACAGCACGCTGATCCTGAATGCAAATCATCCGTTGGTACAGTTCGTAGTGGACAATAAGGAGAATGAGAATATCTCTATTATCTGCAAGCAGTTGTATGATCTGGCGATGCTGGCGCATAAGCCGCTGAATCCAGAGGAGATGACAGCCTTCGTACAGAGAAGCAACGAAGTTATGCTGCTCTTGACGAAGTAAAACGGCAGCGAAGTAAACGATAGCAATATCAATGCAAACGACAGCAATGTCAATGTAAACGATAAGACAATACGGTAAGAAAACAAGATAAACATAAACGGCGGGGAACGTAAGCCAGGTTGAACCAGGCTTTACGTTCCCCGTGAATTTTTGCGTCATTTTCAGACAGCGCGGGATGAGAGCTCAGGCAGTTTCATAGGAATATTGGCCCATACGCCGTCTTCGCCCACATAATAGTAATCTTCGCCGGTGGAGGGATCCATATTCTTGCCGTGAAGCTGGCGGTAGGCGCGCGGGCTGATCCCGTAGTATTTCTCGAAGGTGCTCCCGAAGTGCTGACGGCTGTTGTAGCCGGATTGAAAAGCTACATCCGTGACGGAGAGCGAGCTGTTGATCAGGAGGAAGACGGAATGCTCCAGGCGTTTGCGGTTGATATAATCGGTGATCGTGCAATCCATGTACCTGGAGAACAGGGACTGCAGGTAGGATTTGTTGATACCGGCGCACTCTGCAAGCGCAGGGACCCGTATCTCTTCCGTCAGGTGGGATGCGATGTAATCCTGTGCCCTCCTCAGATAGAGCATTCCGGTATTCTTGCTGTGACTTTGGACGCATTTTGACAGCTCTAACATCATGCGCAGGAATAACAGACGGATCAGGCATTTCTGATCGGGAGTGTAGATCTCGGACAGGCTGCGCACATCGTGCTTGCAGGGGACGCCGTTTCTCAGTTGGTTGATCAGGTCTTTCAGAGAGTAGCCCAGGTGATCCGTGTCGTCTCCGGTAAAATATTCTCCCGGGCAGTCTGCGAATCCGGCGAAGGAGGGACTCTCGGCCAATAATCCAGACAAAGAGATATCGGTTTTAGAATTAAGGCATGAGAATTCCAGGTTCAGGATCGAACACGGCCTTCCTTTGGGGATTGAGAGACGGTGCAGGACATCGGCCTTTAAGAAGACGAATTGCTGCTCTTTCAGGCAGAATTCCTGCTCGTTAACATAGATCTGGCAGCTTCCCTTCGTTACATACATGATCTCACAGCGGGGGTGCCGGTGGGGATGCATACTGTATTCAGGAAGGTTTAAAGCGTAAAATGCGGTAATTTCTACATATGGAGTGCGAATATCTAACAGGCTCATGACGGATTCCTTTCATTCCCGGGAAGCCAAACAGCCGTACCTGCGAGGAGATTCGGCGGCAGCCGCGGGATCTTTGGATTTAATTAAGTGTAATGTCAGTATAGCATACAGGGGAGCTGACGCAACAGTTCTATTAATAAAAATACGGCAATATCTTGCATTTTTCTGATTTGAACGCAATACTTTACACATGGATGAAAAAAGATGTCTATAATTAAGCCATAACATAAAAAGCAGGAGGTACTGTTATGAGTTTTAAGATTGCATTTATCGGGGCGGGGAGCCTTGTATTCGCGAGAACGCTGTTCACAGACATTATGTCCGTGCCAGAATTGCAGAAAGCAGAGATTTCATTTACAGATATTAACGGGGACAACCTGGAGAAGACGCGGGCGCTCTGCCAGAGAGATCTGGATGCGAACGGGATCCCGGTGAAGATTCAGGCGACTACGGACAGGAGAGAAGCGTTCCGAGATGCGCGTTATATCATCAACTGTGTGCGGATCGGGGGTCTGGAGGGGTTCGAGACCGACGTGGAGATCCCGCTAAAATACGGAGTTGACCAATGTGTGGGAGATACCTTATGTACGGGCGGAATCATGTACGGGCAGCGTGTGATCGCGGCAATGCTTGACTTCTGTAAGGATATAAGAGAGGTGGCAGAGCCGGGAGCGATCATGCTTAACTACTCGAATCCTAACGCGATGGCTACATGGGCGTGCAACAAGTACGGGAAAGTGAAGACCATCGGCCTGTGTCACGGCGAGATCCACGGGGAGATGCAGATCGCAGAGGTATTGGGGATTCCAAGAGAAGAGCTGGATATCGTCTGCGCCGGGATCAACCATCAGACCTGGTACATATCTGTGAAGCACCACGGGGAAGATATGCTTGATAAGATCCTGCCGGGATTCTTGAATCATGAGAAATTCTCGGAAGAGGAGAAGGTGCGTATCGATGTGCTGAAAAGGTTCGGGTACTACTCGACAGAGTCGAACGGCCATCTCTCCGAATATGTATCCTGGTACAGAAAACGCCCGGATGAGATCAGGGATTGGATCAATCTGGATAACTGGATCAATGGGGAGACCGGCGGATACCTGCGTGTGACCAGAGAGGAGAGAAACTGGTTTGAGACGGACTTCCCGAAGATCCTTGCAGAAGAGCCGAAGAAGCTTGATGGTTCCGAGAGGGGGAAGGAGCATGCCTCTTACATCATCGAGTCCCTTGAGACCGGAAGGAAATACCGCGGACACTTCAATATGATGAACGAGGGATGTATCACGAATCTGCCAAACGAGTCGGTCGTTGAGGTTCCGTGCTATGTGGACGGCAATGGTATCAGCGTCCCGAAGGTGGGGGATCTGCCGCTTGGCTGTGCGGCGGTATGTTCACAGTCGATCTGGGTGCAGAGGCTTGCAGTGGAAGCGGCGGTACACGGGGATGTGAACCTCTTAAAGCAGGCGGCTCTCATGGATCCGCTGACAGGCGCCGTATGTAATCCGCCGGAGATCTGGCAGATGATCGACGAGATGCTGGTGGCACAGGAAGAGTGGCTGCCGCAGTACGCAGAAGCCATCGCCGAAGCGAAGGAGAATCTGGCCAAGGGTGATCTGATCCCGACGAAGGAAGGATACCGGGGCGCCGTGAGACTGAGAGAAAAATCAGCGGAAGAGGTCGCGGCAGAGCATGAGAAGAGGAAGATCACGGTATAAATGCTTCGGCAATTGATTCTTACGGATCAGGCGTCAGTTTTTTAAGGGGTGAATAGACAGAGACGATACGAGGAAGTCTGTCAGGCGGTTTTTGCTGTCAGCGGATGTGATCTCTTCATCCTCCTCTTCATCTTCTTCATCAACAAAATATGTCAGGGTGCTCCGGTTAAGAGATAGGGAGTCGAGAGGCCACCCTGGCTGTCTTCTGGGGGAAGGACGGCCGATCATATAGAATGCGCCGTCCTTCCTTGCGTCTGCGTCCTCCATATAAGAACTGATCCTATGATTGTGATATACGGCGATCCCATCCAGGTAATATGCAAGAACCTTACCGCCGAGAGAGCGGATCAGTTCGGAATAATAGACGATCATTTCTTCGTCATTCAGTCTTGGCATACGGCCGGGAGTCCTGATATTCAGACCGGGCTGGCGGCTGTCTGTCAGTGCCAGTCCGTCAAAATACAGCCCGGAATCGTTGCAGATCACCGAATCAAAATACTGTCCGTAATACCGGGCCTTCATGACGGCGTTCTCTTCGGGCGTCCTGCCCCGTTCTTCCGGTTCGCCCGGAATATTGAGGTCGGCCGGGGTATAGAATTTAACGTCGTATTTGGAAAGCAGCAATTGAAACCGCCGGACTTTGGACGGATTCGTTGTTCCGATCAATACTTCTCTCATAGTATCTTTCATAGAATCAGTAATTTCCTTTCATCAGATCTTCAAGTGTGATATCGTAGAAAAAATCATGGATGAGCGCGCCGAACTTCTTCCATAAGGGCAGGGTGACACAGTGAGCGCTTCTGCTGCAGGATTCTGCATCCGGCGTTAAACATGCGACCGGAGACAGAGGGCCTTCTGCCAGTTCGATGATCTCCCCAACGATATAGTCGGAAGGGTCCCTCATGAGCATATAACCGCCGCCTTTGCCCCTGAGTCCTTTTAATAATTTGCCCCTTACAAGCGTCTTGATGATGATTTCCAGATATTTTTCGGAAATCTCCTGGCGGGCGGCGATATCTTTCAGAGGAATATATCCAGATTCTCGATTCTCGGCAAGATCGACCATTACTCTTAATGCGTAGCGCGCTTTTGTTGATATCATATAATCCCTCCCGCAGTTTGTTCTGTTATACAGTTTCTAAATTATACCATTAATGGGGTGTGATTACAAGAAAATCCTATCAACATATTGACTAAGTAGGTATTGGATGGTAAAATTTTCTATGGCAGGTTATTATAAAGGAATCATGGGATTGATCGGGAATACTCCTCTGGTAGAGCTGGTTAATATTGAGAGAGAGCTTGGACTTGAGGCAACTGTACTAGAATATTTGAACCCGGCAGGGAGCGTGAAGGACAGGGTTGCGAAGGCAATGATCGAAGACGCGCAGGAGAAGGGAATTTTGAAGGAAGGGTCTGTGATCATTGAGCCTACGTCCGGCAATACCGGGATCGGTCTTGCGTCTATAGCGGCGGTGAAGGGATTCCGGCTTATTCTTACCATGCCGGAGACGATGAGCGTGGAGAGAAGGAATATCCTGAAGGCATACGGTGCAGAGCTGGTACTGACGGAAGGGGCGAAGGGCATGCAGGGCGCGATCGAGAAGGCAGAGGAACTTGCAGAAGAGATCCCGGGCAGCTTCATCCCCGGACAGTTTGTCAATCCGGCGAATCCGGCGGTCCACAGGGCAGAGACAGGGCCGGAGATCTGGAGAGATACGGACGGGAAGATAGATATCTTCATTGCCGGAGTCGGAACAGACGGCACGGTCACAGGGATCGGCGCAGGGTTCGTCCCGGAGGTGCTGAACCGGGAGATATACGACGAGATATATAAGGCAAAGGATGAGGATGCATTTGCCGCGGCGAAGCTTCTTGCGAAAAAGGAAGGGATCCTGGTGGGGATCTCGTTGGGAGCGGCGCTTCACGGAGCAATAGAACTGGCGAAGAGACGGGAGAATAAGGGCAAGATGATCGTGGCCCTTCTGCCGGATACGGGAGACCGGTATTATTCCACACCTTTATTCATGGAGTAAGATAAGCAGAGACGGAGAGTAGATTGTGAAGAGAGTAAGAAGTGTCAGATGGAATACGCTGCAGATAACGGCGGTAGGGTTTTTAGGCGTGATTTTCCTGGGAGGGGTGCTGCTGTATCTGCCAGTCAGCAACACACAGCCGATCGCGTTCGCAGACGCGCTGTTCACGTCGGTGACGTCGGTATGTGTGACCGGACTTGTGACGGTCGTGCCGGCTTCTCAGTTTACATTGTTCGGGAAGGCGATACTGCTGCTGCTGATCCAGATCGGCGGTCTGGGAGTGATCGCCTGTGCGGCGCTGTTTTTCCTGCTGCTGCGCAGGCGGATCACGCTCAGGGAGAGAGTGGTTCTCCAGGAAGCCTACGGCGCGCAGAGGCTTGGCGGTATTGTCAGGATGGTGAGGAAGGTGATCATAGGAACGCTTACGGTCGAGGGAGGCGGAGCAGTTCTGTATGCATTCCAGTTCGTACCGGAATACGGCGCGGTCAGGGGGATATGGTACTCGGTATTCCACTCAGTGTCGGCGTTCTGCAATGCCGGGATCGACATTCTGGGGGAGAACAGTCTTGCGGATTATGCGGTGAATCCAATCGTCAATATTACGACAATATTACTGATCATATTAAGCGGTATCGGATTCATGGTATGGTTTGACATCATTGAGAACACGAAGGAGCTTATTCACCGGGAGGTGCCGGGGCGCTGGTGGTTTACAAGGCTTAGGCTTCATTCGAAACTGGCGGTTATTATGACGTTGGCGCTGATCGCAGCCGGGACTTTGTTCGTATTTGCCGCCGAATATCATAATCCAGAGACGATCGGCAAGATGAGCCTCGGCGAGAAGCTTATGGCGTCTGCGTTCCAGTCGGTGACCACAAGGACGGCGGGTTTCTACACGGTCTCCCAGGGGGCGCTGCATGAAGAATCAAAATTATTCTGTTCGATCCTGATGTTTATCGGCGGTTCTCCGGGCGGGACAGCAGGAGGAGTGAAGACGACGACCTTTGCCATGCTGTTCCTTGCGTGCCTGACCTTCGTACGCGGAGGCAATGATACGGAGTGTATGGGGAGGAGAATATCGGTGGCCAATTTCCGCACCGGATTCTGCGTCGTGATGGTTGCGTTTGCGGCGTTTGTAACCGGGATGATCGCGATCCTTGTGATCGAACCAGACAGCATCCCGCTAGTCAATATACTCTATGAAGCCGCATCGGCGGTCGGAACGGTGGGGCTGTCAGCGGATCTGACTCCGCAGCTTAGCCGGGCAAGCCAGGCAGTCCTGATGATCATGATGTATATCGGAAGGCTTGGACCGCTGACCCTGGTGCTTACATTTGCCGGGAAGAGCCATCCAAGGGATAGGATCCGAAGGCTTCCCAAGGAACAGATCATGGTTGGATAGAGAAGGAGAAGAAAGATGAAGAAACAGTTTGTGGTACTGGGGCTTGGAAGCTTCGGCGCAAGTGTCGCGGTGACGCTGCAGAAGCTTGGCTGCGACGTTGTGGCGGTAGATCAGGATATGGAGCGGATCGATGATATAGCGGATAAGGTAACGTATGCCATGCAGGCGGATATCGGTAATCCAGAGCTATTGGAGTCTCTGGGATCGAAGAATTATGACGGGATCGTTGTGGCTTCGTCTGAGAATCTGGAGGGGAGTATCCTGGCGACGCTTGCGGCCAAGGAGATGGGAATCCCATATATTCTATGTAAGGCGCAAAACGAGAGGTGTGCTCAGGTGCTTCGGAAGGTCGGCGCGGACGCCGTCGTATTTCCCGAGGAAGAGATGGGACGGAAGATCGCGAAGAATCTGCTGTCCGCTAATCTTGCGGACTGGATCGAGCTGTCCCCGGATTACAGCATCGTGGAGACTTCCGTGCCGAAGAGATGGATCGGCAGGACACTTAAGGAACTGGATGTCAGGAGAACATACGGGGTGAATGTGGCCGGAGTCAAGGAAGGGAACCAGGTGGAGATCACGCCGGATCCTGATATGCGGCTGAAGGAAGGGATGATCCTGATGCTTATAGGTTCTAATGAGGCGTTGGAAAAGATATAGATGAAGTATTATAGAGTTACAGGGATGTTGCAGGGGAGTTTGCGGCATCCTTTTTTCTTTACCGTAGGATTATTTAAATGAGATGATAGATAACAAAGGCGGCTTTACCTCTCCAGTATAGTTTTGGAGGGAATAAATACCCTCCAGACGAGAGAAAGGAGGGTGATAAAATGTATGTTACATATACTGACCTTTTTCAGT
This sequence comes from Lachnospiraceae bacterium, assembly GCA_910575835.1. Classification (GTDB taxonomy): domain Bacteria; phylum Bacillota; class Clostridia; order Lachnospirales; family Lachnospiraceae; genus Sporofaciens. The sequence goes on along the minus strand of CAJTGB010000003.1, from coordinate 80,052 downwards.
TCTGTATCTTCATTTGTGCCCTTGTGGGATTGTGTTACACAATCTTCAGAAGGAAAAAGAAATAGCCGCCACTACCGCAAATAGTGACGGCTTGCCTATGATAAATCATAGGAAGTAAACATTAGTTGGGGAAGAGCCGCTTGTATGGCTTTCCCTCTGTCTATAATATAGCACATCTATAAGAATGGTTCAAGGAATTTCTATATTTTCGTTGTACTAGTGTTGTTGCTGGAATAGTTTCTTAATCAAAGTCATGGATTTTGGTCGAAACTGTTTCTGGCAGTAATTCTAAAAGATCAGCACTGCACGGATACATAAATATATTATAATAAGTAAAAAATTTACATAACAGGTAAAAAATATACCATTTATTTGAAGTTCTGTTTTTATATTGCGAATATGATCTGAAAATGTATAATGATTAATAAGAAACAGTAATCGGAGAAAATCTCGCAGAAAACAGAAGAAGAGCCGTATATCCGGCGGCTGTGATGGCTGTTCATACTCAAAAGAATCAGGAGGCCTGACTAGAAGAATATCTTACTGTGGAAATTATGTACAAATTTTGTAATGAAAAATTGTGCATAATTTTTATTGTCTATTTTTGATAAAGAATTGACAAAATCTATATCTATACTGTATACTTTGACTAACGGACATATTAAGGACGCGTCTTAAAGTCTGTGGAAGGAGAAGAAAAAATGAAGGAAAGTACAAATTATTTAGAGTTGGCAAACAGCCCCCTCATGTGGCTTGCGGCAGCGGTAGCCGTTGGCGTCGTAGTAATTCAGTCGGTAGTATTTTTCAGGAAATCATTGAAGGCGGCAAAAGAACTGGAGATTCCAAAGGAACAGGTCAACATAGCGATTAAGAGCAGCGCCATTGCCTCCATCGGGCCGGCGATTGTAATTCTTGTTACTATGATTTCCCTTATTGTTTCCATGGGCGCGCCGATATCATGGATGAGGCTGTCTTTCATAGGTTCTGTGAACTATGAGGCGATGGCGGCAGGCTTCGGGGCACAGGCAATGGGGACGACCCTTGAAAAGCTGAATCCGGTAGCCTTTGCCTGTGGCGTATGGGTTATGATTTGCGGGTCGCTTGGATGGCTGATTTTCACGCTTTTGTTTACAGACAAGATGCATAAGGTGAATCATTTAATGTCCAAAGGAAATGCGAAGATGGTTCCGATTATTTCCGCAGGTGCAATGCTGGGAGCATTCGCAAATTTAGCGTCAGGAAACTTCTTTTCCGCAGAGGGGAATTTTGCATTCGGCGGCGCGCCGGCAATCGCCACCGTGGTAGGATGCATACTGATGATGATACTGTCCAAACTTGCGAAGGATAAGAAGGTCAACTGGCTGAGAGAGTGGGCATTTGCAATTTCCATGTTTTCCGGGATGTTTATTGGATATTTGTGGAGTATGACGGCATAACGAAGGAGGAGAAAAAATGAACAAACAGTATTATTCAGAAACTTATATTCCCAGCATTATCAAATGGGGAAAATTAACGTTGCTTTTGGGTATCCTTACCAGCTTTTTGCCGGCATTGGTAGTTTCCGTCGTGTTCGGGCATATGCCGCCGGTTTCCGCCATCATCGCAGGAACCATTTCCCAGATTAGCGTAAGCGGCGCGTTCTATGTGGTGGAACCGATCTCCTACTTCCCGATTCTTGGAATCCCCGGAACGTACCTTACCTTCCTGTCCGGAAACACATCGAATATGCGTGTCCCATGTTCGTCGGTAGCTCAGGAGGCGGCTGGAGTGGAGATGGGAACCGATAAGGGTTCTGTCATTTCTACGATTGGTATCGCGGTGTCGATTCTGGTAAATATTGCCATACTTACGGTCGGCGCGGTGGGCGGCAATGTCATTATCTCTGCCATGCCGGAGGGGTTAAAGGCGGCGCTTAACTTCCTTCTCCCGGCGCTTTACGGCGCAGTGTTCGGGCAGTTTGCAATCACACGCCCAAAGCTTGCGGGAGTGGCGGTCGTGATTGCCTTTGGTATGAACTGGCTGCTTAAAAATAATTTCCTGTCCTTCTTCCCGGGAACGCCGTCCTATGTGGTGATTCTTGTGGCTGTATTCGGCTCTATCTTTGCAGGAAGCCTGATTTACAAAAAAGAATTACAGGATTAGGAGGGTGTAGTGATGTTATCCAGAGAGAGAATGCAGAATTTATTTCTTGAGATGATTCAGATTTACAGCCCGTCAAAGGGAGAAAAGGACATGGCGGATTTTATAGAAGCCTATCTTGCCAAGCGGGGGATTGAATTTTTGTCGGACAACGCCGGGGAAGGATATGGGGGTAACGGAAGGAATATTGTGGCCCACATTCCGGGGACAAAAGAGGGGATTCCTTTGGGGTTTGCGGCGCACATGGACCAGATTGAGCCATGCCGGGACGTAAAGGCGGTGATTGATGGGAGTATCATCCGCACAGACGGGACGACTACCCTTGGAGGGGACGACAAATCTGGCATTGCCGCTATCTTAGAGGCGTTGGAAGATATTCTTGAGAGCGGCGAGGAGCACAGGGATATTTATCTTGTGTTCACCTGTTCCGAGGAAATCAGTATGCAGGGCACGAAACACATGGATTTGAGCATCCTGCCCTGTAAGGATTTGGTCATTGCCGACGCGACGGGCAACACGGGCGTCATTGCCTATAAAGCTCCTGCGATGGAAGCGATCGAGGTTATGGTACGGGGGAAGAAAGCCCATGCCGGTATCGAGCCGGAAAAAGGGGTGAATGCAATCTGCGCTGCAGCTAAGGCGATTGCACAGATGCATATCGGAAGGATTGACGCGGAGACGACCTCTAACATCGGAAGGATTGAAGGGGGCGGGGCAACGAATGTTGTGACCGACGAGGCGGTGTTCACGGCGGAAATCCGCTCCCACAGCATGGAAAAGCTGGGCGAAGAAGTGGCTTACATGGAAAAATGCCTGAAAGAAGCCGCAGAGGAAATGGGAGCTTCGTATGAATTTCACCATGAGCTGGCGTATCCAAGCCTGTCTCTTGACGTGGACTGCGAGCTTGTGCGCCTGACAAAAGAGGCGATGGAGAAAGAGGGAATTAAGCCGGAGCTTATGGTCATCGGCGGCGGAAGCGACGCGAACGTGCTTGCCGGGCACGGATACCGCAGCGTTATTCTTGGGCTTGGTATGAGGGACGTACATACGGTCCAGGAATCTCTTGACATGGACGAGGTGTGGAAGGCAGCCAGAGTAATCAGACGGATGATGTCGGGGGACTAGGAGAATACAGATGGAAAAAGAAGAATTGAAGCGCAGATGTATAGAAGCAATCGAGAGAAGGAAGGAGGAGATTATCAGACTCGGAGAGAGCATTTACCGGACTCCGGAGCTTGGCTATAAGGAATTTGAGACGACAAAGCGTATGGAGGAGGCGTTTGCCTCTTTAGAGCTTAAGACGATTTCGCCCATTGCCTACACCGGGTGCAAGGCAAGCGCCGGAGGCAGGAGGAAGCCGGTGGTCGCGGTCATGGGAGAGCTTGACAGCGTGGTATGTCCGGAGCATAAGGACAGCGCGGCAAACGGAAATATGCATGCCTGCGGGCATCACGTACAGCTTGCCAACTTGTTCGGATGTGCGGCAGGGCTTACGGAGTCGGGGGTTATTGACGAACTTTCCGGGACGGTAGATTTTGTTGCAATCCCGGCGGAAGAATGTGTAGATTTGGATTATCGGGACAGACTGATTAAAGAAGGGAAAATCCAGTTCTACGGTGGGAAACAGGAATACCTTTTGAGGGGCGGGATGGACCATGTCGATATGATTCTGCAATGCCACATGATGGAGGTAGAGGGCGGCAGGAAATGCTGTACCGTGGATACGGATACCAACGGATTTATGTCGAAAAGCGTGAAGTTTATCGGCAGGAGCGCCCACGCCGGAATTGCGCCCCATGAGGGGATCAATGCCCTTAACATGGCGCAGCTTGCGCTGAATAATATCAATGCCTTGCGGGAAACCTTCCGGGAAGAAGACAAGGTGCGGGTCAGTGCGATTATCACAAGCGGCGGTGATTTGGTAAATGTGGTGCCGTCTGTTACGATGATGCAGGTCATGGTGCGTGCGGCTTCTGTGGAGGCTATGGAGGATGCGGGACGCAAAGTGGACAGGGCGCTTAAGGCTGGCGCGTTGGCAGTGGGTGGAAAGGTGGAGATTCATGGCCAGATTGGCTACCTGCCTCTGTCTACGGATTCTGCGCTGTCCGACTTGTACCGGGAGAACATGGTTTTATACGGCGGTGCGGATGAGGATTCCTTTATGGAACATTACGAGACGGCCGGCTCTACAGATTTAGGGGATATGTGTCAGCTCGTACCGTGTATGCATGTGTGGGCGTCCGGCATTTCGGGAGGGCTTCACTCCAAAGATTTTAAAATCGAGGATTATGAGAGAGCGTATGTGCTGCCTGCGAAGATGCTTGCCCTTACTGTTATCGACCTGCTATATGGGGATGCCGGGAAGGCGAAGGAGATTATGGGGGCATACCGGCCTAAGTTTACAAAAGAGACGTATATAAAGTATATGAAAGAACATTCAGTAGTTGAATTATTTGATGGTTCTGCGATATAATAGGAGCAGCCGGGGCGGTATGTGACAATACGGCTCTGGCTGTATAGGTAAATGTTATGGTTAAGCTTAGAAAAGGTAAGATTATGAAGATTGGCGTAATTGGTCCGGAATCATCCTGTAATAGTGTGAAGGAAAGCCTGCAGCAGATTGACAGTGAGCTGGAGGTTTCTTGTTATATAAGAGAACGTGTAAGCCACTGCGGCGAAGTCGTGGAAGCGTGCGAGGGAGAATGTGACGCGATTCTGTTTACTGGTTGTGCGGTAGAGGATTTTGTGACAGGCTCTTATGAGATTAAGAAGCCGTATACTTCTGTGGAAAGGTCGAGCGTCAGCGTGGCGGGGGCGTTCCTCAAGATGCAGAAACAGGATATGGAGCTTGACGCGTTCAGCATTGACGTGGTGGAGAACCAGGTGATTACGGATTTATTGGATGCTGTCCAGATTTTGGCGAGGAATATTTACTCCTGTTCCATGCAGCCGGGGGTGGACGAACAGGAATATGTGGATTGGCATATCCGCCTGCAGGAGGAAGGCAAGACCAACGTTGCGCTGACGTCCTTTGTGTGGGTGTATAATACGTTGGTTGAACAGGGATACCAGGCGATTTATCTGCGCGGGACGCGGGAGACGGTGAGGCGTGCGTTGGAACGTTTGAAGAGCAAGTACGCGCTGACCCAGGCGGAATACTCCCGGATTGCGGTAGAAGTGCTGAAACTTACGAATTATGAGTGCCATGTGGAGAACTATTATGCTTCGATGATAGGGAAAGCGGAGATGGAGAAGGAAATTGTGCGTTATGTGCAGAGTATCCAGGGAACCATATTTCCTTTCGGGAAACGGGAATACGTGGTGTTTTCCAATGCGGGCGTGATTGAGAATGTGCAGAATTACAGAAGGATACAGAAGCTCCAACAGACAGTGAAGAAGACGGGGATTGAGCTGGATGTGGGGATTGGCATGGGGCTTACCGTTTATAAGGCGGATATGAATGCGAGGAAGGCTCTGGAGCAGTCGGTCAGGAGGAAGAAGCAGGAGCTTTTTTTGGTGGACGAAAAGGACGTGCTTTTAGGGCCCCTTGATACGGAGCGGCAGCTTCGCTATGAATTGATTTCATCTGACCCGAAGATTCGGGAAATTGCGGCAAAGACAGGGCTTAGCGAACATTCGGTGCTCAAGGTGATTGCAATTGCGCAGGCGAGGAAGAGCTTTATTTTTGACGCCTATGAACTTGCGGAGTGTCTGGAAGTGACGGTGAGGAGCGCAAGGAGGATTATGAATAAAATCATGGATTCCGGGTATGGGAAACTGCATGCAAAGGAGATGGCGGTTTCGGGTGGGAGGCCGAAGGCGTTGATAGAGATTTTGTTTCAGTAGTATTACCGTATCCGCCGATAATCATAACAGGAATTTTTTCTTTGTGAGCTTTCATATGGATTCTGGCGTGGTATACTTTCGATTGTAAGATTCTTTTCGGACATACCAGCGGTAATAAGTAAAGCCTCAATGGAATTGATTCCCATATCGCCGCCGGCTGCACGGCCTGCAGTATTTATGGACCGTTATATTGATAGTTTGATTTCTGGTTGTTATTATGCGGCTCTTGTGTCATAATTTTATACATAGTATGAGTTCCCAGGTTCGCGGATGCTCTTGGGAACTCAGTATGTTAAGGCGTCAGGGGTTGTATTGGGAGGAGAATAACAATTGGAGATTATCCGGCAGATTAGAAAAGAGATAAGGTTAGTCGGTTCTTTTATGACAGGAAGATTCATAGGAAAATATTACGGGATCATGCTATTTATAACGGTATTGTCGGTTATTACAAACCTGGTCTTTTCTTATAGTTTTTCAGTCATTCTATCTGGAAGCAGGAATATAACGGTGGAGGGCGGTCTTGTCCTTCTGGTTTTTGCGGGCGGAAAACTTAGCTGCACGGTGTGTAGATTTTTATATTCTCAGATTTCGCTGCAATTTAAAATGCGTCTGAAGGAGCAGTATTTAAGCAGGATTTCCGGGAGCCTTTTAAGTGCGGACTATCTGTGGATCGTAAAACAGCGCGGCGGCGATCTGATCGGAAAAAGCTGTGAAGATGTGAACTGGTGTGCAGAGGCGGTGGCGGTCTATGTCCCTAAATTCTTTAAAAGTACGGGGCTCATCGTTTTTAATACCGTGTTTTTAAGTTTGTTCCATCCATTGTTCGGTGCAGCGTTTCTGCTGCCTGTACCGGTTCTCTTCTTCTCTGAATGGAAGGGAAGAGAGATATGCCAGCGTTTTCTTCGGCATTCGACGGAAGTTATGAGCGAGCGGAACGCGGTATTTCAGGATATCGTCTCTCACCATGATCTTATCTCACATTCTGCGGTGCAGGATAAGATGCTGAACCGGGCGGAGGAAGTCTGCGAACGCTATGCGAAGAGGTTCGGAAGCTCTATGGGCGCATTGGTCGGTTATATGAGTCCGGCAATATTGCTCAACAAATTGCCGCTCATTCTTATCGGTATTCTGGGGAGTGTGTTTATAAGCCGGGGCAGTATAGCGGCGCCGGCGTTTTTGTCTGCGTTTCTATTCACCTATGCCTTTAATGCCGAGCTTGCGGAGTTGGATGATTTTATGGCTAATTTTCCGACTCTGGCTGTCTTCTTGGAGCGTGTAAAAGGGATCTGGGACTGTCCGAAGCAATCCTATGGGAATCGTAATGTATTTACAGAGACGGATAAGATGATCGAGTTTCAGAATGTTTCGTTTCGGCATGCAGATGATCCGGGAAAACGTATGATTTTTGAGAATGTCTCATTTACGGCCGGACGCGGAGAGCATGTATTGCTTATCGGGAAAAACGGATGCGGGAAGACGACCGTATTGAAACTTATCTGCGGGATATACGAACACGGTGAACAGGGCAGAATTACGCTTTGCGGTTATCCGCCGAAGGACTATACTTTTTCGTGTCTGTACCGTATCGCAGCGTATGTGCCGTCGGAGCCGGTACTTTGGGACGGTACGGTCCGGGACAATCTGCTCTGTGAAAAGGAGCGGACGAAAGAGGAATTGTCGCTTGCCCTCTCGGCATTCGATTTCTTTGCAGCGTTCCCTGGGAGGACGGAACAGGAGATTCTGGATCTGCCGGCGGAGAATAAAGGAACGAACTTATCCGGAGGTCAGAGACAGCGGATCGGGCTTGCCCGGGCCTGGCTGTCGGGAGCGCCGGTACTTTTGATCGACGAAGCGACGAATTCTCTTGACCATGAGGGGGAGGAGCGGATCATCCGCTTTTTGTGCGCGTCGGACCGAACGGTCTGTATGACGACGCATCACAGGGAATTGTCTCAATTCTTCGATAAGGGGATCGATATGGAACGTCGGGAAGAACTTCTGTGGAAGGAGCGCTGCCATGAAGTATAGAGGAAGAGAAGTTTGGGAAGATTTTAAGATCATTACAGCGGTGTGCCCTAAGGATACGGCGCTTGCGCTTGCGGGCTCTGTCTTTGTGGCAGGCGCATGGTTCCTGATTCAATTTGTCAACTCCTGTCTGCTGCGGACGGTGGCGAAGTTCGGACAGGAGAAGGGACATGCGGCCGTGCTGCTTCTGTTTTTGTTTGGCCTCTATGTTGCTGCGCGTGTACCGACCGTCCTGGGATACCGCCTTTCTGGCCTGTGCGCGGAAAGGATCGTAGGCACGGCGAACCGTAATCTGCTTCGGACGTGGTTATACCGCTCAAGGGAAGGCCGGCTTTTGGTTTCTTCAGGAAAGGTGCTGTCCTTGCTTCTGAATGACAGCGGAAGTGTGATGAGCGACTTTCTGTTTATGGGATTTACGATCAATTTTGTTGAGCCGCTGCTGCTTGGAATTCTTTCCATGGCGGTGTTTCTCATGTGGAAACCGGTGGTCCTGGTTCCGTTTTTCCTTCTGGGGATCCCGTCCGTTATGCTGAACCGGTTCTTTCAACAGCGGGTGAAGGTATATTCGGAGCAGGAGAGGGAGTCCTTTGACGATTTGACAAAGTTCTTCCAATATCTGAACGAGCAGCTGGTCTGTATCAGGGAGAGCGGGATCTATGAGTTGCTTTTTAAAAAGAGCGGGAGTGTTGGAAAACATGCGGTGGGTGCGGAGAAGAAGAAGGAGAATACGATTCGCCGCGCACAGTTTGTTTCCGATCTTCTGGAAGACATAAGCCTTGTGAGCTGTGTGTTTGTATGTGTTTTTCTGGCGGCGCGCCAGCAGATCGAGATGGCGGATTTGGCCTTTGTCTTTGCGTTTGCGCCTTTTATTTTTCGATTTTTTAATTGTTTTACTAATATGTGGAATTACCTGACAGACGTACACACCTCAGTCCGCCGGCTCAAAGAGTTGACAGAAGCAAAGACAGGGACAGCAGAAGCGGAAGAGAAGCCGGAGACAGGGATAAAACCGGAGACAGAACCGGAGATGGAATCTCAGACAGTACAAGCGGAAGAGATCTTGATCCGGCAGATATCGTTTGCTTATCCGGGGCAGGAACCGATATTAAAGGATATCACATTTTCTGTACCGTTTCATGAGCGGCACGCACTTACGGGGATCAACGGTGCCGGGAAATCTACGCTGATGAAATTGCTTCTCGGCGATCTTACGCCGCTAAGCGGTGAGATTGTCATTTCTATAGAGGGAAAGGAAGAGCCTTGTCCGCAGGATTTTTTTACTTATATTCCGCAGGAACCGGAACTTTTGAATATCAGCTTTTATGAAAATATGGTTCTGGACTGCTATCGGTTTAAACGCATACCAAAGCGGGAAGATGTTGAGGAGATCGCAAAGATACTCGGTATTCACGAGAGAATCTTATCTTTTCCTAAGCAGTATGATGCTGTTGTCGTGGAAAACGGAAAGAACCTGTCACTCGGGGAGAAGCAGAAGCTCGTCCTTGCAAGAGCGCTGTTATCTCCGGCGCCGTGCATCCTTCTCGATGAGCCGGAACACGGGCTTGATCAGGAGACGGTGCGTGCATTTTTTGACTGTGCGGCAAGCAGTAAGAGGACGATGATCATGATCTCCCATGCCAAGGCGAATCTGGAGTTTTTTGACGCGGTGCAAACGATAGAGGACGGAAGAATAAAGAGTGTTAAAAATTTATCAAAGGTAAATATGTAGCTTTAGCGCGGGGCTTTCTCGTGTTGATTGCATAAATATGTCATTTTTGTGCATTTTTGTGAAATAAATGCATGAAATTATAAAATGGTTTATTAAATTTTTCTAAAATACAGGAGTTGCCGGGGTTGGGAACTCCTGTATTTTTGGGGATTATGAGGAATTGCCGACAATATACTGACAATTGTCTGTCAAAATTACCTTGACCCATTTGGCGGAGAATGATAGAATTAATTATATTTACTTTTATATCAAGAGAGATTAACGTTAATAGATTAACGTTATAGGTGATAATAGATGAAAACAATATGTAGCGGCCGGGGAAGTATGCCGTATGTGCAGGGATGTGATGATGCAGCCGTCAGACTTTTGCCGGGAACCCCGTTTTATGATGCTCAGGAGAGGATGAAGGAGTATCTGCTGTCCGTCGAGGATGACAGGATGTTATATAATTTCCGCAGGGCGTCCGGTCTGGATACAGGAGATGCCGAACCGTTAGACGGATGGGAGACGTGGGAGAGCCAGATCAGAGGACATACGACGGGGCATTATATGTCGGCTCTGGCGTTGTGTTATCATGCGACCGGTGATGTGCGTTTCAAGGAGAAAGCAGTGTATATGGTGGAGAGCCTTAGGAAGTGCCAGGAGGCATTTTCGCGGATGGAAGGCGTTGGGGAAGGATTCTTAAGCGGATATCTTCCGAATCAGTTCGACCAGTTGGAGGAATACGTCGAGTATCCGGCGATCTGGGCGCCGTATTATACGCTGCACAAGATATTTGCAGGATTACTGGATTGCTATACATATATAGGAGAGCCGGAAGCGCTTGCCATGTCCGAACGCCTTGGATTATGGGTATGGAGAAGGCTCTCTAAGCTCCCGTATCAGAAGCGGACGAAGATGTGGGGGATGTATATTGCCGGAGAATTCGGGGCGATGAACGTGATCATGGCACAGCTGTACATGCTCACGGGAAGAGAAGAATTCATCGACTGTGCGAAGCTATTTGACAATAAGAAGCTTAACTATCCGTTGGAACAGAAGCAGGATAAGCTTGATGGGATGCACGCCAACCAGCATATTCCGCAGATGCTTGGAGCATTGGAGATATACAAAGCTGCAGGTGAGAAACGGTATTATGATATGGCGAAGTTTTTCTGGCAGACCGTAACGGACGGACACGTATATGCGCCGGGAGGCTGCGGTGAGAGTGAGAAGTTCTTTGCAAAGGACAGGATCGGAGATCTGCTTACAGAGAAGACGCAGGAGACCTGCGCTTCTTATAATATGCTGAAGCTTACAAGGGAATTGTTCGGGTATGAGCCGAAGAGCCGGTATATGGATTATTATGAGAGAACGGTTTTGAACCATATCCTTGCGTCTCAGGATAAGCGTCCGACCGGGGAGAGTACATATTTCTTCCCATTAGAGCCGGGAGCAAGGAGAGAGTTTCTGCGGGAGAATAGCTGCTGTCATGGGACAGGTATGGAGAGTCATTTTAAGTACCGGGAGGGGATCTATTCTTACCGGGAGGATGAATTCTATGTGAACCTTTTTATTCCGTCTGTGCTGGACTGGGATGACAGGGACGTCCATATCAGGCAGGAAGCGGTCAGCGGCCGCCCGGAGAGGACAAGGCTCTCTGTGAAGGGAAGCGGGATCCGCACGCTTAAGGTGCGTCTGCCCCAATGGGCTGTATCAAAGAACGATACAGAAGGATGTGATCTGCCGGGCAGATCGTTTGTGATAGAAGAGAACGGCACGGAGATCGCCGTATGGCCGGATGAAGACGGTTATCTGACATTTGACAGAGATTTCTCGGAAGAGATTGTTTATGAAGCGGAATTCGCGTTCCGGTTCCGTATTATCCGGTCGGCGGATATCAGGGAGAGAGCGGCGGTTGCCTATGGACCGTATATCATGGCGGCGTTGTCCGAAGAGAAGGGATTCCTTGATTTCCCGTTTACAGAGGAAGATATAGAAGAGAAGATGATACCGTCGGGAGACGGACTGACATTTACCTGTGAGGGAATTCGGTGGATCCCGCTGTGTATGGTAGACGAAGAAGCCTATCATGTGTATGGGATCGCCGGAGATGAACGGTAGAACCAGACCCTTATATACCGGAACATATATGAGGGCCTGTTAAGCTACATAGAGTTAATATTAATAAAAAGGAGGATTTTTTATGAAAAGGAGACTTATTGCTGCTATAATGACAGCAGCTATGGCAATGTCATTACTGGCAGGATGCGGCGTTCCAAAGAGTAACAGCAGCGGAGGAAGTTCAGGAGGTTCGGGAGATTCCGGTGCATCCGGTGAAAAAGTATTCCGTTTTTCAACCAGAACAGAACCAACGACTCTTGATCCGTCAAAGGGTAACTGTATCCCTGATACAGAGCTTCAGAACGCTCTTACAGAGAGACTGGTGCGTAACGTAAAAGGTGAAGTAAAAGAAGGTATCGCAGAGAAGTGGGAGATTTCCGATGACGGACTTGTCTATACATTCCACTTAAGAGACGCTAAGTGGAGCGACGGCGAACCGATTACGGCAGAGCAGTTCGTATACAGCTGGAGAAGACTTATGGATCCTGAGACCGCAGCTCCGTTCGCATATATCGGTGAATATATTAAGAACGGCCGTGCAGTCGAGGTCGGCGATGTAGAGCCGGAAGAACTTGGCGTTAAGGCAATCGATGACAAGACACTTGAAGTTACATTGGAACACCCGACAGCATACTTCTTAAGTATGATGGGATTATCGTCTCTTTTCGCTCCTCTTCGCCAGGATATTGTAGAAAAATACGGCAAAGACTTTGCGGCAGATGCAGAGAAGAACGTGTACTCAGGACCATACGTTCTTACAAGCTCCGCTAATCAGAAATGGGTCTTCGAGCCGAACGAGAATTACTGGGATAAGGACAGTATCAAGCTTGACCGTGCAGAGATGAGCTATGTACAGAATCAGTCCACAGCGCTTGCTATGTATGAGGACGGAGAGTTAGACTTCTCTGAGATTCCGTCAGCAGACGCACCGAACTATGAAGGTCAGGATCATACATACCGCAACGGTAACGTAGATTATTTTTACTACAACTGCGACAGTGAGAACGAGGCGATGAATAATATTGATTTCCGTCTTGCGCTCAACTATGCGATCAACAGAAATTCTTACAACGAACTTGTCAACAACGGTATGTTCACACCAAGCACGGGCCTTGTATTCAGCGGTCTGTCAGGCGTTGAGAAGACATACGGAGAAGAGTCTACGCTTAAGGGTTATCCGATGGACGGAGACGAGGCGAAGGCAAAAGAGCACTTAGACAAGGCATTAAAGGCTCTTGGAAAGAAGGCTTCCGATATTACGGTAACAATCACAACAACAGACTCAGATTCAGCAAAGAAGCAGGCTGAAGTATGCCAGGAGATGTGGAAGACAGCGCTTGGTATCAACGTAGAAGTTAATCAGGTAACTTACGCAGAGATGCTGAACCGTCAGGCAAGCGGTGAGTACGAGATCGGTTGGGGCGGCTGGGGCGCCGACTATGACGATCCATATACATACCTTGAGCTGTTCAAATCTGACAGCCCATACAACTACAGCAAATATGTCAATGACGAAGTTGATGAACTGCTGACAGCTACACAGACAGAGACAGACGCGCAGAAACGTATGGATATGCTTCATGAAGTAGAGCAAATTCTTATCGATGAAGCTGCATTCTTCCCGCAGGCAGAGAGAGAAGTTCACTATCTTGTTGACGATGATGTTGAAGGACTCAATTTCTTCCACTGCAGTATCAACCTTGACTGGGTATACGCTGATATTGTTGAATAACAGAGAAAGTCACATTAGAGAAGAGTGAGAATGAATCGCCACCCGGCGGTATGTCGGGTGGCGAATTTAGAATATAAATGGACTTTTTCTAAGTATACAAGGAGGAATAAGGATGCGTAAATATATATTTAAACGTGTAATCGCAGCGATATTGACAGTCTGGGTATTGATAACCGTTGTCTTTTTCCTGGTGCGTCTCATGCCCGGCGATCCGTTCACGAATCCGAAGCTGACGCCGGAAGTAAGAGAGAACATGGAAAGCTATTATGGTTTTGACAAACCGCTGATCGTGCAGTATGGAAATTATATGGTGAATCTGATCAAAGGTGATTTCGGATATTCCATGAAATTCACGAATAAAACAGTTGCAAATATTATCGGCGAGACATTCCCGTTCTCGGCGGATCTCGGAATCCGTGCGCTGGTGCTGGCGGTTTCGTTCGGCCTGGTTCTCGGTATCGTATCGGCAAGGAACCGAGGGAAAGGAATAGACTTTTTCTGTGTTATTGTTGCTGTTTTGGGAACGAGTATTCCTGACTTTATTATGGGTGCCGTGCTGCAGTACGGATTCGGTATTAAATGGGGGCTCCTTCCGGTAGCAAGGTACGAAGGCATTGAATATACGATTCTTCCGGCATGTGCTCTTGCATTTTATACGCTGGCGTCCGTATCGCGTATCATGCGTGCAAGCATGCTCGAGGTTGCCTCACAGGATTACATAAAGACAGCCCGTTCAAAAGGGCTCGGTGAATTCAGGATCACTGCGAAACACCAGATTCGCAACGCGATCATGCCGGTTATGACCGTTATGGGACCGACTGTAGCATCCGTACTTACAGGTACATTCGTAATCGAGTCTATCTTTGCAATTCCTGGAATGGGTAAGCATTACGTGGACAGCGTATCGAACAACGATTATTCTATGGTTTTGGGAATGACATTATTCTACGGCGTATTTCTCATTTTCTGTAACCTTGTTGTAGATATTCTTTACGGCGTGGCAGATCCGCGTGTTCGTATCGGCGAAAGGTAGGTGTAGAAGGTGGCAGAATTAAAGAAAGAATCTTTTGTGATCAAAGGAAAAGATAATATCCGTATGGAGAGCATCAGCAGACCATCTCTCTCTTTCTGGCAGGATGCGTGGAGACGGTTGAAGAAGAATAAGGCGGCGATGTTCGGACTTTCGCTTATTATTTTCTATGCGCTATTATCCATCTTTGCGCCGATGTTCAGTCAGTATACACAGTCGCAGATGGACGTAAATGCAAGAAGCCAGATGATGTCGTCTGCACACTGGCTTGGTACAGACTCTACAGGACGTGACCTCTGGGTACGAATCTGGATGGGCGGACGCGTATCCCTTAGTATCGGTCTTATCGCTGCTGTTGTAAATATGTGCGTGGGCGCTGTGATCGGCGGTTTCTGCGGCTTCTACGGCGGCAAATTAGATATGATCGTGATGAGAATAGTTGATATTTTATATGGTATTCCAAGTCTTATCATTACCATTCTTGTTGTAATGGTTCTCGGTAAAGGTATCGCGCCTCTTATTATAGCGATGTGTGTTGTCGGCTGGATCGGAACATGCCGTTTCGTGCGCGGCGAGGTTTACCGTATTAAAGAGCAGGATTTTGTTCTTGCGGCAAAAGTATTGGGAATTCCTGATTTTAAGATAATTGTGAAGCATATTATCCCGAATATCCTTGGTATGCTCATTACAAACCTTTGTATGGCAATCCCGGGAGCGATCTTCCAGGAAGCATTCTTAAGCTATGTAGGTCTTGGTGTTACTCCTCCGAACTGCAGCTGGGGTGTTATCTGTAAAGAGGGTATTGCATATCTGCGTAACTCACCGCACCAGGTATTGATTCCTGCATTCTTCGTATGTACGACGATGCTGGCGCTCAATCTTCTTGGCAATGGTTTACGCGATGCAGTAGATCCGAAACTTCGCGGAACAGAATAGGAGGATACGA
The DNA here is from genome assembly GCA_910575835.1 of Lachnospiraceae bacterium. Lineage (GTDB taxonomy): Bacteria > Bacillota > Clostridia > Lachnospirales > Lachnospiraceae > Sporofaciens. Next base: position 64,502 of record CAJTGB010000003.1, on the reverse strand, counting down.
AAATGGCAGAGAATGATAATATTCTGGAAATGAAAAATGTTGTCTACTCCTTTCATACATACGGAGGAGAAGTCAAGGCTGTACGAGATGTAAGCTTTGCGGTAAGAAAGGGTGAGATCCTTGGTATCGTAGGAGAGTCAGGATGCGGTAAGAGTGTTACGGCTCAGTGTATCATGAGGCTGAACCCGGAGCCGCCGGGATTCTTCGAAGGCGGAGAGATATTATTTGATGGAAAAAATGTGCTCAAGATGAGCAACAAGGAACTTAGAAAGCTTCGGGGACAGGATATCGGATTCGTATTCCAGGATCCTATGACATCTCTGAACCCGACCATGAGAGTCGGCGCCCAGATCGAGGAGGTCTTCCTTGGGAGAACGGATGTTACGAAGAAGGAAGTGAAGGAAAAAGCGCTTGAGATTATGAGGCTTGTGGGAATCTCTGATGTGGAGAAGAGATACAAGCAGTATCCGCATGAGTTATCCGGCGGTATGAAACAGCGTGTCATGATCGCGATCGCGCTTGTGAGCCGTCCGGGGCTTGTGATCTGTGACGAGCCGACCACATCGCTTGACGTAACGATCGAGGCACAGATTCTTGACCTGCTTCTGGAACTTAGAGATAAGCTTGGAATGTCGATCATTATGATTACGCATGACCTTGGTGTAATTGCGCGTATGTGCGACCGTGTGATCGTAATGTACGGCGGTAAGATCGTAGAGAAGGGTACTGTACAGGAGATCTTCTACGATACGGCGCATCCTTATACGAAGGGATTGATCGGTTCCATTGCCAAGCTGGATACCAAGAAAGGCGAGAGGCTTCAGTCGATCGAAGGGACTCCGCCGGATCTGTTCTTCCCGCCGAAGGGATGTCCGTTCGCGGCGCGGTGCGAATACGCGATGGACGTATGCAAAGACGAGCCGCCGTATCAGTATAAGTTAACGGATGAGCATTTTACAAACTGCTGGCTGCAGAATGAATATGCGCCGGATACGGATATGAAGAAGGACAATGCAGTAGCAATTGAAGCAAAGAAGGAAGGAGAGGTGAAAGCAGATGAGTAACAATGAAAAACAGCCTCTCGTGCAGGTAAACGACGTATGTAAATATTTCCATGTAGGAAAGAACGCGGACTTGAAGGCGGTAGATCACGTTTCCTTTGAGATCTACAAAGGAGAGACGGTCGGCCTTGTAGGAGAGTCCGGCTGCGGCAAATCTACGATGGGGCGCTGTATGATTCGCCTGTACGAACTAACTTCCGGTGAAGTGATCTATGACGGAAAAAATATTACCAAACTTACCGCTGCTGAGAAGAAGGATTTTTGTAAGAAAGTACAGATGATCTTCCAGAATCCATACGCGTCTCTCAATTCCCGTATGACGGTAAAGGAGATCGTCGGCGAGGGGTTAAGAGAGCATGGTATGCCTGGGAAAGAAGCAGATGCAAAGGTACAGGAGCTGTTGGAGATCGTAGGGCTTAACAAGGACCATATGTCACGTTTCCCTCATGAATTCTCAGGCGGACAGAGACAGCGTATCGGTATTGCGAGAGCGCTTTCCGTAGATCCTGACTTCATCATCTGCGACGAGCCGATCTCCGCGCTGGACGTATCGGTACAGGCGCAGGTTATCAATATGCTGAAAGACCTTCAGGCAGAGCGCGGGCTTACATATCTGTTCATTGCGCATGATCTGAGCGTTGTAAAATATATTTCCGACCGTGTGATCGTAATGTATCTGGGAACGGTCGTGGAGACGGCTGAGACAGAGGAGCTCTACGGCAATACGCTGCATCCGTACACGAAGGCGCTGCTTTCTGCAATTCCAGAGGCAGACCCGGACAGAGCGAAGGCGAATAAACGAATCCTCATCAAAGGCGAGATCCCAAGCCCGATCAATCCGAAGAACTGCTGCCGTTTTGCAGAGCGCTGCGCATATGCGACAGACAGATGCTTCAGCGAGATGCCGAAGCTTCGTGAAATAAAACCGGGACATAAGGTTGCATGTCACTTAGTTGAGGAATAAAATCATAATAAATATGTGCGCTTGTGCAAAACCAGTACACCAGCGGCAGAACAGCCAAGTCCCTCATGGATGGGAGACTTGGCTGTTCTGTTTCACATACTCGGACTGATGTGCCTGCGGCGTTCGATTTGCCTTCGGTTTGCTATTTACCGGCGTTTGATTAGAGAAGAAGAGATTGTGCATAATGTATAAAAATGAAGAATGAATGGGGAGAAAAATGAGTGATTTTTGTCAAAGTTGCTCTTTTTTTATTAATCAGGGAAATCAGGTCATTCGTCCTTTTTATTTTGGCAATTCCTTCGGTATAATAGATATTAAGAGGTGAGGCCCATGGATGTATTCAAAGAACTGCCGTTGAAAAAGCAGGTATATATGGAGATGTTGTTCCAAAATTGTACGGAAGAAGTCAAATACTACATGAGCATGGCAGAGGTGCAGGAGAATCAGACGTTGATCGAAGCCGGGGAAAGATGCAGCAATATCTACATCATATTATCCGGGAAGGTGACGGGGATCGAGTGGCCTATGACTGGAAGGCCTTATTTTTTCAAGGATTATGGGCCGGGGGATTTCTTCGGTGAGATTGAGTATTTCGCAGATCTGCTGAATTACCGGATCAGTGTCGTGACGGTGACCAGGTGCCGGGTGCTTATTATACCGGTGAAATACTACATGGAATGGCTGCAAAGCGATGCGGAAGCTCTGTATCTTCGGACGAAAGAGAATATGAGAAGATTGATATCCCAGACGGCCGACGCAAGGAAGTATCTGTTTATCGAGAGCCGGGAACGGCTGATGATGCATCTGATCCGCAAGTACGAACAAAAGCTGCCGCTGAAAAAGGTACTGGAGCTTAGACAGAGCCGGGAACAGCTGTCCGAGGAGATCGGCTTCTCTGTGAAGACTTTGAACCGTAATATTAAAAAACTGGAAAAGGAAGAGCTGATCTGCCTTCAAAAGGGGAAGATCATTATTACAGAAGCAGGATATCTGAAGATGAAGCAGCAGGTTGCGTATCATATCAGCGGTGAAGTATAGAAGGAGGGAGCAATAATGTATGTAGGAAAGAAGGTAACCCGTGTGGACGCCTATGACAAGGTGATCGGGCGCACGAAGTATACGGACGATCTGTGCGACAAGAGCGCGTATATCGCCAGAGTGGTGCATTCGACCATTGCGCACGGGAGGGTGGTATCTATCGATACCTCAGAGGCGGAGAAGATTCCGGGAGTTGTGAAGGTATTTACATGCTTTGACTTGAAGGAGAAGCATTATTTCCCGACGGCAGGCCACCCCTGGTCTACGGACCCGGGCCATCAGGACGTGGCGGACCGGCTGGTGCTGACAGAGGAGGTTCGTTTCTACGGGGATGATATCGCGGCGGTCGTTGCAGAAGACGAGGTATCGGCTGCGCAGGCGGTCCGTGCGGTCAAAGTAGAATACGAGGAATATCCCTTTGTGCTGGATGTGCAGGAGGCGATGAAGGACGGCGCCCCGCAGATCCATGAGGAATATCCGAACAATATCCTGAAGCACACGTCTATACGGAAGGGGAATTACGAGGAGGCTATAAAGGAACCGGGGCTTACGAAGATAGAAGGATGGTATGACACGCCGACGGTGCAGCACTGCCATATCGAGAACTTTATCTGTTATGCCGAGATGGAGGGCGACAGGATCACGGTAGTTGCATCTACACAGATTCCGCATATTGTCCGCCGGGTGGTAGGCCAGGCGTTAGGAATAGCATGGGGGAAGGTCCGCATCATTAAGCCCTACATCGGCGGCGGATTCGGCAATAAACAGGATATCCTGTACGAGCCTCTGTGCGCGTGGCTGTGTATGCAGCTTGGAGGGCATCTGGTGAAGCTGGATGTCCCAAGAGAGGATACCTTTGTGTCTAACCGGGTGCGCCATGCGATAAGAAGCCATATCATATCCTGGGTACGGCCGGACGGCACTTATGCGGCGCGCAAGCTGGAAGCATATTCCGACCAGGGGGCATACGCTTCTCATGGACACAGCATTGCGGCAAAGGGGGCGGGAGCGTTTCCGCAGCTATACCCATGTGACAATGTAGAGGCGGACGCCTATACGGTATTTACCAACAAGTCTGTGGCAGGCGCTATGCGCGGCTATGGAATCCCTCAGGCCATGTGGGCGGTGGAGTGCCATACGGAGGATGTGGCTGCGAAGCTTCATATTGATCCGGTGGAATTCCGGCGCAAGAACCTGATGCCGGTAGGGTACATAGATGCATTTTCCAAAAATGAACTGTATGACGATACATTCAACCAGTGCCTTGACAAGGCAATGGAGACAATTGATTATAAACGGAAATTCAAGGAATATCAGAACCAGACCGGGGATATCAGGCGCGGGATAGGCGTGGCCGTATTCTGGTATAACACGGCAGTATGGCCGATCTCTCTGGAAACTTCTTCCTGCCGGATGGTTCTGAACCAGGACGGTTCGCTGCAGGTTCAGCTCGGGGAGACGGAGATCGGTCAGGGCGCAGATACCGCATATACGCAGATGACGGCGGATGTACTCGGAGTTCCTCTTGAAGATGTGCATGTCGTATCCTGCCAGGATACAGATGTGACGCCGTTTGGAACAGGGGCTTATGCGTCCCGGCAGACTTACACGGCGGGCTTCTCCATCCGCCAGACGGCTTTGCTCTTAAAGGAGCGCATCTTAAAGTATGCGCATGAATTGACACGTATGCCTCCGTATAATCTTGATATCGCAGACGGCAGCATCGTCCGCACTACAGACGGAAGAAAGCTTATGACATTGGGAGAGCTGTCTACAGAGGCTCTGTACAGCTTGACGAACAGCCAGCATCTGTCTGCAGAGAGTACGGCGCAGATCAAATCCAACGCCTATTCCTTCGGATGCACCATTGCGGAAGTGGAGGTGGATATCCCTATGTGCAAGGTGAAGCTTATAGATATCGTCAACGCCCATGATGCGGGAACGCTGATCAATCCTGCGCTCGCAGAGGCACAGGTACACGGCGGTATGAGCATGGGAATCGGATACGGGATGTCGGAACGGCTGATCTTCGATAAGAAGACCGGGCGTGCACTGAATAACAACCTGCTGGATTATAAGCTGTCGACCTTCATGGATCATCCGCGGCTGAAAGCGGTGTTCGCGGAGAATACAGAACCTACCAGCGCCTTCGGGACCAAAGCGTTGGGCGAACCGCCGGCTTGTTCGGTAGCGCCTGCGATCCGAAACGCAGTCTATCAGGCGACCGGGGTAGGAGTCAATGATGCGCCTGTGAATCCGCATAACCTGTTCCGAAGATTTACAGAAGAGGGTTTGATCTGAGGAAGACGAGCTGAGAAAGGCAGTCTGAGAAAGGAAGTATGAGGAAGGCAGTATGAAAAAGGCAATCTGAGGAGGGCAATCTGAGAGGAGGATTAAGATTATGTATGACATAAAAGCGCTTTATGAGGCGGAGAGTATAGAGCATGCGGTGAAGCTTCTTGCGGAACATCCGGAAGCGCAGATCATTGCAGGCGGCAGCGACGTCCTGGTGCAGATGCGGGAAGGAAAACGTGCCGGGAAGGAACTGGTCAGCATCTACGGACTTGACGAGATGCGCGGAGTAAGTTTTGAGGCGGACGGGGCGATCCGTATCGGTTCGCTTACCAGCTTTTCACATATAACGAGGGATCCGATCATCAAGGAGCATATCAATGTGCTTGGAGAGGCGGTCGATATGGTAGGCGGGCCGCAGATCCGCAATATCGGAACAATCGGCGGGAATACCTGCAACGGTGTGACTTCTGCGGATTCTGCGTCTACGCTCCATGCCTGGGATGCGGTCGTTGAGCTCACCGGACCTAATGGGGTAAGAAGAATTCCGATCCATGATTTCTACATAAGGGCAGGGGTCGTAGACCTGCGGCCGGGAGAGCTGCAGACGGCGATCATTATACCGAAGGCGTCTTATGAAGGATACAAAGGCCATTATATCAAATATGCCATGAGAAATGCTATGGATATTGCTACTACAGGCTGTTCGGTGAATGTGAAGCTGTCTTCGGATAAGATGGTAATGGAGGATGTCAGGATCGCCTACGGTGTGGCGGGGCCGGTGCCTATGCGCGCGCCGCAGGCAGAGGAGGCAGCGAAGGGCAAGACGGTGTCAGGCGGGAATGTGAAAGCATTTGCCGAAACAGTGCTTAAGGACATCAATCCCCGCGACAGCTGGAGGGCTTCTAAGGAATTCCGGCAGCATATCGCGGTGGTACTGGCAGAGCGTGCATTGAGAGAATCCATTAGGCTTGCGGGAGGTGTGATCGATGAGTAAACAATACAAATTAGTTTCCTGCACCATCAACGGGAAGCAGGTGGAGAAGATGGTGGATGTCCGCGCGTCGCTTACGGATATGCTGAGGGATGATTACCGGCTTACCAGTGTGAAGAAAGGCTGCGAGGTCGGGGAATGCGGAGCCTGTAATGTTATCATAGACGGGGAGTGCTTTAATTCCTGTATCTATCTGGCTGTGTGGGCGGAAGGTAAGGAGATTCTGACTCTGGAAGGGCTTGCCGGGCCGAATGGGGAGATCTCCGATATTCAGCAGGCATTTATCGATGAGGCCGCGGTGCAGTGCGGATTCTGCAGCCCGGGATTCATTATGAGCGCGGTGGAGATCTTAGAGGCGAAGCGGGAATTCTCGGATGATGAGATTCGCAAGCTGATGTCCGGTCATCTGTGCAGATGTACAGGATATGAGAATATCTTCCGTGCGGTGAAGAAGACTATGCTGCGCCGCCTGGGGAAGGAGAAAGAAGCTCTGGAAGTATAGGGAAGGAGCGGGTAAGGCAGTCAAAGACCCCGCTGCAAGCAACGGAGTATTTGACCCTCGCGGCAGTCGCCAAATGTGCATGCAAGCATGCCCGCTTGGCTCGTTGCTCGCGGGAATAAAAAGTAATAATAAGAAATGGATAGAATGATGGAAAATAATAAAGAAGAATTAATTACAACCGTAAGTGAGGATAATATCTATAAATTAAACGGAAGAGTGCCTCTTGGCAAGGCAATTCCTTTCGGCTTGCAGCATGTACTTGCCATGTTCGTATCGAACCTGGCGCCGGTGCTGATCGTCTGCGGCGCGGCTGTGGTGAAGGGAACCGGAGAATCCCTGACGGCGGCGGAGATCACCCGTCTGCTGCAGTGCGCCATGTTCGTGGCGGGGATCGGAACCTGCCTGCAGCTTTATCCGGTCTGGAAGGTCGGATCGAAGCTGCCGATCGTAATGGGAGTAAGCTTCACCTTCCTTGGAAGCCTTCTGATGATCTGTACCAATCCTGCTCTTGGATATGAGGGAATGATCGGAGCCGTGATCCTTGGCGGTATCTTCGAGGGTGTGGTAGGATTAAGCGCGAAATACTGGAAGAAATACCTGACCCCTGTGGTATCGGCGTGCGTAGTGATCGCAATAGGACTCTCTCTTTTGCCGGTAGGCATGAATTCCTGGGGAGGGGGCAGCGGATCCGAGACCTTCGGAGCGTGGTATCATCTGTTGGTAGGGTGTTTTACGCTTGTGGTGTGCCTTGTCTCGCGTTATCTGCTGAAAGGTGTCTACAAGAATCTGAATATCCTGGTCGGTCTGGTCTTTGGATATATCCTGTCCGGTATATTTACAGCGGCGGGAATTGCTCCGATGATAGATTTCTCGGGCATCTCTAAGACGATCGGCGAGGTGGGATTCTTCAGCATTCCGCAGCTTGTGTTCCTTACGAGCCATAAACCGATCTTTGATATCGGAGCGTTCTTTACCATAGCGATCGTATTCTTAGTGTCTGCGGCAGAGACGACGGGCGCGACAACGGCTGTCTGTACAGGGACATTGGGACGTGATATCAAGATTGAGGAGTTGCAGGGTTCTCTTGCTGTGGATGGATTCTCCAGTACGATCTCAGGGTGCTTCGGGTGCCTTCCGCTGACTTCATTCAGCCAGAACGTAGGGCTTGTCACCATGACAGGCGTCATCAACCGATTTACGATTCTGATGGGCGCGCTGATCTTGATCCTGGCGTCATTGTTCCCGCCTCTCGGCGCGTTCTTCAATTCGCTGCCGCAGTCTGTGCTGGGCGGATGCACGGTCATGATGTTCGGCTCTATTATGTATGAGGGAGTGAAGATGCTGAAAGAATGCGTATTCGATGACCGCACGATGATTCTTGTATCTCTTGCCTTCTGTATCGGCGTTGGGCTGACACAGACCTCGGGGAACTTCTTTGCGGCCTTTCCGCAGGCGGTCGGAGATATATTTAACGGAAATGCGGTAGCAGGCGTGTTTGTGGTGTCGCTGATATTAAGTTTTGTGCTGCCTAAGGAGAAGAAGCCGGAGGCAGGAGAAGAATAGGCGTTTATTACCGCGAGCAACGAGCCAAGCGGGCATGCTTGCATGCACATTTGGCGACTGCCGCGAGGGTCAAAGACCCCGCTGCTCTGCAGCGCGGTCTTTGACTCCTGCGAAGCAACGGGCCGGGAAGCCGTGCTTGCATAGATATTTGACATTTTGACAGGATACAAAAGGGCAGCTAGTCGAAAAGATTAGCTGCTTCTTGTATACTTGCCTTTTCCGGGGAAGATGGTATAATATAGCAAGCAAAAGAATCATTAAAAAGGAGACTCGCTATGACTATGCTGCCAATTGACAGAAATACGATATCGGACGCGATCCGCCGCCAGCTTCTTGACCTGATAGCAGAACAGTATGAAGAGGGAATCTATAAACTTCCGACAGAGCAGCAGATGGCGGATCGTTTTGGTGTAAGCCGGAACACATTGCGGCCCGTATTAAGCCAGATGGCGGGTGAGGGTATTATTTTACGGCGTCACGGGCAGGGGACGTTTATTAATCCAGAAGCACTTGCGGTGTGTGTGAATTTGCAGGAAATGATTGATTTCAGTATGCTTATTGAACGCTGCGGACATTCGCCCAGTCACGATATCTATTCTCTGGATGAGATGCCTGCAGGAGAGGCTGTTGCCGAAAAACTTCATATTGCAGCCGGTGATCCGGTTTTTCGTATGGAGTATTGGCTGTATGCAGATGGGATTATGGCGATCGTTGCAGAGGGATGGTGCAGCCGGAACTTATTTTATGAGATACCCGACAGGGATATTTGGGAGAAGAATTATGCTTTCGAGATATTGGAAAAGTACGCTGGCAGAAAGGCACACAGCGACCGGGTACGGGTAGAAGCTATGACGATAGAAAAGCTGCATAAAACATTAGGGCACAAGACGAAGCTGCGGTGTCAATCGGTTCTGTTATTAGACTCGATTGCATTTGACCGGCAAAGTGAACCGCTTGTTTGGGGGCGCGCTTATTTTGATACGAATCTGATTCATTTTGATTTGTTTCGTGTGGACCATGGAGAATAGCTGGGATATTGATATAAGTTATGCGTAAAGAGCTTGACAGGCTCTTTTCTTTGTAGTAAATTAAAGGTGCAACCTTTGAACCTATAATAATGTGGAGGTATGATATGAGAATTCAACCCAAAAACAGAACGAGGCTTGTTGATGCCGCAATTGGACGTGTTCCATGTGATCTTGTTATTAGAAATGCCCGTATTGTAAATGTTTTTACCGGAGAAATTTATGATGGAGACGTAGGCATCTGTGAAGGCTTTATTGCCCATGTACAGTGCGATCCAGATAAAACAGGGCGCCAGGAGATCCCCTTGGAGGGAACGAAAGAATATGATGCGAAAGGTGCATACCTGACTCCGGGGTTCATCGATTCACATATACATATCGAAAGCACTATGATGACTCCGCGTTATTTTTCGAAAGCTGTCATTCCTCATGGAACGACTACAGTTATTACCGATCCTCATGAGATCGGCAATGTATTCGGGGTGAGAGGCGTTCAGTATATGCATGAGTGCAGTGAAGATCTGCCTATGCGCCACTTGATCCTGGCGCCTTCCTGTGTACCGTCTCTTCCGGGCAAGGAAAACGGAGGGGCAGATTTTGATGTGGAAGAAATCGCCGAATTGTTCAAGCTTCCGCGGGTAGCAGGACTTGCGGAGATCATGGATTACTACGGCGTCATGAACAATGCGCCCAGAATGGTGTCATTAGTCGGTCATTGTCTCGATGAAGAAAAGTTCGCTCAGGGACATATGTTCTGCATCCATGGGCGGGAGGTTTCCGCGTATGCCTGCGGAGGTCCGATGAGCGACCACGAATGCATCAGCGCCCAGGACGCCCGTGACAGGTTACGTGTGGGAATTAATGTTGATGCGAGGGAAAGTTCTATTTCCCAGGATATTGATGATATCATACAGGGGGTTAAGGACTTCAGATATATGGATCTGGTGACTTTTGCTACGGATGATACGGAGTCTGATGATATCTTGAAGCGCGGACATGAGAATTATATTGCAGAGAAAGCTATCCGGGCAGGTCTGGATCCGGTCGACGCGATTAAGACCGCGACCATCAATGCGGCCCGTGAGGCAGGGATTAAAGGCATCGGCGCAGTTGCTCCGGGTTATACGGCCGACGTATTGCTCTTTGAAGATCTGACGAAGCTTAAGCCTAAGGCAGTATTTTACGGCGGAGAGCTGGTAGCGGAAGACGGGAAGCTTCTTGCAGAGATCGAGGACAAAGACTATGAGATTGAAAAGATCAACTCTGTGTCCGTTCCGACTCCCGATGCAGACAAGCTGAAGATCGCGGTTTCGGGCCGTGACGGCAACGTGCGCTGTAACATTATCGCATTTAACCCGGAAAAAGGATTCATGACTGACTTTGAGACAGCCGATCTGCCTGTGAAGGATGGATTCCTTGATATTTCCGCCGATCAGGATTTGAAATATGCCGCGGTTATTAACCGCTATGGAGCGGGTACGATCGGACAGGCGGTTGTCAAGTCCTATGGAATCAAAGAAGGCGCTGTGGCCAGCACAGTTGCACATGACTGCCACAACATCGTTGTGATATATGACAAGCCGGAGAATGCAGTCATAGCTATCGAGCGTCTGAAAGAAAATGCAGGCGGCTATGTCAGCGTCCGTGACGGCGAGATCCTTGCGGAGATGAAACTGCCTGTAGCCGGCCTTATGTCTAATACGCCGATCGAGACGATCGCAGCTCAGAGCCATAGCTTTAAGGCATCGCTTGAAACGCTGGGTATGAAGGGCGTGGCATTTCCGCTCTTTAATATGGCGATCCTTCCGCTGCCGGTAGTGCCGGTAGCCCGGCTTACGGATCTCGGCATGATTAATGCTGTTACTCAGGAATTTTTGCCGATCATTGCAGAATAAGCAGCCGTTCCATTAAGTGACAGCAGGGTGCAGCTATCCTAATGACTCTGATTTCCAAACTTAAACTCGCGTGTGCTCTGGAAGAATAGTCCAGACTCCCGAAGTGGGAAACAAGCTTATTTTTAAACAGATGCTTGAAAATGAGGAGAAGATAGTTTATAATCAGCATAGAAGGTAACGGAGATATTGGCGTATCCCCATTACCCTAGACGGAAACTTATGCAAAATGGTTTACAAGTTACACAAGCTATCCCCTATTTGCGGTAGAGGATAGCTTTTTTCTGCCTATTTACGGTTGTTGTGATTATCTATGTAAGTTAACCCTTACTGTCTATGCTGATTAAAGAAAGTGTAACACATATTCTTATAACCGGTATCAGGTATAGCAGATTGCCAGAAGTAGAAACGATAGTAATGTCCGGGAAGCAGCCCGCTATCCTTATCCAAGGTAAATCTGTATTCTCTTTGTGTTTCATCTACAAGCACAATTCGTTTGCTTTTTTTGAGAGGCATGGATGTCTGCCTGATACAAGTCCCGGATAATACCCAATAATCCCTATTATGGATTAAACAGTAGAAACTGTAGGTACGGATGTTAGACGGCATTTTAAAAGGAGGGGCTGTATAATGTGCATAAAAAAGGGGGCGTAGATTTGGCTATAATCACGGCTTTTTGTAAGGCGGAATTATCTGTAAAATGTATCTATAGAGTATCACATAACAACGGCTTAGATGGAGCGGAAAGATATATAGAAAGCGAGGGATTCTATGAATTATTCTGAAAATGCAGGCAAACAGTATCATATTCAGGTAGGAGAAGGGGATGTTGGAAAATATGTGATCATGCCGGGAGATCCGAAACGCTGTGCCAAGATCGCGAAGTATTTTGACGATGCGAAGCTGATGGCGGACAGCAGGGAGTATGTCACATACACAGGATATCTGGACGGGGTCAAGGTAAGCGTTACATCGACGGGGATCGGGGGACCTTCGGCATCGATTGCCATGGAAGAGCTAGTGATGTCGGGCGCGGATACATTTATACGGATCGGGACCTGCGGCGGCATGCAGACGGAAGTGATGAGCGGCGATGTAGTGATCGCAAGCGGAGCGATCCGTATGGAGGGGACCAGCAGGGAATACGCGCCGATCGAGTTCCCGGCGGTAGCGGATATTCAGATCGTAAATGCTCTGACCGACGCGGCCAGGAAGCTTGAACAGAATTATCATGTGGGGGTGGTTCAGTGCAAGGATTCCTTCTATGGACAGCATTCCCCGGAGGTCAAGCCTGTCAGCTACGAACTGCTTAACAAATGGGAAGCCTGGAAGAGGCTTGGCTGTCTGGCATCGGAGATGGAGTCGGCGGCTCTGTTCGTAGTTGCGAGCAGCCTGCGTGTCAGGGTAGGTTCCTGCTTCCTTGTGGTTGCTAATCAGGAGAGGGAGAAGGAAGGGCTTGATAATCCGGTCGTCCACGATACGGATATGGCGATCCGAGTAGCGGTTGAAGCGCTGAGGACTCTGATCCGAGAAGATATGAGAGAAGATAGATCCAGCGGCAATGTATGAGAGAAGATAGATTCAGCGGCAATCTGGAGGACAGAGCAGATTGACTGAGAAGTAAAGGAGAGGATTCATATGTATCAGAAATTAATGACTTGTTTGGAAAGTGTACGGAAGAAGACGGATTTTAAGCCGGAGATCGGAGTGATCTTAGGATCCGGGCTTGGAGATTATGCAGACGAGATAACGGTGGAAGCGGCTATGAACTACACGGAGATCGAAGGATTTCCGGTATCGACAGTGGCAGGGCATAAAGGACGGTTTGTGTTCGGATATGCGGGAGAGATCCCGGTTGTGATCATGCAGGGAAGGGTACATTATTATGAAGGTTACCCTATGTCGGACGTCGTCCTTCCTACCCGTCTCATGGGAATGCTTGGAGCCAGGAAGATCTTGCTGACCAACGCTGCCGGAGGAGTGAACGAGAACTTTAAGCCGGGGGATTTCATGATGATCACCGATCATATAACGACCGGGATTCCAAGTCCGCTGATCGGCTCCAATATAGATGAGCTTGGAGTGCGTTTCCCGGATATGAGCGAGGTGTACAGCAAGCGTTTGCAGGAGGTGATCCGCAATGCTGCCGTGACATGCGGGATCGGGCTTCAGGAAGGGGTATATGTGCAGCTTACGGGACCCAACTACGAGACGCCTGCGGAGATCAGGATGTGTAGGATGTGGGGCGGCGACGCCGTGGGAATGAGCACGGCATGCGAGGCGATGGCTGCCCGTCATATGGGGCTTGAAGTGTGCGGAATATCCTGTATCACGAATCTTGCGGCGGGCGTCTCGGACAAGAAGCTGGATCATAAGGAAGTACAGGATACAGCGGACCGCGTGTCGGCAGAGTTTAAAAGGCTTGTGACGGAAGTGATCGTGAATATGTAAAAAGGGCTTCTCAAAAATGGTCAATGGGTTATAATGATATTTATAACCATTGACCATTTTAGTCAGCGAGGTATTTTATATGAACGATAAATTTTACTCCTTACCGGTTGAGAAGCAGCAGCGGATACTCAATGCAGGGTTTCGTGTATTTTCACAGAATACCTATAAAAAGAGTCCCATGCAGGAGATCGCGGATGCAGCCGGGATCAGCAAATCCCTTCTGTTTCATTATTTCCGCAATAAGAAGGAGCTGTACCTGTTTCTGTGGGATAAGGCGGCGGATATCACCGCCGAATACCTTGCGGCCAGCCGGTGCTATGAGGGCGAAGATCTATTCGAGATGATGGAACGGGGGATGCATGCCAAGATTCGGATCATGTGCCGGTATCCAGACATATCCGCATTCGCCATGAAAGCATTCTATGAGAAGGATCTCGCTGTCAGCGGGGCTATTCAGAAGAGCTATCGGGAGTATTTTGACAGGAAGGCGGCAGATGCCCTTGCAAGGCTTGACCCGGAGGATTTTGTGCCGGGACTGGATCTTGCGATGATGCACCGGCAGATCTACCTGATGTCGGTGGGGTATCTGTGGGAGATCTTCCAGAGGGGCGAAGTTTTGGAAGCGAAAACGCTGGAAGAGGATTTCTCAAAGATGCTGGCTTTCTGGAAGAATGTGTATTTGAAAAAGCAGCCTTAAGAGCAGGATACTTTGAAAGTATCCTGATATAGCTTGGAAAGGAGTTCTTAAGAAAATGGATGCGATAAAGACTACTTCGTTAACAAAATACTACGGCAGATCAAGGGGGATCATAGATCTTGATCTGACGGTAGAACAGGGAGACTTCTTCGGGTTTATCGGGCCGAACGGAGCAGGAAAGAGTACCGCTGTCAGGACTTTGCTTGGACTGATCGCACCCACCTCCGGAAGCGCAGAGATCCTGGGGATGGATATTATACGGCAGAAGGAGGATATCCTTGTGCAGGTAGGATACATGCCCTCGGAAGCTTCTTTTTACCGCGGAATGCGGGTAAAGGATGTGATACAGTTTTCGGCCGGGCTTCGACATAAGGACTGTCGTGCAAATGCAGATGCTCTCTGCGAACGTCTGGAACTGGATGTAGATAAGAAGATCATGGAGCTGTCTTTGGGCAACCGCAAGAAGGTGTCCATCGTCTGTGCCTTGCAGCATGAGCCTAAGCTCTGCATTCTGGACGAGCCTACAAGCGGGTTGGATCCTCTGATGCAGCGGGAATTCTATGCCATCTTGGAAGAACGCAATGCAGAAGGAGCTACAGTCTTCGTCTCCTCACACATACTCACAGAGATACAGCGCTATTGCCGTCATGCAGCCATTATCCGGGAGGGACGGCTGCTGGCCGTAGACAGTACGGAGAACCTGGGACACACTGACACTAAGCGGGTCAGGCTTAAGGGTGTCACCGCCTTGCCCCGGCTTCCCAAGATCAAGGATGTACAGACAGACGGAGATTCCCTGAGCTTTTTATACGGCGGGGACCTGCAGATATTGATGCAGACATTGGCTGGGCTTCCGCTGACGGATATATCCATCACAGATCCAGATCTGGAAGAGATATTCATGCATTATTATGTAGAAAAGGAGAATTGATATGACGCTGATCAAACATGAATTAAAACAGGGAAGGATCACACTGATCATATGGACGGCGGTCATCGCGTTTATGCTGGCACTCTGTGTTTTGGTCTATCCTGAGATGGAGAAGCAGATGGGAGAGGTAAGCACTATGTTTGCCGAGATGGGCGGCTTCTCTGCTGCATTTGGCATGGACAGGCTGAATTTCGGAGAGTTTATAGGATTTTTCGGTGTGGAGTGCGGTAATATTCTCGGTCTTGGCGGCGCGTTTTTTTCGGCGCTTCTGGGCATTTCTGTCTTGGCTAAGGAAGAGAAGGAACAGACGGCGGAATTTCTGCTGACTCATCCGGTGAGCCGAAGGAACGTAGTGGGCCAAAAGTTCATTTCCATGATCCTGCAGATCATAATTCTGAATGCGGCCGTCATGCTTGTTACGGTGTTATCCGTATACGCGGTAGGGGAATCGACGGATAGCCGGCCGCTCTTCCTGTTGTTTTTAGCCTACTTCATCCTGCAGATCGAGGTGGCGTCCGTCTGCTTCGGAATATCCGCGTTTATAAGCCGCAGCGGAGCCGGTATCGGGCTTGGCCTGGCGGCGCTCCTGTATTTTCTCAATATTATTGCCAATCTGACGGAGGACGCAAAATTTCTGAAATATATTACGCCCTTTGGCTATACGGAAGGGGCGGACATCGTTGCCGACGAGTGCCTGAATGCAGAGTATCTGGCGGTTGGTCTGGTTCTGACGGTGATCGGTATCAGCGTGGGATTCTATCGGTATTGTAAGAAGGATATTTTCTGAGGGATATTTTCTGATTGCAAACAGTATTGCAAAAAGACAGAAAGAATACTAGAATAAGATAAAACGGATGGAGACGGAAGCGGCAGGAAAGGACGGATACCATGCAGAAGGTTTTTAATGTAAGTGCAGATTGCAAGCCGGATCAGCATTATATGGTCGATACAGGAATGAAGCTGATCCAGATCAGGGAAATGGTTGACAAAGGGTTGTATTTTACGATCAACCGGGCGCGTCAATATGGCAAAACTACCATCCTGCGGGCTCTCGGCAGATTCTTACAAGAAGAATATATAGTGGTCAGCCTGGATTTCCAAAAGGAAATGAGCGACGCAAAATTCAGAAATGAAAATACATTTTCTGCTGCGTTTGCATCGGCGTTCCTGCTTAAAATAAAGGATAGAAAAGATATGCAGGGACAGGCGGAACTGGCGGCGGTGAATGAACTGGAGGAGGTACTGAGATACCGAAGAGAAGAGCTGGAGCTGGTTGAGTTATTTCGTTTTCTCAGTTTGATTTGCAAGTATGCCGAAAAGCCGGTCGTTCTCATGGTAGATGAAGCGGACAGTGCAACGAACAACCAGGTGTTTATGGATTTTCTTGCTCAGCTTAGAGGGTATTATATTGACCGGGATGAGACACCGACCTTTTGGTCCGTTATCTTAGCGGGCGTTTACGATGTTAAAAATATAAAACGGAAGCTCAGATCTGAGGTAGAGCATAAGCTGAACAGTCCATGGAACATTGCTGCGGATTTCCTGGTTGATATGAGCTTTTCATCTGAGGAGATAGCGGGAATGCTTCAGCAGTATGAAGCGGATCATTGTACGGGGATGGATGTAGGAGAGATGGCAGAGCTTATCCATGATTATACGTCCGGCTATCCGTTTTTGGTATCTAAGCTGTGCAAGCTGATAGATGAAGGTATTGCAGGGAGCGGGGCATTCTCGGATAAAAGGGCTGCATGGACGAAGGAAGGATTCTTAGAGGCGGTCAGACGCCTTCTTACGGAACAGAACACCTTATTTGAGTCTCTTTTGAATAAGGTAGAAGACGATCCGGAACTTGAAGGGCTGCTTCGGGAATTGCTTTTTAAAGGGAAGGAGATCGCTTATGTTCTGGGAAGCCGTTCGGTTGAGACGGCGCTGATGTTCGGATTCGTTAAGAAGGTTAATAATTCTGTTGTCATAGCTAATCGGATATTTGAAGTTCTTCTGTACAATTATTTCCTTGCTTCTCCTAAGATGCAGCAGGATAGGATTTATGATGCTGCTTTGAAGGATCGGAATCAGTTTGTTCAGGACGGACGGTTAAATATGAGATTGATCTTGGAAAAATTTGTTATTCATTTTGATGAACTGTACGGAGATCAAGAGAGAAGATTTTATGAGGAAGACGGAAGAAGATAAAACGGTTAAACAGACTGACCGAGAGGGTCAGAATGTTTAACCGTTTTGCAGTTATATCAGCGCGTCAAGCAGAGATTCACCGATCGTTCCTTCCGGCATTGCGATACCGAAATTATCAGCCGCAGTAGCTCCGATCACCGCGAAGGTATCCTGTTCTGTAAGTTCTCCGCCGTCTTGCATGGACGGGGAGTAAGCCAGGAACGGCACCTTCTCCCGCGTATGGTCGGTTCCGGTATAGGTAGGGTCGTTGCCGTGGTCTGCCGTGATGATAAGCAGGTCGTCATCACGGAGAAGTTCTAACAGCTTCCCGAGATTAACGTCGAATTTCTCGATCTCCCGCGCATAGCCTTCGGGGTCTCTTCTGTGTCCCCAGAGGGCGTCGAAGTCTACCAGATTGACGAAGCATAACCCGTGAAAATCTTTCCCGGCGATCTCTATGGTCTGCTCCATACCGTGAACGGAGCTTTTGGACTTGTGCGCTTCGGTGATACCTTCCCCGTCGAAGATATCCTTGATCTTGCCGACGGAGATCACGTCCAGTCCGCCGTCCTTCAGGGCGTTCAGAGCCGTCCGTCCAAATGGCTTAAGCGCGTAGTCGTGGCGGTTGCTGGTGCGTTTGAATTCGCCCCGTTTTCTTCCGACATAGGGGCGGGCGATGACGCGTCCTACCCGCCATTCCTCCTTCATGGTAAGTTCCCGGGCGATCTCGCAGCACCGGTATAGTTCGTCCAGTCCGAAGGTCTCTTCGCTGCCGCAGATCTGCAGGACGGAGTCGGCGGAGGTGTACACGATCATATGTCCTGTGGCGATCTCTTCTTCCGCCAGTTCTTCTAAGATCTCTGTCCCGCTGGCGCTTTTGTTGCCGATGACGGTGCGGCCCGTCCTTCGTTCCAGCTCTTCGATCAGTTCCCGCGGGAATCCGGTCTCTGTAAATGTACGGAAGGGCTTCGTCACTTCAAGCCCCATCATCTCCCAGTGTCCGGTCATAGTATCCTTACCCTTGCTCTGTTCTCTTAGCTTCCCGTAATATCCGCGCCGGATCTTAACGGAGCCTGTCTGCTTAAGCGGCGTGATGTTGGCAAGGCCGAGCCTCTTAAGGTTGGGGATATGAAGAGTCTCCACCGCTTCTGAGATATGTCCGAGAGTGTTGACGCCGATATCGCCGAAGTCCGCCGAGTCCTCCATGGCTCCGACGCCCAGGGAATCCGCGACGATTACGAAGATACGATGATATTTTTCCATACTCACAAGCTCCTTTTCTATATTTTGAGGTCTTGAATGTCATACATAATCTTTTGACCCTTGTACTTGTAGTATAAATCGAAATGATCGGTTTGCCAAGTGATTCCCATTGTGAAAAATATCTAATTTTTCGATTTTATTTTTGTGTAAAAAGTAGAGAATGGTGAAATGTCGAACGGTTAGTAATTGACAAATCGGTGAAGGTAATGTAAGATACGACTCACATACATACAGCGCTGTTGAATACATGTATGGTTCTCATTTATCAAATTGAATTCAATTAATCCGAATTAATCAGATTAGATTTACATCAGTCTGTATTGAAGGTTTCATCAGAACCTTCAATATCATGAATATCATGACAATCCCATGTGAAAGAAATTAACAGGAGTATTAACAGAAAATTGTGAAAAATGGAGGAAGAATGCCTATGAGTATTAGGATGAACACCGAGGATGTTATTGCCAGGGGGCATGAGATCGGAAGCCATGTGGAGGATGTTACTGCTCTCCAGAATTATCTGAACGACGTTGTGAACCGTCAGCTTCCGGAATTATGGGAAGGAAGCGGATATGAAGGGTTTGCTGCCAGAGTTGCGGAGATGGCGCCGAGTTTTAACGCTATGAGGGAATTGATCAGCGCGATCGGTCAGGGCGTGGTAAGGAACGCACAGCAGTATGCGGAGTTTGACCGGGCAGCAGGCGCCATGAACCGCGGTTAGGGGGAAGGCAGTTGATCGTCACATTTGCGGCAGATAACAAGAAGCTGGACGTCATGGTGAAACCGGAGCAAAAGATCGAAGAAGTCTACCAAAGACTCCGCGAAAACGGTTACTTCACATCGGTATGTCATGGAAGGCAGATCAGGGTGTATTCTCTGCGCAAAAAGGCATATTTGAATTCCATGCTTAGTTTTCAGGAGGGAAA
Source organism: Lachnospiraceae bacterium (assembly GCA_910575835.1). Classification (GTDB taxonomy): domain Bacteria; phylum Bacillota; class Clostridia; order Lachnospirales; family Lachnospiraceae; genus Sporofaciens. The sequence goes on along the minus strand of CAJTGB010000003.1, from coordinate 44,731 downwards.
GATCTTCCAGGGAGATATTCTTCTCATCGAGTGCGAGCTGTATTAGCAGGAAGGCGCGGACTGCCGCCAGGCGAAGGGCGCGCTGCATGGAGGAGGGAGTTTTGAGAGACAGGGTTCAGAGAAGCGATATGGCGGCAGAGACGGTCTATGACTTCAGACGGTTGGAGGAGAGACATCATCTGCTGCTTCCCTGCAAGATCGAAGAAGAGAAGGAGACGGTCTGCATGAGCTTTGATCTGCGGGGAATGCAGGTATTAGAAGAGATAAGAGAGGCAGACGGGCCTGTAAAGCTCGCGGTTCTTCTGCAGGCGGCGGAGCTTCAGGAATTATATATGAAGTATGAGTTTTCAATGGAACCTGAGAATCTGTATTACGATATACTTGGCAGGGTGAGGGTAAAAAGAAGGGACGTTATCCGGCATTGCGGGAAGGACCGGGAGAAGGATTTTCTGAGACGCTATCAGGCGTTGATCGGATACGTGCTGGACGGCTCAAGGCCGTATGAGGATTATCTGTACGAAGGCTTTGAGCTTCTGAATGCGGGGGATGACCTTGCTGATTTCCTGGAACCGGAGACGGTGCAGGAAGAGAAAAAGGTTCTTACGGAGCATTATGAAAACCTTTTACAGGAAGAAAAGCGGTATATGAGGGGAGCAGAAGTGAAAAAGTACAGACGATTGGTCAGATTATACGCCGTCACTGTAGTTTTGGCGCTGATATTTCTTGCGGTGATCCTATATATATAATCGGAATGGATCTGCCGGGAAGGGGGATGGGAATGCGTCTGTTTTACAGGGAGGAGAATATCACAGTCTCTTCGGGTGAGGAAGCTGTGCTTCGGATCTATGGATTGAAGAGCCGATTCTATATAAGAGGGATGCAGGGGTTCTATGAAGCCGCAGGCGGGGAGCATGTCAGCCTGAACCAGAGGGCATTGGCGCCGGGTGATTTTAAGCTGCGTCCCGGTGATATTCTGGAACTAAAGAATATAAAGGTTGAGATCTGGGAAGATGAGATGTCGGTTTGGGGCTCTTCCGACGGATATACAACAGCATTTACAGAGAAATTACCGGTACAAGACCCGGAAGGTTTTCCGGTCTATCAACGTTCGCCAAGGCTGATAAAGAGGCCGTCTGCAGATAAGATTCAGATCGAACTTCCCAGAGAAAAAGAAAAACAGAATAAAAGAGAGCTTCTTATGGCAATGCTGCCGCCGCTTGGAATGGCGGCGGTGACGGCTGCGGCAGGTCTGTTCGCAGGCCGCGGCATATATCTGCTTGTATCGGCGGCGGGGGCCGGGATGGCGGCCGTATTTTCCGGGATAAAATACATAGGCGGTAAGAAGGAACGAAGAGCAAGGAACAGGAAGCGAAGCGAACAATATATGGAATATCTGCGGCATAAGCAAAAAGAGATTGCGCTGTGCTATGAGAGGGAACAGGCAATCTATGCATATCAGTTCCCGGATATTGAGAGGCTCTGTGAGATGGTGAGGAGATATGACAGCCGAATCTATGAGAGAATGCATTCGGACAGTGATTTCCTTACCGCGGCTATCGGGCATTACACGGGAAAAACGAAATGTACAGTCGAGGGAAAGGAACCGGCATGGAATGCGGGGGAGGATGAATTGACAGAGCTTGCGGGAAGGATACGGCGAAGATACGCTGTCTTGGATAAGCCCAAGGCAGTCAATCTGAGGAAGGCGAATCTTGGCTTGGCGGGAGCTAAGGAGCTTCTGCACCGGCAGATTAAGTTACTGGTATCTCAGATCGCATTTTTCCACAGTTATCATGATGTACAGATTATCGCGGTCTATGACCGGAGATATGAAGAGGAATTCTCATGGATGCGCTGGCTGCCTCATCTGAGGATACGTCCGGTGAATGTGTTGGGAATGGTCAGCTCAGAGCGGTCAAGGGATCTTGTACTGGGCAGTGTCTATCAGATCTTGAAGGAGCGGGCGGGCCGTCTGAAGGAGGGAAAGAAGGAGACGCTGAATCTGCCGCATTATCTGTTTCTGATCGATGAGCCTGCCTGGATACTGGATCACAGGATCATGGAATATCTCCATATGGACGGGGAGGCGCTGGGAGTATCTGCAGTGTATACCGGTGATATCCGGGCCAGCCTTCCTGAGTTCGCCGGTACGGTTCTGATTCTTAAGAATTCTGAGGAAGGGGTGCTCCTGACGGAAGAACGGAAGTACCTGGAGCAGAGGCTTGGGCTGTATGATGACCGGGATGCGGACTTTGAATGGATGGCGAGAGATCTGAGCGTACTGGTACATGAGCAGAGGATTACAAGCCATATTCCAGAGCAGATCACCTTTTTTGAAATGTACGGGATCCGGCATCCAGAAGAACTTGATATCCAGAATCGCTGGAGAAGGAATCAGTCGCACAAATCGTTGGCGGTGCCTTTGGGGATGCGGTCGAAGGATGATATCCTGTTTTTGAACCTGCATGAGAAGGCGCACGGTCCTCACGGTCTGGTGGCAGGAACCACCGGTTCCGGGAAGTCTGAGCTGATTCAGAGTTACATCCTGTCGCTGGCGGTGAATTTTCATCCTAATGAGGTTGGATTTCTGCTGATCGACTATAAGGGAGGAGGGATGGCAGATCTGTTCCGGGAGCTTCCGCATCACCTGGGGACGATCACGAACCTGGACAGAGGAGGCAGCGTTAGGGCGTTAGTCTCGGTGAAGGCAGAATTGTCCCGGCGGCAGAGGATATTCGGAGAATATCATGTGAACCATATCAACGGCTATATGAAGCTGTTCAAAGAAGGAACGGCGCCCGAAGCGATCCCGCATCTTTTTATTATCTGCGATGAATTTGCAGAACTTAAAAAAGAGCAGCCTGATTTTATGAAGGAGATGGTCTCGGCGGCGCGCATAGGAAGGAGTCTGGGCGTCCATCTGATCCTGGCGACGCAGAAGCCGGCCGGTATCGTGGACGAACAGATCTTTTGCAACAGCCGGTTCAGGATATGTCTGAAGGTGCAGAATGAGAGCGACAGCAAAGAAGTCCTGAAGACAATGGATGCGGCGGGTATCACCATACCGGGAAGGGCGTATCTTGAGGTTGGGAATAATGAGATCTATGAATTGTTCCAGTCGGCGCTCAGTAAAGCGCCGTACAGGGAGAATGAGGAGAAAGATGAGGCGGACGACCGGGTCTATGTGGTCAATGAACTGGGGCAGGGAGAACTTGTCAATGAAGATCTAAGCGGCGAAGGAGAGAAGTACCGTGAGGGAAAGACACAGATAGAGGCAGCGGCAGGGCAGATCAAGAAGGCTTTCGCGAAGGAAGGAGGAACAGTAGTTAAGAGGCCCTGGCTGCCGCCTCTTAAGAACATGATCATCAGTCCGTATGCTGCCGGGAATGCGGATATAGGAAGGAGAAGAGAACTGCCGGTTGTCCGTATAGGAAGGGTGGATATCCCGGAGTCGCAGGAACAGAAGGAATTGGAGTATTGTCCTGCAGAAGACGGCAATCTGCTGTTCACGGCATCCCCCGGGTTTGGCAAGACAGTGTTCTTGACAACGGTTCTTGCAAGCTTAGCAATAGCCTGTGATGTGGATATGGTGAATTTCTACATTCTGGACTGCGGGAACAACGGCTGTATGCCTATGAAGGAGCTTCCGCATACGGCAGAATACATATCTCTGGATGATGAAGAACGGTATCGGAAGTTCAGGAAACTGATCATAGAGGAGATCGCTGCAAGAAAAAGTCAGTTCGCCAGGTACGCTGCTTCCTCGCCGGAAGCATATCAGGAGTTATCAGGCACGCGTCTCAAATGGATAATCGTGGCGGTAGACCAGCTTGATGTTGTGAAAGAGCTGGGAATAGAAGAGGAAGAATTTATTACGAGGCTTACGAGGGACGGTATGGGGCTTGGAATCTATACGGTTGCCGCAGCAGCAAGGCAAAGCGCGGTCCGCCAGGCGACCCTGAATAATTTCAAAAATAAAATAGCAGGGTATAACTTTGATGAGAATGAGACGTTTCTTGCAGTAGGGCGGACAGAGTATAAGCAGTCAGATATAAAAGGGCGGGTGCTGGCTGGCGGCGAGACGGTGCATGAGGCGCAGATCTATGTTATGGCAGAATGCGGGGATAAGGCGGCATACAGCAAGGCGCTGAAGATGCTGGTGCAGGATATCCGCAAGAGATATCCGGGCAGGGAGGCGCCGCATATTCCGATCCTTCCAAAGCAGTTGTTCCCGGCTATGTTGAAGGATTATACCGATGACAGGAGAGGTTATCTGGTGGGGCTTGATACAGAGGAGGTAACGGCGATAGGATTTGACAGGACGGCAGGCATGTTTGTGATCGTGGGGAACACTGGGACAGGAAAAACCAATATCTTACGGGTGCTTGCGGATCAGGCGGCTGCCGAGGGGAAAGCATATCTGTTTGACGGGAAAGGCATGGAACTCTATTCTTACCGTCAGAAGCCGAATATTTTGTATGTGGAGGGGGAAAGGGAACTGGAGATATTTTTGGACGAGCTGACAGAGGAGATTAAGGACAGGCGGATAATTTTGCAGGAAAGGCTTAAAAGATCTCCCGGATCGAGTCCCAAATTGATCGTCGGAGAAATGCCTTTTTGCACGGTCCTGATCGATGATCTGGAGGATTTCTCAGAGTTTATAGGGAACAGGCAGGGCAAGGCAGTATCTCTCATTAAGGAAGGAACCGCGCTTGGGATCATCTGTATCATCACAGTGCACGCGGCAAAGTCACGGGGAATCAGCGAGATCGACAGAATGGTAAAACAGGCCGCGAACGGGCTTGTACTGGGGGATCAGGGAGTCGTACCCATATTTCCGGTTGCAAGTATGAGAGAGAATCCAAGGTTCGGGGACGGTCTGCTGTTCAGAAACGGGGTCAGCAGGAGAATACGTCTTCCGAAGTATATCTGATCAGACGATAAAAAGGAGCGGCAAGATGGCAGACAGAATTCATATTCATCAGGGAAAAGTGAAAGAAGACGCAAGACAGATAGGGAGCGCGGCAGCTTATCTTGCTAATGCCCCGTTATCTTCGCAGGATACAAGAACGACCCTTCCAGCCAATGCGAAGAGCAAGGCGGCATATGGAAGGCTGCAGGAGCGGATCGCTGATCTTGGAAGGAATCTTGATCAGGAGGCAGGCAATATCAGAAGCCTTAACGCTGCGTTTACCGAATTTGATAGGATGATAGGGCAATTGGGGGGAGGTGTATGATGCGGCGAGATGATTATCTGAATCCGTTTGATCTGAAAAATCAGTGCAAAGGAGCGGTAAACCGACTTCAGGAGAATCAAAAGGCGCTTCAGATCGTAAGCAGGAGTATTGACCGTTTTGCCAAAGACAGTGAGATAGAGAGCGCGGCTTTTGAAGCTTTGAAAAGGCAGCTTGAAGATTATAAGATCCTTATTGAGGGGATGCAGGCCGCCGGCTGTGCCGGCAGTTCGGACTTTCACATGCTTGCGGGTCTTGCGGGAGATGAAGTGTTAGACGGAGAGAACATATACAGTCAGATGGAAAATGCGCTCAATATGAAGGAAGGGTATCTCTTAAGCGAAGCTCTGTTCAGAAGAAAGACGGCTATGGCAGAGGAACCGCTATTGTCCCTTTACTATAATCGGAAGGCCGGACAATATGCACGTCTGGCCGATAACAGCCAGAGATTATACGAAAAATGGCGTGAGAAATCAGAGAGATTTGATGAGATCGCAGCGGCGACAGACCGTCTGTTTACAGACAGTGAGAGTATTGACGCATGGATACAAAAGGGGCTTGCCGAGATTGCGGGCACGTTTCAAAATGGCGGATATATGACGGCTGGGGGAAGCGAATGGCGCAGGCAGATCATAAATGCGGGTATACGCATTACTATGTGTTACCGGGATAAGGGCGGGGATCAGAACGGCCCGTATACCTTATGGCAGAGGGGCGAAGAGACTGACAGGGAATATATGAGAGAACTGGTCCGCGGCTATGAAGAATACGCGGATTACACGGATGAGGATATTGAGATGCTATTGATGAAGCTGAACAGCGAAGGGTGCGGATATGTGGCGTTCGCGAATATTATTGCGGATGAATACCGAAGGAAAGAAGAAGAATTCGAGAAGGTATTTGGTTTTCCTCTCTTCCTTGAGAATGTAAATGGAAACACTTATGTAAACTATAACCGGCTTATTATGGATCTGTACTGCGCCAGCGATAATCATAACAAGGCAGAAATCATGGGGGCGGAATATGATATTTACGATGCCGGGGAGGATCGGTCAGAAACGGTCGGAAGGGGGACGACACAGGAAGACAGGATCTATCGTTTTGAAAGATATATGGAGAGCTATGGTCTGGAGGCCAGGATTAAGAATATTGAGTGTGCGCCGAATCAGGTATACAAAAGATGCGAAGAAGAGATGGAGCAGGGAAAACGGATCATCATCAGCACTTGTCCGGTAAGGCTTGTGGATGATGAAGACGAGCCGGCCCATATGGACGGAGGGCACGCGATGACGGTGACTGGGCTTACGGACGACGGGAGGATAGAAGTCTCATCATGGGGAGAGCGGTACTATATCACACCGGAGGATTCGGATTATACGGAGCCTGAGAAGAACCGCGCCGGGGATGCTTACATAAAAATACAATCTGTTAAATTCAATGAGCCAAAAGAGAGGTAAAGGGAGAGTGTATAAAAAATATATAAATAAAATAACAATGACGGCCCTGTTCCTGACAGTATGCTGGCTGGGACAGGGATGCCGCGGGAAGGAGGAAGGTATGGAGAGCAAATATCAGTGCGAACTTGCCGGGAAGCTTAAGGTTCCGTCGCTTAAGGAGGTGTCGGACAACCCTTACATATACCGCTATAATCATGAATTGTGTGAGGCAAAGGGGTTGTCGAAGGGGGACAGGCTTAGCCGGTATTATCTGTGTATGCAGGCAGTATACAGGGCGAATCTGGATGCGTATCTGCTGGAAATTCTTGATCTTGGAACATTGGACGAGGAGTTGAAGAACAGCAGCCTGGGATTCGTAAGCAAGAAACCTGCGAATAAGAATCTGTATGAGAGAGAATCCACGATGGGGTTGGAATTTATCTATCTGAGGAATAATCTTTACATCGAATATCTGGAGAAAGACCAGCTAAAGCTCCTGGAGACTCAGCTGAAAGAGGGAACGGCAGCAGTGACGGATGAGCTTAAGCGGATGGCAGGGGAAACCTGTAAGGAGGTCATAATGGTCAGGAATCCCGGGAATCGAGAAGATCAAGGCAGCTTCCTCTATTCGGAGGAGCAGGGAAGGAAGCCCAGGATTCCCAATGAGGCACTGGTACTGCAGATTTCGAATGCTGAGAGATATGATGCATCCGGCAATCTACTTCCAACGGACAATATGAGAGAGAGATGTGAATATCTGGATAAGATCAAGCTGGAGAAGGAGAGAGAATATTCCGGGATATTAGGAACGAAGGTGTATATTCTTCTGGAGTGAGGAGATAGTAACAGGAGGCCGGCAATGATAGAAAATGCGGAAGAATTATGGCAGAGGTGCAGGAGGCTTAAGAAGGAGGAAGAAGAGGAGGACAGAGAGATCGGTCTATATTATCAGCGGCTTGGATATATGCTTGAACATTGTGCTGAAAATGACAGGGAGATCCGCGGATTGTTAGAGGACCAGCAGGGAATGATCGATGCTTTGTGTATGAGCAAAAGAGAATTTATGGATGCTTTGTCTATTCATATGTCTTGTCATGTGTAGTATACAGTGATATAATGGGGTGAGTTTAAAAAAGGAGACAAGGGATATGAGTATTACGGAAGAGATCCAGAGATTAAAAGAAGAGAAGAATGCAGTGATCCTGGCACATTATTATGTGGCCCCTGAGGTGCAGGAGATTGCAGATTATGTCGGAGATTCGTTCTATCTAAGTAAAGCAGCAGTTGATCTGAAGGAACGGACAATCGTGTTCTGCGGGGTGTCCTTTATGGGAGAGAGCGCTAAGATACTGAATCCGGACAAGACAGTCCTAATGCCGGAGCTGTCTGCTGATTGTGCAATGGCGCACATGGCAGATGCGGAGACGATCCAAAGGATGCGGGAAGAATACGAAGATCTTGCTGTGGTGTGCTATATTAATTCTACAGCCGAGTTAAAGAAGCATTCGGATGTCTGTGTCACTTCGTCGAATGCGGTGAAGATTGTGGAAGCGCTGCCGAATCGGAACATATTCTTCATACCGGACAGGAATCTTGCGCACTTTGTAGCAGAACAGGTGCCAAAGAAGCATTTTGTATATAATGAAGGGTACTGTCCGGTCCACGAGAAGATGGCGGTGCATGAGATACAGAAGGAGAAGGAGCTTCACCCGCAGGCAGAGATCCTGACTCATCCGGAATGCCCGCAGGCGGTGCGGGAGATGTCGGATTATATCGGGAGTACGTCCGGGATCATTGCATACGCCCATAAGAGTGAGTGTCAGGAATTCATTATATGTACGGAGACGGGGGTCCGGTTTGAACTTGAAAGACAGAACCCCGGGAAGAGATTCTATTTCACCGAGACGGAACCAGTCTGTCAGGATATGAAGATGATCACATTAGAGAAGATCAGAGATGTGCTGAAGAACGGCGAAAATGAGATTCATGTGACAAAAGAGCTCAGGGAAGGTTCGGTCAGGCCTCTTGAGCGGATGCTTGAGCTGGCGTAATCGGGGGAAGATGAAGATGGAGATACATACGGATGCAGTCATAGTAGGAAGCGGGATAGCAGGCCTATACAGCGCACTTAAGCTTCCGGAAGATATGAAGGTTGTGCTGATCACCAAATCAGATCTGGAGAGCAGTGATTCCTTTCTGGCACAAGGCGGAATCTGTGTACAGAGAGACGAGGAAGACTATGACAGTTATTTTGAGGATACGATGAAGGCGGGACATTATGAGAACCGCCGGGAATCTGTGGATATTATGATCCGGGGTTCACGGGCGGTGATCCAGGATCTGGTCGGTTACGGAGTCCGGTTCGAGCAGGAGAACGGGGAATTCATATATACGAGAGAGGGGGCGCATTCAAGACCGCGGATATTATTTCACGAGGATATTACAGGGAAAGAGATTACCAGTACTCTGCTTGAGCGGGTGAAGGAGCTTACGAACGTGACGATCTATGAGTATACGGAGATGACAGATATTGTAGAAGAGAATGGCGCCTGTGCGGGAATTCTGGCCGGGAAGGCGGATGGGCCGGATCAGGAGCAGCGGGAGACACTTAAGATCTATGCAGATCATACGATTCTTGCCAGCGGCGGAATCGGCGGTAATTATCAGCATTCTACGAATTTCCCGCATCTGACCGGCGATGCGGTCAGGATAGCGAAGGCGCATGGGATACGTCTGGAGAATCTGGATTATGTTCAGATTCATCCGACAACACTCTATTCCCTGAAACCTGGACGCAGATTTCTGATCTCGGAATCTGTGCGGGGAGAGGGGGCAGTACTGTATAATCATAAGAAAGAGAGGTTTGTGGACGAGCTGCTTCCGCGTGATGTCGTGGCACAGGCCATCAGGGAACAGATGGAAGCAGAGGGTACAGATCATGTCTGGCTTTCTATGGAGCCGATCCCAAGGGAGAAGATCTTGAAGCATTTCCCGAATATTTACCGGCATTGTCTGGAAGAGGGGTATGATGTGACGAAGGAGTGGATCCCGGTGGTGCCGGCCCAGCATTATTTTATGGGAGGGATCTGGGTGGATTCGGACAGCCATACGTCGATGGACAGGCTGTATGCGGTAGGAGAGACCAGCTGTAACGGTGTTCATGGTGCGAACCGTCTGGCAAGCAATTCTCTGCTTGAGAGTCTGGTGTTCGCAGGAAGGGCAGCCGAGAAGATAAAAGAAGATAAGGAGAGTGGATTGATATGAATAAGATAACAATGACCCTGCAGGCGGATCAATTGATCCTGGAGGCGCTGAGAGAGGATATATCCAGTGAGGATGTGACGACGAATTCTGTGATGAAGGAAGCAGTAAAAGGAGAGGTGGACCTGATCTGCAAGCAGGATGGGATCATAGCGGGCCTGGATGTTTTCAGGAGGGTATTCCAACTGCTGGATGAGAAGACTGAGGCCGAGTTCTACTGTGCGGACGGAGACGAAGTGAAGAAAGGGCAGTTGATGGGGAAGGTAACAGGTGATATCAGAGTCCTCCTGTCCGGTGAGCGTGTCGCCTTGAACTATCTCCAGCGTATGAGCGGGATCGCGTCATATACGCATTCTGTTGCAGAGCTTCTTAAGGGCAGCGGGACGAAGCTGTTAGACACCCGGAAGACAACGCCTAATATGCGGATATTCGAAAAGTATGCGGTGCGTGTAGGCGGCGGATATAATCACAGATATAATCTGTCAGACGGGGTGCTGCTTAAGGACAACCATATCGGCGCAGCGGGAAGTGTTGCCAGGGCGGTGAAGCTGGCGAAGGAGTATGCGCCCTTTGTGAGGAAGATAGAGGTTGAGGCAGAGAACCTTGACATGGTAAAGGAGGCTGTGGAAGCAGGCGCCGACATTATCATGCTTGATAATATGTCTTCGGAAGAGATGAAAGAAGCTATCCGTGTGATCGGCAGACGTGCCGAGACGGAATGTTCAGGCAATGTGACGAAAGAGAATATCGGACGTCTGGTATCCCTGGGCGTGGACTATATTTCAAGCGGGGCGCTGACACATTCCGCGCCGATACTGGATATCTCTCTTAAGAACCTTCACGCGGTATAGATGAGGTTTTATGAAGGAGGGCAGATTTATGACCGGTTTGGACAGACGAGAGGATATCGTTGCGCAGATTCAGAAGAGTGCGGTTCCGCTGTCAGGTACGAAGCTGGCTGCCATATACAAGGTGAGCCGCCAGGTGATCGTGCAGGATATAGCCCTGATCCGTGCGGCAGGCTATGACATCATTTCTACGAACAGGGGATATATTCTGAATACGGCAGGTTCCGTGAGCAGGGTGTTCAAGGTGCAGCACACGGATGAACAATTAGAAGAGGAACTGTGCGCGATCGTAGATCTTGGAGGAATGATCAAGAATGTAATGATCAATCACAGAGTGTACGGACGGATAGAAGCGGAATTGAATATTAATTCCAGAAGAAAGGTAGCTGAATTCATAGCGGACATTCATAGCGGCAAATCCAGGCCTCTTAAGAATATCACTTCCAATTACCATTATCATAAGGTGATCGCTGATAAAGAAGAGACTCTGGATATGATAGAAGATGTACTGCGGGAGAAGAATTATCTGGTAGATGTGAAATAAAAGTTGGCATTTTTCCATAAAATAGGGGTATAATGGAAGTAACAGTAAAGAGCATATTGTACCAGAGAGGAGGAAGACCTATGGCAGTACACAAGATTATCACGATCGGGCGGCAGTTTGGAAGCGGAGGCCATGAGATCGGCAACGTGCTCGCTACAAGGCTGGATATACCGCTGTATGATAATAATCTGGTCAGAATGGCAGCGGAAAAACTGGATATCAGGGAAGAGACGGCCAGAGCAGTTGATGAGACGACGCTGAACAGTTTTTTAACGGGGTATGTGATCGCGCCGATGGAATACAGGGAAGCGATCCGTTCCACGGATTATACCGTCCCCCTTAACGAACAGGTATATGATCTGCAGTCAGAGATCATCCGCAAGCTGTCCCGGAGAGGACCGTGTATTATTGTCGGAAGATGCGCAGGGCAGATACTTAAGGAACATCCGGCATGTCTTGATGTGTTCATCTGTGCGGATATGGAGGACAGGATCCAAAGGATCGCAAAAAGATACGATCTGTCGGAGAAGAAGGCGGCGGATAAGATCAAGAGGATCGACCGTGAACGGAAATATTACTACGAATCCCACACAGGGCTGGAGTGGGGAAGCATATCATCCCATCAGATACTTTTGAATGTAAGCAGGCTTGGGATAGAAGGAACAGCCGATATGCTAGAGACAGTATATCGGGGACGAAGCTGAGTATATCCGGCGTTATGCCGGCAAAAGAGACGGAGTTGACAGGGTAGGCAGTGAACTACCCTGTTGGTTTTTTCACTGCATGAAAGGATTGTCGTATCTATGGAAATGATGAAAGATATTCTCACAGACACCGGTATGGATGTTCTGAAGATGCTGCCGTATCTGTTTGCGGCTTTTGTGCTGATCGAAGCGTTAGAGCGGTATTCAGGGACGTATGCCAAAAGGGTGCTTTTGAAGGTGGGGAAAGCGGGACCTGCGGTGGGAGCGCTGTTAGGATGCATCCCTCAGTGCGGATTCTCTGTTATGGCGGCGAACCTCTATGCAGGCGGAATTATCTCGGTGGGAACTCTTTTGTCGGTTTTTATAGCGACTTCTGATGAAGCGGTTCTGATCATGCTTGGCAATCCAGATGCGATCGCGGAAGTCTGGCCGCTTATAGCAGCGAAGATCGTGATCGCGGTCTTAGCCGGATATCTTACGGATCTGTTTCTTGCGAAATGGATATCGGCGCCGAAAGAAACGGGGAATCTCTGCCGGGAATGGGGAGACCATAATGAAGAAAAAGGAATTCTTCGGTCTGCGTGGGATCATACGGCAAGGATTTTTGTATTTTTGTTATTATTTACCGGTGTGCTGAATCTTGCGGCAGAGGTCTTTGGCATGGAACGATTATCGGCGTTTTTGCTTGGGGATACGATATTTCAGCCGGTGATCGCTGCCGTGATCGGGCTGATACCCAATTGTGCGGCTTCTGTTATCTTAACTCAGCTATATCTGGGCGGCGCCATAACATTTGCGTCCGTGACCGCTGGGCTTAGCACAGGTGCGGGAGCAGGCCTTGCGGTTCTGTGTAGGGTGAATCAGGATAAGAGGGAGAATCTGAAGGTGATCTTTACTTTATTTGGGTTCGGCGCGGCGGCGGGGCTGATCCTTTAAGGGCCGGAAAGAAGTTCAGAAAGTAGTTCAGAATGAAGTTACACTGTAACTTCTGATTGCATTTCTGGAAGAATGTGATATAATATTCACGACTCAGCGAAGAGGCTTAGGAGAAATTAGGAGGAATTATAATGGTTACAAAGAAAGAAGTATCCGAAACTAAGACAACTGATACTGCGAAGACATCTGCTGCAAAGATTGTTACAGAATCGACAGAGGCAGCGAAGCCGGCCAGGACAACAAGAAAGAAAGCAGAGAAGAAAGAACCCGAGAAGAAAACTGCAAAGACCGCGGCAGAATCAGTGAAACCAGTTGTAGAAGCAGAGACAGCAGAATCAAAAACGCCTGAGAAGACACCTGAGAAGAAAGAACCTGAGAAGAAGACGTCTGCAAGATCAACAAAGAAAGAGACAACCGTGAAGAAGGATACAGAGAAGAAATCACCTGCGAAGACAACCGTGAAGAAAGAAACGGTGAAGAAAGAAACCGTGAAGAAAGAGACAGCAGCCAAAAAAGAGATCAAGGTGAATGCGGTTGTTGAGCACTATGGACGACAGATAGAAGAGAGCGCGATCGTTGCTAATGTGAAGAAGGCATGGACAGCGTCCGGTAAGAAGATCAAGGATATCAAATCGATCGAATTGTATATTAAGCCGGAAGAGAACGCGGTATACTATGTCGTGAACGGAACTGAGACGGGAGCAATTGCATTGTACGAATAGGATTGGTTTTAAGTGATGTGGGTTGGAGATAATTTACTTGAGATGATGAACGGACAGCTTGATGCGTTTTTGCCGATGAACGGACAGCTTGATACGGCCCTTGCATGGGCTTCGCAGATGATATTTGCGATGCAGATCGCGGCGGTTGTGATCGGGCTGCTGGTCTGTTTCCTTGGATTGAAACTGATCAGAGTATTATCCGCAATCTCGGGTCTGGCAGTAGGAGCGGTATTAGGAACGGCCGCGGCTTTCGGATTCCGGTTTTCAGGTACGATGATACCGGTCACGATACTGGTATGCGCGGTCGTAGTGGCGGTGTTAGCCGTGGGAATCCGAAAGATGGGAGTCTTTTTTGTGATATTCCTCTATACGGCGGGGATCGTGCTGTCTCTGAATATACCGCAGCCCATGATCCTGCTGATCGCGTGCGGAGCAGCGGCGCTGTTGGCGGCGGTGCTGTCTATGATCTGGACGGATCCGGTCGTGGTTGTCATTACCGGAATATCAGGAGGTCTGTCTGCCGGGATATCTGCAGCAGCGCTGCTTGGAATGGACGACAACATATTGTTCAGATACGGAATCGGCGCTGTTCTGGCGCTGCTTGGAATCTTGACGCAGTTTATGATTCAGTCCAGGAAGATCGGCAAGAAAGAAAAGGTATATGCCAGTCAGATGCGCAACCAGGTATCCAGAGAATCTGAAGTTGAGAAGGCGAGACGGATACTGGAAGATGACGAAGAAGAGGATGAGGAATCTGATATCAAAACTGCGAAAAGCATCAGGAAGACCAAGGCCGGAAGGAAGAAGAAGGTCAGCAAAAAAGTCTCCGCCAAGAGCGTTAAAAGCGATGATATGGAAGAGGATGACGATATAACTATCATTAATGAAGATTTGTAATTTTGAGTTACTGTTTACGGGCGTGCCAGTGAGCGGTAACTTTTTGTTTTATCGGATTTTGTCAGGGAATATCATCCATAGGAATTTCATCCATACAGATTCGATCTGGTTGTATTTTAGGCCAAATGTGATATAATAGAGGAAGGTGCAAGATTGTCGGAACCGGAGAAATATAAGTGAAGGAGGCCTTAGCGATGAAGATTGATATGCATTGTCATGTTAAAGAGGGCTCGATCGACAGTAAAGTAAGTCTGGATGAATATATCACGAAGCTAAAAGAGCATGGGTTCGAAGGGATGCTGATCACGGACCATGATACTTACAAGGGATACCGTCATTGGAAATATCACATGAAGGGGAAGGTTCATGAAGATTTTGTAGTATTGAAGGGGATCGAATATGATACCTATGATGCAGGGCACATTATCTGTATTATGCCGGAGGGAGTTAAGATGCGCCTGTTGGAGATCAAGGGGCTTCCTGTGAGTGTCCTGATCGATTTTGTGCATCGCCACGGCGGAATCTTAGGGCCGGCACATCCCTGTGGTGAGAAGTATCTGAGTTTTGCTCATACGAAGAAGTTTTATAAGTCGCCGGAACTTATCAAGAGATTCGATTTTATTGAAGGATTTAACGCGTGCGAGCCGGAAGAGTCCAACGCAGGGGCAATGAAGCTTGCAATGAAGTATAAGAAGCCTGCGATCGGGGGCAGTGATTCCCATAAGCTTGACTGTGTTTCGCTCGCATATACGGAACTGCCGAATAGAGTGACCTGTGAGACAGAACTGATCTCATTGATCCGCAGCAAGGTGCCGATCGGTGTGGGCGGTACTATATACGGGAAGACAACGAAGGATAAGATTGGGAAGGCGAATAAGCTGTTGGTGTACTCTTTCTGGTTCTATAATAAGGGCGGCGCTTTATTGAAGATGCGTAAGAGGAAGGAGAAGGGCCAGGTGGAGAATCCGATCGATCCGATCGACCCGATCGAGATTCCGTATCTTAAACTGCAGGGAAAGGCTTAAGAAGATTTAGTTATATGTGGAAACAAGTATCGAAAAGGATTAGACAGTAGAGAGAGCGAAACACAGAGATTTGCCTATACAAAAATGGGTATACTGGTTCGAAGCAATAAAGGATGAGGCAGAAGGAAAGTATGGGTATACAGTCAAATAAGATGTTTACTTAAGAGCCTATAGAGCCTGCCGGCAGACCCGCCCGCCAGGGAATCAAAACGCAGTGAAGGTTGATTCCCTGGCGGGCTTCTTAACTTACAAAAAGAGCATCCCGATACGGTACACGATCACGCTTATCAGCCACGCAATGAATAACTGGTAAGCCAGGATCCCAAGGGTCTGTTTGATGCTTCTCAGTTCACGGTGGATTGTGGCAATAGCAGCGGTACAGGGTATGTACAGCAGACAGAAGACCATCAGCGCGTAGGCGTTCGCCGCGCCGAAGCCAAGCCCGCCTAATGTGGCGACCATGGCGTCCATGCCGCCCGCGGTAGTGATGTTCTGGATGCCGAACAGTACGCTGCAGCTTGATACGACGACTTCCTTCGCCGCTATCCCGGCGATCAGGGCGACAATGATCTGCCAGTATCCAAGTCCGGCAGGTTCAAACAGCGGAACGGCTGCCTTGCCGATCAGAGAACCGAAGCTCTGGGTGATATCCGTGACATATCCATGGGGACCGAAGTTTAAGACGGCCCACATGATCACGGAAGCGACGAAGATGACGGTTCCGGCTTTGCTCAGATAATCCTTGACCTTCTCCCACACATAGATGAATATAGTCCGTGCATTGGGCGACTTGTACTCTGGAAGCTCTATCAGCAGTGCGTGTTCGGCCTTGCTTCCGTCGATCTTCGACAGAATGAATGCGGTGGCAATGGCGACTGCGATTCCGATCAGGTACATGGAATAGCAGACGATCATGGCGTATCTTCCGAAAAACATCGAAGAGAACAGGACGTAGATGGGAAGCCTGGCGCTGCAGGACATAAACGGTGTGATCAGTATGGTCTTAAAACGGTCGCGCCGGTGTTCCAATGCCCTGGAGGCCATGATGGCGGGGACGGAACATCCAAACCCTAAGAGGAGGGGAAGGAAGGCACGCCCGGACAGGCCAAGCCCGCTCATGATATCGTCCATGACGAAGGCGACTCTCGCCATATATCCGCTGTCCTCCAACATGGCCAGGGCCAGAAAGAGGATGAAGATATTAGGCAGGAAGGTAAGGATTCCGCCCACGCCCGAGATGATCCCGTCTACGACCAGGGATTTCAGCATCGGGCTTACATGGAGAGCGTCAAGTCCGCCGGCGGTAAGCAGTGAGATCTGTTCCAGCGCGATCTCAAAATATCCCTTCAGCCAGTCGCCGATCGTGAAGGTCAGGAAGAATACCAGCGCCATGATCCCAAGGAAGATGGGAAGTCCGAAGAACCGGTGCGTAAGATAACGGTCGATCCTGTCGGTGGATTCTTCCTTGGCGGATTTGTTGACCAGGATCTCATCGATGACCTCCTCGATAAAATCATACTTCTGGTTGATGATATCCTTCTCATAGCTGCGGTCAACGACGTCATCCAGATCGAGAGGATAGTGTTCCGTCACGTTTTTGTCCGTCTCCAGCAGCTTGATGGCGTGCCATCTTAGATTATCTGTGTCCGGGTATCGCTCGGCCAGCCGCCTCATGATCACGTCGATCTTGTCTTCGATATCATCCTCATAAACCATGGCGTATTCTTCGTGATGGTTGTGCATATGAGCGGAAGATTTGCCGGTATGGTGGTGGATAAACGGCCCGGCCTCTTTGTTCTGGCTGTGATGGGCAACCGCGTGCATCAGGATCGAGAGCCCGTTTTTCTTCCTGGCGGAGACAGGGATAGCCGGTACGCCGAGCATCTCCGGGAGACGGTGAAGATCGATCTCCATACCGCGCTCTTCCACGATATCCATCATGTTCAATGCGAGAACGACAGGCTTGCCAAGCTCGATGAGCTGAAGCGTCAGGTACAGGTTGCGTTCCAGGCAGGAAGTATCGATGACGTCTACGATCACATCTACTTCATCGCTCATGATGCATTCCCTGGAGACCGTCTCCTCCATAGTATAGGAAGTCAGGCTGTAGATGCCGGGCAGGTCGATGAGTTTGAATTCCTGTCCCTCATAGATTGTCTTGCCCTCCTTTTTCTCCACCGTGACGCCGGGCCAGTTGGCGACCTTCAGATTGGCTCCGGTAAATGCGTTGAAGAGAGTAGTCTTACCGCAGTTGGGATTGCCGATAAACCCTACGTTGACGGTACTGTTCATAATTCTTTCACCTCCGTAACTTCGATGTGGTCTGCGATCCGTCTGCCAAGGGCAAAACGGGTGCCGCGGAATCTGGCGGTAAGAGATCCTTTCTTGTCATTGTTCAGTACCGTGATCAGAGAGCCCTCCGTAAGCCCCAGCGCCTCTAAACGCCGTTCCAGCTGCAGTTCAATATCTATGGATCTGACACGGTAGGTCAGATGATTTTTCCCTTGTTTAAGTGTCATATACAGCGCTCCTTGTAAATGTTATTGATTCTTATTATCTATTACAAGTCTATCATAGCACTATTTGACGAGGATGGCAATGTGAAGTATACTGTTATGCAGAAGTAAATTTTTGCAACAGGGCGGCCTGGCTGAACTGCTGCGTTCATTTAATGTACCGGAGGAGAAAGATGCAGATATACTATTTTGTTTCGTATTTTTTTATATACAGTTTTTTGGGGTGGTGTACGGAGGTGGCATTTGCAACCGTCAAGCAGAAGAGCTTTGTGAACCGGGGATTCTTGAACGGTCCCGTCTGCCCGGTATACGGGATAGGGGTCGGCAGCGTGGTGCTCCTGTTAGAGCCGAAGGAGCTTGGGTTAGCGGCGCTGTATATCGTATCCACGGTTCTGGTTACTGTTATAGAAGGGATGACAGGATACCTGATGGATAGGATCTTTCATCACAAATGGTGGGATTATTCGGAGCAGCCGTTGAATATCGGGGGATATGTCTGTCTGCCGTTCTCCCTCGTGTGGGGAGTTGCCTGCGTGGCTATTGTAAGGATGATCCATCCTGTGATCCATAAGGGGGTCAAGATGATTCCGCTTATGCTGGGGATCGTACTGGCGGTACTGTTGACGGCGGTCATACTGATCGATATGTGCGCTACGGCGGCGGAGGTTCTGAAGCTTAACAAGAGGCTGGAGATGATGGAGAAGATTGCCGGAGAGCTGAAGGAGCTGTCTGATAAGCTGGGTGAGAATATCCATGAGAATGTAATGGAGACGATGGAACGGTCTCAGGAAACGAGAAAGCAGTTGGAGGAGTCGGCTGCAGAACTGCGCGGGAAGCTTGAGAATGCGTCGGAGGAACAGAGGAGATTCATAGAAGAGCGGATCGAGCGCATGGAAGAGAAGATACGGGAGAACCGTTACAGGGAAGAGCAGAGAGCGATCGCGGCAGAGCTTCGCAGCAAGTATGCAGAATTGAAGGGAAGATATACAGAACTTTCGGAACGCACTACACGGATCACCAGACGTCTGCTTGGAGCATTTCCGCGGATGGAATCACGGCATCATGGAGAGATGCTTAATGAGCTGAGGGCACGCATGAGAAGAAAGGAAGACTGACTGTAACAGTGAAGGTATCTGAACTGTTACAGACTGACTTGCTTACGCCGGGTTACAATAACCGAACTTCTTGTCAAGTAAGTGCATCTGTGGTAGAATACCACGTATGATTGTTAAATATCAGATCAGAACAGATGAACAGGAGGAATGTCGTGATGGGAATGACAATGACGCAGAAGATTCTGGCTGCTCACGCGGGTCTTGATTCCGTAACAGCAGGCCAGCTTATCGAGGCGAAGCTTGACGTAGTTATGGCCAATGATATCACGGGGCCGATGGCTCTGCCGATATTTAAGGAGATGGCGGATAAGGTATTTGATAAGGATAAGGTAGTTCTTGTGCCGGATCATTTTACACCGAATAAAGATATCAAATCAGCAGAGAATTCCAAGGCGATCCGGGAATTCGCAAGAGAGCAGGAGCTTACCTGGTATTTCGAACAGGGGAAGTCCGGGGTTGAGCATGCGATCCTTCCGGAGGCAGGAGTGGTAGTCGGCGGCGAGTGTATCATCGGGGCGGATTCTCATACCTGTACATACGGGGCGCTTGGAGCATTCTCTACGGGCGTAGGTACGACGGATATTGCGACGGGCATGGCGACGGGGGAACTCTGGTTCAAGGTCCCAAGCGCGGTCAAGTTCGTACTGACAGGGAAGCCGGGGCCTTATGTCAGCGGCAAGGACATTATTATCCATATTATCGGCCGGATCGGCGTTGACGGCGCGCTCTACAAATCCATGGAATTTACAGGGGACGGTATTGCGAATCTGTCTATGGACGACCGCTTTACCATGGCGAATATGGCGATCGAGGCCGGAGCGAAGAACGGGATCTTCCCTGTTGACGTTCAGGCAGAGGAATATATGAAGGAACATGCAAGGAAGGCATATAAGATCTATGAGGCGGATGCGGACGCCGAGTATGACGAGGTGGTTGAGATCGATCTTGCAGAGGTGCGCCCGACGGTTGCATTCCCGCATCTTCCGGGCAACGCGAAGACCATTGATGAGATCGAGGCGATGGAGCCTATCAAGATCAATCAGGTTGTGATCGGATCCTGCACCAATGGACGTATGGAGGATATGCGCAAGGCTGCGGCGATCCTTAAGGGACATACGGTGCATGAAGACGTGCGCGTGATGGTGATACCGGCCACACAGAAGATCTATAAGCAGTGTATCGCAGAAGGGCTTCTGGATATCTTCGTGGATGCGGGCTGCGCGGTGAATACGCCGAGCTGCGGTCCATGTATGGGCGGACATATGGGAGTTATGGCTGCGGGCGAGAGGTGTGTATCTACGACGAACCGTAACTTTGTAGGACGTATGGGGCATGTAGATTCCCTGATCTACCTTGCATCGCCGGAAGTAGCGGCGGCAAGCGCGATCGCAGGACAGATTGCGAATCCAGAGAAAGTAGGTGGCAGATAATGAGAGCGACAGGACATGTATTTAAGTACGGAGACAATGTAGATACAGATGTGATCATTCCGGCAAGATATCTGAATTCTTTTGACGCACAGGAGCTGGCGAGCCATGCTATGGCCGATATCGATCCTGAATTTGTGAACAAGGTGAAGCCGGGAGATCTGATCGTTGCCAACAAGAATTTTGGCTGCGGTTCATCCAGGGAGCATGCGCCGCTGTGTCTTAAGACGGCAGGGGTAAGCTGCGTGATCGCGGAGACCTTTGCCCGTATTTTCTATCGGAATGCGATCAATATCGGACTGCCGATCATCGAGTGCCCCGAGGCCGCTCAGGGAATCGAGGCGGGAGATGAGGTGGAAGTGGATTTCGACAGCGGGATGATCTATAACCGCACCAGGGGTACGGAATTCAAGGGACAGCCGTTCCCGGAGTTTATGCAGAAGCTGATCGCTGCAGGCGGGCTTGTGAAGTATACGAACAGTAAGAGATAAGTACGAAGCGTATGACAGGATAGAAGGGAGAAGATGATGGGTTTGTATTATAAGAGTACGAGAGACTCTAGGTTAAGAGTGAAAGCATCTGAGGCGATCCTTAAGGGACTGGCTCCTGACGGCGGGCTGTTTGTCCCGGAGAAGCTGCCTGTTCTGGATGTTCGGATGGAAGAGCTGAAGAACATGTCCTATCAGGAGACTGCCTATGCGGTGATGAAGCAGTTTCTTACGGATTTTACCGAGGAAGAATTAAAGGATTGTATTGCTAGGGCATATGACGCCAAGTTCGATACGGAAGAGATCGCGCCTCTGGCGAAGGTGGACGGAACCTACTACCTGGAACTGTTCCACGGAGCGACGATCGCTTTTAAGGATATGGCGCTGTCCATCCTTCCCCATCTTATGACCGTGTCTGCGAAGAAGAACCAGGTTGAGAATGAGATCGTGATCCTGACGGCGACCTCCGGGGATACCGGGAAGGCGGCGCTGGCGGGATTCGCTGATGTGAAGGGAACCAGGATCATCGTATTCTATCCGAAGAACGGGGTCAGCAAAGTGCAGGAGTTGCAGATGGTGACCCAGAAGGGAAGCAATGTGGATGTGGCTGCGATCCGCGGGAATTTTGACGATGCGCAGAACGGGGTGAAGGCGATATTCGAGGACCGGGAGTTCGCGCAGGAGCTTGCGGATAAGGGATATCAGCTCTCATCTGCGAATTCCATCAATATCGGACGTCTGGTTCCGCAGGTTGCCTACTATGTCTATGCCTATGCGAAGCTTTTGGCCAATGAAGAGATCGAGGACGGCGAGGAGATCAATGTGGCGGTGCCTACAGGCAACTTCGGCAATATTCTTGCCGCTTATTATGCGAAACAGATGGGAGTGCCGATCGCGAAGCTGATCTGTGCGTCCAATGAGAACAAGGTGCTGTTTGATTTCTTCGAGACAGGCACTTATGATAAGAACCGGGAATTCGTACTGACATCCTCTCCGTCTATGGATATCCTGATCTCCAGTAATTTGGAACGCCTGATCTATCTGATCGCCGGCGAGGATTCCGAGCGTACGAAGGCGCTGATGGCGGGGCTTAAGGACGGAGGAAGCTACGGGATCACGGATGATATGAGACAGAGGCTTGCGGATTTTGCTGCCGGATATGCGACTGAGGAAGAGACTGCCGGATGTATCAGGAGTGTCTGCGAGAAGACAGGATATGTGATGGATACCCATACGGCTGTCGCCGCGCATGTCTGCGGACAGTACAGGAGCAAGAGCAAAGATACCAGGAAGTGCGTGGTAGCGTCCACCGCCAGCCCCTATAAATTCGTCAAGAGTGTCATGACGGCGATCGATGACAAGTATAAGCCGGAGGACGAGTTCACTCTGCTTGAGGAACTCAGGAAAGTATCGGGCGTCGATATGCCGCAGGCGATCCGGGATATTCTGAATGCTGAGGTTCTGCACACCAAGGAATGTGACGCAGATAAAATGAAGGATATTGTGAATGGATTTTTGTAATAATTGTTGAAAAAAGTGAGATAATAGAGTATAATAAATCTCAGGAAACCTGGGATGCTCGATACTCTTGTAATTTTGAACCTACAAAACTTTAAACGGGACTCTTATATCTCCGTAATATGCCAGGCCTCCAAGTTATGCAGTGGAAGGCAGAAAAGCGGATGCGGACACCCACCTAGCATATGCTAGGAGTCAAAATACAGGAACCGGCATTTTGGGGGAGCTACAAATGATAAAAGGCAGTCTTTTATGGCTGTCTTTTTTATATAAGTAGAAAGCTTTATACCCTTGGGTTTTTGAATCATAACATGGAGAGAAATAATGAATAACAAGAACAGAAAGAGGAATCTGATCCGCCGTTTTTTCAGCGGGTCTAAGAGGTATTTTGCGGCTGCAGTCCTGGCCTCTCTGATGACGACAGGCTTGAATGCGCTGACTCCTCAGATCTTCCGGTTCAGTATCGATTCGGTGCTGGGCGGGGAGAAGTATATGTATTTATCGGAGAACCTGTGGATACTGGCGTTTCTCTTGGTCGCGGTCGCGCTGTTATCAGGGATATCACAGTATATATGCCGTTCGAACACGGCTCTGGCGGGTGAGACGTTTGCGAAGAATATGCGTGACACGCTGTTTGTACATGTACAGAAGCTTCCTATGGAATGGCATGATAAGAACCAGACCGGAGACATCATACAGCGGTGTACTTCGGATGTGGAGGTTATTCGGAATTTCGTCGTGACACAGCTTTTAGAGGTGTTCCGAACGGTTTTCCTGATCGTGACGTCTTTTGCGATGATGCTGTCGATGAATGTCAGATTATCCCTGGCAGTCCTGCTGTTCGTACCGATCGTGGTTGTATATTCGGCGGTGTTTTACCGGTTGATCGCGAAGCGCTTCGTAGCGGCCGACGAGGCGGAAGGAGAGCTGTCGACCGTTGTCCAGGAGAATGCCACCGGAGTCCGCGTGGTGCGGGCGTTCGGACGCGAGCGGTTTGAGATGGACCGTTTTTACGAGAAGAATGAGATCTTCGCTAAGCTCTGGATCCGGCTTGGTACGCTGTCGGGCCTGTATTGGGGCGTAGGAGATCTGATCACAGGGCTTCAGGTAGTTACGGTCATCGTGCTTGGCACGGCGGAAGCGGTGCGGGGGAATATCTCTGTCGGTGAATTTATCGCATTTGCTTCATATAATACAACATTGGTGTGGCCGATCCGCGGACTTGGGCGTATCCTCTCGGATATGAGCAAGGCGGGGGTCTCTTTTGAGCGTGTGGATTATATTATCCGGGCAGAGGAAGAGGCGTACGGAGAGCCTGGAGAGGAGAAGGGGGAAGGCGCGCAAAAGGATACGGATTCGGATATCGTGTTCGATCATGTGAACTTCGGATATGAGGACGGCAAGACGGTGCTGTCGGATATCAGCTTCAGGATTCCCAAGGGGTGTACATTCGGTATTCTTGGAGGCACCGGGAGCGGGAAGTCGACGATCGTGCAGCTGCTTGCGCGCCTCTATGAACTTCCTGACGGACAGGGGAGTATCAGGGTCGGAGGGAAGGATATCAGGGAGATCCCCCTCCATGAGCTTCGCGGCCGTGTGGGTATGGTCCTGCAGGAGCCGTTCCTGTATTCAAGGACGATACGGGAGAATATCGCGGCATCCCGCCCTGACGCGTCCATGGAAGAGATCCGCCGTGCGGCCGGGATAGCCTGTATCGATGATGCGGTCATGAGCTTCCCGGACGGATATGATACGCTGGTAGGCGAGCGGGGAGTTACTCTCTCGGGCGGGCAGCGCCAACGGGTCGCGATCGCCCGGATGCTTCTTGAAAAGGCGCCGGTCATGGTGTTTGACGATTCTCTGTCTGCGGTGGATTCCCAGACAGACGCGTTGATACGGAAGGCATTGAGCGAGCATATGAAGGATGCGGCGGTCATCCTGATCTCTCATCGGATCACGACTCTTATGGGGGCGGACCGGATCATGGTGCTGAATCACGGACGTATTGAGGAGATGGGGACGCACCATGAACTGATCAGGAACGGAGGCCTGTATCAGAAGATCTATGAGATACAGATGAGCCAGGACGACAGAGAGAGGATGGAGGTGTAACAGATGGCGGCGTATGAAGAGCAGGAATATGACAAACCGTTCAGCATTAAGGTATGGGGGAAGATGCTGCCGTTTTTTAAGCCGTACAGGAAATATTTCGCAGTCACGCTTGGCATGAATATCTTCCTTGCGGGGATCGATGTAGTTGTGCCGCTGTTCCAGAGCTTTGCCATTGACCATTTTATCACTGCGGACAGCCTTGCGGGTCTTACGGCATTCGCCCTGGTCTATGCTGCCGTGATCGTGCTACAGACGGTGTGCGTCTATTTCTCGGTCCGTGCTGCAACGACCATTGAGATGAATGTGGGAAAGGATCTGAAGTGGGCGCAGTTCGCACATCTGCAGACGTTATCATTCTCCTATTATAATACGACTCCGGTGGGATACATCCACGCCAGGGTTATGAGCGATACGCTGCGGATCGCCACGGTGGTCGCCTGGGGGTTAGTGGACATGTTCTGGGCGCTGCTGTATGTGGTCAGCGTCTTTGGGATCATGTTTTTCCTGAACGCGCGCCTGGCGCTGGTCATCCTTCTGATCGTGCCGTGCATTGCGGCGCTGACGGTATATTTCCAGAATAAGATCCTTCACTGGAACCGGAAGGTCAGGAAGATCAATGCTCAGATCACGAGCGCTTATAACGAGGGGATCACGGGGGTTAAGACTTCTAAGAGCATGGGGATCGAGGAGGATAACGAGAAGGCGTTTTTCGAGAGGACGTCGCAGATGCATCAGGCGGCAAGCCGTTCCGCCAAGCTGAATGCGATCTATGTCCCTGCGATCCTGCTGTTCGGCTCCGTTGCGGCTGCAGTTGTTCTTGCCAGGGGCGGAGCTATGGTGAAGGAGGATATCATAAGGCTTGGAACACTGTCGGTATTCATCTCTTACGCGGTGATCATCTTCGAGCCTATTCAGCAGCTTGCAAGGCTTCTGGCAGAGCTGATCTCCTGTCAGGCGAATATTGAACGTGTGATGGATCTTCTTGAACAGGAGCCGAATGTGGTAGACCGGGAGGATGTTCTCCTGAGATACGGAGATGCATTCCATCCCAAGAAAGAGAACTGGGAGAAGATAGAGGGAGATATCGTGTTCGAGGACGTATCCTTCCGGTATCCAGACGGCAAAGAATTCGTGCTGGAGCATTTTAATCTCCATGTGCCGGCCGGGATGAACGTAGCCATCGTCGGAGAGACCGGGGCAGGCAAATCAACGCTGGTGAATCTGGTGGGGCGTTTCTTTGAACCGACCAGCGGACGCATCCTGATCGACGGTGTGGATTACAAGGAGCGTTCCCAGCTATGGCTTCACAGCCAGATCGGTTATGTGCTGCAGAATCCGCATCTGTTCTCCGGGACGGTCCGGGAGAATATCCGGTATGGACGCCTTACGGCTTCCGATGAGGAGATAGAGGAAGCGGCAAGGAATGTGTCGGCGGACGAGGTCGTCAGGAAGCTGGAGAAGGGATATGACAGCGACGTAGGAGAGAGCGGCGGCAGGCTGTCCACCGGGGAGAAGCAGCTGATATCCTTTGCCAGGGCTATTCTGGCTAATCCCAGCATATTTGTGCTGGATGAGGCGACATCATCCATTGATACGCAGACAGAGCAGCTGATCCAGCAGGCAACCGCAAGGCTGCTTAAGGGGCATACGTCCTTCATTATCGCCCACAGGCTGTCGACGATCCGGCAGGCGGATCTGATCCTGGTCGTGAAGGACGGGAAGATCATCGAGCAGGGAACACATAAGGAGCTTCTTTTAGAGAAGGGGTATTATTACGACCTGTATTCCAAGCAGTTTGAGGAGGAGGCTTCTATGAAGGCATTCCGCATATACGGATGAAAATGCTCCTGAACCCGAACCATTTATATTTCTTACCGTATATTAGAGAGAGGTGAGAAATATGAATGGTATTTTGTGGACATTTCTGGGGACACTTCTGACTTTTTCCGTGACGACGCTTGGAGCGGCAGGAGTGTTCTTCGTGAAGAAGGATATGGGAGGCCGGATACAGAGCGGCTTCTTAGGCTTTGCCGGAGGTGTGATGATCGCGGCGTCTGTGTGGTCGCTGCTGCTTCCGGGTATTGAATTTGCAGAGGAGAACGGACAGATCAGCTGGCTTGTCATGACCGGAGGGTTTCTTCTGGGCGTGCTGCTCCTTCTGGCGGTGGATTACCTGATCGGGAGATGGGAGAATCTCCGGGTGAAGAAGAATACCGCCATGCTGGTGACTGCGATCACGGCGCACAATATTCCAGAAGGAATGGCGATCGGCCTTGCGTTCGCGCTGGCGGCGCAGAATCCAGAGGATGCCGCGCTCTTTTCTGGCGCGGCGGCTCTTGCCATCGGGATCGCGATCCAGAATTTCCCGGAAGGAACCGCGGTTGCCCTTCCGCTGATACAGAACGGTTTCAGCAGGAAGAAGGCATTTCTGGTGGGGAGCATGTCGGCGGTGGTTGAGCCTGTATTCGGAGTGGCGGCAGCGGCCCTGGCAGGGACGGTAAGGGCAGGGATGCCGTGGTTTCTGTCGCTTGCGGCGGGAGCAATGATCTATGTGGTCGTTCAGGAATTGATACCGGAAGCGAATTCCAGAGAGAATGAGAAGGCCGGTACGCTTGGGTTTATCGTCGGTTTTCTGGTGATGATGATTCTTGATGTGGCATTAGGGTAAATGTATTATAAGATCTGAATATAAGATCTGATATAAGATCAGTTAAGTCATACGGTCGGAGTGAGGAAAATGAAGCAGGGTTATAGGGCGGCCGCCTTATTGTTGGCAGGTGTGTGCATTATCTTGGCAGATGGATGTACGAAGGAGAATGGGACGATAGAGAAGGGGAAGCTGTCCCAATTAGAGAAGAGGGAAGAAGAGAACAGGGTCGAGCTGTCAGTCCTCTACACCGGGGAGAATATCGGGTGGACGGCGGCGATGGAAGAGCTCTGCGAAGAGTTCATGAGCGTATATCCTGATATCTCAGTAGTGACGGAGCATTCCAACAACGGAAGTTATACGGAACAGTTGAAGGCTAAGGAGGCGTTGGGGGAATTCCCGGATATATTTGAGATAGAGGATACTTATATGTTCCTGGAAGCGGATAAACTGGGCGAGATATCCTCAGATCTGGGAAAGCTTGCGAAGAATCCCGTTCAGGTGGATAATAAGATCTATACGCTTCCTCTTTATGATACGTCTATCGGAATTATCTATAATCAGGTCATATTCAAACGGTATGGGCTGTCCATACCGTCCACCTATGAAGAATTTCTCGAAGTATGCCGGGTATTGCAGAAGAATGGAGTCGCGCCTCTCGCCGTGGGCGGAAGCCGAAGCGACACGAACAGCAATTGGCTGAATTACTTCTTCCTCACCAGAGTAGAGGCGAAGAACCCTGGATGGCAGAGCAAGAGATGGAATAATGAGGTCTCCTTCCAGGATGAAGAGATGCTTAAGATCCTGGAGGAGTACCAGGAATTCATGAGCAGCAGCTACATCCTGGAGGATTCTATCAACATGAACGATAACCAGATCATCGTGCAGCTATTGAATCAGAAGGTGGCTATGTTCCTGACGGAGCCGAGTATGTTCACAGAGATCCTGGAATCCTATCCGCTTGCCAGCGAGTCGGACAAGACGCCTCTCGGGGAAGAACTTGAGGATGATACGATCCGGTTTCGGATGGGCTGGTTCTATATGCCGGATCAGCAGGGGAATCCGGTGGTGATCCACAAGTCCGGTTCCCAGCTTGCGATCTCCAGGGAATGTGCCGCCGATTCAGATAAGAAGAAGGCGGCGGAGAAGTTCTTAAGGTTCAGTTACCAGAAGGAGAATTACCGCAGGATCCTACAGGCGATGTACGCAATGCCGACTACGAACGACGCCGTACTGTATGCGGCGCCGATCGTACAGCAGAATCTTCTGACTGCTTACCGGTATGCGGATAAGATAGAGACATATCTGGGGAATTACGAGACGCCGGAGAATTTTACGCAGGATATGGAGGGAATATTGTTCTCGCTGGCGACCAATACGATCCAGGTGGGAACCGCCGCCAGACGTTTGGACGCTGCCTGGGATGATACACAGACGAGATGACGCACAAGGGAGGGATCGTGGAATGAGGTACAGAGACGGCCGTGAGAGACCCTTTGTCAGCCTGTTTATAAAATCCGTAGCCGTATTGATCCTGATCGGGATCCTGCCGCTGCTGGTGATGGGAATTGCGATCTATAATGCATATGCGGAATCGATTAAGGAGAATCTTCTGTCCAATATGTACCGGATCACGCTGTCTGTCGGCAGAGGGGTAGAGGGTATCTATGGGGATATGGTGGATAACACGAATTATCTGTATGAATACCGGATTACGGGTTATGATTATTTCTATGAGCTGATGGAGGATGATTCGATACAGGAGAAGCGCAGGACGGTGATGATGTCAGGGATTCTGGAGTCGATCCTGTACCGGAACCCGTATATTGACCATGTATTTTTTATTACGGTGGACGGCAGGCAGTATTCGGTTGTCCGTTCGTCTGAAGCAGTGCTTGCGGCGGAGGCTGCCGCGAGGTGGAACGGGCAGTATTATGACCGGGAGCTGAAACAGCCTCAGTTGATCCCGACCCATTTGACGGATTATTACTATTATCCTCAGAGGCTTGATTTTACGGTTGCGAGAAATATCAGGAATACGAAGACGATACAGTCTGCAGACGAAGAGGTGATCGGAACCCTGTATATCGACGTCAATATAAAGGCGCTGTCGGATGTGGTCAATGAGACGGAACTGAACGAGGGAAGCGAGATGTATATCGTAGACCGGAAAGAGAAGGTCTATGTCTATCATCCTGATTCGGGGAAGACGAACCAGACATTAGGGAAGCTTGAAGGGTATCTGCCGGAAATGGATGAGAATTATCAGTATGTGATCGCGGACGGGATGTATTATATCTACAGTTATATCGAGGGAACGGATTGGATGGTGATCCACAAGATCCCCAGATACAATCTGGAGAACAGCTACCGGGAGATACGAAGCAATACTATACTGATCATCTGTATCAGCGTGATCCTGCTTCTGATTCTCTATTATTTCTATTCGAAGAAGACCAACAAACCGATCCTGCAGCTCAAAACAGCGATGGAGAAGGTGCAGAACGGGGAACTGGATACAAGGGTGGAGGTATATTCCAATGATGAGATCGGATTCCTGGCCAGAGGAATGAACCAGATGACGGAGAATCTGCAGGGGCATATCAAGAAGGTCTACATAGCGGAGATCCGTCAGAGGGAGGCTGAGATCGAGACGTTAAAGACGCAGATCCAGCCCCATTATCTGTACAATACGCTGGATGTGATACGTATGACGGCGGTGATGAATGATGATTTCCAGACGGCGGGGCTTCTGGACGGATTGTCGGGGCAGTTGAAATACCTGATCGGAGGGGCGCGGGAGATCGTCACGCTGAGGGATGAGATCGAGAATGTGGAGAATTACTTCAAGATCGTCCGCGTCCGTTATGAGAACCGGTTCGATCTCGAGGTAAATGTAGATGAAGAGCTCTTGTCTCTTCGGGTGCCGCAGCTTATCCTGCAGCCTGTGGTAGAGAATTCTGTCAAGTATGGGCTGCGCCCGAAGGAAGAGAGCGGTATCATCGCAGTCAATGTGCAGATAGAGGGTGAACGGCTGCTGATCAGTATCATGGATAACGGTCAGGGTATGACGCCGCAGAGGCTCAGTGAGGTACGGGAGGTATTGGAGAACAAAGAGACCGTGAAGCATCCGAGAAGCAAGAAAGCGAGCATCGGCTTAAAGAACGCCCATGACAGGATCAAGCTGATCCTTGGGGAGGAGTACGGGATGGAGATCGTAAGCTATGAAGGGATCGGCACGATCGTCAAATACAGTCTGCCGGTGATGAGAGAAGAGAACAGGGGGAGCGTATCGGTGACAGAGGAGGAAGAGCATGTTTAAAATCATACTGGCAGATGACGAGCCGGTGATCATAAGAGGACTTAAGAAGCTGATCGCGTGGGATAAGCTGGACGCCCAGGTTATCGCGGATGCGTGCGACGGGGAGGAGCTGCTTGGGAAGGTAAGGAAGCTTCAGCCGGATATCATCATCTCGGATGTGGCGATGCCGAAGATGACAGGACTGGATGTCATCGAAGAGATACGGAAGAATCACTGGAATGTCAAGGTGATCTTCTTGAGCGGCTACCAGGAGTTCGATTACGTGAAGACTGCGCTCAGCAGGGAGGCCGTGGATTATCTGCTAAAGCCGGTGGGGAAGGAAGAGCTGGAGCATGCCATCACCAGGGCGGAGCAGATGTTAAGGGCGGATCATCCCATGGAATACTGGCAGGCAGAGAAGAATGATGTGGAGCAGGTCTTTAAGAAGATCAATTCCGAATACGAATCCAGGAATCTGTATCAGCATTTTCAGGAGATCGGCATCGAGATCCAGGGGAAGGTATTTGCCGGGATCAGCCTGATGCTTCCGCCTTCCTTCGCCGCGCGCCTGGAGGATCAGAATATGTTCGAACTGATGCGGTTTACCATATTTCAGAAGATCCATGAGCATTTGAAACAGAATAAGAATGGATTTGTGATCAAGAGGGATACGGATATCGACAATCTGATTCTTCTGGGAGATGATGAAGGATCCATTGAAGAGGAGATATCCTGGATCAGACGGTGGATCAGGGAACAGTATCATGTCGGTCTGGTCGTCGGGATCGGCAGGACGGCGAAGCAGATCAGTGAGTTGAAATATGCCTATAAGACGGCGAAGTTCTCCTGTCAGCTCTATTATTTCTGCGAGGAGGAGGTGATCCGTTACGATCAGATATCGAGAGAGTTTCATTCATCCTTCGATGATTATACAGCGTGCTACGGAAGAATGAGACAGGCGGTTTTTCATAGGAGCGGGGAGTGGAAGGACTGTCTGAAAGAGCTGATGGATATCATAGAGAATCTGCATTACGGGAACCGGTATGCGGCGGAGAACCGCTGTGTTGCCATGCTGCTTGATCTGCTGCGGGAGATACAGGAGTACACGAAGCCGGCGGAGAAGGACAGGAAGAGTTATGAGACGTTCGTATCTAATATCCGGCAGGTGAACACGTACCGGGAATTAAGGATATTTATCAGGAAGAACCTGCAGTGGTTCATTGACGAGATATTATCCCAGGAGAACGTCAAGGAGAAGGACGTGATCCGGCAGGTAAAATACTATATCCGGGAACATTACGCGGAGGATATCCGGCTTGGGAAGATCGCGGATATGGTGTACATGAACCCTTATTATTTCAGTTCCTTTTTCAAGAAGGAGACCGGACAGAACTTCAAGAATTATCTGATCGAGGTGCGCATGAAGGCGGCGGGCAAGCTGCTGATGGAATCTGACGTCACCTCCTACCATCTGGCGAGTGCGGTCGGGTATAAGGATGTGAAGTCATTCGTAGAAAAATTCAGAGAGTACTACGGGGATACGCCGACCGAATATAAGAAGAACAGGAAAGAAAACGGGGTTTTTTAATATCTTGTGGTGGGAATTTAAGAATCGGAATCAGAAATGTTGATTAAAAAATAAAATCATATTATCCTCATCTCATACAAAATGTAGAGATGCTCTACATTAAAGGAGGTAGGATTATGAAAAGAAAATTGATTGCAGCGTTATTGTGCGGGGCGATGGTACTTTCCATGGCGGCATGTTCCGGCGGCAGTGATTCCGGTTCTTCTAACGGCGGCGGAGACGGGGAAGCTTCCTCTGACGGCGGCAAGACGGTAGAGCTGTGGACCTGTTGGACAGACGGAGCAGATACGCAGAAGGCCGGTACAGAGCAGATCGCGAAGTGGGAGGAAGAGACTGGCAATAAGGTAAACCAGACTAACTTCACTTACGATATGCTTCATGAGAAGATCCTGACGGCAGCAGCCGGCGGCAATGTCCCGGATCTGATCTGGGGACTTCCAGAGTATGTAGGCGAGTTCTACAATATGGGGATCCTTGAAGATCTGACTGACCGTTTTGAGGGATGGGATGGTAAGAGCGCTCTGTCGGACGCTGTTGTCAATGCTATGACCATTGACAATAAGATCGTAGGAATCCCGTATGAGATGACGGTTCGTGCGTATCTGGTACATGAGGATCAGTTCAAGGAAGCGAATGTTGAGACGCCTGCTACCTGGGAAGATCTGCTGAAATTAACGGATTACAAGGAGAAGAACGGACAGTATCCGACAGAGCTTGCCTGCACAGGTGTGCGTTCAGCTCAGGAACTTCTGGTATATCTGGCTCAGTATGACCTGGAGATCGCATCCGCGCAGGACGACGGGAAATACAAATGTACCTGGAATGACAATGAAGAAGAGCTTGAAAACGTGGCAAAGGTATTCCAGTTCTACAAGGACCTGGTTGACAAGGGAATCATCGATGAGAACTGCAAGAACTGGGGCTGGGAAGAGACAGACGAGAACTTCGCAACAGGTATCGTAGGTTCTTATGTAACAGGAAACTGGCTTGCAGAGAGAGAAGAAGGCAATGCGGAGACCATGAAAGACGTAGTGGTTGCACCGATCCCGTATCCGTCAGACGGACATGCTGCTACATATATGGAGTGTAAACCTCTCTTCATCCTGTCTGACAGCAAGAACAAAGAAGAAGCTTTTGATCTGGCATGTGCATTCTGCAGCAAGGAATGGCAGGAAGCAGGATTTCCTGACAGATCTCCTCGTTCAGACGTAACTACAGACAGCAAGTGGAGCAAAGACTTCCAGGCATTGTCCGATACTGGTATCACATTCCCGCCGGTAACCTTGGGCGGTGTGACACAGGCAATGCAGGACGCTATGGCGAAGGTCCTTCAGGAAGGAGAATCTCCTGAAGAGACAGCAAAATGGCTGTGTGATGCGGTAAACAGCTCTTTGGAGGATACAGGAGAGCTGAGCGAATAGACAGGATCAGTTAAATCCGGCAAGAAGGGGCTGCTGCAGAAGGATTGCAGCAGCCCCTTTTTCCATAACTGAGAGAATTGGAGGGAAGATATGAAAACGTCATCCAAAATGACACGAGACCAGAGAAAAATGCGCACCGCATTTGTGATGCTGCTGCCGGCGCTGATTTTCCTGGCATTATTGATTGCATTTCCATTGGGGAAGGTCGTCCATGACGCATTCAGCCATGTACACCTGATCAACAAATCCATGAGCGGTTTTGCAGGAATTGAGAACTTTGAAACATTTATAGAGGACGAGCATTTTGCGCAGGCAGTCAGGAATACATTCCTCTGGACAATATTCTCTGTCGCAGGAGAATATCTGATGGGAATGGTCACTGCCGTACTGCTGAACCAGAAGTTTAAGGGACGGGCAATATTCCGAACCTGTATCTTTATTCCTTGGTTGGTGCCGATCATCGTGGCAGGTATGACCTGGGACTGGATGCTGAACCCGGAATTCGGTATCGTGAATTATCTGCTGAAGAATATGGGGCTGATCAACGAGTCTATTAATTTCCTGGGAGATTCGAAGTATGCCCTTGCGACGGTGATATTTGTCAATATCTGGAGGAGCTTCCCGTACTATACGATCTCCTTCCTGTCAGCGATGCAGTCGATTCCGGGAGATCTGGCGGAAGCGGCGTCTATTGACGGGGCGGGGATGTTCAGAAGGTTCTTCAGCGTCACCCTGCCGCAGCTTCGGTCGGTATCGCTGGTCATCTTATTCATACACGTGATCTGGACGGCAGTGAACTTCGACTTTATCTGGGTTATGACAGAGGGCGGCCCCAATTATGCGACCGAGACGCTTCCGGTCATGATCTACCGCTATTCTATGCGCAAATTCGACGTAGGAGCGGCGTCTGCACTGTCTACCATGATGTTTACGGTTATGGTGATACTGTTTATCTTCTATTACCGCAAGAGATCGCAGCTCAGCGAAGATATGGCGTAGGAAAGGAGAGAGCGAGATGTTGAATAAAAGAAACCGCAGTATTGCCCAGGTGGTTACTTATGTGTTGTTGACAGTATTTTCCTTATACTGTATCTTCCCGTTTGTATGGATGGTGATCTCTGCATTGAAGCCTAAGACCGAGATCCGTACGGCGACGCCTTCTTTCATGATTGCGGAGCCGACGCTTGCGAATTTCAAGAGAGTGTTGTTTGACGTAGGATTTCTGAATTATATCAAGAACAGTCTGCTGGTGTCTGTGGTGGCATGTGTGCTGTCAATGATCGTCGCCATATTGGCAGGATATGCGCTGAGCAGGTATTTTAAGATGAAGCTTGTGAAGGTTTCGAACCTTGCCATGATGCTGTCGCAGATGATTCCCGGAGTGCTGCTTTTAGTTCCGCTGTATCTGATCATGCAGAGACTGCATGTACTGGAATCCTATATGTCGTTGATCCTGGCGTATACGACCTTCGTTATTCCGCTGTGTACCTTTATGATGAGCAGCTTCTTCGATACGGTTCCCCTCGCGCTTGAAGAGGCCGCGGAGATCGACGGCTGCAGCAAGACGCAGACGATCCTGCAGATTATCTTGCCGCTGTCTATTCCAAGCCTGGTATCGACAGGGTTGTATGCATTTATCAATGCGTGGAATGAATTCATGTTCGGATATATATTCATCTCTACAGACCAGTACCGTACACTGACGCCGGCGATCATGCTGTTTAAGGGCGCTAATACGATCGACTGGGGCGGTCTGATGGCAGGTTCCGTGATCGCGGTGATCCCGGTGACGCTGATATTCCTGTTCCTGCAGAGATACTTCCTGGCAGGTTTGATGAGCGGTTCCGTTAAGGGGTAGATATATGAAAGGAGAGAAATAAAATGAGACGGATAGAGATATGTGAGAATGGACTTAACATGGTGTGGGAGCTCACGGATCAAAATGAGATCAAGCTGCTGCATTTCTCGGCGCTTCCTTTTGATGAGGCGGATCTTACATCGGATACGGGGACGCAGTCCTTCTATCCGGTGGAGATCTTGATATCCGGGCAGGACCGGGTAGGAGAGCGGCATGGATCGAAATACATCCAGACGGCGCCCGGATACCGTATGAAGTATAAGGATTTCAGGGATTACAGGAATGAGAAGGGGCGCAAGATCGAAGTCTTAACAGAAGATCGGGAGACAGAGATCCTGGCAGTGAGCCACGTGCAGTTCTATGACGGGATCGCGGCAGTCCGTTCCTGGACAGAAGTGACGAATACAGGTGATGAGGCTCAGGGGTTGGAATATGTATCTTCCTTTGCCTTAAATGGGATAGAGAAAGAGGGACTTAAGGATTTTGATGAGAAGCTTAAGCTCTATATCCCCCACAATGCATGGCAGAAGGAGCTGCACTGGAATTCATATCTGCTCAAGGAATTGGGCCTGTCTATGTCCCAGCCATATGGAATGTACCGTTCTTCAAAAGCGATCGAGATCGGCAATACCGGCAACTGGTCTGCGAAAGAATATCTCCCTATGGGATATATTGAGAATCTGGAGACGAATTCGGCGCTGTTCTGGCAGATTGAGCATAACGGTTCCTGGTACTGGGAGATCAGCGATCAGGACGGGCATGTGTACCTGAAATTAAGCGGCCCGACGGAACATCACAATCACTGGTGGAAGAACCTGAAACCGGGAGAGACCTTCGTTACGGTTCCGGTGAGTGTGGGAAGCTGTGCGGGAGGATTTGACGAGGCTATGGGAGAAC
Source organism: Lachnospiraceae bacterium (assembly GCA_910575835.1). Lineage (GTDB taxonomy): Bacteria > Bacillota > Clostridia > Lachnospirales > Lachnospiraceae > Sporofaciens. Next base: position 8,236 of record CAJTGB010000003.1, on the reverse strand, counting down.
TGACGAAGTACCGCCGGGCGATCCGCCGTGTCAATGATGATAATGAAAACTTGAAGGTTATCTTCAACGACTATATGAACTGTCTCTTCGGCGATCCGACTACAGAAAAGGAGATCCCGCTGATCGATAAGGCGGCGGAAGCCGGGTGCGAGTATTACTGTGTAGACTGCGGCTGGTATTCGGACGGCTACTGGTGGGACGGAGTCGGTGAGTGGCTTCCTTCTGAGAAGCGGTTTCCGGGCGGTCTTAAGGAAGTGATGGATTATATCCGAAGCAAGGGAATGATTCCGGGAGTATGGCTGGAGCTTGAAGTCATGGGAATCAAGTGCCCCAAGGCTGACAGGGTGCCGGATGACTGGTATTTTATCCGGCATGGGAAGAAGGTCTACGACAGAAGCCGTTATCAGCTTGATTACCGGAACCCGGAAGTACGGGAGCATGCAACGGAGGTCATAGACCGTCTGGTCAATGAGTACGGCGTAGGCTATATTAAGATGGATTACAATATTGAGCCGGGAATCGGGACGGAGCTTAACGCGGACAGCTTCGGCGACGGGCTTCTGTTACATAACCGGGCTTATCTTGCATGGCTTGACGGAATATTTGCGAAATACCCTGATCTGATCATCGAGAACTGTTCGTCCGGGGGCCTTCGGATGGACTACGCCATGTTATCCCGCTACAGCATCCAGTCCACCAGCGACCAGGAGGATTATGTGCGGTATGCGACGATCGCGGCCAACTCACCGTCTGCGCTGACGCCGGAGCAGTCGGCGATCTGGTCTTATCCGCTGACCGAAGGGAACAGGGAAGAGGTTATCTATAATATGGTAAATGCGATCCTTCTGCGCATCCATCAAAGCGGCCATCTTGCAGAACTTAGTGAAGAGCGGATGGATTGTGTGAAAGAGGCGCTTGAATTCTACAAATCGATCCGGGGAGATATCAAGGTATCGCTGCCGTACTGGCCTCTTGGGATCTCGGCATATAAGGACCCCTGGGTGAGTCTAGGGCTTCGCACGCCGGGGAAGGATTATCTGGCCGTATGGAGACGGAACAGCCAGTTTGCCGTGACGTCGATCCCGGTGAAGCATCTTAAGGGGAAGGATGTGGAGGTGACATGCGGGTATCCGAAGACGGGGGACTGTAAGTGGAGATGGAATAAGGAAGCGGGAGAGCTTACGGTCGAACTGCCGGAAGCGGTGAGCGCACGGGTATTTCAGATGAAATATTGATACATCGAAAATGATTATATTTTCTGCCGGATTGCCGATATAGAATATAAGACAATGGATTCATAATGTTTTTAGGTATTCTTATATGGTGAGTAGATTTTGCAGGTATATGATTAAGGGAGGTGTATCTTTGTGAATTTTAACATGATCCAGTCATTGAATTCATATACAAGGAACATGGAGATGCAGATGAAGTGGCAGAAGAGGAAGGATAGCAGCGATTTTACTGCAGACGGGAAGATGAAGCTGGACCTGATAAGCCGGCAGGCGGAAGAGATCAGGCAGGCTCAGGCAGATGGTTCAGCGAAGCTTTCTTCACAGATCCGGTCGAAGCTGGCAAACGGTAAGAAATTAACGATTGAAGAGATGGAGTATTTGCAGAAGAACGATCCGCAGCTGTACCAGAAGGTGAAGTCCATTGAGGCCGAACAGAAGAATTATGAGAACGAGCTTAAGAGATGCAAGACGAAGGAAGAGGTTCAGCGTGTCAGGACGAATCATGCGGCGGCTTCTCTGAGTACGGTGAATAATATTAAGAATAATCCGAACATACCCGAGGGGAAGAAGCTGGAACTGATCTGGCAGGAACATATGAAGAATCAAGCTCTGGAAGAGGTTACGAAGGAATTCGTAGAGAGCGGCAAGTATGCCAAGCTTCCGACAGAAGCAGAGAAGGCAGAGGCAGAGAAGGAACTTAAGGAAGCGAAAGAAGCGGAACTTGGAATCGAAGATCCGGCTGAGGAAGCAGAAGAGAAGGACAAAGCTGAAGCCGATTCCGAGACAGACGGCACAAAAGAAGACCGGCCGGCAGACAGCATAAAAGAAGCCAGACCGGCAGACGGTGCAGAGAGCGCCTTTGCAGAGAGCCAGGCCGGCAAAGTGAAAAAGGCAATGGTCGATGAGGCTGTACAGAGCAGCAGAGCAGCGCTGCAGAAGCATGAGATGACACGTATGGAAGCCGAGACAACGCCGGAGGCTTTGAAGGTGAAGCGTGCCAAGGCCCGGGCAGCATACGAGGGTGTGAAGATAGAATTGCCGAAGCAGCTTATGGATGTGAAGGTGAAGTAAGAGGGGTGAAGCTGTATGCCCGGATGGTTGATATTAAGTGTTATCGTATGCATGATTTGCGGTATTATTTTTTATTATGATAAGAGAGAGACGAAGGCCGGATATATACACAAAGAATTAAAAACATGTATGATCGTGTGCATTAGTGTGTGTATGATCCTTGGCGCAGCGGCGGCTGCTTATGGAGCAGGCCGCTATACTGCCAGACAGTTTGAGACGAAGGCAGGCATAACGAAATCTCAGTACAGAACAGATAGATGGAAATACAGGGGTATATTATCCGGTTTAGTGTATCTGGGCGGGACAGGAGTTGTGGCTGCGCTGGCCTTTGACGATTATTTTATAGGAATATAGAATAGGCAGAGAGAATCGACTGGGGGAGGTCGGTTCTCTTTTTCTCTATTAACAAACGTATGAATGCTGGTGTTTTGGATTGGATAGGGAAGTAAAATGGAATATATTTTATGCATGTAAACTTGACTTAGCGCGTAAACATGTTATTATTATAAGGGAATATTTTGTAAAAAAGGGAGATGATAGAAAGCATGGCAAATCTGAAAAGCAGATTCAGGCAGGCGTTTGCATATATTCTGACGACCGGAATGATCATCGGCGGATTGAATCTCAAGGTATTGCCGGTATCTGCGGAAGGAACGGACACGAAGAGCGAAGACCAGTGCTTGTCTGGAGATTTTGGTTCCAGCAAATTGACAGGTGTAAGCCTGGATGTATATAGATATCTGAAGGAAGAGATTCGTAAGACGGCAGACGGAAGAAGACCGGCAGCGGAATATGATATCTCTTCTATCATTCAAACCATGACGGACGCTCAGGAGCTCAATAACAGTCTTGAGACGATCAATGACTATCTTCTGATGGATTGCCCGTATGACCTGTACTGGTATGATAAGTCTGCCAAAGACGCGAACCCGGGTGTCGAGGGTGCGATCAGATTGAATTATAATTATACCAAGGACGGCCGTACAAAGGATGTGATCATTCGGATGCTGGTTTCTAAGGAGTACCGGACGGGCGATCAGGCCGGCAGCGGCGAATCCTGGTATTATACGGTCGATTCCGGGCGCATAGAGAAGGCAAGATCGATCCCGGCTAAGGCACAGGACATTGTGAATGCTCATGCGGATAAGTCTGATTATGAGAAGCTGCTTGCCTATAAGAATACGATCTGCGATATGGTGGTTTATGATGAGGCTGCCGTTGGGCCGAATTTCCAGCTTTCTAATGAGCCGTGGCAGTTGATCTCTGTATTTGACGGCGATCCGAACACCAATGTTGTCTGCGAGGGGTATTCCAAGGCATTTCAATATCTCTGCGATCTGTCAGAATTCGATAATGCGAAGTGCTATACTGTATCGGGCGGAATGGCGGGCGGAACCGGATCAGGTTTTCATATGTGGAATATTGTATCTATTGACGGAGCAAATTATATGGTAGATGTGACCAACTGTGACGAGGGCACGGCCGGCGCTCCTGACCTGTTATTTTTGGCGGCTCCTTCGGAGGGAAGCTGGGATACGCAGTACAATTTTTCCGCTGGTATAAACTATAAGTATGATAATGTCATGAACGGTTTGTTTGGTGAGGGTATCTTGAAGCTGGCGGATAAGAACTACGAGGCGCCGGCCGATTCAGGAGCATCCAACCAGCCGGAAGCAGCCGGACAGCCGGATAATTCAGGGAATCCGGGAGTTTCCGGTCAGACAGGCAATTCCGGGAATCAGGGCGCAGCCGGACAGCCGGATAATTCAGGGGCTCAGGATGCAGCCGGACAGCCGGATAATCCGGCGGGGTCGGATACTGCAGATAAGAAAGACCAGCAAAAGAAAACTGACGATTCCAAGAAGAAGCAGAAGGTTAAGAAGAAAAAGAAAACAAGCGGTTCAGACAAGCAAGATACATCGGACGTATCGGAGAATTCTGGGAAGCCGAAGCTGGGCGTAGAGAGTATGGATCCGGCTGACCAGGGCGAATATCAGGTTGTAGAAGAGAGCATAAGGGCAGTCTATGTACAGAACGGTGATGAACTGGAATTCGTTGACGCGTCTAAGATTGAAGACGTGGTAAGAGGCAAGCTGACTCAGAAGCACAAGCTCTCGGCGTCGGACGTCCAGGTTCACGAGATCGCGCTTAAGGTCAGGAACGATAAGGGTGAATGGGAGACTGCCGCGGCAGAGAATTTCCCTAAGAGCGGCATCAAGATCACCATGCCTTATCCTAAGGGAACAGGTAAGGAAGGCTTCCAGTTCTACGGACAGCATTTGTTCGCGGAGGATATCAACGGATATGCTGCAGGAACGACAGAAGATCTGGAGATAACGAAAGAGGACGGCGGAATCTCCTTCGTTGTGCATGGATTGTCTCCGATATCTATTGGATGGAGCGATGAAGAGCCGGAGGAGAATGCGGATAACTCAGACGCAGCGATACAGGCTCAATCAGACAGGAATGATTCCCAGAAGACCGAGGCGGACAGCGGGCGGAAGGAAACCCGCACCAAGAGTCCGAAGACAGGCGACGGCAGCGCTGTATTGCTGTATGTGATGCTGCTGTTGGCTGCAGGAACCGGGATCATCTATGTGAAGAGAACCCGTTTCGAAGGAAGATGATGTTCTTAATACCGGTATCTGGGAAATGCAGCGATGAACGGGTATTTCAGGATATATTAAAAATAACTGTCAGGCCATGAAGGGCTTTGACAGTTATTTTTGTATTCAACAATATGCCATGCAGCATTTAGATGCGGCAGTGTCAGATAGATTAAGCAATGTACCATGCAGCATTTGTATGCGGCAGCGTCAGATAGATTCGGCAATATGCCGCGCAACATACACTCCGCTGGCTGAAGCATGGGAAAGGGAATGTGTAACCCCGCTTCCGTCTCCGATAATGTAGAGTCCCTTGTACCTGCTCTCCAGATTCTCGTCGATCTCCACTTCCATGTTATAGAATTTGACCTCCACGCCGTAGAGAAGGGTATCGTCATTAGCGGTTCCCGGAGCGATCTTATCCAAAGCATAGATCATCTCCATAATACCGTCCAGGATTCTCTTCGGCAGTACAAGGCTTAGATCGCCGGGGGTGGCGGCAAGAGTAGGCGTTACCAGCCCTTCCTGGATTCGGTTGGCGGTGCTTCGCCGGCCCCTTACCAGATCGCCGAACCGTTGGACGATCACGCCGCCGCCGAGCATATTAGACAGCCTTGCGATGCTCTCACCATAACCGTTGCTGTCCTTGAACGGTTCGGAGAAATGCTTGGCAACCAACAGTGCAAAGTTCGTGTTATCAGTCTGATGCTCGGTATCCTCGTAGCTGTGGCCGTTGACGGTGACAATGCCGTTCGTGTTCTCATTTACCACGATACCGTAAGGATTCATACAGAAGGTACGGACATTATCTTCGAATTTCTCCGTGCGGTAGACGATCTTGCTCTCGTACAGCTCGTCGGTCAGATGGGAGAAGATGACGGCGGGAAGTTCCACACGCACGCCGATATCCACACGGTTGGATTTGGTTGGGATATCAAGCTCATGACAGATCTTCTCCATCCATTTGCTTCCGCTTCTCCCGACAGAGATGATGCATTTCCGGCAGTCGGCGGTGTGCTCTTTGTAGTGGACGCGGTAACCTCCGTCTATGGTTTCCAGACTGTCTATCGCAGTGTTAAAATGAAAGTCTGCCTTATCCTTCAGCTCATCATATAACTGCTGAAGAACGATATAGTTGATATCCGTTCCGAGATGGCGCACAGAAGCGTCCAGAAGCTTCAGCTTATTCTGCAGGCAGACCTTCTTAAACTGGGTCCCGGCGGTAGAATACATCTTCGTCTGTTCGCCGCCGTGGCTGGTGTTGATGTCATCCACATAGCGCATCAGATCCAACGCTTGTTCCTTGCCGATATACTCATAGAGAGTACCGCCGAAATCGTTGGTGATGTTGTATTTCCCGTCTGAAAATGCGCCGGCGCCGCCGAAACCGTTCATAATTGCGCAGGTCTTGCATTTGATGCAGGACTTCACTTTCTTGCCGTCGATGGGACAATGCCTGTCCTTAAGCGGAACGCCGGCTTCGAAGACGGCGATCTTGAGGTGTTCGTTTTTCTTGATCAATTCGTAGGCGGAGAAGATTCCTCCGGGGCCTGCGCCTACTATGATAACATCATAATTCATAACAGATTACTCCTTTCAAAAAACTGCCATAACACGCAACTGTTATGGCAGTTATGCAAGCTGATTTCTACCTTAATTATAGAGTGAGGGCAAGGTTCAGTCAAGCCTATTTTCGCTTATAATACAGGAACAATACACCTGTAAGCAGCAGGCAGAGTCCCTCTGCCGCCGCGGCGGCCCACCATATCCCGTCTCCGCCATAGAGAGCCGTAAGGATACGAAGGCTCAGGGCAACGAAGAGGAAGCCCCGGCCAAGGGAGATTGCCATAGCGGATCTGGGATATTCGATCGCCGTAAAATATCCTCCGATAATAACGTTTAATCCGCAGAGCAGAAAAGAGTAAGAAAATGTGTAAAAGACTCTTACAGAGGCGTTACGCAGATCTGCCAGGTCAGGCGAGATAAAAAGGCTGACTAAAGGGACTGCAGCGGCCCGGGATACCAGAAAGGCAGCCGCGGAGAAGACAGCGCCGAAGATCAGGGCGTATTTTAACAGCCGATGATATTTACCGGGCATTCCTTTGCCGTAATAATAGCTGACCAACGGCTGTATCCCCTGGGCGATGCCCGCCATGGACATCACAACGATGGTGCTGACATAGGAGACGATGGTGTAGCAGACGATATATTCTTCATTGAGGTATGTCAGGATCGCACGGTTGAACAGGAAGATCACGATTCCCGCAGAGAATTCCGTGATCCCGGAGGATAGACCGATCTTCACCGTCCGCCAGGCAAGGGCCAGGGACAAGGTGAAGCGGACCGGTTTCATATGTGTCCTGCTGCTGCAGAAATGTGTCAGATACAGAAGCATCACGATCAACTGCGAGAGCCCTGTCGCGAATGCCGCGCCCCAGACGCCCTTGTGAAATACGATCACGAACAGATAGTCGAGGATGCAGTTTAACACAGCTCCGGCCGTGACGATAACGGTCGCCGTCATGGGGTAGCCGTCGGTCTTGATCAATATCTCCAGTGAATAGGAGCAGATGAAAAAGACGGAGAAGCAGGCGATGGTGGTAATATATGTTCGGACATACTCTATCGTGAGTTCGGTTGCGCCGAGGAACAGGGCGATCTCTTTGGATTTCCACAGTACAGCGGCGGTGATCACGGCTGACACAAGGATTACTGTCAGGATATTCTGGGTAAATACTTCCTTCGCCTGTGTGTCCTCCCTGCGTCCCAGAAGAATGGCGATAACGGTAGAGGAGCCGACGGCAAATATCAGAGCAACGGAAAATAACAGGGTCACAAAGGGCATAGCGATATTGACGCCGGACAGTGCAAGCTCTGATACTCCCCGCGCCACAAACATACCGTCGATCATAGTATAGAGGGCATAGACCCACTGCGCGATCAGCGACGGTATGATAAAACGGAAAAAGTCATGTATAAGTGATCTGCCTTCCAGCTTCATAGATAAATCCTCCTGGCTGTAGATAATATTTTTTGGTTATAGATGTATATATCAGTATGGATATTCTAAACCTTAGTATAATACTAAGGTCAAGAGAGTTTTTACACGACAAACGCATGTGTAAATAAATTGTGAACATGCCTCTTTTCTGGTAAAATAAAAGAAAAGGGGCGTTGTTTATGGAAGAATTATTAAATTGGATGGAATATATTGAAGATGTGCGTCAAAAAAAGAAAGTCCGGCATTTGCTAAAGGATATTCTTGTGATTGTTTTGTTTGCCACACTCGCAAATGCAGATGACTGGGTAGAGATTGCGCTGTTTGCT